>NZ_CAJMZH010000002.1:0-666851 GCF_905220285.1 Paraburkholderia sp. J94 | reverse complement strand
AGTGGGTCAGTTTCTACTGCAAATCAACAGACTTCGTTACGATCGGATCGACATGGGATGGGACCAAGTTCAGCACGGCCGTTGCCGCTGATTAACGCGCATTTGGCAGTAATCCACATTGGTGGGGGCGCCACCATTTAGCGATGTCAGTGCTCCGCGTGTTCGGCTAGTGCCGGGGAAGCGGCCTCAGAAGTTGTTGGCGCGTTTGCCATGCTTTTAGCGGCAAGCTTTCCCCTGTTACGAAGTGGCGTTTCGAGAAGGCGATAGTTAAGCTCCGCCAAGCCGAAAGTTAGCACGATGAACGTCAGAGCGAACCGAAGCGTGTAATTCGGGCCGAACGCAGTACCGCGAGGCGAAAGCCAATCCCAAACTTGGGCTGTCAGATAGAGGTTGAACGCGTGGACGATGTAAAGCGCATACGACCTCGATCCGATGTAGATGAAGATGGGTTTCAAAGATCGACTGCGTACGATGTAGTCGCGATCATAAGAGGCGATAAAAACGATCATTGCCGCGACAAGTGCTACCAACCCCGTGGAGAATGGGACGACCTGAATCTTCGAGTCGTTACCGGGAATTTCGACCAAAAGATAGAGCAGCAGCGCGAGGGCTGGGATCGCCACAAGCCTCTTATTCATAAAGGTCGGAGTAAGAATGGCGTGATACTTGGTCCGCTCAAGCATGGCGAGAAGGACACCGAACAGCAGTGCATCAGTCCGGATAGACCACGCGAATGTGAGATTGGCGCGCGGAATGAAAAACTGAATTGCGATAAGGCCGACCAGGACAGCCGTGAGCCTCTTTTTCGGCACGAAGAGGAATACCAGCGGGAGCGCTAGATAGAACTGCTCTTCCAGCGAAAGCGACCACCAAATGACGGTCCCACCGCATGCAGCCTTGTCTAGCTGTGCTTGGCATGACCAGATATGGAAGTTCACGACATGCATCACGACCGCCGAAAGATCGGCAAACGCAAGTCGAAAATGCGGGAAATAATTCACGCCCGGGATTGCGACGGCAGCGACGACTAGCATCGTCGCCCAAAACCACGACGTCGGCCATATACGATACGCGCGACGGATCCAGAATGCGAAGGTCGCGCGCCAAAACTGCTCGCGATTTTCGCTTTGCTCGTACCGGCCAATCAGATCGCGCGCGATCACGAAGCCAGAAATGACGAAGAAGAGATCAACGCCAGCCCACAGCGCGATGTAATTCTCCATGCCGAGAAGCTTCGCGTTTTGCCATTTCAGCACGAATCGAAAGTGCCCAATGATGGTCAGCAGGATTGCGACAGCGCGCAGTGCTTCGATGTCATCAATTCGACCCGATGTGACCCGGTCTCCAGTCAGTCCAAACTCTCTCACCGCATGTCCTTGTTCTTGAAATCATCAGCAATTGACGGCCCCATGATTCCGTCAATACCTGCCTGATTTTTGAGCGAAGGCTATGCAATACGCCTGGCGCTATCTGGCAAAGTGCCGAGATTGTAGCCTTACCCAAACTTTCGATCTACAGAATGAGTAATAAGGCGTAACTTGAAATTTTTCTCAAAGAATGATTGAGGTTGCGCCCACACCGATCCGCGGAGATGGGTAACGCCTGGAACGAGTAGCGCACCATGAGCACGTGCGCGCCGGTCGCGAGGTCCGGATAGGGATTCCACTTCTGGCTGACCTAAAAGTAGCGTCCCGACTGGGAAAGCTGCCCGCGCGGGATCGATGCGTCCGCGGCGCCCACCCCACCTAGTTGATCGTCTTCCGTGAGAGGCTTCCTTGTGGCTTGTTCTAGTCATAGTGCGCTTCGGGCATGTCTGCAGTTGACCCTTGTTCGCCTCATCATGTAGCTAAGCAGGAGCGGCTTTTCATTCTGTGAAGTATCATTTTCCATTCGTCCCTCCTTGGCTGATGATGCGAAATGAATCGACGCGAGCAGATTCTGAAGTACATCGACAAAGATCAATTGGGTATTGAAATCGGGCCATATTGGTCGCCGCTGACGCCCAAGCGTGAAGGCTACAATTGCCTTGTGATGGATGTATTCGATACGCAGACAACCCGAGGCAGGGCTGCAGAGAATCCAACACTATCGGCCGAAAATACCGCAAAGATAGAAGAGGTCGATCTTGTCGGATCATGCACGCATATTGATCAGATCGTTGAGCAGGCTGGTCGGCTCGGCGAGTTTGATTACATCGTCTCCTCGCACAACTTTGAGCATTTGCCAAATCCGATTCGATTTTTGCAGGGCTGCGCAAAGGTTCTGAAGCCGGGCGGCGTAATTTCAATGGCCATCCCTGACCATCGCGCCTGCTATGACTATTTCCGTCCCGTTACAAGGCTGTCAGATTGGCTTGACGCATGGCTTCATGATCGAAGTCGCCCAACGTTCGCTCAAGCATTTGACGATCAATGGGTCAGAGCGGCTTACGATCACCACGGCGTTCCGCACGGCAGTTTTTTCCAAGGGGTTGACCCTGACTTGGTTTCGGCCGCCACAACGTTGGAGAAGGAATTCTCGGAGTGGAAAGCGCGCATGGCATCGCAAGATGCCGCATATCATGACGCGCATTGCTCGGTATTTACGCCATCATCGCTGGAGCTATTGCTCAGGGATAGCGCCTACCTTGGCTTGATTCAGTTCGAAGTCGTTGAAATTTCCAGTTCTCCTGGCGTCGACATTTTTATACATTTGCGGCGCTCCAGTTCTGTGGACGCGCTTCATCCAGCCGACTATCCTAAAAATCGAAATACCCTATTGCATCGCATTCTTGACGAGGGGGCGGATGCGTCGACATTGGGAAAGAAAAATCGACGCACTGATTTTGATCAGATTGAGACACAGATAGATGTCGCTCGCAACGAATCCGACATCTATCGGAGTGCCTTGGAAGATGTACGGGCAGAACTTGGGCAGAGCTATCGAGATTTGCACGCCGGACAGGACGAAATCAATAGGTTACGTGACGCGCTTGCGGCAGTGAAGGGCTCCACCAGTTGGAGGCTCACGGCACCAATTCGGAGCCTGAAACGGGTCTGTAACCGACTGCGGCAAGCGACCTAATGCGAAGCTTCGCCACTAAAACTGATAACGCATCATTAAAACGTGCGCGCCCCTGGCGAGGCCCGGATAAGGATTCCACTTCTGGCTGACCTGGTAATAGCGGTATGACAGGGACAGCGGGCCGCGCTCGATCGATGCGCCCGCGACGAATCCGACCTGCGCGACGGTCTTGTGCGAGAGGTCATCCCACTGGCCGCTCAGGTCGTACAGCGATTCGTGCCACGTTTGCCAATAGACCCATGCGCCGGCCTCGGCGCCGAATCGCCAGCCGCGGTAGGTGTAGCCGACATCGAGCGTAGCGGGAATGCCTTGCAGGTGGCCGTGGCCGTTGAACGGGCTGTAGCGCTCGCCCGCGTAGTCTACGATCTGGTGCGTCTTGGGGTTGTACTGATCATCGGGCACGCCCATGACCGAAGCGCGCTGCTCGCCGAGGTAGGTGTAGCCCCAAGGTGCCGGCGCACATCCCACGGGCCGCTCGCACAGACAGGACCGGTGAATCCGGCGAGGAGCGCCGGGAAGGTCAGCTTCTCGCGGTTGTCGGGCGCGCCGTCCTGAACCCACACGCCGTCGCCCATGTCTTTCGCGACACCGAAGCCGACGCCGGCTTCGAATTTGATGTGGTCGCTGATGCTATCGGCGTGTGCCTGCAATGCCGCGGCGCAACCGAGCGCCATCGCTACAGCTGCTGCTCTCCATCGGGCGCCGGGGAGTCGGAGTTCAAATCGATCGTCGCACCGATGTGGCGCATGCGCTGCAGGACCTTCTCGAGGGTCTTCTCGTCGAGCTCCATGCGCGCGGCCGCGAAGAACAGCGGGAGCGGGCTGATTGGTTGCGGCTGCTCGCCGCCCGTGTACTTGCGCCAGTGCCTGCCGCCCGAGAGGCCGAACAGACTTGCCATCTGCGCGCTGCTCAGGCCGAGCTCGTCCTTGAGGCGCGCAAGATCTTCCGGCGAAGGCGGGTGATAGAGCATGACGTGCGTTTCAAGCGCCGATATGAGCGCGAAAGAGATGGAGCATGGTTTTCCTCATCGGATGTGGGCCGCACGGAAGCGCAGCCTCTGACCGATAAAGTAGGCCGATTCGGCCTATGTGTCAAGTAAAACGAAGCCGCCTTTGGGCGGCTTTTTTCATTTCTGGCCGCCGTCGTAGCGGTCGCTTTCACGGGGATCTCTTTGAACCACGAACAGATCGAGAGGCGCGCTGCAGACCAACAGTGGCGCCGCGAAATGGAGTCCCGCATGACGAACTTCGAGCAGTCCATGACGGAGTACAAGGCAGCGCTCGCCGCTAACACGGAAGCGACATTGCGCGTCGAGTCGAACACGATTGAGCTCGTCGAGCTTTTGAAGATGGCGAAGAGCGGTATCAGTTTTTTCGCCGGTACCGGCCGCGTGATTCGCAAGGCGGTCATCTGGTTCGGGCCGTTCATCACAATCGCGGCGGCCCTTTGGGCGATGGCGCATGGCAAGTGGCCGGGGGAATCGTGAACCTGACACTTCTCTATGCCGAATTGCGCCGCGATGAGGGCGTGCGCACGACGCCGTACAAAGACACGAAGGGCAAGCTCACCGTTGGCGTGGGGCACAACCTCACGGCCACGCCTCTGCCTGCCGGATGGGCGTATCCGCTCACGCAGGCTCAGATCACTCAATTGCTGGTCGCCGACGTCGCCGACACGCTTGCGCAGCTCGACGCGCGCGCGAAGTGGTGGCGCACGCTCAGTGAAGTTCGTCAACGCGTCGTGGCGAATCTCGCTTTCAATCTGGGCGTCGACAAATTCCTCGGCTTCGCGCGCGCGATCGCCGCGATGAAGGAAGGCGGCTGGGATACGGCTGCCGACGAAATGCAGTCGTCGCTGTGGTTCAAGCAGGTCGGCGCGCGCGCCGCGCGCTTGTGCCAGGCGATGCGCACTGACGTCATGCCGGTCGCCGCTGGCGTTGCCTAGAAATTCCTCACACGCATATTTTCAGTTTATGCGTGTCACGCAGATGCCGCCTTTGGGTGGCTTTTTTCGTTTACGTCCATGTCCGTCGAACAGATCCACACCGAAAAAGAAACGCTTTCCGTCGAGGTGAACATCCCGGGCCACGAGTCGCGCAAATCGACCGCGCTGTTCGAGCGCACGCGCAAGCAACTACTCGCGCGCGACGGCGCGCGGTGCTTCATCTGCAATACGACCGCAGAAGAGTCTGGGCATCCGCTCGAGGCACACCACCATCCGATCGAGCGCAGCTTCGCGGAAATGATTGACTGGGATCGCTTCAAGCAGGACGCGCTCGCCGGTTTCTGGGGCGAGTCGATCCGTGCATTCGACTGGGCGTCGTTCACGCACTGGGAACAGTTCGTCGACGACATGACCGTCAACGGGCTTCTGCTGTGCAAGGCGCATCACACCGGGAAAGACGAGGGTATTCACGCGCTGCCGTTCCCGATCTACATCGCCCGGAAGTACGGCCGCGATGGCTATCAGTTCTCGCCCGTCGAAGTCATCCACCACAAAAGTAGGAGCCTCAATGAACCAGACATCCAGCATCGTTACCGGCGGCATCACGATCAGCGCGGCGACGGTCGAGCCCGTCGTGAGCTGGGCGCTCGGCGCCATCACGCATGCGCCGATACTGGCAAGCGTCTTGGCGCTCGTCACGGGCCTCATCTGTGTGGGCGTGCATGCCGCGATCAATTACCTGAGCGCGCGCGGCGCAGTGAAGGGCACCACGCCGCCGGCGCAGGCGTGATCCGCGCGGCCTGCGCCGCGTTCGTGCTCGCCGGGTGCACGCACGTGCAGGTGCTTCCCGTCATCAACCCGGACACCTACGACGTCTCCTGCTGTGTCGCGTATGCGGAGATTCCACCGTCGACTCGTCTGAGCGTCACGGTGAAAAAGAGCAACACCAGCTTTTCGATCAAGGCCGGCGCGCGCTGGCAATTCTGAAGTCCACTCCTGCCGCGCCTGCAGCATATCTCCAGAAGGCATCCACCATGAAGAAGCTTTTTGCCGCCCTCGCGGCAGGTATCGTCGCGCTCGCGCTTTCGGCATGCGGTTCGACCGGCACGTCGACGGCGACGTCGACCAGCGTTGCGGCCACGGCCGCGACCATCCTCGCGAACCTGCAGACGGTCGTCGTGAACGGCTGCGCGGTCGTGCAACCGACACTCGAAAGCCTCAGCTCGATCGACGCGAGCGTGAGCGCCGCAGCGACCGCGAATGGCCTGTTCTGCACTACCGCATCGGCGATTACGGTCACGTCTGCTCAGACGCTGCTCCACACCGGAATTCCGGCGGTGATCAGCGCCGTGAATGCGTCCACGTACATCCAAGCCGCGCAAAAGCCGATCATCGTGGCCGCGCTCAGTCTGTTCGAGCTGACCGTCAAGAATGCGATCGCGGCCTACAACAACTCGATCGGCGCGGTGCTGGGCACGACGGCGGCCGCCGGCGCTGCGGCGGCATCCGATTCGGCAGCTTCAGCGCCCGTAGCGGCGTCGAGCGCGTCGTGAACTTCGCCGAGATCCTCGCGGCCGCGTGCCGCGCCGACGCCGCGTACATCATCGACACGGCGAAGGCGCGCGTCGCGTTCGATGCGCTGGGCTACACGTGGATCGGGCAGTTCAAGGACAGCCAGGCGGTGCTGTCGCGCGACGCGGGCGGAGCCGTCTATCTGTCGATCAGCGGCACGCGCTTCAGCGACGGAAAGCTCGGCGACCTGTTCGACGACATCACCACGTTCCCCGTCAGTCTCGACGGCGGCGTGCAGGTGACGCACGGCGCCTACGACGGCTGCTCAGATATTTGGGCGTGGGCCAAAGCGCAGGTGCCGCGCGGCACGGTGTTCAACGTGGAAGGGCACTCGCTGGGCGGCTGGCGTGCGACGTACACGCCACTGTTTTTGCCAGCCGCGCAGATCGGCGCGCTGCACGCGTTCGAGCCGCCGAAGGGCGCGAACCTCGCGTACTTGCAGAAGTACAGCGCGGAGCTGGCGCGCCTCGTGATCGTCGGAAATGGTGCGGTCGTGTGGTTCGGCTATCCGCGGCTGGATGGGCGATGGATCCACCGCCCGGGTGAGATGTTGCACCTGCTGCCGACTGGGTATCGGATCATCGACACGTCGGCATGGCCGGGAGGCCTCGATCTCGGCGATCACGACATCGACCTGGTCGTGAAGCGACTTGCGGCGATTGCCGCTGCTCCGGCGGCGACTGCTTAACAGGCTGTGGCCTGTATTTGCGCAATACAACCCATAGGCTGTAACTGGCTTATGGGTTGCTCTCTAGCCAGCCGATTCCGGCTGAGCGTCAAACTGTGACGATTTCCAGGCGCTATGCTAGGGCCACGACGGCCTCAGCGATCGTATCGATCTTCGTTGCGTGCTTGTTCCGGTTTACATCACAAGGCGGCAAGCGATTCCAGCGGATACGGAGCGCGCCAGTTCAACTTATGCAAAGGCGCTCCGGCAGCGAGTTCGGCCACGTCGTCTCTTTCAAGCTCAGGTTGCGCTGCGAACCGCATTTGCATTGCATGGGGTGCGTCGGCGGAGAACTTTGCGCAAGCGGCCCAAGACGCAGCAAAGTGAGCGTCGCGCTCGACCAATAGCTGAAACAGATAGTGGAACCAAAAGTACGGGAAAGTGGAGGTCGTGGTGACGGCAGCGATTGGATCTTCCGGGATGCCTTCTATGGCTTCGCGAGTAGACGACCAAAATTCGCTGACCTTCTGCCACCACGCCTTGACCATCGAGTTCGCAGGAGTTGCGGCAAGGAACCACGATGAGATCGGACGGTCGGGCGCTGGTTTCTCAAAGGCGAAGAACCCACTTTCTGTCATCCTTGCGGGCAGCCAATCGTCTAGAGGTTGCGTCGGAAAGACGGTCGCATCCACCCAAATACCTCCAGTCTCATGAAGTAGTCGCAGACGAACCACGTCGGACAGGGCCTGATGCGTCAGAGTATCGAGCTTAATCCTTGTGCCGGCAAGCAAGCGAAGCACTGCGGCCCGATCGAGGATTTCCAGCCGATAGTGCGGATTCAGCCGGGCCCAACGTTCGAAATTGAGGCGTACCAGTTCGGGCGCATCTTCCCGACCTTGCAGCCACAGAGAATAGATAATTTTGGGTACAGTCGGCACGCTCGCGTCGCGCGCGGCATTCTTATCGTTCAGGTCCTTCGTTTTTTGAGTCGGGCGCCGCAGGGCGTCAAAAATGCGCGAAATAGTGCCGCGGGGGCGAGATTCATCAGCATTAGAGAGTGTTCGTGACGGATCACGCAGATGTGCAAACATCACCAGTCCACGTTGCCGCACTTCGTAGCCGAGAGATTCAAGGCGCATGCGAAACTCGTCAGCAGGGCTTTCGCCGTTGCGTTCTGGGCTAACATCAATTGCCACTTTCCGAGGTCTCATGTCGGCGAGTCCCGCAAAGACTTCGAGCTCGACACCCTCGGCCTCAATTTTCACGAAATCGTAGCGATCAATATTATTCGCGCGGGCATAGTCTGCCAGCGACACGACTCGAATACTCCGCCTCTCGATGACCGTTCCGTCGTCGGGTAGTAGCAGCGAGTGCTCGACGCTATTGGCCGAGACATTGAGCGTCATTTCGTCGGAATGGTCGTAAAGTCCACATTCGTTCAGCTTCGCGTTCGCCGCATCTGAGAGATTTCGACGGGAGCAGTTTGCATTTTCTCGATCAGGTTCGAAGGCGTGCAACTGGCTTGCGATGCGCGACGCACTAAGCGAGAAGCCAGAGACATAAGCGCCGCAATCTACTACGACATCACCGGGCTGCACTTCGACGAAACCCGGCAGGCAGTACTTGCGTTGCAGCCACTCTTCATAACCGTAGACAATATGGCTGAGCTTAACGAGCGGCACCGGCCGAGGAAACGTGATTTCGCGCCCTGCCTGCGACGCGACGACGTAGTTTTCTTCGACGCGAAAAGTCGTTTTCGTTAGTCCAGGAGTGCAAGCCGAGAAAATTTCATAAAGAACCAGCCGTTCCGGTTCTGGCAAGACGGCCGCGATTTTTCGGAGCCGAGCCTCTTGCTCTTGCACGAACGCAGACTGATTAGGAAAAAATTGGTCGCTCATGGGCCTAACGCGGGTATGTATTCATTATTGGGGAAACCACGATTGCCCGAATGGTACGGCATTTCTGTTACCTAGAGTTACACCACCTTGCGCCCAGATCGCAAATGTGGCGGCGTCGCATTTACTTTCTGTGGGTCGGCACGCTCCTCGAATGGCTGCTTCCCAATCGAGCCGATCTGCGCCTGCTGGCGCGGCGTCGGTTTGTCTTCTAAACACGGCTCCGCGTTGAGCTCGTTCTGAAAGTACTCCCAACCCGAATTTGGAATCACGCCGCGGCCGCTCTGCGAAAGGAAGTGGCGGACCTGATTCGCGCGCAGCTCGTCGCGCGCAGGCGGTGGGTCTCCCACAGCAGTTCGAGCACCACGGGGTTCGGGGGCTCGTCCCAGACCTGGGCGAGGCGTTCGGATGTGAGTGGTGGGGGATGGCGCAGGGCGAGCTTGATGCTGTATGGATGTACAGCATTGCCGGGCTTGACGGTATTCTGGCTATTATGAGAAACCGCCTATCGGAGCTGTCCATGTGCACGAACTACGCTGCCGCGCGCCGTGTTCGCCTGTTCAAACAGTTCGGCGTCGAGCTGCCCGATTGTCCGTGGCGGGACGAGGTTTACAAGGACTATCCGGCACCGATCATTCGGCGTGGAAGCGACGGCGTGCAGGCCGACGTCGCGACGTTCGGGATCGTGCCGCGCAAGCACATTCCGCCGGGCGTTCGCGTGTTCGACACGATGAACGCGCGCGCGGAGACCGTGGGCGAAAAGCGTTCGTTCAGTGGGGCATGGAAAAAGCAGCAGCTCTGCCTTATACCGTGCGAGGCGTTCTACGAACCCGACTACGCGACCGGGAAAGCTGTGCGCTGGCGCATTGGCATGGCCGACGGCGCGCCGTTTGCGATCGCGGGCCTGTGGCGCGAATGGACGGAGGAAGGAGGCAAGGCATTCTCGTTCACCATGTTGACGGTCAACTCTGCCCAGCACCCGCTGATGAAGCGATTCCACAAGCCAGGCGACGAAAAGCGCTCAGTGGTGATCGTTCCGCCAAGCGAATACGAGGGCTGGCTGTCGAATCGGTCGATGGACTAGGCACGTTCGTTCCTCAACCTGTTTCCGGCGAACCTGATGCAAGCCCAGCCATTTCCTGCGCCTCAGCACGCGGTGAAGGCGTGCAGCACGGAGGGCGAGTAGGCCATGCAGGTGGATGACGAAGCGAGGGCAGAACCGCTCTGTTTTCTCGTGGTGTAGCACCGTGCCTCCAACGCGGTGTGTTTTACGTGATTAGCATAATTGCCATACAAAAGCTTAAGAAACGCGTGGGCTGGCCGATAAGCAGGTTTTTAGGACCAGAACCGTGGGTTTTCTCGATACATTCAACCTCTTTGTCCCGATTTGCGTCAAAGCACTCTTCTTCGGCGGTGTGGTCGGGATCGTCTGGTATCTGATTTGCGAACACATGGATTGGGGATGGAAGGTCCTGGTTGGCGGGCTCATCGTGGGGGCGCTTCTCTGTGTTTCGCCCCAACTATGGGATTTGATCCAGCTCTCGCGGGATGACGTGGACGCTTTCGTGGATCTTCGAAGTCAGCAACTCACTCCAGATACGCTGTGGTCCTTGATCAAGGCGAAGCTTGTTTGCTATACCATCGGCGTCGTGCTCGGCAGCGCGGGAGGGAGTAAATTCTCTGGGGCTTGGTGAGGGACAACCTCAGAGGGGGACGTGCAGGGGGGTGATAGGATTGAAAGTTTATATAAATCAATGGCATACATCCCCGGTAACCCCCCTCGCACCCCAGTGCATTGGGTTCGAACCCCACCCGGCCCACCAGGTCATACGCACTCGAATTACGCTTCAATCGTCACGTTGAAGCACAAAAATGCCGGCCCTTATGGCCGGCTTTTTTATTATCGGCGGGCTTGTTCATCATTCGCGTATCGCTCGAACGCGCACACGTTATTGCTTCATTTTCCCCGCGATTCCGATGCATTCTGAATCGAAACTGAATCGGCAGTGATTGCTCACGATTGAGCGCGATTGGCATTTACCATCAAACCTTTTTAAAATCGGCCGATATTGCGATTGGCACCGTGACTCACCACGCGATTCGCACCGTATTTCACACCAGGATTCACAACAAGATTCCCACGCGCGAACCAGGCATTCAAAAACATGCAGTACCAGAAAACCATGTCGATGGCCGCCGCGCTGGGCCGCTGCCTGCTGTGCGCGCTGATCGTCTGCGCGATGCCGCGGCTCGCCGTTGCCGATTGCATCGACGATGCCGCAGCCTTCCAGCACGTCAACGTCAGCTTGATGCGCGCCATCGCGCAGGTGGAATCGGGCACGCAAACTCGCGTTATCAATACCAATAGCAACGGCACCGTCGATATCGGCCTCATGCAGATCAACAGCTCGTGGCTGCCGCGTCTCGCGCAGGAAGGGATTACCGAGCAGAGCCTGTTCGATCCCTGTACCAATGCTTATGTCGGCGCCTGGATACTCGCGGAAAATATCCGCCAATTCGGCCCGACATGGAATGCGATTGGCGCGTATAACTCCCCATCGGCCGATAAGCGTCTCGCGTATGCGCGTAAGGTTTATGCTGCTGCCCAATCGCTGTCCAGTTCGCCGGATTCGTCCATGCCCATTTTGCCGCCTTCGTATATTCCGCCTCAGGACTACAACCCGTTTGCGACGCTGGAAGTGAATCAGCCGCACGTGGGCGCCGCGCCGCGCGTGCCTGCCGCGTTGGTGGCGAAGCCGGGGTCGTCGGCGATCGCGTCCGCGCCGCCTGGCGCGTATAACTTCGGCTGGGCGGTGTCCGGCGCCGATGCGGCGAAGCCCGTCCAGGTATTCGACGACGGCGCGAAGATCTATGTCCAGTTCAGCGATATGAAGCGCGCGCCCGCCATTTTCGCGGACACGCCGCGCGGGCGCGTCGTGCTGCGCTGGGAGGCGCAACCGCCTTATGCGGTGATCGTGTCGTCGGAGCAGCGGCTCATTTTCCAGATCGGCGGGGCGGAGGCGCGCGCGCAGCGAACCGGCACGACGCCGACGCCATCGATACAACCGACGGCCAATGCAGCAGCGAATGCGACGTCGGCCGCCTCGGCGCCATCAGCCAGCGCGCGCAACGCAGCCGATAAAACGGCCGATGCGCTCTGGTACGCGACCATGTCGCATCCGATTCCCGCATCGGCGAAAGTCGCGGCGCAGCCCGAGCCGGTTGCGGCGGTGGCCGCGCCTGCGGTCGCCGCGCCGGTGCCGACGCCCGCCGCGAAGCCTGCTGCCTCGAATTCCGGCACCAGCGCGCTCTGGTACATCACGAAATAAACGCGTGCGGCGAAGCGCCGGGCGTGGGGCACAATCCACCCGATCGCAATCTGGCAAAAAAAGAGGCAAGTCGATGAGCAAGGCCCCGATGATTGAAGTCCCCGGTTCGACGACGCGGCGCGCGGCGTCCGCGATGGGTTCGGGGCCGCGTGCGAACGAGGCGCACGGCGCGGGATCGGCCCAATCGTTGGACGATGCCGCGCCAGCCGCGACGCATGACGGCAAGACGCTGTTCGCCTATGTCGGCACCTATACGCCGCACGGTCTCGGCATCCATCGATTTCGCGTCGATCGCGCGACGGGCAAGCTCGACGCGCTCGAACCGGTGCAAGGCATCGAAAATCCGGCCGCGCTGGCGATCGACGCCCAGCAACGCGTTCTGTACAGCGTGAGCGAGGTGAGGCAGTACAACGGCACGCCGAACGGTTCGGTCAGTGCGTATGCGATCGAGCCGGGCACGGGCGCGCTGCGTCTGCTCGGCACGGTCAATTCGCAGGGCGCGGCGCCGGTGTATCTGAGCCTGCATCCGACTGGCCGCTTCCTGCTGGTCGCGAACTATCACAGCGGCAGCGTGGCCGTGTTGCCTGTTGCGAGCGACGGCACGCTGGGCGAAGCGGTGTCCGTGCAGGCGCCGCAAGCGCCCGCCGGTGCGCAGCACGCGGCGGAGGGCGTGCCGGGCAGCTTCGCGATCAGCGATCACGACGGCCCGCACGCGCATGCGATCGTGCCGTCGCCCGATGGCCGCTTCGCGATCTCGACCGATCTGGGCGTCGATCGCACCTACGTGTGGCGGTTCGATGAAGCGAGCGGCGCGCTCACGCCAGGCGAGCCGCCTTATGTGGCGGCGTCGCCGGGCGCGGGGCCACGCCATGTCGTGTTTCATCCGAACGGACGCTATCTTTACGAGGTCACCGAGGAAGCGTCGACGCTCGTCTGTTATAGCTACGATGCGCAGCGCGGCGTGCTCACGCTATTGCAATCGGTTTCGACGCTGCCGCCCGGTTATCAAGGCACGAGTTTCGCCTCGACCATCCTGCTCTCGCACGATGGCCGCTTCGTCTACGTCGCGAACCGCCTGCACGACACGATCGTGCAGTTCGGCATCGACGAGCATGGCCTCGTGCATCGTATTGCCGAAACGCCGACCGGCGGCGATTATCCGCGTGTGATTCGTTTCGATCCGTCGGGGCGCTTTCTTTATTCGTTGAATCAGCGCAGCGATCATATTGCGATTTTCGCGGTCGATCAGGCGAGCGGCAATCTGCACTTCACGGGGCATTACGTGGGCGTGGGCAGTCCGTCCGATATTGCGTTTGTCTGGGCCTAGCCGCGCGCAAAGATAAGGACTCGATGGTATCTCGATCGAGTCCTTCTTGTGATTCAATCAATTCGATATCCTGATCATTTTTCGAGTGCATGTCGTAGCGCACGCCAAAGTCGCTTCGCACAACGCCGCAATCTGAATAATTCTTCAGCGTTCCCCGTCAGCGTTTCGAAAACGCTCTGAAAGCTTGGCCGGCATCCGCAGGTAAATTGATCGTTCAATCAATATAAACCATTGTTCCAGGCGCATTGCCAGCGCGTCTTGTCGTTTCCGCGCAATTGCTCGTCGCAATTGCTACGTTGACCGGTTTTTTGCCGGACGACCATGTGTCATGGGCTGCACGGCGTCGCGGCGGCCCGTCCATGCGGAACCGACCGACGCTGTGCAATCCCAAGGAGAACAAGATGTGCCGATTCCAGACACTGCAAGCCTGCGCGCTCCTGTTTGCCGCAGCCGCCTGTTCGAGCGCCTTTGCCGCTGACCCGGCCCAGTGCAAGGCTGTGCGTTTCGCCGATGTCGGCTGGACCGATATCGCCGCGACCACGGGCGTGGCCTCGACGATACTCGCGGGCCTCGGTTATGCGCCGACGAAGACGATCGCATCGGTGCCGATCACGTTCGCGGGGATCAAGAGCAAGCAGATCGACGTGTTCCTCGGTTATTGGTCGCCGACGATGGACCCGATCATCGAGCCGTTCACAAAGGCGGGCACGATCAAGGTGCTGCAAACGCCCAATCTCGTCGGCGCGAAATACACGCTCGCGGTGCCCGATTACGTGTATCAGGGCGGTCTGCACTCGTTCCAGGACATCGCTAAATACGCCGATAAATTGCAGGGCCGCATTTACGGCATCGAGCCCGGCAACGACGGCAATCAGCTGATCCAGAAAATGATCGACGGCAATCAATATGGCCTCGGCAAATTCAAGCTGATCGAATCGAGCGAGGCGGGCATGCTCGTGCAGGTGAACCGCGCGGTGCGCGAGAAGCAATGGATCGTCTTCCTTGGCTGGGAACCGCATCCGATGAACGTGCAGATGAAGATCGATTACCTCGCGGGCGGCGACGACGTATTCGGTCCCAACTACGGCGAGGCGCGCGTGCTCACGGCAGTGCCGCCCGATTACAGCGCACGCTGCCCCAACGTGGCGAAACTCGTTTCGAACCTGCAATTCACGACGGCCATCGAAAACCATCTGATGGTGCCGATCGCCAACAAGGAAGATCCGAACAAAGCCGCCGCCGACTGGCTCAAGACCAATCCGCAGGTGCTCGACAAATGGCTCCAGGGCGTCACGACGCTCGACGGCAAGCCCGGCTTGCCCGCCGTGCGCGCGTATCTCGGCGCGAACTGAATGGGCTGGGCATCGAGCCGGGCGCGCCTCTTGCTAATACGCGCGGCGGCATAGGGAATCGGTGCGCGGAACAATCTTTTGAATCTCGTGCGTGGCGCGCGTTGAATACGCGATGCCGCGCACGCGCGTCAGCACGTTTCCGCACGCGTTTGCATTCGCCGTATTCCCCTATTGGCCCGGTGATTTTGGCTGTTTAGCGTTCAACGAGAGGAGGAGGCAGATGGAGCAAGCGGGATTTCGACCGCGCTCGGCCGACGAGGCCGGCGCTCGCAGCGCCCACGGTCATGCATTGCAGCGCGGGCTCACGTGGAAAGACGCGTTCTGGGTCACGAGCGGCGTGCCGGCGGGCGTGCTGTTCACGATCGGCGGCGTATGCGCGACCATCGGTCAGCCCGCCTGGGCGATCTGGATCGCGTCGATCACGATGGGCCTCGTGCAAAGCGCCACGTATGCGGAAATCTCGGGACTCTTTCCGCATAAATCGGGCGGCGCATCGGTGTATGGTGCGATTGGCTGGGTGCGATACAGCAAGATGATCGCGCCCGTTTCGGTGTGGTGCAACTGGCTCGCGTGGTCGCCCATGCTCGCGCTCGGCTGCGGGCTCGCCGCGAATTACGCGCTTGCCACCTTGTTCGCACCTGATGCCGCCATCCTGCAATGGCGCTGGACGCTCGCGCATCTCGACTTCATCAAGCCCGGTCTCACGCTGCGTATTAACGCGACATTTCTGATTGCGGCCGCGTTTCTGCTCATTACCTTCCGGCTGCAACATAGCGGCGCATCGAAGGCCGCGAAAACGCAGAAGATACTCGGCATCGCTTCGCTCACGCCGTTATTGATCGTCGGCCTCGTGCCATTCGTCACGGGCGACGTGCCAGCCACACATCTCTTTCCCTTGCTGCCACTCGGCCACGATGCGCACGGCAATCTCACGGCCTCGTTCTTCGGCGCATGGAACGGGCAAGGCGTCGTCATGGCATTGGGCGCGATGTTCATGGCCGGTTGGGCCTCGTATGGTTTCGAAACCGCGGTGTGCTACACGCGCGAATTCCGCGATCCGCGTCGCGATACGGCGCGCGCGATCTTCTGGTCCGGCGCTCTGTGTCTCGTCGTGATGACGCTCGTGCCGCTCGCGTTCCAGGGCTCGCTGGGCATGCAGGCGATGCTCGACCCGCGCATCGGCGACGGCACCGGCGTGGGCACCGCCATGGCCACGATGGTGGGCGGCGGCGCATGGGTCGGCAACGCGGTGGTTGTCATGCTGATGCTGTCGATTCTGCTGATCGTCATGACGTCGATGATGGGATCGTCGCGCACGCTATATCAGGCGTCGCTCGACGGATGGCTGCCGCGCTATCTTTCGCGCGTCAACGAGCATGGCGCGCCGACGGCCGCAATGTGGACCGATCTCGGTTTCAATCTCGTGCTGCTCGCGATGTCGGACTATATGACGGTGCTGTCGATTTCGAATGTCTGCTACATGCTGTTTGTTTTTCTGAATCTGCAATCGGGCTGGATACACCGCATGGATCGCGGCAAATGGGAGCGGCCGTTCCGTTGTCCCACGTGGCTGCTCGTGCTGGGTGCGCTGTGTGGCTACGCGAATCTTGTGTTCGTGGGCGCGGGTGCGAATCTGCAAGGCGAGGGCACGTTACGCGATGGTTTGATTGCGATGCTGCTGATCGTACCGGTGTTCGCGTTCCGCCATTATCTTCAGGATCGCGGACGATTCCCGGCGGGCAGCGCGCTCGATATGGAAGTGGAGGTTCCGAAGCGCAGCGTCTGGTTGAATCTCGCACCGTATGGTGCGCTGATTGCGGCGGCGCTGACAATCGCGGTCTCGCACTATTGGGCCGCTCGCGTTTGAATCGTTGATAGTGTGTGCAAGGCGCTGCGTGGGAGTCGGATTCGTCGATTCCGCGCAGCGCCTTTTTTTGCTGGACGAAAAAAACTGGGGCTTCATGTGAAGCCCCAGTAGTTTGATTCAATGCGCTATTGCATCAAGAGATCGCCTGAGCCTGTTTCTCCGGGCGCGTGGCGGCGCGTGTCACCTCGCCGCCGCGCGCGGGCGCACCATTCGCCACATAATAGTCCGCCGTCGAACGCGCCAGTGCCTGCTTGCCGCGAATCCGGTCGGCGATCTTTTCCGCCATCATGATCGTCGGCGCATTGAGATTGCCGGTGGTGATGAGCGGCATGATCGACGCATCGACCACGCGCAATCCGTCCAGCCCATGCACGCGGCCTTCGTTATCCACGACGGCCATATTGTCGTAGCCCATCGCGCACGAGCATGACGGGTGATATGCCGTTTCGGCGCGCGCTCGCACGAATGCATCGATTTCCGCGTCGCTTTTCAATTCGGCGCCCGGACTGAGTTCTTGTCCACGGAAGCGATCGAGCGCTGGCTGCGCGATGATCTCGCGCGTGATGCGGATGGCGTCGCGAAACTCGCGCCAATCGAGCGCCTCAGCCATATAGTTGAAAAGAATCGACGGATGCTGGCGCGGATCGCGCGAGCGCAGCTTCACGCGTCCGCGGCTCGGCGAACGCATCGAGCCGACATGCGCTTGAAAGCCGTGCATCTTGATCGCATTCGAGCCGTTGTAATTGATCGCCACCGGCAGAAAGTGATATTGAATATTCGGCCAGGGATCGTCGTCGCGCGTGCGGATAAAGCCGCCCGCTTCGAAATGATTACTCGCGCCGATGCCGGTGCCGCGGAACATCCATTCGAGACCTATCGCCGGCTGATTGTGCAGCAGCAGTGCAGGGTAGAGCGACACGGGCTCCTTGCACGCATACTGCATATACATTTCCAGGTGGTCCTGAAGATTCTGTCCAACGCCCGGCAAATCGAGCACGACAGGAATATCGAGTTCCCGCAACCACGCGCCCGGACCCACGCCCGAACGCTGCAAAATCTGCGGCGAAGCAATCGCGCCCGCGCACAGCAGCACTTCGCGGCGCGCATAACGCGTGATGCGCGCGTGGCCGTCGAGAAACACCACGCCTTGCGCACGCTTGCCGCTAAAGAGAATGCGATCGGTGACCGCGTGCGTGACGATATCGAGGTTCGAACGGTGTTTCGCCTGATCCAGATAGCCGCGTGCGGTGCTCGCACGCCGGCCTTTCGCCGTGACCGTGCGATCCATCGGACCAAAGCCTTCCTGGCGATAACCATTGAGGTCGTCGGTGTGCGGATAGCCTGCTTGCACGCCCGCTTCGATCATCGCTTCGAATAGCGGATTGACGCCGGGCTTGCTGGTCGTGACGTGTACGGGACCGTCGCCGCCGTGATAATCGTTCGCGCCGACGTCGCGCGTTTCGGCCTTGCGAAAATACGGCAGGCAATCGCGATAGCTCCAGTTTTGAAGGCCTTCGCGCTCGGCCCAACCGTCGTAGTCGAGCGCATTGCCACGGATATAGCACATGCCGTTGATCAGCGACGAACCGCCCAGTCCCTTGCCGCGCCCGCATTCCATGCGCCGGTTGTTCATGTGCGGTTCGGGATCGGTTTCGTAGGCCCAGTTGTAGCGCCGCCCTTGCAGCGGATACGCGAGCGCTGCGGGCATTTGCGTCCGAAAATCGAAACGGTAATCGGGACCGCCCGCTTCGAGCAGAAGCACGCGAATGTTGCGGTCTTCGGTCAGCCGCGTCGCGAGCACGTTACCCGCCGAACCCGCGCCGATGATGATGTAGTCGTAGTCTTGCGCTGCCATGCCGGGCTCCCTCAAAAGACGGGCTGATACGGTCCCAGTTCGACCTGGACGGATTTGAGGCGCGTGTAGTGTTCGAGCGTCGTGATGCCGTTTTCGCGTCCCACGCCGGATTGCTTGTAGCCGCCCACGGGCATTTCGGCAGGCGATTCGCCCCAGGTGTTGATCCAGCAAATACCGGCTTCGAGGCGATGAATCACGCGATGCGCGCGCGAGAGATTCTCCGTGACGACGCCCGCGGCGAGACCATAAAGCGTGTCGTTGGCGCGCGCGATCACTTCGTCTTCATCGCTGAACGAGAGCATGCACATGACCGGGCCGAAGATTTCTTCGCGCACGATCTTCATGTCGTCGCGGCAATGGGAGAACACCGTGGGCGCCACGTATTGCCCGCGCGCGAACGCGCCGTCGACGAGCCGCTCGCCGCCCGCGAGCAAGCGTGCGCCTTCGCGCTTGCCGCTCTCGATGTAGCCGAGCACCTTGTCCAGTTGCGCCGCGCTCGCGAGCGGGCCGAAGTTGGTGGACGGATCGGTGGGCTGGCCGATACGAATGCGCGCCACGCGAGCGAGCACGCGCGCCTCGAATTCGTCTCGTACGGATTCCTGAACGAAAACCCGGGTGCCGTTCGTGCACACCTGGCCCGCGCTGAAGAAGTTGGCCGTTACGGCGATGTCGGCGGCGCGGTCGAGATCGGCGTCTTCGAACACGATCAACGGCGACTTGCCGCCGAGTTCCATCGTCACTTCCTTGAGCGACGAACCGCCCGCCGCGGCCATGACTTTCTTGCCCGTTTCGACACCGCCGGTAAACGAAATCTTCTCGATACCCGGATGAGCGCTGAGCAGTGCGCCCACGCGGCCATCGCCTTGCACGACGTTGAACACGCCCGGCGGCACGCCCGCTTCGATATAGATTTCCGCGAGCTTTGCGGCGGAAAGCGGCGTGATTTCGCTGGGTTTGAAAATCATCGCATTACCCGCCGCGAGCGCGGGCGCCGATTTCCAGCACGCGATCTGAATCGGGTAATTCCAGGCGCCGATGCCTGCCGTCACGCCAAGCGGTTCGCGCCGCGTATACACGAACGAACTCTCGCGCAGCGGAATTTGCTGGCCTTCGAGTGCGGGCGCGAGGCCCGCATAGTATTCGATTACGTCCGCGCCCGTGACGATATCGACGGCACGTGTTTCCGCGATGGGTTTGCCGGTGTCGTGCGTTTCGAGTTCGGCGAGCGCGTCGTTACGCTCGCGCAGCAGCTCGACGGCGCGGCGCAGGATGCGCGAGCGCTGCATGGCCGTCATCGCGGCCCAGACGCGCTGGCCTTCGCGCGCGGACTGCACGGCGCGGTCGATATCGGCGGCGCTGGCTTGCTGCACCGTCGCGAGCGTTTCGCCACTGGCGGGATCGAGCGTGTCGAAAATTTCGCCACTGGTGGCGTCGACGTACGCGCCGTGAATGAAGAGGCGTTCGAGCGGGTAGTGAGGCATCGGGGGCATCGCCATGACTCCGGGGTTAGGCCGACTTGCGCGTGCGCGCCTTGGCGCGCGCGTCGAGCAGCAGGTCGATGTAATCGTTGGCAAGCCGCAAGGCGGCTTTTGTGTCGAAGGGTTCGCCGGTCGTCGCGCCGCGCAGCCAGAGTCCGTCGATCATGGCGGCGAGCCCCGTAGCGGCGCGCCGGGACGCGACGCGCGGCAGGGCTTTTTCGAATTCAGCGCAGAGGTTCGAATAGAGCCGCCGCGTATTCACGCGTTGCAGACGGCGCAGCGCGGGCTGATGCATGCTCTCGGCCCAGAACGCGAGCCAGGTTTTCATGACCGGCGTATTGACCTGCGAGACGTCGAAATTCGCGGCGACGATCGCACGCAGACGCGCGCGCGGCTCGGGCTTCGCGGCCAGCCGGCGGCGCATGGTGGCTTCCCACAGATCGCGCAATACGTGGCGCATGGTGGCTTCGAGCAGCCCGTCCTTGCCGCCGAAATAATGGCTGACGATACCGGTCGAGATATTGGCGCGCTGCGCGACAGTTGCAAGCGTCGTGCCCGACAGACCTGCCTGGTCGATGGTCTGAAGCGTCGCATCGATGAGTTGGGCGCGACGCAGGTCGCGCATTCCGATCTTGGGCATGATGATTCTGGACGGACGGGGAGGACTTCACTCTAATTATTTTTTATTGAATGATCAATCAATAAAAACGTTGCGTTCACGCTGCGACGCATTTGCAAAAGCGCGCGTCGGATTGTCGATGGTCGGGCCGCTCGCAACGCCTCGCGAGCCTTGCTGCATAACGATTTGCACGCTTTTCTCAGGGTTGTCCACGCATCGCGCATGTCGCGCCAGCGCCAGTGCGCGTCGTTTGCGCGCAAGTTGCGCGAGATTTGGACGCTTACGTTTGGTCCGTCCGCACGGGCTGGCAACACGCTGCCAGACCTTGAAACGCGGCTCATTTCAACCGTTTCGCGAGTCACGAGAGACCGACACCATGAGAAAAGCAAACGCACTGGTACTGACCGCAATCGCACTGGCGCTTTCCACCCTGGCGAGCACAAGTCACGCACAAAGCAGCGTCACGATGTACGGCATCATCGATGCGGGCGTGACTTACGTAAGCAATGCAGGCGGCTCGCATCAAGTGAAATTCGACGACGGCATTTCGTATGCGAACCGCTGGGGGATCAAGGGCACGGAAGATCTCGGCGGCGGCGTGAAAGCGGTGTTCGAGCTCGAGAGCGGCTTTCACCTCGGCAGCGGCACGCTCGCGAATGGCGGTTCGCTATTCGGCCGCGCGGCCTATGTCGGCTTGCAAAGCGATTGGGGCACGCTCACGTTCGGCAATCAGATCGATATGACCCAGGAGATGGTTTATCTCTTCAACGTCACGGCGTGGGCAAGCGGTTACGCGATCAATCAAGGCGACTTCGACCGCATGAATGGCGACCATCTGCCGAATTCGGTGAAGTTCATGTCGAACACGTATGGCGGTTTCCAGTTCGGCGGCATGTATTCGTTCAGCAATACGCCGGGCGATTTTCATACGGGCAGTGCGTGGAGCGTGGGCGCGCAATATCAGCATGGTGCGTTCGCAATGGGCGCGGCCTATACGCAGTTGAATAATCCGTCCGGGATTTATGCATTCGATCCTTATGCGATGATCGGCGTGCATACGTTCTTCGGACGTCCGACCGTGAGCGTCGACCCCACCACGGGCGCGGTCACCGATCTCTATGCGGACAGCGCATTTCCCGTCGATAAACAAGGCACATTCGGTGTTGGCGCGAGTTATGCCATTGGCGACGTGACCTTGATGGGCGATTTCACTTATACGCAAATCAAGGCGTTTGGCGAGAGCGAGCACATGCTCGTGGCCGAAGGCGGCGCCGATTGGCAGATCACGCCCGCGCTCGCGCTGATTGGCGGCTACCAGTACACGCATTTCGACGGCCATCACTGGAATCAGCTTTCGGCGGGGCTGCATTACGCGCTGTCGAAACGGACCGACGTTTATGTGTCCGGCGACTGGCTGAAGGCTTCGCAAGGCGTCGACGCCGTGATCGGCTATAGCTTCACGCCGTCGTCGACCACGACGCAAGCCGATGTGCGGATCGGCATGCGCCATTCCTTCTGAGTTGTTTAAGCGAGCGCCGCGCATGGCGCGGCGCAGCAAGTCTTTTAATCGTCAGACGGCCAATGAATGCGGTAGCCAACATCGCGGAACCAGTCCGCGATCCACGCTTCTCCATAGGTCGATGCGGCGAGTTCCCGGGAAGCCTCATAGCGAATGATTTTGCGGCTTTCATCGGCTATTTTGCGCATTTTGCTATGGTGGCCGAAAATGTGCCGGACGGATTCGCGGCTATGCAATAGCGGTGCGGCATGCTCGATGGAGAAGCGTTTGGCGATATCCAGTGGCGGGAATTTCACACCCGCTCGTTCGAGCACCTGCCGTGCGCAAAGGCAGAGCCACACGTCTTCGTTCACTTCGTCGCCGTCCCACTGCATCGCATGAGGCGCGTCGGCGCTAATCGAAGGGACAGGAATCTGGAACGGAATCCTCAGGCTTCGTGGAGCGTCCAGCAATTTCTTGCTGCGCAAACTGAAGCCGCCATTGAAGATGTTATCGACACGCGCGCCGCGTAGGACATCCTCAACCCATGAAAAGCCACGGCGAAAGACCGGCTGATCGTGTTGATAGACGCGCGCCAGATGAATGGGTGCGCCCAGATAGTCGTAATCGAAAAACTCGGGTCTCCAGTTTCTCGAATCGACAGCCCAACCGTCATCCTGAACAACCAGCGCGAATTCAGTCTCGATAAATTGACCGAGCGAATAGAGTATGAAAATCGAATACTCGAGATATCCAAAAGGCCTGATTTGAATGTGTCGGACGCGGTCCTGCATGCCGGCCGGTCGGGCCGGGCTAATAAGCAAGCCCCGGCTGCCAGGTAACTGCTGCATGCTGAGTTCGATCGCCGAAAGCGCACCCGACGCGACCGCCTGCAATCCCGTTACGCTAACCACGGTAATACGCGAAAAATCGCTCAAAGTTCGCCGCCCTGTTAATGATCGGGAATAGTCGCTTTGGAAAGGGAAGGCGACGGCGTGAAAGCGAATGCTTTCACTGCGTAAGAAAATGCTAGCGTGCGCCTCCTGCGGCAGACATCGGATACGTCTGAATTAATGCGCTCGTCATTCGCGGCGCATTCGTGACCAGAGCCTCGCGCCGCTAGCCATGTGACCGTCCGACGAGCGGTATCGAGCCGCCATCGCGGCGGTCTGAAACCCACGTCGCCCGGCACCCGCCCACCCGCCCAGACGCCGCTCCGCCCCGGCTGGCGGGGCCATCCACGCGCAATGGCGCTTTTGTTCTATCGGATGCGCGCTCCGATTTGGTCTACTCATTCCAACGTCACTCATGCCACTCCACGCCGGAGAAGTCAGATGAATGTCAGCGTCTTCGACCTGTTCAAGATTGGGATCGGCCCGTCGAGCTCGCATACCGTCGGTCCGATGGTTGCCGCTTGCCGCTTCGTGTCCCATATCGAGGACGCCAATCTGCTGGGTTTTGTGCGCCGCGTGAAAGCCGAGTTGTACGGCTCGCTCGGCGCGACCGGCAAGGGGCACGGAACCGACAAGGCCGTGCTGCTCGGCCTCGAAGGAAACTTGCCCGATTCGATCGATCCCGACCAGATCGAGCCGCGTCTCGCCGCCATTCGCCGCGAGAAAACCCTGACGCTGCTCGGCAAGCAATCGATTCGTTTCGATGAAAAAGAATGCATCGGCTTTTATCGCCGAACGATGGGCGGCGCGAACACCCTGCATTCGAATGGCATGCGCTTTCAGGCCTTCGATGAAAACGGCCAGTTGCTGATCGAGAAAGAGTATTACTCGGTCGGCGGCGGCTTCGTGGTGAATCGCGAAGGCGATCGCGTCAACGGCGTGCGCGCCGGTCACGAGATGCCGTATCCGTTTCGCACCGGCGAAGATCTGCTGCGCGTCTGCAATGCGAGCGGCCTGTCGATTGCCGAAGTCACGTTCGCCAATGAAAGCGCCGCGCGTGCACCCGAAGACGTGCGCGAAGGCCTGATGGCGATCTGGCGCACGATGGCCGCATGCGTGGAGCGCGGCTGCAAGATGCACGGCCAGTTGCCCGGACCGATGCAGGTCAAGCGCCGCGCCGCCGATCTCGCCGTGCAATTGCGCGCGCGTTCCGAAGAGGCGCTGCGCGATCCGCTCTCGATGCTCGATTGGGTGAATCTCTACGCGATGGCGGTGAACGAGGAAAACGCCGCGGGCGGCCGTGTCGTCACCGCGCCGACCAATGGCGCAGCCGGCGTGATTCCCGCCGTGCTCCACTACTACGTGAAATTCGTGCCCGGTGCGAATGAAAAAGGCATCGTCGATTTTCTGCTGACCGCCGCTGCGATTGGTGTCATTTACAAGGAAACGGCCTCGATTTCCGGTGCCGAAGTGGGTTGCCAGGGAGAAGTGGGCGTGGCCTGTTCGATGGCCGCTGCCGCGCTCGCAGCCGTGATGGGCGGCACGCCGTTGCAGGTCGAGAATGCCGCCGAAATCGGCATGGAACACAACCTCGGCATGACGTGCGATCCCGTCGGCGGCCTCGTGCAGATTCCCTGCATCGAGCGTAACGCGATGGGCGCGATCAAGGCGCTGAATGCCGCGCGTATGGCGCTCAAGGGCAACGGCCAGCACTACGTCACGCTCGACAACGTCATCAAGACGATGCGCGAAACGGGCGCCGACATGAAGACGAAATACAAGGAGACGTCACGCGGTGGACTCGCCGTGAACGTCATCGAATGCTAATGGAAATGCGCAAACGGAAACACGCAAAGGGGTCTGCGAGATGAGCCGCTATTCGATATTCAGTCTGTTCCGCAACGGGTTGTCGTATCACGAGAACTGGGAGCGGCAGTGGAGAAGTCCCGAGCCGAAAAAGGAGTACGACGTGGTGATCGTCGGCGGCGGCGGACATGGTCTCGCGACCGCGTATTACCTCGCGAAAGAACACGGCGTGAAGAACGTCGCGATTCTGGAAAAGGGCTGGATTGGCGGCGGCAATACCGCGCGCAATACCACCATCGTGCGTTCGAATTATCTGTGGGACGAGTCTGCCGCACTTTACGAAAAGGCCATGAAACTGTGGGAAGGACTCGCGCAGGATCTCAACTATAACGTGATGTTCAGCCAGCGCGGCGTGATGAATCTCGCCCATACGCTGCAGGACGTGCGCGACACCGAGCGCCGCGTGAATGCGAACAGGCTCAACGGGGTGGATGCCGAATTCCTGACGCCGGAACAGATCAAGGAAATCGAGCCGACGATCAATCTGCATAGCCGTTATCCGGTGCTGGGCGCGTCGATTCAGCGCCGTGCGGGCGTGGCGCGCCACGACGCCGTGGCGTGGGGCTTCGCACGCGGCGCGGATCAGGCGGGCGTGGACATTATTCAGAATTGCCAGGTCACCGGCATTCGCCGCGACGGTGGCCGCGTGATCGGCGTCGATACGGTGAAGGGCTTCATCAAGGCGAAGAAAGTGGCGGTGGTCGCCGCGGGCAATACCACCACGCTTGCCGATATGGCCGGCGTGCGTCTGCCGCTCGAAAGCCATCCGTTGCAGGCGCTGGTGTCGGAGCCGATCAAGCCGGTCGTGAACACGGTGATCATGTCGAACGCGGTGCACGCCTATATCAGCCAGTCCGACAAGGGCGATCTCGTGATCGGCGCGGGCGTCGATCAATACACCGGTTTTGGCCAGCGCGGCAGTTTCAACATCATCGAAGGCACGTTGCAGGCGATCGTCGAAATGTTCCCGGTGTTCTCGCGCGTGCGCATGAATCGCCAGTGGGGCGGCATTGTCGACGTCTCGCCGGACGCGTGCCCGATCATCAGCAAGACCGACGTGAAAGGCCTCTATTTCAATTGCGGCTGGGGCACGGGCGGCTTCAAGGCGACGCCCGGTTCGGGCTGGGTGTTCGCACACACCATCGCGAACGACGAACCGCATCCGCTCAATGCGCCGTTCTCGCTGGACCGCTTCTACACCGGCCATCTGATCGACGAACACGGCGCGGCCGCCGTGGCCCACTAATCAACGCACACAGGACACACACATCATGCTGCTGATCGAATGCCCCTGGTGCGGGCCACGTGCCGAAGTCGAATTCACCTGCGGAGGCGAAGCGGAAATCGCGCGCCCGCTCGACACCGACGCGCTGAGCGACAAAGAGTGGGGCGACTATCTTTTCATGCGCCACAATCCGCGCGGCGTGCATAAAGAGCAATGGCTGCACGCGCAAGGCTGCCGCCGCTGGTTCATGGCCACGCGCGATACCGTGACTTACGAAATTCAAAGCTACGAGAAGTTCGGTGCGAGCCATCACGCGAGCAACGAAAAGGATCAGGCAAAAGGGAGCGCACAGCGATGAGCCAGAAGAACCGCCTCGGCGCCGGTGGGCGCATCAACCGCGCGATTCCGCTGACGTTCACGTTCAACGGCCGCACGTATCAGGGTTATCAGGGCGATACGCTCGCTTCCGCGCTGCTCGCGAACGACGTGCATTTCGTCGCGCGCAGTTTCAAATATCACCGCCCGCGCGGCATCGTGACGGCGGATGTGGCCGAGCCGAATGCCGTCGTGCAACTCGAACGCGGCGCGCATACCGTGCCGAATGCGCGCGCGACCGAAATCGAGTTGTATCAAGGGCTGGTCGCGAATAGCGTCAACGCCGAGCCGAACCTCGAAAACGATCGCATGGCGATCAATCAAAAGTTCTCGCGCTTTTTGCCCGCGGGCTTTTACTACAAGACGTTTATGTGGCCGCGTAAATGGTGGCCGAAATACGAAGAGAAGATTCGCGACGCGGCGGGCCTCGGCAAATCGCCCGAAGTGCGCGACGGCGACCGCTACGACAAGTGCTTCGCGCATTGCGATGTGCTCGTGATCGGCGGCGGCCCGACGGGTCTCGCGGCGGCGCACACGGCCGGTCTGAGCGGCGCGCGCGTGATGCTGATCGACGACCAGCGTGAGCTGGGCGGCAGCCTGCTCGGTTGCAAGGCGGAGATCGACGGCAAACCCGCGCTGCAATGGGTCGAAAAGATCGAAGCGGAACTGGCCGCGATGCCCGACGTGAAGATCCTCTCGCGCAGCACGGCGTTCGGCTATCAGGATCACAATCTCGTGACCGTCGCGCAACGCTTGACCGATCATCTGCCGGTTTCCACGCGCCACGGTTCGCGCGAATTGCTGTGGAAGATCCGCGCGAAGCGCGTGATTCTCGCCACGGGTGCGCAAGAGCGTCCTATCGTGTTCGGCAATAACGATTTGCCGGGCATTATGCTCGCGTCGTCGGTGTCGACTTATCTGCATCGCTATGGCGTGATTCCGGGCCGCAATGCCGTGGTGTTCACGAATAACGATGCGGGTTATCGCTGCGCGCTCGATCTCAAGGCGTGCGGTGCGAACGTGACGCTTGTCGATTCACGTTCGCAAGGCAGCGGTGCACTGCAAAGTGCCGCGCGCCGCCAGGGCGTGAAGATCATGAACAACGCGGCGATCATGGCCGCACACGGCAAACTGCGTGTGAATGCCGTGGACGTGGTCGCGTATGCGAACGGCAAAACCGGCGCGAAACAAGCGACGCTGCCGTGCGATCTCGTGGCGATGTCGGGCGGCTTCAGCCCCGTGCTGCATCTGTTCGCACAGTCGGGCGGCAAGGCGCTCTGGAACGACACGAAAGCCTGCTTCATGCCGGGCAAGCGCGTGCAACCCGAAGTGAGCGTGGGCGGGGCGGTGGGCGAGTTCAGTCTCGCGCGCGGCCTGACGCTCGCCGTCGATGCGGGCATCGACGCGTCACAGGCGCTCGGCTTCAAACTCGGGCGCCCGAACGTGCCGAAGACGGCGGAGATCAGCGAATCGCCGCTCGAACCGCTGTGGCTCGTGGGCAGCCGTGCAGAGGCGGCGCGTGGCCCGAAGCAGTTCGTCGATTTCCAGAACGACGTCTCGGCGGCCGATATTCTGCTCGCGGCACGCGAAGGTTTTGAATCGGTCGAGCACGTCAAGCGTTATACGGCGATGGGTTTCGGCACCGATCAGGGCAAGCTCGGCAATATCAACGGCATGGCGATTCTCGCGGCGGCGCTCGGCAAGACGATTCCTGAAACCGGCACGACGACGTTCCGCCCGAATTACACGCCGGTGACATTCGGTACGTTCGCGGGACGCGAGCTCGGCGATTTTCTCGATCCTGTGCGCAAGACCTGCGTTCACGAATGGCACGTCGAACACGGTGCGATGTTCGAGGACGTCGGCAACTGGAAACGCCCGTGGTATTTCCCGAAGCGCGGCGAGGATCTTCATGCGGCCGTGAAGCGCGAATGTCTGGCGGTGCGCAATAGCGTGGGCATACTCGATGCGTCGACGCTCGGCAAGATCGATATTCAAGGACCGGACGCCGCCAAACTGCTCAATTGGGTTTATACGAATCCGTGGAGCAAGCTCGAAGTCGGTAAATGCCGTTACGGCCTCATGCTCGACGAAAACGGCATGGTGTTCGACGACGGCGTGACCGTGCGCCTCGGCCCGCAGCATTACATGATGACGACCACGACCGGCGGCGCCGCGCGCGTGCTCACGTGGCTCGAACGCTGGCTGCAAACCGAATGGCCCGATATGAAAGTGCGGCTCGCTTCGGTGACCGACCACTGGGCGACGTTCGCGGTGGTCGGGCCGAAAAGCCGCAAGGTGCTGCAAAAGATCTGTGAAGACATCGACTTCGATAACGCCGCGTTTCCGTTCATGTCGTATCGCAACGGCACCGTCGCGGGCGTGAAATCGCGCGTCATGCGTATCAGCTTCTCGGGCGAACTCGCGTATGAAGTGAATGTGCCGGCCAATGCGGGCCGCGCCGTGTGGGAAGCGTTGATGAAAGCGGGCGCCGAATTCGACATCACGCCGTACGGCACGGAAACGATGCACGTGCTGCGTGCGGAGAAGGGCTACATCATCGTCGGCCAGGATACCGATGGATCGGTGACGCCGTTCGATCTCGGCATGGGCGGTCTTGTTTCGCAGACCAAGGACTTCCTCGGCCGACGCTCGCTCAAGCGTTCCGATACGGCAAAAGAAGGGCGAAAGCAGTTCGTCGGCCTGCTCACCGACGATCCGCAATACGTGCTGACCGAAGGCAGCCAGATCGTCGCGGAAAGCGCGCGCGCCGGCAGCGATGGCACCACGCCGATGATCGGTCACGTGACGTCGAGTTATCAAAGCCCGATTCTCGAACGCTCGATTGCGCTCGCCGTCGTCAAGGGCGGGTTGGACAAGATGGGCGAACGCGTGGTGATTCCGCTCGCCGACGGGCGGCGTGTGGGCGCGAAGATCGTCAGCCCGGTTTTCTACGATATTGAAGGGGTGCGTCAGCATGTGGAATGAAACGAGAGATCCGATGCCCCTCGCGGAGCGTGCGGTTAGCGTGAATCTGGAGTCGCCGTTTATCGGCGTGGACGATTTGCTCAAGGCGCAGGACGCGCGCCTGTCGAAAGCGTTCGTGTTGCGCGAGCAGCCGTTTCGCGATCTGGTGAATGTGCGCGGTGAATTGAGCGATCCGGCATTCGTCGCGGCATTCGAGCGGACGGTCGGCTGCCGTCCGCCCGCCGCGCCGAATACCGTGACGCATAGCGCCAACTACGACGTGCTGTGGCTGGGCCCCGACGAATGGCTCGTGCGTTCGAGCGCGCCCGTGCGCGCGGGCGTGCTCGAAGCGAAGCTTGCGCCCGAGTTGGGCGAATGCTACGCGGCGGCCGTCGACGTCGGCAGCGGCTATACCGTGGTGGAGATCGAAGGCACGCGCGTGCGCGAAGTGCTGTCGCGCGGTTGCCCGCTCGATCTGCATCCGGCGCTGTTCAAGCCGGGACAATGCGCGCAAAGCCTCTATTTCAAGGCCTCGATCGTGTTGATTCCCATCGCGGCGGATCGCTTCGAACTCGTCATTCGACGCAGTTTCGCTGACTACTTCTGCCGCATCATGCTCGATGCCGCCGCGTCGATCACGCCATGAAGATCGTCGATGGGACGTTCGACGCGGCGGTCGGCGCGTTCGATGGCACACATGGGCGCGGGCGCGGCTGGAGCGTGTTTGTCGAAGCGCTCAGCGTGCCCGCGCGCATTGGCATTCATCCGCATGAACATGGGCAGCCGCAGCCGCTCGTGATCGACGCGCAGCTCGGCTATGGCCGCGCGCCAAAAGAAGCGGGCGACTGGATCGATTATGAAAGCTGGTGCGCGCGCATTGCGGATTTTCTCGCGCACAAAACGCATACGCGCCTGCTCGAAACGTTGGTGGCCGATATGGCGGCGCTGTCGTTTCGCGAATGGCCCGCATTGGAGACGCTCACGCTCGCGGTGCATAAGCCGAAGATCCGGCCCGGCACGCGGCGCGTGGGCGTGTCGCTTGAATGGACGCGCGCGGATTATCTGCAATGGAGCGCGACGACGGTGAATACGTGATTGTCGGCATGGTGCAAACACGCGTCGGGTTTTGCATGGTTTGAAGGGTCCACACGGCGCTACGCTCGAATCATCGCCGCTGCAGAAGTCGCTCTATAACGCAGCGGCGGTTTCCATCTACAACGAAACGGAGACAAGCGATGAGTGGCAATCGAGGCGTCGTGTATCTGGGACCGGGCAAGGTCGATGTGCAGAAGATCGATTATCCGAAGATGGTCGATCCGAGCGGCCGCAAGATCGGTCATGGCGTGATACTCAAGGTCGTCAGCACGAATATCTGCGGCTCGGATCAGCATATGGTGCGCGGACGCACGACGGCGCCGGTCGGCCTCGTGCTGGGACATGAAATCACGGGCGAAGTGGTCGAGGTCGGCAACGATGTCGAAACGCTCAAGCTCGGCGATCTCGTTTCCGTGCCGTTCAACGTGGCGTGCGGGCGTTGCGCGATGTGCAAGGAGCAGAACACCGGCGTGTGCCTGAACGTGAATCCGTCGCGCGCGGGCGGGGCCTACGGTTACGTCGATATGGGCGGCTGGATCGGCGGTCAGGCCGAATACGTGCTCGTGCCGTATGCCGATTTCAATCTGCTCAAATTCCCCGATCGCGATCAGGCGATGTCGAAGATTCGCGATCTCACCTGTCTCTCGGATATTCTGCCGACGGGCTATCACGGCGCCGTGACGGCGGGCGTGAAGCCCGGGTCGACGGTTTATGTCGCGGGCGCGGGTCCGGTCGGCATGGCGGCGGCGGCATCGGCGCGCCTGCTCGGCGCGGCGTGCACGATCGTCGGCGACATGAATGCGGAACGCCTCGCGCATGCGAAGGCGATGGGTTTTGAAGTCGTCGATCTCTCGAAAGACGCCACGCTCGGCGAACAGGTCGAACAGATTCTCGGCAAGCCCGAAGTCGATTGCGCCGTGGATTGCGTGGGTTTCGAAGCGCATGGTCACGGCGCCTCGGGTCATGCGGAGGAGGCGCCCGCCACGGTGCTCAATTCGCTGATGGAAATTACGCGGCCCGCGGGCATGATCGGCATTCCGGGTCTTTACGTGACCGACGATCCGGGCGCGCGCGATATCGCCGCGCAGCACGGCAGCCTGAGCATCCGCTTCGGCCTTGGCTGGGCGAAGTCGCACACCTTCCATACCGGCCAGACGCCGGTGCTCAAATACAACCGCAATCTCATGCAGGCGATTCTGTTCGATCGTTTGCCGATTGCGAAAATCGTCAACGTCTCGGTGATTTCGCTCGACGAAGCGCCGCAAGGCTATAAGCAATTCGATGGCGGCGCGCCGCGCAAGTTCGTGATCGATCCGCACGGCATGCTGGCCGCCTGATAGCTCAGGATCGATGCGATGAATAACGGGCGACCGGTGTGAGCCGGTCGCCCGAATGGCGTTGCTTCAAAGCGTTAGAGCGTTAAAGCGTTAGACGTGTGCGCTGAGCATCGGCAGCAAGGTCTTGGGCGTATCGGCACCCGAAAGCGGCGCGAGGCGCTTGCGGCGCTCGGCAGTGGGCGCGCTGCCGAATGCGTCGCGATAGCTCTTGCTGAAATGACACGCCGACTGAAAACCGCACGCCATGGTGATCTGCATGATCGACATATCGGTTTGCAGCAGCAGTTCGCGTGCGCGGCGCAGGCGCAAGGTCAGATAGTAATGCGTGGGCGTCATGCCCAGATGCTCATGAAAGAGCCGCTGCAACTGACGTTGCGACATATTCGCGAGCCGCGCGAGTTCCTCGCGTGACAGCGGCTCCTCGATGTTGTTCTCCATGAGCGAGATGACTTCGAAAAGCGACTTGTTCGCCGAACCGAGCCGCGCGACCAGCGGCATGCGCTGTTGTGCGCTGGTGTCGCGCACGTGTTCGACCACGAACTGCTCGGCGATCTGCGTGACGCGCGCCGTCCCCACGCGCGTGGTGATCAGATTGAGCATCATGTCGAGCGGCGCGACGCCGCCCGTGCAGGTCACGCGGTCGCGATCGATCACGAAAAGCTCTTTGAGAAAGCGTGTGGACGGAAATTCCTCTTTCAGCGCCGACATGTTTTCCCAGTGAATCGCGCACGCATAGCCGGCAAGCAGGCCCGCCTTGGCGAGCGCATAAGTGCCGGTGCACAGGCTGCCGAGAACGACGCCCGAGCGCGCGAAACGCCGCAGCACGGCGAGATGCGCGGCCGTGGTGGCGCGCTGCACGTCGATGCCGCCGCAGACGAAGACGATGTCGGGCTGCCCGACGCATTCGGCCGGGCCGGTGTCGATGGACAGGCCGTTGCTCGATGCGACCGGACCGCCGTCCGGGCTGATGATCGACCAGCGGTAAAGTGGTTGCCCGCTCAGGTAGTTAGCCATGCGAAGCACTTCGATGGCGTTCGTGAACGCGATCATCGTGAAGTCGGGCAGCGGCATAAACGCGAAGTGCGCTAACGACGCTGTGCGGTCGGGCAACATGTGGGGGGCCATTCCTTTGTAGTCGGTAGCCTGAGAAGGCCGGGGTCCCGGGCCAGGCTACCGCAATTCTGGAATCGGGCAAGGGCAGTGTGCCATGCGGCAAAACCCTAAGTCCACGACGTCAAAAATCCGCGCTGCACAAAAAACACGAGCGTGCGGCAATGCTGGTGCAGCGCTGCCCCGGTTACTGGCGGCGTGCACCATCAAAACCGCATCGCCCTTGCGCGGTGCATAAAAAACTTGTTTCGGATCGGGAAGTATTCGATTTCGCATAGCCGTTCGTATCGGCACCTACGCGAGCCGATCCACTTTAAGTCCACTTCCGAATTCGACCGCGCGTCGAACCGCGCGTGGCCTTACTTGTGAAAAATGGACGCGGATGGCGGAAAAGGTAAAGAACGCGTCTGAATTCATACATCGGCGCCGAATTCGAACGACAAGAATAGAGCCGTCGGCCAGAACCTTGCGCAACGGCGGCTAAGCCAGGCGGGGCGGGCCTTCCGCGTTACCGGCCAATTCTTTCTATTCGTCACGGACGCCTTATGTCGAACACGGATGCCTTCTTCTCGCCCACGCTCGCTCAGCGCGACGCCGCAGTGCGCGGCAGCGAATGCGCAGACGAAATCGAAACGCTCGCCATCGATCGTCTGAAGAATCCGCATTCGCGCTCGGCCAGTGCTTCCCGGTCGGCACGTACGCATAAAGCGCATCACGCGTAGCACCCAATCATTCACATCCCCACGCCCGTTTCGGAGTCGGCAATGAGCAACCTGCACGAAAACAGCATCATCATCGATGGCCTGAACATTTCGAAGTTCGACCGCTCGGTATTCGAGGACATGCGCAAAGGCGGGATTACCGCGGCGAACTGCACGGTGTCCGTGTGGGAGAGCTTTACGAAGACCGTCGATAACATCGCGCAGATGAAACAGCAGATTCGCGACAATAGCGAATTGCTCACGCTCGTGCGCACGACCGACGATATTCAGCGCGCGAAAAAGGAAAACCGAACGGGTGTGATTCTCGGCTTCCAGAACGCGCACGCGTTCGAAGACAACATCGGCTATATCGAAGCCTTCGCCGATATGGGCGTGCGTGTGGTGCAGCTTTGCTACAACACGCAAAATCTCGTGGGCACCGGTTGTTATGAACGCGACGGCGGCCTGTCCGATTTCGGCCGCGAAGTGATCACGGAAATGAATCGTGTGGGGATCATGGTCGATCTTTCGCATGTGGGCGGCAATACGTCTTCGGAGGCGATCGCGTTTTCGAAGAAGCCCGTGTGCTATTCGCACTGCCTGCCTTCCGGCCTCAAGGAACATCCGCGCAACAAGAGCGACGCGCAACTCAAGGAAATCGCCGATGCAGGCGGTTTCGTCGGCGTGACGATGTTCGCGCCGTTCCTCAAGCGCGGAATCGACGCGAGCGTCGAAGACTATATCGAAGCGATCGACTACGTGGTGAATCTGATCGGCGAGGATTCGGTCGGTATCGGCACCGACTTCACGCAAGGTTACAGCGTGGACTTCTTCGATTGGCTCACGCACGACAAGGGCCGTTATCGCCGCCTGACGAATTTCGGCAAGGTCGTGAATCCCGAAGGCATTCGCACGATCGGCGAATTCCCGAACCTCACGGCGGCGATGGAACGCGCGGGCTGGAAAGAATCGCGCATCCGCAAAATCATGGGCGAAAACTGGGTGCGCGTATTCCGCGACGTCTGGGGCGCGTGATTTTGACGTGATGCATTTCGCGCGATTCATCGCGCGCGAATCAATATCACTCAATATAAAAATCGCCATTCCGAAACCCGATGGGCGGATGCCGTTTGCAAACGGCGTCCGCATCGCAGCAAACCTATAACACGCTTGATCTGGAGCCCCACGACATGCAACCGCAACTGCCGATCGACGTCGATGCGAATACTGGCGTCTGGACGACCGACGCCCTGCCGATGCTCTATGTGCCGCGTCACTTCTTCACCAACAATCACACTGCTGTCGAAGAGGCGTTGGGCCGCGAGACTTACGCGGAGATTCTGTATAAGGCCGGTTATAAATCCGCGTATCACTGGTGCGCGAAGGAAGCCGAGAAGCACGGCATGAGCGGCATGGCGGTATTCGAGCATTATCTGAAGCGCCTCTCGCAGCGCGGCTGGGGCCTCTTCACGATTGTCGAAGCCGATCCGGCGACGGCGCGCGCGCGTATCGAGTTGCGGCATTCGTCGTTCGTGCTTGCGCAGCCGGGCAAGCACGGCAAGCTCTGCTACATGTTCGCTGGTTGGTTCGCGGGCGCGATGGACTGGGTGAACGACACAGCGGGCCAGGGCACGCATGCGCCGCGCGCGCAATCGAAAGAAGTGCAATGCGCGGCGGAAGGTCATGCGCACTGTGTTTTCGAAGTGTCGCCGATAGCGGCCTGACGCATTCCGCGCGACCGAATCATCCGCTGCATAAAAGTCCCTGCATTACGACATACACGACGAATTACGCGAACACCCGAGGCCGTCAGCGATGCGCTATCCACACTTGTTCAAACCCTTGACGCTCAATCAACTCACGCTGCGCAACCGCATCGTGAGTACCGCCCACGCCGAGGTGTATGCCGAGCCGGGCGGACTGCCGGGCGACCGCTATATCCGCTATTACGAGGAGAAGGCCAAGGGCGGCGTCGGCCTCGCGGTGTGCGGCGGGTCGAGTCCGGTGTCGATCGACAGTCCGCAAGGCTGGTGGAAATCGGTGAATCTCTCGACCGACAAGATCGTCGATCCGCTCGCGCGTCTCGCGGAAGCCATGCATCGGCACGGCGCGAAGATCATGATTCAGGCCACGCATATGGGACGCCGTTCGGCATTTCATGGCGAGCATTGGCCGCATCTGATGACGCCGTCGGGCGTGCGCGAACCGGTGCATCGCGGTAATGCGAAGATCATCGAGGTGGAGGAAATCCGCCGCATTATCGGCGACTTCGCGGCCGCGGCGAAACGCGTGAAAGACGCGGGCATGGACGGCATTGAAATCTCCGCTGCGCATCAGCATTTGATCGACCAGTTCTGGAGTCCGCGCACCAACTTTCGTACCGACGAATGGGGCGGCTCGCTGAAGAACCGATTGCGTTTCGGCGTGGAAGTGCTCGAAGCGGTGCGTGAAGCGGTCGGCAAGGACTTCTGTGTCGGCTTGCGCATGTGCGGCGATGAATTCCACGAAGACGGCCTCGATCACGAGCAATTGAAAGAGATCGCGCAGGCGATGGCGGAAACCGGTTTGATCGATTACATCGGCGTGATCGGTTCGGGCGCGGATACGCACAATACGCTCGCCAATTGCATGCCGCCGATGGCGCTGCCGCCCGAGCCGTTCGTGCATCTCGCGGCGGGCATCAAGTCGGTAGTGAATCTGCCGGTCATGCACGCGCAGAGCATTCGCGATGCGGGTCAGGCCGAGCGTTTGCTTGCGAACGGCATGGTCGATCTCGTGGGCATGACGCGCGCGCAGATTGCCGACCCGCATATGGTCATCAAGATTCGCGATGGCCGCGAAGATGAAATCAAGCAGTGCGTGGGCGCGAATTATTGTATCGACCGCCAGTACAACGGCCTCGACGTGCTGTGTGTGCAGAACGCCGCGACGTCGCGCGAAGCAACCATGCCGCACGTGATCGAAAAATCGCGCGGACCGAAGCGCAAGGTGGTCGTGGTGGGCGCCGGTCCGGCGGGTCTTGAAGCGGCGCGCGTGGCGCGTCTGCGCGGTCACGATGTCGTGCTGTTCGAAAAGAGCGACGCGGTGGGCGGGCAGATTCTGCTTGCGGCCAAGGCGCCGCAGCGCGAGCAGATGGCGGGCATCGTGCGCTGGTTCGATATGGAAACGAAGCGTATCGGCGTCGATCGCCGTCTCGGTGTGGCCGCCGACGAGAAGACCATTCTCGCCGAGAAGCCCGACATCATCGTGCTGGCGACCGGCGGTTCGGCGTTCACGCAGCAGGTGCCCGCGTGGGGCGTGGAAGAGGGGCTTGCCGTGAGTTCGTGGGACATTCTCTCGGGCCGCGTGGAGCCGAAACAGAATGTGCTGGTCTACGACGGCGTGAGCACGCATGCGGGCGCGGGCGTGGCCGATTTCATTTCGAGCCGCGGCTCGAAGGTGGAAATCGTGACGCCCGATGTGAAAGTGGCCGACGACGTGGGCGGCACGACGTTCCCGATTTTCTATCGGCGCCTCTACGCGCAGGGCGTGATTCATACGCCGAATTACTGGCTCGACCGTGTGTACGAAGAGGACGGCAAGAAGATCGCCGTGCTGCGCAATGAATATACGGAGGAGCAGGAGGAGCGTGCCGTCGATCAGGTCGTGATCGAAAACGGCAGCACGCCGAACGACGCGCTCTACTGGACGCTCAAGACGGAGTCGCTCAATCGTGGCCAGGTGGACGTGCACAAGCTGTTCGCCGCCGAGCCGCAGCCCTCGCTTGCCGAAGAACTGGGCAATGGCCGCTTTCTGCTGTTTCGCGTAGGCGACTGCATATCGATGCACAACATCCACGGCGCGATTTACGACGCGCTGCGGCTCGCGAAGGACTTCTGATCCATGAATCCGACCTGGCTGATTACCGCGCTGCTGTGGCTGTCGATGGCGGGGCTGGCGTTCGCGGTCGCCAAGCGCGCCGCATACTGGCGGGTGGGACGCGCAGCGGCGTCTTCGTCCACTGGCATCGACAAGCTGTTCAGCATTCCGAAGCGATATTTCGTCGACTTGCATCACGTGGTTGCGCGCGATCCGTATATCGCCAAAACGCACGTCGCGACGGCGGGCGGCGCGATTGCGGCACTCGCGCTCGTGTTCATCAACTATGGGCTGGCCATCTACTCGCCGTGGCTCGACAAGCTGATCTTTCTTGCGGCGTTGGCGATGCTGATCGGCGTGGTGTTCGTGTGGCGTCGCCGTCATGCGAAGCAGGTGCCCGCGCGGCTCTCGCGCGGTCCGTGGAATGCGCTGCCGTGGCTGCTCGGTTCGTTCGCGCTGGGCGTGGCGTTGTTCACACTGATCCCTGCCAGCGCGATGTCGGGCGGCTTCGCGGTGTTGTGCGCCGCGCTGATCGCCGTGGGTGCCTTCGCGATGACGTTCGGCGCGGCGAAAGGCGGCCCGATGAAGCACGCGGTGGCGGGCTTGCTGCATCTCGCGTTTCATCCGCGTCAGGAGCGCTTTGCCGCGACGCGTGAAAGCTGGACGGGCAATGGCACCGCCACGCCGCCCACTGCTTTGAAACTCGCCGATGTCGAGCAGCAGCAGGAATATGGCGTTGCGAAAGCGGTGGAGTTTCGCTGGAATCAATTGCTGAGTTTCGACGCCTGCGTGCAATGCGGTAAATGCGAGGCCGCGTGTCCCGCGTTCGCAGCCGGTCAGCCGCTTAATCCGAAGAAGCTGATTCAGGATCTCGTGGTCGGCATGGCGGGCGGAACGGATGCCGCGTATGCGGGCAGCCCGACGCCTGGCATTCCTGTGGGACAACATCGCGGCACGCCGGAGGGGCCGATTGTTTCCGGCTTGATCGAGGCGCAGACGCTGTGGTCGTGCACCACGTGCCGCGCCTGCGTGCAGGAGTGCCCGATGCTGATCGAGCACGTCGATGCGATCGTCGATATGCGCCGCAATCAGACGCTCGTGCATGGCACGGTGCCTGGCAAAGGCCCTGAAGTGCTCGCGAACCTGCGCGAAACGGGGACGGCGGGCGGCTACGACAAGGCGGCGCGTTATGACTGGTCGGTGGATCTGACTGCACCGATTGCGCAGCCGGGCAAGCGTGTCGACGTGCTGCTCGTTGCGGGCGAAGGCGCGTTCGATATGCGCTATCAACGCACGCTGCGCGCGCTCGTCAAAGTGCTGAACAAGGCGGGAGTGAATTACGCCGTGCTCGGCGCGCAGGAAGCGGATACCGGCGATGTCGCGCGCCGTCTCGGTGACGAAGCCACGTTCCAGCACATGGCGCAGCAGATGATGCGCACGCTCGCGACGTTGAGTTTCGCGCGCATCGTCACTGCCGATCCGCATGTGATGCATAGCCTGCGCAATGAGTATCGCGCATTGGGCGCGCGTTACGAGGTGCTGCATCACACGACCTTGCTCGCGGAACTGGCGGCGAGCGGACGCATCGCGCCGAAGGCCGCCGAAGCGCTGCGCGACAAGCGCACCACCTATCACGATCCCTGCTACCTGGGCCGCTACAACGGCGAGATCGACGCGCCGCGCAAGCTGCTCAAGACCATCGGCATTCAGGTCGTGGAAATGGAGCGCAACGGCATGCGTGGACGGTGTTGCGGCGGTGGCGGCGGCGCGCCGCTGACCGATATTCCGGGCAAGCAGCGCATTCCCGATATCCGCATGGCCGACGCGCGCGCCGTGGGCGCGGAAGTGGTCGCCGTGGCGTGCCCGAACTGCACAGCGATGCTCGAAGGCGTCGTGGGGCCGCGCGCCGAAGTGCTCGACGTGGCCGAGCTTGTGGCTGCTTCGCTGGAGTGAATCGATGAATGCAATGACGAATGCAATCAAGCGGATCGATCCGCGCCGGCCTTTCATCGTGACGGCAGCGGGGCTGCGTCGAATCACGCTCGGCGAGACCGGCGGCGCGAATACGGATGAGGTGCAATGGAGCGCGCATGGCGCTCACGGCAGCGCAACGAAACCGCGCAGGACGATCAGTGATCCGAAGCAAATGATGCTGGTTGCGGCGCATACGGATCGCGGCGCGCTCGACGATCACGCGTGCCAGGCCATCGCCGCCGCAGCGCTCCTCGCAGACGCGCAGACCGAAGTCGCGTTGCTCGTGTTCGGCGAACTCAAGGACGACACGGCCGCGCTGGGCGTGGACAAGCTGATCGAATTGCCCGATTACGATCGCCGAACCTTTGCGCCGGAAAGCGAGTTGCGCGCGTTGCAGGCGTGCGCGGCGGCGCTCGCGCCGCGCCACGTGCTGCTGCCCGACAACGCAAGCGGCGACGGCGATCTCGGCCGCCGTTATGCCGCCTCGACCGGTGCGAGCGTCGCCACGCACGTGGTGGAGATCGACGCAAAACAGGTGGGCGTTTACGAGCAGGCGAGGCGCGCATTTGCCACGCGCGCTTTGCCCGACGTGATCCTGCTAGCGCCCAACGCGGTGGAGGCGAAGCTGCCTTTCATCGGCGCGGGCGAGCGCCTGGCCGGTGATTTCATTCGCCCGGCGAGCGAACTCGCGCAACCGTATCGCGACCTCGGCGTCGAGGAGATCAACGCGGCGCAGGTCGCGCTGGAGGAGGCCGACTTCATCGTCTCGGCGGGCAATGGCGTGAGCGACGTCGCGTCGTTCGAGCAGCTCGCGAGCGTGTTCGGCGCGGCGATCGGTGCGAGCCGCGTGGCGGTCGACAACGGCCATTTCACGCGCGACAAACAGGTGGGAGCGACCGGCAAGACGGTGGAAGCGAGCGTGTATATCGCGTTCGGCATTTCGGGCGCGGTGCAGCATTTGCAGGGCATCAAGGATTGCCGCCATGTGATCGCCGTGAATCTCGACGGCAGCGCGCCCATCGCCAAACGCGCGAATCTCACCGTGGTCGGCGACGCGCAAGCCACGATCGCCGCTCTGATCGAACAGGTGCAAACGGCGCGCGGCGCATCACGCGCGACGTCGAACGAAACACGCGCCGACGCGCGCGAACGTCATCCCGCAGGAGTGGCCGCATGAATGCACAACGACGAATCGAACGCATCGCGGTGCTCGTTTCGACGGGACGCCATCCCGTGAGCGGCACGCCGCGCTACAGCCGCAACGATGCGCTCGCGCTGGAACTCGGCCGCAAGCTCGCGGAACAACATCGCGCGAAGCTCGACGTAATCCATGCGGGCGATCCGCATGATCCCGCCTTGAACGACTATCTCGCGCTCGGTGCGCGCGAGGTGGAAGTGCTCGCGTGCGGCGAGCACGACGACGCGGCGCGCGCACTGGCCGAACGCGTGCGCGGCTACGACCTCGTGCTGACCGGCACGCGCGCGGAAGGCGCGCACGACTCCGGCATGTTGCCGTATGGCGTGGCGGCGGCACTCGCGTTGCCGATCGTCGGCGGCGCGGTCGATATCGACATCGATGCCGCGAGCGGCAGCGCGATCGTGCGCCAGTTCTTGCCGAAGGGCCTGCGCCGCCGCGTGCAAACGACGCTGCCCGCGGTGATCGCCGTACATCCGCTCGCCAACGCGCAGCCGCGCTATGCGTATGCACGTCTGCGCGCGGGCGCGATCCGGCCTGCGGTCTTCGGGCGCTTCAAGTCTGACGAATCCGGCGCGTGGCGCGTGGGACCGGTAGAGCGCAAACCGGTGAAATTCGCCGCCGCTGAAAAGCGCTCGGGACACGCGCGCATGCTCTCCGCCACCACGACCGAAAGCCGCGGCGGCAACGTCGTAATTGAAGGGAGTTCGGTCGAAAAAGCACAAGTGATACTCGCGTATTTGCGCGAGCATCAACTCATCGATTATTGAATTTGCCGGTCTGTCGGCAAGAACCCGGATGCAAAATACGGAGCACACGATGAACGTATCGGCAGACATTCGCGCACTGCTGGCGCGCCGCGAAGAAGGTTACAGCCTCGAAGCGCCGTTTTACCGTAACGAAGAAATTTTCGCCCTCGACATGGAGGCGATTTTCCGTCAACACTGGATTCAGGTGGCCGTGGAGCCGGAAGTGCCGGAGCCCGGCGACTATGTGACCGTGGAACTGGGCGGCGACTCGATCCTGATCGTGCGCGACGACGACATGCAGGTACGCGCGTTCCATAACGTCTGCCGCCATCGCGGCGCGCGCCTGTGCAACGAGCAGAAGGGCACGGTGGGCAATATCGTCTGCCCGTATCACAGCTGGACCTATAACCTCACGGGCGAGCTGATGTTCGCCGAGCACATGGGCGAGCAGTTCGACCGCTGCAAGCACAGCCTGAAGCCGGTCCACGTGCAAAACCTGGCAGGCCTGATCTTCGTGTGTCTCGCCGACGAACCGCCTGCCGATTTCGCCATGATGCGCGCGGCGATGGAGCCGTATCTGCTGCCCCACGATCTGCCGTCGTGCAAGGTGGCCGCGCAGATTGACATCATCGAAAAGGGCAATTGGAAGCTCGTGATGGAAAACAATCGCGAGTGCTATCACTGCGTCGCGAACCATCCCGAGCTCACCATTTCGCTTTACGAATATGGTTTCGGCTATCAGCGTACGGAGGCGAATGCCGACGGCATGGATGCGTTCGAACGCACCTGCACCGAACGCGCGCAGCAGTGGGAAAAGATGAATCTGCCTTCGGTGGAAATCGAAAAACTGCTCGACGTCACGGGCTTTCGCACGCAGCGTCTGCCGCTCGACCGCAGCGGCGAATCGCAGACGCTCGACGCAAAAGTGGCGTCGAAAAAACTGCTCGGCGAATTCCGCAATGCCGATCTGGGTGGCCTGTCGTTCTGGACGCAGCCGAATTCCTGGCATCACTTCATGAGCGATCACATCGTGTCGTTCTCGGTGATTCCGTTGTCGGCCGGCGAGACGCTCGTGCGCACGCGCTGGCTCGTGCATCAGGACGCGCGCGAAGGCGTCGACTACGACGTGGCGAATCTCACGGCGGTCTGGAACGCGACCAACGACCAGGACCGCACGCTCGTCGAGTATTCGCAGCGCGGCGTGGCGAGCAGCGCGTATGAACCGGGCCCGTATTCGCCGTACACCGAAGGACTGGTGGAGAAGTTCACGGCCTGGTATCTGAGCCGTCTTGCCGAGAATATCGGCGCATAACGTAGAACGCGTGTGACGCGGAGAGTCTGACATGATGCGAGATGCGGCCCAATTCGATCCCACCGACAGCCGGGTGACGCGCCCGGCGTTCTGGGGCGCGCTGCCCGAACGCTGGACGAGCGACGTCGAGGAAACCCTCGTGTGCTGCCATGTGCGCCAGGAAACGCACGACGTGAAGAGTTTTTTTCTGCGCTCGCCGCAAGGGCGCACGTTCTCGTTCGAGCCTGGCCAGTTCGTGACGCTCGAACTCGAGATTGACGGCGAGGCTGTGAATCGCTGCTATACGATTTCGTCGTCGCCCGCGCGGCCGCATACGATTTCGATTACCGTGAAGCGCGTGCCGGGCGGCAAGGTGTCGAACTGGCTGCACGACAATCTGCAACCCGGCGCCACGCTGCGCGTGCTCGGGCCCGCAGGCGAATTCACGTGCGCGCGGCATCCCGCGAACAAGTTTCTGTTTCTCTCGGCCGGCTCGGGCGTAACGCCGCTGATGTCGATGAGCCGCGCGCATCACGATCTCGCCGAGGATCGCGATATCGTCTTCGCCCATAGCGCCCGCACGCCCGACGATATTATCTTCGCGCGCGAACTCGAATTGATTGCGTCGAGTCACGCGCATTTCCGCGCGGCATTTATTTGCGAACGCGTGGGCGCACGCACCGATTGGCATGGCGTGACGGGTTTTCTCTCGCTGCCGCTGCTTAAATTGATTGCGCCTGATTTCATGGAGCGCGAGATATTCTGTTGCGGACCGGCGCCGTATATGCAGGCCGTTCGCGATTTGCTGGATGAAGCGGGCTTCTCGCGCGAGCGCTATCACGAAGAGAGTTTCTCGTTCGAGACGCTCACGGCGAGCGAGCCGGAAACCGGCACGCACGAACTCGCGCAAGCGGCCACACAAACCTTTGCCGACGCCACCACGTACACGATCACCTTCGCCAAAAGCCGGCGCGAGATTGCCTGCAACTCGCAGCAAACCGTGCTCGAAGCGGCGCGCCAGGCCGGCGTGCGTCTCGCTTCGTCGTGCGCGCAAGGCATGTGCGGAACCTGCAAGGTCAAGCTCGTTTCCGGGCAGGTGGAAATGAAGCATAGCGGCGGGATTCGTCAGCGTGAAATCGATCAGGGCATGGCGCTGCTGTGCTGTTCGAAGCCGCTTTCGGATCTCGTCGTCGATAAGTAAAAGCAGGGGAAAAAGCCCGCGTCGCTGCACGACAAGATCGCGTCGGAAATCGACGATATCGGCAAATTGTGGCGGGGGAATCTGGAGGTGCACGGGGCGCGTTGCCCGGTTACAGGAGATCGACCTTGAAGCTGCCAGGAAAATATGTGTGGGCCGGCGTGCTGTCGGCGATGGTGGGCCTTAGCGCCCCTGCGTGGGCCGACGGCAAGCCGACGCTGAAAATCGGCTACGTCGAAGGCTGGGACGATAGCGTGGCGACATCGAACGTCGCGGCGCGCATTATCGAAAAGCGCTTCGGTTATCAGGTGCAACTCGTGCCCGTCGCGGCGGGCATTATGTGGCAAGGCGTGGCGCGCGGCGACCTCGACGCGACGCTTTCCGCGTGGCTGCCGGTCACGCAGGGCGCGTATTGGGCGCAGTTCAAGGACAAGGTCGTGGATCTCGGCACGAACTTTCCCGGCGCGAAAATCGGTCTCGTCGTGCCCGATTATGTCGGCGCAAAAAGTATCGACGATCTCAATGCGCAAAAGAGCGCGTTCGGCGGGCGCATCGTGGGTATCGATGCGGGCGCTGGCGTGATGACCAAAACCGATCAGGCGGTCAAGCAATACGATCTGAGCTATACGGTCATGCCGAGTTCGGGCAGCGGGATGACCGCGGAACTCGCGCGTTCGGTGAATGCGAAAAAGCCGGTGATCGTCACGGGCTGGACGCCGCACTGGATGTTTGCGAAATACAAGCTGCGTTTCCTCGACGATCCGAAGAATGTGTACGGCGCGGCGGAGCATGTCGATAACGTCGCGAATCCCGAACTGGAAACCAAGGCGCCGCAAGTCGTTTCGTTCCTGAAGAAGTTTCAGTGGAAGCCGGGCGAAATCGACAGCGTGATGCTCGCGATTCAAGGCGGCGAGAAACCCGACGCCGCCGCCGATACGTGGATCGCCGCGCATGGCGACCGCGTGAATACCTGGGTGGCGGCGCAGTAATGGCCGGCGCGCCGGGCGTCGCACACTACGTGCGCCCGGCGCTACACATTCCATCGTTCGTCTTTCGATTAGCTCAGTTTTTCCGGCGGGTTTTCGCCCACACAGCGCCCCTTTCCGGTGCGCGCGGTGCCGATTGCAGCGTGCGTTGAATGGCGGTGTCGCTTTTGAATAAGCGTCTGTCGCAAATCGCCATCCCGGCAGGGTTTTTTCTGGCAACCATGTAGATACCGTGTGCGGCGCGTGCGGCACGAGGAGACGGAATCGATGAAATCCCCCAAGATCGTAGTCGAAGGACTCAGTAAGGTCTTCGGACCTAATCCGAAGGTCGCGCGCGATTTGCTCATGAGCGGCGCGACCAAGGACGACATGTTCGCCAAAACCGGTTATGTGCTCGGTGTGAACAAGGCGTCGTTCTCGGTGCAGGAAGGCGAGATCTTCGTGCTGATGGGCCTGTCCGGTTCCGGCAAGTCGACGCTGATTCGCCTGATCAACCGCCTGGTGGAACCGACGGCGGGCAAGGTCGTGATCGACGGCCGCGATATTGCCGCGGTGAAGCGCGGCGAGCTGGTTTCGCTGCGCCGCACCGATATGAGCATGGTGTTCCAGTCGTTCGCGCTGATGCCGCAACGCACGGTGTTGTCGAATGCCGCGTTCGGTCTCGAAGTGGCCGGCGTGGGACGCAAGGAGCGCGAGCAACGCGCGCTTGCAGTGCTGGAGCAGGTGGGGCTGGCCGCCTTCGCGCAGAAGCTGCCCGCCGAACTGTCGGGCGGCATGCAGCAGCGCGTGGGCCTCGCGCGCGCGCTGGCCGTGAACCCCTCGCTGATGATCATGGACGAGGCGTTCTCGGCGCTCGATCCGCTCAAACGCAAGGAAATGCAGAACGTGCTGCTGCAATTGCAGAAGGAGCAGCAGCGCACCATCATGTTCGTCTCGCACGATCTGGAGGAGGCGCTGCGCATCGGCACCCGCATCGCAATCATGGAAGGCGGGCGCATCGTGCAGATCGGCACGCCTCAGGAAATCATCAGTAATCCTGCCGATGAATATGTGCGCGCATTTTTCGACGGCGTGGATACGAGCCGCTATCTGACCGCAGGCGATCTCATGCAGCGCGAAGCCGTGCCGCTCATCCGCACGCTCGATCAGCAGAGTGTGGCGGCCTCGTTGAACGGCAGCGCCGACTATGCGTTCGTGCTCGACGCGCAGCGCCGTATCAGCGGCTTCGTCACGCGCGACGCCATCGGCGTGGCCCAGCCGTCGCTGCGCAAGGTCGAATGTATTTCGCGCGCGGCGCCGCTCGAACAGGTCGTCTCGCGCGTGTGCGCGAACACCACCGCGCTGCCCGTGGTCGACGACGACGGCCGCTACTGCGGCTCCATCGATCAGGCCGCCGTCCTGAAGGTCATCACGCGTAACAGGAGTGCCCATGTCTGAGATGATTCCCCTTGGCCGCTGGGTCGATCAGTCGGTTCACTATCTGCTCGATCACGACGCGAACAGTTTCGATGCTGTAGGCAAGGCGATCGAGAGCTTCGCCGCGTTCATCGAGCACGGCTTGCAGGCCATTCCGATGTGGGCGCTGATGGCGTTTTTCATCGCTGTCGGGTTGTGGCGCGTGGGCTGGCGTTTCGCGATCTTCGCCACGGCGTCGCTATTGCTGATCTACGCGACCGGCTTCTGGGATCAGACCGTCGTCACGCTCGGGCTGACCTTGTCGTCCACGCTGATCAGTCTCGTCGTTGGGATTCCGCTCGGTATCTGGACCGCGAAGAACAAGCTCGTGCAAACCATCGTGCGGCCGATTCTCGACCTCATGCAGACGATGCCCGCTTTCGTTTATCTGATTCCCGCCGCGATGCTGTTCGGTCTGGGCCGTGTGCCGGGCATTCTCTCCACGGTGATTTTCGCCATGCCGCCCGCCGTGCGGCTCACGAGTCTCGGCATCAAGCACGTGAACCGCGAGATCGTGGAGGCGGGCCAGGCGTTCGGCTGCACGCCGTGGCAATTGCTTTATAAGGTGCAGTTTCCGAATGCGCTACCGTCGATCATGCAGGGCGTGAACCAGACCATCATGATGGCGCTGTCGATGGTGATCATCGCCTCGATGGTGGGCGCGGGCGGGCTGGGCAATGACGTGCTCGCGAGCATTCAGCGCCTCGATATCGGTCTCGGTTTCGAAAGCGGATTGTCGGTCGTGCTGCTCGCGATCATTCTCGACCGCATTACCGAAAGCTTTGGCCGCGCGCCCGGCGCCGCGAAAGCCCCGCTGTTTTCCGGCATCAAGCAACTGTTTCGCCCTCGGCCGATGATCGTCGAGGCTTGAACGGCAGCCCGCGCCCGGCATGTGCCGCGCGCGGGCCGCTTGCCCGGCTCGCCGGAATGCCGCGCGAAGCCGGCTTTTCTTTTCCCGTCGCGGGCGCGGAGTACCGACGCAAGCGCGCCCTGCAGGAGCGCAATGTCATGTCCGGCCTCGCCGCGACCGCCGTGCCCACCGTGTCACTGGCGGCTGAATCGACGCTAGAGCATTTCGGTTTCCTTACCTTATCGAATTTTTCGATGATCGCGTTTTCGAGCGCGGTCGAAGTCTTGCGCATGGCCAATTACGTTGGCGGCGGCGATCACTATCGATGGTCCGTCTATACGCTCGATGGCGAGCCCGCGCGGGCGAGTAACGGCATCGCAGTGCGGCCCGCGCAGCGTCTCGATCTGGATAATCTGCCGGACGTTCTGATCGTCTGCGGCGGCGTTCGCATTCAGGAAGCCGTGGACGAGCGCGTGCGCGCCGTGCTTGCCGCTGTCGCCGCGCGCGGTATTCCGCTCGGCGGCATTTGCACGGGCGCGTATGCGCTGATCACGAGCGGCTTGCTCGATGGTTATCGCTGCGCCGTGCATTGGGAGAATCTCTCGACGTTTTACGAGTCGTTTCCCGATGTCCAATTCGCCGACGAACTCTTCGTGGTCGATCGCGACCGGCTGACGTGCACCGGCGGCACCGCGCCGCTCGATCTCATGCTCGACCTGGTGGGCGCGCGCCTCGGGCGTCAAACGGCGGCCAAGGTGTCCGAGCAATTCATCCTCGAACGCATTCGCGGTTCGACCGACCTGCAGCCGATTCCCGTTGATGCGCGCGTGGGATTTTCGCGCGCGGAACTCGTGGAAGTGGTGCGGCTCATGGAAGCGAATATCAAGGAGCCGCTATCGCTCGAAGAACTCGCGCGACTCGTGCGGCTATCGCAGCGGCATTTGCAACGCATGTTCAAGGCCTATTTGAACGTGTCGCCGACGCACTATTATCTGAATCTGCGATTGAAGCGCGCGAGAGAATTACTGCGCACGACCGATACGTCGATTGCGCGCGTGACGGCAATTTGCGGTTTCAATTCGCCGTGCCATTTCAGCAAGGCGTATCGCGTGCAATTCGGTCACGCGCCGAGCCACGAACGGCGTGCAGTGGAATGACGATAGGGCCTTCCTGGTAGGGGCCTTGCTAGCGGGCGTTAGTGCAGCGAGGCGCCCGGTTGCGCCTCGTTTGTCAGCGGGGATTCGGTGCGAAAGAACGCATCGAGATCGGGGAATTGCGTCGGTTCCTGGCCGCTGCGCTGCTCGCGGAACATATTCGGCGGCACGCCGAATTGCTTGCGGAATTCGCGTCCGAGATGCGAGGCGTCCGAGAAGCCGCAGCTCGATGCAATATCGGCCACGGTTCGGTCCGAACTCGTGAGCAGCCACGCAGCGGTGCGCAGACGCAGCGCATTCGCGAACGTGCGCGGGCTCTTGCCCGTTTCCGATTTGAAAAGGCGTTCGAGTTGCCGCGCGGAGAGATTGAGCTTGCAGGCCAGTTCTTCGAGCGGCACGTTGCGTCCCACCTGTTGTTCCATCAGCAGGATCGCGCGCTTGACCTTCGGATGCGTGGCGGGTTCGAGTCCGGGCGGATGCGGTTGCGGCGCGTTACCTTTTTGCATTTCGCCGACCAGCAGAATACGCAAGGCTTTTTGCACGGTGGCGTGATCGAAATGGCGCAGCAAAATCGCAGCGGCTACGTCGATTGACGCACGGCCGCCCGAGCAGGTAATGCGCCGACGGTCGATCACGAAAAGCCGGTCGGCAACAATCGCGTCCGCATTGACCGAAGGAAAGCGCTCAATAAAGTCCCAGTAGTGAAACCAGCTCACGCAAATGCGATGTGCGTCGAGCACGCCCGCGCGCATCAGCGTGAATACGCCTGTGCAGATACCCACGACCGTGGTGGTGCCCGACGCCGCGCGGCGAATATGTTGCAGCGTGGCTTCGCTTGCCTGCGGACCCGAATGCAGCAGGCCGCCGACGATCACGAGGTAATCGACGGGCTCCGCATTATCGAAAGTCTCCCACGGTGTAATTTGAATGCCGCAACTCGCGCGCACGGGCGCGAGCGTTTCGCCGAGCACGCGCCACGAGCAGCGCACGGGTTTGCTGAAATCGCCGTCGTCGGCGGAGAGGCGCAGCATATCCACGAAACCGGAAAATGCGGTCAGCGTGAAATTGGGCAGCAGCACGATGCCGAAACGGATGCGCGCCTTGCCGGCGGCATCGGACGAGGGAACGATCGGTAGCGTGTCGGACATGGCGGCGCGTGAAAGTGAGGAGGCGCGAAGCGGCTTTCGCAAGCGTCGCCGATCGAAAGCGCGCGCGCTTGTGTTTTTCCGCCATCGACCTTCGCAAAAGCGCACATCGCGGGCGTCTGGCGGTGGCGTTCCGCAGCACTGGCGTTTTCATTCTATGCGCTCGCGGCACGGTTTGGTGAACTGCGATGACCCGCCGGAGCAGCGTTTATTCGCCTTGAAAGGAGCCATTCGTGCCGCGTGCCCACACCGTCGAGCTCAACGACCGCGCCTGCCGGGGCGACGCCGCTGCGGCGCTCGCGCTGCTCGAACACAGCATGACGCGCGGCCACGGCCGCATCGGGCTGTTGCGCTATTGGCAGGCACGCCAGCTGGGTGCCGCGCTGGAAGGGCGGCATCACGATTATGCGCAGCGTGTTGCCGGAAAAATGAGTGACCGAGCGCTGGCGGGACTCGCGGCGCAGGCGCAGCAGCGCCATCGCGGCGAGTCCGCCAATCGCGAGTTAGAGCACGACCGTGCGGCCGTCGTTGATGAACACGCGCCGCTCGAGAAATGCCTTCACGGCGCGCGCGAGCACCACGCATTCGACATCGCGTCCCACGGCCAGTAGCCGCTCGGGATCGAAACTGTGATCGACGCGCTGCACTTCCTGTTCGATGATTGGACCTTCGTCGAGATCGTCAGTGACGAAATGCGCGGTCGCGCCAATCAGTTTCACGCCGCGCACGTGCGCCTGATGATAAGGCCGCGCGCCCTTGAAGCCGGGCAGAAACGAATGGTGGATATTGATCGCGCGACCCGCGAGTCGGCGGCTCGTTTCGTCGGAAAGAATCTGCATATAGCGCGCGAGCACGAGCAATTCTGAGCCGGTCGAATGAAACAGGTCGAGAATCGCGGCTTCCTGTTCGCGTTTGGTTTCCGGCGTGATCGGCAAATAATGAAACGGCAGATCGTGTTGCTGCGCGAGCGCTTCGAAATCGCGGTGATTCGACGCGATGCCGGCAATTTCCATCGGCAATTCGCCCATGCGCCAGCGGAACAGCAGATCGGCCAGACAATGTTCGAGCCGCGAAACCATGATGAGCACTTTCGGACGCGCCTGCAAATCGTGGATCGCCCACGTCATGGTGTGTTCGTGCGCGGTGGGCGCGAATTCGTCGCGCAGGCTCGCGAGATTGCAGCGCGCGGTCGCGTCGCGCAGGACTTCGTGAAAGACGCAGCGTAGAAAGAAACGCTCGCTGATGTCGTCGTCGAAGACCGTGAGTTCGTCGATATAGCAGCGGTGCCGGTCCAGGAAACTCGCGACGGCAGCCACCTGGCCAGCGGCGCTCGGACAGGACAGCGTGAGGACGTATTGATGCGGGCGAACGTCGTCGGACATGCGGTTTCTCCGGTTATCGTGATGCGCCTTTCACATCGCGCGCGTAGGCGCGAATGGCGTGCGAAGGGCGATGTCGCGAGTAAGCCATTGTTTGGTGCATGACAGATAGAACGCTTGCGCTCTTTAGCACGTATGGAAACGCCAGGGTTTGTGTTTGAGTTGGGCCGCGTCGCTTTTTCTCGCGATGCGGGTTTTTTATCCGGCGACGATAAATGCGAAGCGGGGCGCTTCGGTCTGGAGTGAGGTATGGAAACGTTTGGCGGTTTGCGTGCGGATGCGGCGCGGCTCGCACGCCATGCGGGTAGCGTGGCGCGCGAGTGGTGGCGAGTGGTGGCGAGTGGCGAGTGGCGGGTGGCGGTGCTTATTCCGTGAGCGCTGTGCGCGGCCACCAGAATTCCATCAAGCTGCCTTCCCTTCCCGCTGCAACGCCTGCACGCTCTGCAACTGCGCGAGATGCCGCAACAGCTTCGACACCATCAACACCACCGTGAGTGCGAGCACCACGAAAAACACTGCGAGCGGCGTGAGAATCTGCACGGAGACGAAGCCCGCGAGCCCCATCATCGCCGACGAAACCAGCAGCAGCGCGCAGCCGAGAATCGCGCTCGTGAGCCCGGCGACTTCGGGGAACAGCGAGTTGCCCTTGGCCATCAGCGTCGGATACATCGCACCGGCGCAGAAGCCCATGAACAGCACCGGCGTGGCGAGCGTCCACACGCGCAGGCCCACGGTGAGCGCGAGCACGAGCATGAGAATGGCCGATGCCGCCATCGCGATGGAGCCGGCGCGCAAACGCACTTCGGGCGTCGGCAGACGCGGGCCATGCAGACGGTTCGACAATCCGCCGAGGAAATACATCAGGCCGATGCCGAGCGCGAGGTAACCGAAAAACGTCGGCGGCTTGTGCAGCGTGCTTTGCACCATGAACGGCCCGACGATATTGAAGACGAGCAGGATGCTATAGCAGAGGCCTTGTGCGAGAAAACAGCTCTGAAATACGGGGCTCGCGAGCACCTTGCGCGCGTTGGCGACGAGCGTGCGCGTTTCGAGTTTCACCGGCTGCCGCAGCGTATCGTGATAGCGCCACAGCACGCCCCACATCACCACGGCCCACACGAGCAGAAACACGAGGCACGAGCGCCAGCCGAACCACGTCTGCAAATGCGCGCCGATCACGGGCGCGATGATCGGCGCGAGTCCCCACGCAATCGACATATAGGTGAAGGCGTGCAACAGCGCCGTGCCGGAAAACGAATCGGTGATGATGGCTTTCGCGAGCAGATTGGTGGTTGCGATGCCGAAGCCCTGCAAACAGCGCGCGAGCACGAACGTTTCCAGATTCGGTGCGGCGAGCGACAGCAGACAGCCAATCGTAAAGATCGCGATGCCGAACGCGAGCACACGCTTGCGTCCGTAAGCGTCGGCGATGGGGCCGAAAATCAATTGGCCGAGCGCGTACGCGGCCATATAGCCGGAAACGCTCGACTGAATCGCTTGCGGCGAGGTCGTGAAGAAATGCGCCATCGCGGGCAGCGCGGGCACGTAAATATCGATTGCGAGTTGTCCGGCCGAGGAAAACAGGCAGATCATGAACAGCAAAAAGCCCGGCGTATTCGAGGCGCGCCGGGCGATGGCGGGCGGGTTGGCGTTATCGTGGTTCATCACAGCGTCGAAAAAGCGGAGTGCGGCGGCGCGGCGGGGTGGGGCCGGATGCGAGGGCGCGGCGCGCGCGAGATCCGCGTGCGCCGCGTAGTGTTACCGCGTGAATAACCGATATTGTGCCTGTGCTCGCGACAGTCTGCTCGACTCGCTCTCGCGCGGTGGCGCGCATTGTGCCGCCGCCTTTCAGTGCGAAAGGTGAATGCGCAATCAATTCACTCTTTCGCGCCGTAAAAGTGATGCAAAAAACGTCATCGTGTGCGCTTTGTCGCGATTAGGCCGGCGAGTGAGCATTGCGGACCGCATAGGCTGGTTCGCTGATATTCGCGTATTGAGAATCCGTTCGCGCAATGCGCACGATATACAACAGCGCGGCCGCTTTTACGCTTGCAGTGATACAGGCGAGCCGAATACAATCCGCCGCGTCACATCGAAAGGAGTCCCTCGTGGACACATGCTCTAGCAGTGGAAGTTCGATGCCGGCCCGCGCCGGTGTCACAGCCGCGAGTTAGTCGCCACAGGACACGTCCTTCGCCGCTAACTCGCCTTGTCGGGTTAGCGCGCTTCATTGTCGCGCCGGTCATCGAGCGGGATGCTCAACCGGCGTCGCCATCAGCACGCTCCCAGAATGAAATTGCCGTTGTGCGCACGCGCTTTGCGTGGCGCCGACGCGTCGTCGTTCGTCGACCAGGTTTGCCTGGCCGGACGGAGGTGGGCTTATGGTCGTCAAAACAATTCAGGTATCGCGACGTCGCGTGATCGTGCGCGAGATCGAGCGCGTATTGCAAAGAAATGCGTGGTTTTCCAGGTTTCATTCGCTGCGCTTTCACGCGGCTTTAAAAAAGAAATCGCTTAATGACTTCGCAATCATTCAGACCATTGCGCCGGATAAGCTCGCGCTCGACGCACCCGTTTCGCCGTTGATGAAAAAGCCCTGCAAACGCGCGCTGATGTTGGCCGCAACGCCCGTGCGCCTCGGCGCGCTGATCGCGCTCGGGGTTGCGCACAGCGCATTCGCGCAAAGCGCGCCCGCATCCACGAGTTTGTGGGACCGCGCGACCTTGTTCGGCGATATGGGCGGCGTGCGCCCGTGGCTCGATAACCATGGCGTGACGTTCGGCTTGCAGGAAACCAGCGAATATCTGAACAATCTTTCGGGCGGCGTGCATCGCGGCGGCGCTTACGACGGACTGACGGAAATGAGCGTCGGTGTCGATACGCAAAAGGCGTTCGGTTTGCCTGGCGGTATCTTCAACGTATCGGCGCTGCAAATCCACGGCACCAGCATCACGCAACGCAATCTCCAGGCGTTGCAGGCGGTCTCGGGCGTGGAAGCCGAAGCCGGCACGCGCCTCTGGGAACTCTGGTATCAGCAGTCGTTCGCGAATGGCAAGGCAGACATCAAGATCGGGCAGCAAAGCGTCGATCAGGAATTCATGGTCAGCGAGTATGCGGGCGCGTTCATGAACGCGACGTTCGGCTGGCCTGTGCTGCCGTCGATGGATATGCCTGCGGGTGGTCCCGCGTATCCGCTTTCGTCGCTCGGCGCGCGGCTGCGCTTGTCGCCGACGAATGCGTGGACCGTGCTCGCGGGCGTGTTCGACGGCAGTCCGGCGGGCAGCGGCAGCGGCGATGCGCAGCGGCTCAACGCGCACGGCACGAATTTCAATCTGCACGATGGCGCGCTGTTTATCGGCGAAGTGCAATATGCGCTGAATGCACCCGACAGTAGCGCGCCCGATGCGAAACAATCAGGATTACCAGGCACCTATAAACTGGGGTTCTGGTACAACACGCAGCATTTCGCCGATCAACGCTACGACAGCAACGGCCTGTCGCTTGCCGATCCGGCGAGCACGGGCGTGGCGCAATCGCATCGCGGCGATTATGGCTTCTACGCCGGGGCCGATCAGATGATCTGGCGTCCCTCGGCGGACAGTCCGCAGGCGCTCGGCGTGTTCGCGCGCGTGATGGGCGCGCCCGGCGACCGCAATTTCGTCGATCTGGCCGTGAATGCGGGCGTCACGCTCAAGGCGCCGTTCAAGGGACGCGACAACGACGTGGCCGGTCTCGCGGTGGGTTATGCGAAGATCGGCTCGCACGCGCAAGGTTTCGCGAGCGATACGGCCACGTTCACGCCCGGCTATCCGGCGCGCAGCGCGGAGACCGTGCTGGAAGCGACGTATCAGGTGCAGATCGCGCCCTGGTGGCAGGTGCAGGCTGACTTTCAGTATGTATTCCGTCCGGGCGGCGGTGTGCCCGATCCGCAGAATGGCGCGCGGCGCGTGGGCGATGAGGCGGTGGTCGGCGTGAGAACCGTCGTCGCGTTCTGATCGAATTGCATGAAAAGGGAGCGCGCTAAGTGGCGCTCTTTTTCAGTTGATTGATTTAATTCGTTGTCCGTGATAATCAACGAGCGGTGGGGCTACGTGAGCACAAGCGCCTGCGTTCATCGGCACGCGGGCCAATTCGCGTAGATCAAGGCGCGAGCAGCGCCGGAGCACAAGCGGCGATCGCATCGCGCACGCGCACGATGGCGGCGTCGCGCATCGCGCTGGCGCGCCAGCCGAGTTCGATCGGATAGCCCGGCAGCGCGAGCGGGCACGCGACCATGCGCAGGCCGGTGAGCGCCGCGATCGCGCGCGCGGCATGGCGCGGAATCGTGGCGACGGCCTCGGTGCCCGCGAGCAGATGCGGCAGCGCCGCGAAGTGCGTGGTGGACGCAATCACGTTGCGCTTCAGGCCATGCGCCGCGAGCGCTTCGTCGACGATACCGACCACGCCGCCCGACGACACGAGAATATGGCCGCGCGCGACGAAGGCATCGAGCGTCAAGGCGGCCTCTCCATTACCGACTTCGGGCGGGCAGGTGGCGGCGTCCAGCAGGCACGCGTAATCGCCCTGGCCGAGCGCCTGATGGCTGAGCCCGCGCGCTGAAAAACCACCGGCCGCGATCGCCAGATCGATTTCCTGATTCGCGAGGCTGTCACTCACGATCTGGCTGTAGGTCTGCCGAAAGATCACGCGCAGGCCCGGCGCGTGCCGCGCGAGATGCCGCATGATGGGCTGGCCGAGCGCGAGTTCGAAGTCGTCGGAGAGACCGATCGCGACGGCGCGGCCATGAAAATGCGTGGCGTCGGGCGCGGCGATCGCGAGCGACTGGCGGCATTTGTCGAGCGCCTCGCTGATCAGCGGCTTGAGTTCGCGGGCGCGTGAGGTGGGCGCAAGGCCGCGTCCGGTCGGCGTGAACAGCCGGTCGGCGTAGAGTTCACGCAGACGCTTGAGCGCCGCGCTCACCGCGGGCTGGGTCATGTCGAGGCGAATCGCCGCGCGGCTCGCGCCGCCTTCCTCGAACAGCGCTTCGAAGATCTTCAGCAGATTCAGGTCGACTTCGGAGATATCACTCGCAGGCATAGCTGAAATGGGGAGCGCCGGTGGGCGCGCGGTGGCGTTCCCGCCATGATACGGGCACGCATACAGACGGAGAACATCATGTCGAAATCGAAGGTTGCTGCATTGCAGATCGGCTCGCTGGCGCAGGGCAAGGCCGCGACGCTCGAACATATCCTGTCGTTCGAGGCGGCGATCCGCGACTCGGGCGCACAACTCGTGGTCATGCCCGAGGCGCTGCTCGGCGGCTATCCGAAGGGCGAGATCTTTGGCACGCGCCTCGGCTACCGTCTGCCCGAGGGGCGCGAGGCCTTCGCCGCCTACTACGAGAACGCCATCGACGTGCCGGGCGCCGAAACGGCCGCGCTCGCCGACCTGTCCGCGCGCTGTGGGGCGTCGATCGTGATCGGCGTGATCGAGCGCTCGGGCAGCACGCTCTATTGCACGGCGCTCTTTTTCGATCCGCAGGCGGGGCTCGTCGCGAAGCACCGCAAGCTCATGCCGACCGGCACCGAACGCCTGATCTGGGGGCAGGGCGACGGCTCGACGCTGCCCGTGGTGAACACGGCGGCGGGCGTGGCGGGCACGGCGATCTGCTGGGAAAACCACATGCCGCTGCTGCGCACGGCGATGTACGCGAAGGGCGTGCAGATCTGGTGCGCGCCGACCGTCGACGAACGCGAGATCTGGCAATGCTCGATGCGCCACATCGCGCACGAAGGACGTTGTTTCGTGATCAGCGCGTGCCAGGTGCAGCCATCGCCGCAGGCGCTCGGCGTCGAGGTGCCGGGCTGGGATCCGGCGCGTCCGCTCATCAACGGCGGCAGCGTGATCGTCGGGCCGCTCGGCGAGATTCTCGCGGGCCCGCTGCACGGCGAGACCGGCCTCGTGGTCGCGGAGATCGACACCGACGAATTGATCCGCGCGCGTTACGACTTCGACGTGGTGGGCCATTACTCGCGTCCCGACGTGTTCGCGCTGAGCGTGGACGAGCGCGCGAAGCGCAGCGTGCAGTTCACGGGCGGCGAGTCGTGGGGCGTGTGATGGCCTGCGCAATTGTTTCGTATCGCTAAGTAAATGGACGATGGAGCGTGCGCCGCGCGAAGCGACTCGCGCGGCGCATTGTTGCCGCCCGCGCCATAAATTGATGCGCGCGGTGACATTGATCGACGTGCCGCGGGCCGTTAGGCTCCCGGGTGGCCCGCCCGGCGCCGCCCTTCACTACACGCACGCTCCATGTCTGCACCGCAATCCCCCGCGCCGCTCAGCGGCGGCAAGCTCGCGCTCGGCACCGTTGCCGTATCGCTGGCGATGTTCATGAACGTGCTCGATTCGTCGATCGCGAACGTCGCCATCCCGACCATTTCCGGCGATCTCGGCGTCTCCGTCGACGAAGGCACGTGGGTCATCACGATCTTCGCGGCCGCCAACGCCGTCTCGATTCCGCTCACCGGCTGGCTCACGCAGCGCTTCGGCCAGGTGAAGCTGTTCATCACGTCGATCCTGTTGTTCGTGCTGGCCTCGTGGCTTTGCGGCATCGCGCCGAACCTGCCGACGCTGCTCGCCGCGCGCATCTTGCAGGGCGTGGTGGCCGGGCCGCTCGCGCCGCTTTCGCAGGCGCTGCTGCTCGGTTCGTGGCCGAAGCACAAGTCGTCGACGGCGCTCGCGCTCTGGTCGATGACGGCGCTGATCGGCCCGATCGCGGGGCCGTCGCTCGGCGGCTGGATCACTTACGACTACAACTGGTCGTGGATCTTCTATATCAACGTGCCGGTGGGTTTGTTCGCCGCCGCCATCACGTGGGCGATCTATCGCGACCGCGAGTCGGCCACGCGGCGCATGCCGATCGACGGCGTGGGGCTGATGCTGCTCGTGGTGTGGGTGGCGTCGCTGCAGATCATGCTCGACAAGGGCAAGGATCTCGCGTGGTTCGATTCGCCGCTGATCGTGACGCTCGCCATCGTCGCGCTGGTGGGTTTCGCGTTCTTCGTGGTGTGGGAGCTCACCGAAAAAAATCCCGTGGTCGATATTCGCCTGTTTTCGCAGCGCAATTTCGCGGGCGGCACGATCTCGATCTCGGTGGCCTATGGCATGTTCTTCGGCACGCTCGTGCTGCTGCCGCAATGGATGCAGGGCTATCTCGGCTACCGCGCCGTGGATTCGGGCCTGACGACCGCGCCGCTCGGCATCTTCGCCGTGGTGCTCACGCCGATCATCGGCCGTATTCTGCCGCGTAGCGATCCACGCTACATCGCCACGCTCGCGTTCATCGGCTTCGCCGTGGTGTTCCTGATGCGCACGCAGTTCTATACCGATGTCTCGCACTGGGATCTCGTGCTGCCCACGCTGCTGCAAGGCATTCCGATGGCGATGTTCTTCGTGCCGCTCACCTCGATCATTCTCTCGGGACTGCCGCCCGAGAAGATTCCCGCGGCCGCCGGGCTCTCGAATTTCGCGCGCACGTTCTGTGGCGCGGTGGGCACTTCGCTGATCGGCAACGCCTGGAACGACCGCACGATCCTGCATCACGTGCGGCTCACGGAGCAGGCCAGCGTGAACAACCCGGCCTTCATGCAAAGCGTGGACACGGCGCGCCAGTCGCTGCACGTGGGCACCGACGCGGCCTATGGACTATTCAACTTCTCGGTGGACGCGCAGGCGGCGGTGATGGGACTGAACGACATTTTCTATATCTCGGCGTTCATATTTATTGCCATCATTCCGCTCATCTGGATTACTCGTCCTTCAAAAAGTTCCGCAGATTCTTCAAATACTGCTGGCGCGCATTGATTGCGGGAACTTTTCGCGATTAATTGAATACGGCCCGATATTCGGGCCGTTATTTTTTAATCGGGGATTGAAACGCGAGCGAAAGCCGTGCGTAATTAATCAGGTGTGATCGGGGTGAAATCGCGACCTTGTGTCGCAGAGGCCGCAAATAGAAATGGGGCGGCCCGCAGCAACGGACCACCCCATATGTCCGTTGTAACTGTTCCGGAGTTTCTTCAGACCGGGAAATATTAACATGGCCCCGACCCTTGAATTGACTCACTTTTGACAATAATCAAGTTCACGATCTTGACAGTGGCGTCGCGTGATTGCCACAGCCATGTGACAGTCAGATGACGCTCACAACGTGATTTTTCCCTTTGCGCACAAGGTTTTAAGCGCCGATTTTTGGATATTTCCATATTTCGCAAATATCTGTTCCAGCGCTTGCGTACTGCGATTTCCTCACTTTGGCACTTAAACTTCGCTGCGAGATTGCCGGGATGGCTCCAATACCCGGATCCATTCAGCGCGGTCTGAATGTCAATTTAAGGAAAGTCATGAAGAACACTCTGATTATCGCTGGCGTCCTGAGCGCCTTTGCCGTTTCGGCTCACGCACAAAGCAGCGTCACGCTGTACGGTTCGCTGGATGCGGGTATCGTCTACGCGAACAACGTCGGTGGCCACCAGCAGTGGAACCAGGGCAGCGGCGCGCTGTCGGACACGTACTTCGGCCTGAAGGGTAGCGAAGACCTCGGCGGCGGTCTGCATGCGATCTTCACGTTGGAAAACGGCTTCAACCTGGGCAACGGCAAGAACACGGAAAGCAACACCATGTTCAACCGCCAGGCTTACGTTGGTCTGCAAAGCGACCGCTACGGCACGCTGACGCTGGGCCGCCAGTACGACTCGATGGTTGACTACCTGTCGCCGCTGTCGGAAGCAGGCGCTGGCTACGGCAACAACATGGCCGGCCACCCGTTCGACAACGACAACCTCGACCACTCGTTCTCGATCAAGAACGCAGTCAAGTACACGAGCGCGAACTACGCTGGCTTCAAGTTCGGCGGCCTGTACGGCTTCAGCAACGACGCTGGCCAGTTCTCGAACAGCCGCGCATGGAGCGTCGGTGCTTCGTACAGCAACGGCCCGCTGAACGCAGCAGCTTCGTACCTGCAGATGAACAACTCGCTGACGAGCACCAACTCGAACGGTGCGAACTCGTCGGGTGCAGGCAACAACTTCAACCTGTCGGCTGAAACGCAACGCACGTTCGGTGCAGGCGCGAACTACACGTACGGCCCGGCAACGGTCGGCTTCGTGTGGACGCACACGCAGTACGAAAACCTGATCGCCGGTGCACAAGGCGGCGAGACGACGTTCACGATCCCGACGGGCACGAACCTGCGCCTCGACAACTTCGAACTGAACGGCCGTTACGCGCTGACCCCGGCTCTGAGCCTGGACGCTGCTTACACGTTCACCGATGGCCGCATCAAGAACGCAACGGGTTCGGGCGATCCGAAGTGGCAGACGGTTTCGCTGCAAGCTGACTACTCGCTCTCGAAGCGCACCGACGTGTACGTCGAAGGCGTGTACCAGCACGCTTCGGGCTCGCTGGGCAACGGCGTCTCGAACTTCGCGACGATCAACACGCTGTCGCCGTCGAGCACGTCGAACCAGGTCGCTGCTACGGTTGGTCTGCGTCACCGCTTCTAATCGAAGCCTGATGTAAGCCTTCAATCGCAAGACGAAAGGTGCGGGGACCGGATCGGCCGGTCCGGTCCCGCGCCGCTCGACAAGCGATCGAACTGGCCCGTCATGCGGATCGCGCTCACAAGGCGCGATGCGCTGGCGGGCCAGTTTGTTTTGGTGCCGCTAGATCGTGTGCTCGAATGCACGGCGATAGCGCGCCGCCAATTCCGCCGCCGTGCGCTCCCTGAGCGCGGCATCGCTGCGTAGCGCCTGATCGACGGCTTGCGCGAGACCTTCAACAGTGGTGGTGGCAGGCATGTCGTGGGTTTCCCACGTCGCTGCATACGCCGCTTGTTTAGGCGTCGGTTCGTTTTCATCGGCGTGTACGAGATTGACGCGCGGCCGGGCGAACGCCATCGCCACGATGCGTCCATGCAGGCTGCTGCCGCAATACGCGCGGCACTGCGCGATCAGCGCGCAAATGTCCCAGATATCGAGCGACGAAAAGAGCGCCAGCGGCGCGCGAGGCACACGCGCGGCAAGTCGTCGATAAACGTCGATGTCGTCGTGCCACGGCGCCGCGCCCGCGCGAAACAGCACGATGCCAAATCCGCTTTGCGCCGCGATCTTTTCGATTTCGCGCGCGATGAGATCGAGCGTGGCGTCGTCGCCATAGGTCGCGTCGAATTGCAGCGCGATATAGCCCGCGCTGAACGCGTTGGGCACCGCATTCACGCTGTCTTCGCTGGCGCGTGCGCGAATCTTCTCGCCGAACAATTCGGCCACCATCACAACGGGATCGGGAACGAGTTGCGCATCGATGCCTCGCGCGTGCAATTGCGCCTGCGTTTGCCGGTCGCGCACACTGACAACGTCGGCGTGTTTCAGCGCGTTGAAGACTTCCGCGCGAAACGCTTCGTCGCGCCGATGCAGACCCACGCCGCCCACTGCATGAAACGCGATGCGTCCAAACTCGACATGCGGATAAGCGGCTTTCGACATTACGTAAGGCGCGCGCGACGCCACGCCGAGTTGCGCGCGCGCCCATGCGAGCGGATCGCGATGCCACGCGTTTTCGCACGCAATAACCGCTTGCACGCGCTCGGGCGGCGCGAGCATGACCGCGGCTTCCCACGCATCGCAGGTCAGCAATTCGCCGCCCACGTGAATGACATCGAGCGGCGCGTCGCGCGATAGCGCCGCCGATTCTCCGAACGCGTGCACGGCTTCGCCGCCCCACGGGCGCATATCGCGCGCGGCGAGTCCCGCGTAAAGACAATCGCGCGGCGCGAGCAGGCGCGCGACGATCGGCGCAAATAGCAGATCGCCGACATTGTGCCGGTCGAACGCGCCGAACAACACGGTGCGCGAAGATGGATGCGTGGCGTTGGACATAAACGTGGCGGAGCGCCGAATCAGCGATGACCCGCTTTCATACTAGTGCAATGCGCAGCGCGCCGCGAACGTCGAACAGGCGTTGCGGCGCGCGCGGAACCGCTTTACCCTGTCAATCGACATCCCCTGGAGAGCGCCGATGCAAGCGTTGCCCTTACGTCTGTCCCCCGGAGACGATCTGCGCGAGACCCTCGCCGCCGCGCTCGCCCAGCACGGCGCGCAGGCGGCGTTCGTGGTGCAGGGCATCGGCAGCCTGAGCGCGGTCGAGTTGCGCTATGCGGGCCTCGATACCCCGGCGTCGCTGCGTGGCGATTTCGAAATTCTTACGCTGGCCGGTTCGTTGTCGCTCGACGGCGCGCATCTGCATGCGAGCGTCTCCGACGCACAAGGCCGCGTGCTGGGCGGCCACATCGCGCGCGGCTGCATCGTGCGCACGACCGCCGAAGTGCTGCTCATGCTGCTGCCCGATCATCGCTTTACGCGCGAGCACGACGCGCAAACCGGATTTCCCGAACTCGTGGTGCGCACGATCTAGTTTAAAAACGCAGCAACGAAAAAACGGCGGCCGGTCGATGACCGTGCCGCCGCTTCCTTTACCGCTGTGCGCGACTTAGAACTTCAGACGCATGCCTGCGGCCACCACGGCTTGCGTGTTGCTCGACGAAGCAGCGAGGTTATAGATCGACGCATTGCCCAGCACGGCGATGCCTTCCGCGCCCGAGACGCGCTGATACGTGCCTTCCAGATAGACGTCCGTACGCTTCGACAGCGCGTAGTCGGCCTGCAGCATGAACTGGTTCCAGTGCGGCGATGCGTTGCCTTCCGAGCGGCTCAGCGAACCGTCCGTGTAGGTGTACGAGCCGCCCAGGCTGAGTTGCGGCGTGAGCTGATAGCGGCCGTTGATTTCGTAGTTGTTGAACGTGAGGTAATCGGCGCTGAACGCATTGAGCGAGCCGCCTTGCGCGATTTCCGTCGGCGACGCGATCATCGTGCGCGTGAACACGAGGCCGACCTTCGCCGCGCCGATCGTGTAGCTGCCGCCCGCGCCCAGCGTGCGCGTGCGCTCGCTGACGAACATCGGATCGTTGTCGGTGCTGGTGCCTGCAGAGAGTGCGCCGCCCGTGGTCGAACCGGGGTTGTTGCCCTGGAAGTACGCGACCGCGAGGTTGATCGGGCCGCCGTTCCACGACGCGCCGAAGGTGTACGCGTTGTTCGTCGAGAAGCCGCCGGCCAGGTTGCTGAACGCGTAGGCGCCTTCGACCTGGAAGCCTGCGTAGATTGGGCTGCGGTACTTGACGGCGTTGTTCATGCGCACGTCGTTGTTGAGGTTGTCGTTGTCGAACGGGTGATCGGCGATATTACCGCCGAAGCCCGAACCCGTCGCCGACATCGGCGCGATCATGTCGACGAGCGCGTCGTACTGGCGGCCCAGCGTGATCGAGCCGTACTGGTCGCTCGAGAGGCCCACCCAGGCTTGCCGGCCGAACAGATAGCCGCCGTTCGAGCCCTTGCCGTTGACGACCGAGAAGCCGTTTTCGAGCTGGAAGATCGCCTTGAGGCCGTTGCCCAGATCCTCGGAACCGCGCAGACCCCAGCGGCTCGTGCTCAGGTTGCCCGACTGCACGGCCCACGCCGACGCGCCGTGGCCGGTCGACGTCTTCTGGTTGCTGATGTAGTCGATCCCTGCGTCGACGGTGCCGTACAGCGTGACGCTGCTTTGCGCGTGCGCCATCGACGACGCTGCCACAGTGGCGAGGGCGAGAGTATTCAACAACGCTTTTTTCATGTCGATTCCGTAGAAGAAAGAATATCGCCGCGCGGACGGACGAGCGTGTGATTAGTAGTCCGATTCGGAACTATGAGCCCGTGCGGCGGGAACCGAGAATTTAAGGAAATGCAATTACAGGTCCGTGTCGAAAACGGCCTGCAAAATGAAACTTGGTTTAAGTTTTTGACACCGAAAATTTAGAATCGCGCGCGACGGCGGTTCAAGTCGCGCGGAAATGGGCGCATGGGCGTGCGCCGGAAGGCCATCAAAACGCTAAAAAGCGGCCCGCGCGCGATGCAAACGGGCCGCTTCGATATTGCGGGACGCCGCCGCTAATCGACGATTTTCTTGGCCACGAAAACGCCGAGCACCAGAAAAGCGATGCAGAGCACGAGGAAAATGAAGAACAGGATTTTGGCGATCGCGGCCGCGCCGGCGGCGACACCCGTAAAGCCGAACAAGGCCGCGACGACGGCCACAATAGCAAAAAATAATGCCAGCTTGAGCATGATCGGTTTTCTCCTGACGTGCGTGGGCGAGCCGGCACGCTCGACGCGCCCGGACAAGGCCAATTCGACCCTGGCAGCGTTCAGCAAACGGTGTTCCCGGCGCGGCTTCGCCGCCTTCAGCGCCCCGTACGTTCGCGCATCGCTTGCGCCACGGCTTCGCGCACGCACGTTGAAAGCAATTCGGAAGCGTGCGTGTGCGCCGCGCGCGCGGGGCGTGCGATCACGAGCGGCTGCACGATGGTCGATTCGCGGATCGGGCGTTCGGCGATCAACGGCGTCTGCGCGACGCCGGGGCTTTGCGTGATGAGCAGCGATACGCCCAGCCCGCTCGCCACCATCGAGCGCACGAGTTCGATCGACGTGGCGCGATAGCGCACGTTGGGAGACAGCCCGCATTGCCAGAACGGCGCCATCAGGAAGTCGCGGCTCTGCGGCAGATCGATTTGAATAAACGGTTCTTTCGCGAGGTCGTGCAGCGACACCGCGCGTTTGCGTTTCGCGAGTGCGGAATCGGCGGGCACCAGCGCGTACGGTTTCAGTTCCGCAAGACGTTCGCGTTCGATGTCGTCGGGCAGGCCCACGTCGTACATCAGCGCGAAATCGATCTGACGTTTATGCAGCCAGGCGTCCAGTTGTGCGAGATCGCCTTCCACAAATCGGATCGACAGGCGCGGAAAACGCGCCTGCGCGATCTTGAGCACGCGCGGTAGATACACGGGCGCAATCGTGCGGAACACGCCGATCTGCACATGGCCGCCGTCTTCGTCGCCGGTGTCGTCGGTTTCGAATGCCGAGGCCGAGGCGAGCAGCGCGCGCGCCTCCGCGAGTTTGCGTTCGCCGAACTGCGTGAGCGTCATGCCCGTGCCCGCGCCGCGCGAGAACAGCGGGGCGCTGAAGTGGGCCTCCAGTTCGCGAATGGCCACCGAGATCGACGGCTGCGAAACGTTCAGATGTCTGGCGGCGGCCGTCGTGCTGCCGGTTTCGGCGGCGGTGACGAAGTAGCGCAATAGTCGCAGGGAAAGGCTCATTCGGCTCACTCGGGTCGGCGCGCGCAGGGCTATATAAAAAACGTATAGGCGTTAATTTATTCCAGTATTTTATCTTATGGCCCGCGCGGCGCATGATCGGTTCACCGGTCGAACCGACCGGATGTTCAGGAGACTCCCGCCGTGACTGATTCCGTGCTGCCGCTGCAAGGTATTCGTGTGATCGATTTTTCCCGCGTGCTGGCGGGGCCGCTGTGCTCGGCGCTGCTTGGCGATCTGGGCGCGGAGATCATCAAGATCGAACCGCCGGGCGGCGACGACTATCGCGCGATCGGCCCCTTCGCAGAAGGCGAAAGCGGCCTCTTCAGCGCGATGAACCGCAACAAGCAAAGCGTCGTGATCGACCTGAAAACCGACGCGGGGCGCGCGCTCGCGCAGTCGCTCTGCGCGCAGGCCGACGTGGTGGTGGAAAACTTCCGGCCAGGCGTGGCCGCGCGGCTCGGTATTGGTTATGAGGCGCTGGCGGCGCGCCATCCGGCGCTCGTCTATGCGAGCGTGTCGGGCTTCGGACAGAGCGGGCCCGAGTCGCATCGTCCGGCCTACGACATCATTCTGCAAGCGATGTGCGGCCTCATGGACGCCACCGGCGCGCCCGACGGCGAACCCACGGTCATCGGCGAATCGGTGTCCGATGTGGTGAGCGGCATCTACGCTTCGTGGGGCGTGCTGGCCGCGCTGCTCGCCCGCGAGCGCACGGGAAAAGGCACGCACGTCGATGTCGCGATGTTCGACGCCACGCTGAGCCTGACCGCCACGCTCGTGTCGCGTTACGCAACGACAGGGGCTTCGCAGCGGCGCGTGGGCAATCGGCATCCGTCCTCGGCGCCGTTCGGCGCGTTCCGCGCGCGCGACGGCCACTATGTCGTCGCCGTGCTGAACAATCGTTTGTTCGCGCGTCTGGCTCAGGCGATCGGCGCGCCGGATCTACCCGATGATGCGCGGTTCGCGAGCGACAGCTTGCGTTGCGAACACGAAGCCGCGCTGCGCGAGCGCATCGAATCGTGGTCGCGCGAACTGACCGTGGCGCAGGTGAACGCCGCATTGAGCGAGGCGGGCATTCCCGTGGCGCCGATTCAAAGCGTGCGCGCGGCGCTCGAAAGCGAACAGGCGCGCGAGCGCGGCTTGCTGGCCGAGGCTTCGTCGGGCGACGGCAAGACCGTGCGCCTGCCGCGCCAGCCCGTGAAATTCTCCGCGTATCCGCAGACGCGCTCGACGCGCGCGCCGCGTCTCGGCGAGCATACGCTGGCGGTGCTATCGCAAAAGCTCGGACTCGACGACGAACAGATGGCCGCGCTGTGTGAAGCCGGTGCAATCGGCGCAATGAATCACGGTTCGAAAAAAGATTCGTATAACGAAATGAAAGAGGAGAGCACCCATGCTTAAGCGACTGGGCGTGAGCGAAGCCGATCTGGAGATCGCCGACGCCATCCGCCGTTACGCGCAAACCGAACTCGCGCCGCGCGCGGCGCAGGTCGATCACGAGGAAATCGCCACGACGCGCTACGTGAGCGCGCTCGCGGAACTCGGCGTGATGGGCATGAATTTGCCGGAGCGCTGGGGCGGCATTGGCGCGACGCCCGCTGCAATCATCCTCGCGCTTTCGGAGATCGCGAGCGCGTGCGCGGCCACGTCGTCGATGATCGGCGCGCATTACCTCGCGACCGATTCGCTGCTGATTGGCGCCGACGACGCGTTGCGCGAGCGCTATCTGCCCGACGCGGCGGCCGGCGCGAAGCTCGGTGCGTTCGCGCTGACCGAGCCGCAGGCCGGCTCGAATCCCGCTGGCATGAAAACCGTCGCGGTGCGCGAAGGCGACGGCTATCGGCTGCGCGGCACCAAGCACTTCATTTCGAACGCTGGCGCGGCGCATTTCATCGTCGTCTATGCGAAAACGTCGCCCGATCAGGGCACGCGCGGCATCAGCGCCTTCGTGGTCGATACGGATACGCCGGGCGTGACCGTCTCGGGCGCGGAAAAGCTCATGGGCATTCGCGGCGCGCCCGCGCACGAGATCGCGCTCGATTGCTTCGTGCCCGCGGCGAATCGTTTGGGCGAAGAGGGCACGGGCTTCCGCACGGCGATGAAGGTGCTCGACAACAGCCGCCTCGACGTGGCGGCGACGAGCCTCGGCATTGCGGAAGCCGCGCTTGCCGATGCGGTGGAATGGGCGAAGCAGCGCGAAGTCGGCGGTGAACCGCTCGCGCGCAAGCAAGGTCTGCAATGGGTGTTCGCCGATATGAAAACGCGTCTGGAAGCGGCCTGGCTGCTCACCTTGCAGGCGGCGGCGCGGCGTGGCGCGGGCGAGCCGTTCACCGATGCCGCGTCGATGGCGAAACTCTACGCCTCGGAAATGGTGGGTTTCGTCACCGACGCCGCGTTGCAAATGCACGGCGGATACGGATTCACGCGCGAACTCCGTGTGGAGCGTCTCGTGCGCGATGCGCGAATTCTGCGCATCTACGAAGGCTCGTCGGAGATTCAACGCACGGTGATCGCGCGCTCCGTGCTCGCCTGAGCCTCGCGGCGATCGTGCCTGACGTGCAGCGACGTTCGCGCGTCAGGCACATGCAGTTTTTTGTTCATATAAATTATTCAAGCCTGTCTTTCACGCCGTTTTTTCCGCACCTTATCTTTCAGCAGTTCCGCCAACAAGGAGCGAAGCATGGCTCGCACCGCAACACGTACTGCAAAAGCTTCGTTGGTCGAGCGGCGCTCGATCGACTATATTCCCGACGCCGAACGCCACGGCAGTCTGCGCAGTCAGTTCACGCTGTGGTTCGGCGCGAATCTGCAAATTACCGCGGTCGTGGTCGGCGCGCTCGCGGTGGTGCTGGGCGGCGACGTTTTCTGGTCGGTCGTCGGCTTGCTCATTGGGCAATTGCTGGGCGGCGTAGTGATGGCGCTGCACGGCGCGCAGGGGCCGCAACTCGGTTTGCCGCAGATGATTTCGAGCCGCGTGCAATTCGGCGTTTATGGCGCGATCATTCCACTCGTGCTGGTGTGCGTGATGTATGTGGGTTTCTCGGCGGGCGGCACGGTGCTGGCCGGGCAGGCGATTGCCCAATTGCTCGATGTCGGCAATACATCAGCAATCCTGATCTTCGCGGCCATCGTGATCTTGCTGGCCGGGCTCGGCTACCGCACGATACATGCAATGGGCCGTGTGGCGAGCGTGGTCGGCACCCTGGCGTTCCTGTATCTGTTCGCGAGCCTGCTGCACGGTCCCGCATGGGAAACGCTCGCGGCCAACCGGCATTTCACGCCCGCTTCGTTTCTGCTGGCAGTGTCGTTGTCGGCGTCGTGGCAAATCGCCTATGGTCCTTATGTGGCCGATTATTCGCGCTATCTGCCGAAATCGACTTCGCCGCTGAAGACGTTCTTCGCGGTGTTCTGCGGGACCGTGCTCGGCGCGCAAGTGGCGATGACCTTTGGCGTGTTCGCCGCCGCGCTCGCGGGCGACCGCTTCGCCGGTCACGAGGTGGCCTTCGTCGTGGGGCTCGGCGCAACGGGCGCGATTGCGTGGATTCTTTATCTGACGATCGCACTGGGCAAACTCACGATCACCACGCTCAACGCTTACGGCAGCGTGATGTCGGTGGCGGCGATCCTCACCGGCATTGGTCAGCGCCGCGAGATTTCGGGCCGCACGCGCATCGCGTTCGTGATACTCACGGTGGGCGTGTCGAGCGCCATTGCGCTCGCGGGGCAGCATGCGTTTCTCAAGGCGTTTTCATCGTTCCTGCTGTTTCTGCTGATTTTCTTCACGCCATGGAGCGCGATCAATCTCGTCGATTACTACTGCGTGACGCGCGAACGTTACGATGTGCCCGCGCTGTTCGATGCGAACGGACGTTATGGGCGCTGGAATAGCGTGGGCATCGCGGTCTATGTGGTGGGCGTGCTGGTGCAGCTGCCGTTTGTCGCCACGGGCTTTTATACGGGGCCGTGGGTCGATCGGCTGGGCGGCGTGGATATTTCGTGGATCGTCGGCATCGTGGTGCCGGGCGCGCTGTATTACTTCGCGACGCGTTTCGCGCGTTCGAACGCGCCTGAGCAGATGATTCTGCCGGAAGCGGCGGGCAGTGTCGAAGCGCAGTACAACGTGCAATAAAAAACGGCCCGTGCGTGCTGGAGGGTGCGCGCCGGGCCAAACGCGGCGCCGTACAGGAACGGCGCCGTCCGAGGGTTAATGCTTCAAATTCGTGGCGGGCTCAGAGATAGCAGGTGCCGTCCACGTAGGCCTTACGCCAGCGCACGATGCTCACGCGCTCGAACAACTCCACTTTCCAGAACGGGTCCTGCGCGATGAACTGTTCGGCTTCCTCGCGCGTTTCTACATCGACGATATAAATGCCGCCGCCCGCGCTGCTGCCGTCGTCGTTGAGCTTCGCGCCGCAGGCGAGCAGCAGCGCCTTGTTGTCGTCGAGAAACGCAAGATGCACATCGCGTTCGCTCGCGCGCACGTGCGCGTGGCCGGGCTTGTCGAAGGTTTCGATCAGAAAGGGCATGACAATCGTGCTCCGTTCAATTGGGCGCGATGGCCGAAGGATGCTGCGCGAGCGGCGTGACGCTGATCTTCATGAACGGAAACAGCGGCAGCGCGGACAGCATCGTGTGCAGTTCGTCGTTCGATTCCACGTCGAATACGCTGTAGTTCGCGTACTCGCCCACCACGCGCCACAGATGGCGCCATTTGCCTTCCTGCTGAAGCTTTTGCGAGAACGCTTTTTCCTCGGCCTTCAGCGCGTCGGCGAAAGCCTTGTCGGTGTCGGCCGGAATCTGGACCTGCATGTGAACGAGAAACAGCATCGTGAACTCCTGTTGATTCGAATGGTGCGAGCGAAGAAGCGTCTTAGCCCCAGATGAGAATCGCCGCCGAATAAACGATGCCGATCCAGATCATCATGATGACCGTGTAGCCCATGATGTCCTTGAGCTTGAGTTTCGACAGCGCGAGCGCGGGCAGAATCCAGAACGGCTGTACCAGATCGTTCCAGGCGTTGCCGAGCATCACGGCCGTGGACGTATGGCCGACCGACGCGCCGATGGTCTTCGCCGCCTCGATCATGAACGGGCCTTGAATGACCCAGTGGCCGCCGCCCGAGGGCGCGAAGAAGTTGATGACGAACGAGCTGATCAAACCCCAGAACGGCAGCGTGGCCGGCGTGGCGACTTTCACGAACGCTTCGGAAAGCGTGTTGACGAGCCCCGACGACGCCATGATCGCCATGATGCCCGCGTAAAACGGATATTGCAGAATGATGCCGCTGATCGTGCGGATGCCTTCGTTGAGCTTCTCCACATAGCGGATCGGCGTGCCGAGCAGCAGGATGCCGAGGAACAGAATGAAGAAGTTGATCAGGTTCAGGTCGATGCTGCCGCCCTGCACGAAATGCAGCGCCACATAGCCCATGCCGATCAGGCCGATCACGTAGCTCAGCACGCGGCTGTTGTTCAGGCGATTGGCGAGCGTGTTGCCTTCGTCCACGTCGATGGCGGGTGCTTCCGCTTTCGACTGCGCTTCGAGCGTGCGGTCGATTTCCTTCACGGGCTGGCCCGCCTTCGGGTGCAGCCACGCGTTCAGCAGCGGCAGCGTGATGATGGTCACGAGGCTCGTGATTAGCATCGTCGGCGAGAAAATCGTTTCGGACAACGGAATGACGCCCATCTGCGCTTCGAGCGGATGGCCCTTCGTCGAGATCAGCACGGGAATGCTGGCCGAGAGCCCGAGACCATAGAGCGTGAAGCCGCTATACGCCGAGGCGATGATGAGCGGATAGTGCACGCCGTTCACGCGCATCGCGAGCTTGCGCGCGACGATGCCGCCCACCACGAGACCGAAGCCCCAGTTCAGATAGCTGCCGATGCCGCCCACCAGCGTCGCGACGATGATCGCCATGCGCGGCGAATTCACGTGCGAGACGAGGCGGTTGAGAAAGCGGTCGGTGAGCGGCGCGGTCGCGAGCACGTAGCCCATCGCGAGAATCACGGCCATCTGGGTGGTGAACGCGAGCAGCGCCCAGAAGCCCTTGCCCCAGCTCGTCGTGAGCGCGGTGACGGCCTGGCCCTGGACGATCACGGCAAGCGCCATCGTGAGCAACGTGAGGCCGATCGCGAAGACGAAGGGATCGGGCAGGTACCGGCGCATCAGCTCGGTGAAGAAGGCGGTGACTCTTTGCATGGCTGTGTCTCTGTCAATTCGTAGTAATTCTGGGTCTCTCTCGCGGTGCGTGCCGCGGGCTTGGGATTCAGTCGTCGCGCTGGGTCGGGGTGTCGGCGTCCTTGTTCGAAGCGGTTTTGCGCTGGCGCGCGAGTTGCATCAGCTGGCGATCGCGCCAGGCCACGCGTGCGTCCCATTGATCGAGCGGCAGTGCGGCGCGGCGCGCGGCTTCCACCTGCGCGACGAGTTCGGGCGTCCACGGATCGTGCTGGCCGCGCTCGGCGCCCATGCGTTCGTACGACGGCCCCATCTTCTGCGCGTGCGAAGCAATGCCGCCGCGCGTATTCAGATCGACGGTTTCGAACGGGCCGATCACCGACCAGCGCGGCGCGAGTCCTTCGCGCATCACGGTGTCGATGTCGTCCACCGACGCGACGCCGTCGCGCACGAGGCAATACGCTTCGCGCAGCACCGCGCCTTGCAGGCGGTTGAAGATGAAGCCCGCGACTTCCTGCTTCACGCGCACGGGCATCAGGCCCGCTTCGCCATACAGCGCGATGGCGCGCGTGGTGGCCGCTGCCGAGGTGAAGGGCGCGGGCACGATCTCGACCACGGGCACGAGATAGGGCGGATTGCCCGGATGCGCGACGAGGCAGCGCGCGTGACCCGGCAAACTTTCGTCGACAAATTTCGACGCCGCGAGAAACGACGAGGCGCTCGCGATGATCGCTTGCGCGGGCGCGGCGCGGTCGAGTTGCGCAAACAACTCGCGCTTGAGTTCGGTGCGCTCGGGCGCGCATTCCTGCACGAGATCGGCTTCGGCGGCGGCGGCTTCGAGCGTATCGACGATCTCCACGCGCGCGGCGATCTGCGCGGCGCTTTCGTCGATCAGCGCGAAGCGCGTGAGGTCGTCGAGACGCAGCGCGATTTCGGCGGGCGCGGCGGCGCGGCGCTGCGCGTCGGGATCGAACAGGCGCACGCGCCAGCCCGCGCGTGCGAACACGACGGCGAAGGCCACGCCGATGCTGCCCGCGCCGACGATGCCCGCGCGGCGCGTGGCGTCCGTGGAAGACACGGCGTGGGCCAAGGTCGATGACATCATCAGACTCCCGCGACGCCGACGGTCATGCCGCCGCACACGTAGAGCACCTGGCCGGTCACGAAACCGCTGCGCGCGTCGAGCAGATACGAGACCGCGTGCGCGACGTCGTCGGGCGTGCCGACGCGCTTGACGGGCACCGCGTCGATGATCGCCTGCGTGCGCGGCGCGCCGGGCGGATTCGCGCGGTCGAAGAGTTCGGTGCGGATCGGGCCGGGGCCGATGGCGTTCGCGGTCACGCCGAACGCGCCCAGTTCGAGTGCCCACACGCGCGTCATGCCGATCAGCGCCGCCTTGGTGGCCGAGTACGCAGTGCGCAGTTCCTTGCCGAGCGCCGCACGCGACGACATGTTGACGATGCGCCCGAAGCCCGCCGCCTTCATGCCCGGCAGCAGCGCCTGCATGCATTGCTGCGAGCAGCGCACGTTGAGCGCCCACGCGCGTTCGAGTTCGTCGAGCGTTTGATGTTCGGCGTCGGCGGGCAGCACCACGCCCACGTTGTTGATGAGGCGCGTGATCGGGCCGCCTTCCAGCGCGCGTTCGAGCGCGGCGGCGGTCGCTTGCGTATCGGCGAGGTCGGCGATGATGCCGTCGCCCATGCGGTCGATGACGACCGCTTCGTAGCCGTCGGCTTCGCAGCGCGCGGCGCATGCCGCGCCGATGCCGGCGGCGCCGCCGGTAATCAGAACTCGTTCTTTAGCCATGTCGGTCAATCTCGGTCAATCGAAAATAGCAGGAATGCTAACTAAAAGGGATCGAATCGAAATTCGAATCAAACCGTGGCGACCGGCGTGACGGGCGAACCCATCGCGCCCGGCAGACGCAGCGGCGGCGCGGTGAGCATGAAACGCGTGCGTCCGTGCTCGCGCAGCCACAGCGCGAGATCGCGCAAATACCAGAGCTCGCCGAGCGGCAGGCCCAGCTTGAACAGGCAGTGATGATGCAGCGGCATGAGCGGATGCTCGCCCGGCGTGGCGGGCGTGCGCGCCGGATAGCGTTCGACGGCGTAGTTGTCGGCGGCCAGCGCGGCGATGCCCGAATCGGTGATCCATTGCAGCAGTTTCTCGTCGCGGCCGTCGAGCGCGCTGCAATGGCTCGCGAGCGCGGCTTCGTCGGGCTGGCGATTCATTTCCAGCACCATTTCGGCGAAACCCGTGCGCAGCACCAGCATGTCGCCGCGTTCGACTTCGATCTTGTCTGCTTCGATCACGCGCATCAGATCGTCGTAACCGACGGTGCGGAATTCGCGCCCGAAATGCGCGGCGAAATCGACGAGGACGCCACGGCCCTGCATGCCTTTCACGGCGAGATTTTCGATGCCGAGCACGTCGGCGTGGCTGTGATCGCCGCCGCAGGCGTGCGGCGCGAAGTTGTTTTCCGCGCGATAGTCCACCGGACCGACGATGTGATCGTTCGCGCGATAGCCGTTGTAATAGACGCTTTCGGCCACGCCGTCGCCATTGGCGTCGAAGCGCGCGCCCACGTGCGCGAGCGCGTCCCATTGCGTCGAATATTGCAGCGAGAGCAGCACCTGGTCGTCGCTGACCACGTCGGTCGCGCCCGCTTCGTTGCGCGCAAACGGGAAGTTCACGTAGGGCAGGCCGTCGCGGAACGTGGGGCGCAGCACCGGCGGATGGCGGCGCACGTTCAGCTTGCTGTCGCCCGGAAAATCGAGCGGCAGCGAGAGCGTGAAGCTCAGGCCCGCGCGAATCTCGCGCGCGCCCTTGAGCACCTGTTCCGTGCCGATGAGGTTGGGACGCCCCAACTGATCGTCGGGACCGAAGTCGCCCCAGTTCGAGCCTTCCGGCCGGTTCTTCCAACGCATGCTGTCTTCCTCCATTCCCGCACTTTTCCCGCTTCCGTGCGCGGCGAAGGCCGCGACGGCGCGCTCAGATCGCAAGCAGCGACGGCGGGATTTGTGCGTACACCTCGAGCAGCGCCTGCACAGCGTGCTGCTCGTTTTTCAAGAGCCGCGCCTTGGGCGCGCCGATGACGAGCGCGAACGCTTCGCCATGAATCAGGAAACCGCGCGCGAGGCCGGCCACGTCTTCCACGCTTTCGCCTGTCGAGCGATGCCAGCCGTCGATCACGCCTTGCTCGACTTCGCGCTCGAACACGGCGCGGTCGATTTCGCGTCCGTCCGTCGCGAGCAGCGGCGGCGAGCAAGTATCGAGCAGCTTGCGGCGCGCGGCGGGCGCGAGCGCGCCGAGCAGCGCCTTGCCCGCGGCGCTCGCGATCGACATGAAGCCGCCGGGCTCGTCGCTGTAGCGGATCTTCTGGCGCGACTCCATCACGTCGAGATAGACGACGCGATTGCCCGCGAGCGTGGCGAGCGCGGCGGTTTCGCCGGTTGCGTCGCGCAGCGCCGAGAGCAGCGGCTGGAACATCAGCGTCAACGGGTCCTCGCTGCAAATGTCGCGCGCGACGTGCAGCAGGCGTTGCGTGGGGTAATAGCCCGCCTTCACGCCCGGCGCGTAGAGGTAGCCCTTGGCCACCATCGTCTGCAACAGGGCATGACAGCTTGAAAGCGGGATCTCGGTTCGACGCGCAATTTCGCTGTAGATCATCGGTTGCCGGACTTCGGCGAAGAGGTTGATCACATCGAAGACGCGGACTGCAGTTTTCACATCCATGAGAGCATTATCGACATACCGATAGCGGTCTGACAATACGCTTACGGGTAAACACCTAAAACGCGCGGGACGCCGTCCAGATTGAGCGCGGCGGCGCCTCGGGTTATCCCTTGGTTGACGCTATGAAGCGGCCGCTCCATAGTCCGCAGCTTCCGTTAGCTGTTCGTAAAACGCATAAGACGTTCGATATACGAACATGCGCAGCGACACATCGGCCGATCGCGGATCGACACCACGACGCCCTGTTTCCAATCGGAAAGAAGACGGAAATCCGCGTGTTTCGCATCGGAAACGCGCGGACAGCAATCGAAAAATGGAGACGTACCTTGGCAGCCACCCCTCTCGATACCCAGCATCGCCAGGCCCGCAAGGCCGGCATCGCCTCGTTCGTCGGCACGACGATCGAGTGGTACGACTTTTACGCGTACAGCACGGCGGCGGCGCTCGTGCTCGGCAAGCTGTTTTTCCCTTCGACCTCGCCGATGGTGGGCACGCTCGCCGCGTTCGCTTCGTTCTGGGTGGGCTTTCTCGCGCGCCCGATTGGCGGCATTGTGTTCGGCCATCTCGGCGACCGCGTCGGCCGCAAGAAAACGCTGATCATCACGCTGATGCTGATGGGCGGCTGCACGACCTTGATGGGCGTGCTGCCCACGTATCAACAGGTGGGCGTGCTCGCGCCCGTGCTGCTGATTTTCCTGCGCCTGCTGCAAGGCATCGCGATGGGCGGCGAGTGGGGCGGCGCGGTCGTGCTCTCGTCGGAGCATGCGCCCAAGGGCAAGGAGATTTTCTATTCGGCGTTCGCGCAGCAGGGCTCGCCCGCCGGTAATCTGCTGGCGACGGTCGCGTTTCTCGTGATCTCGACGCTGCCCGACCATCAGTTCATGACCTGGGGCTGGCGCGTGCCGTTCCTGATGTCGGCGGTGCTCGTGGGCGTCGGTTTGTTTATCCGCATGAGCGTGGACGAATCGCCCGCGATGAAGGAATTGCAGGCGAAGAACAAGGTCGCGAAGCTGCCGATCGGCGAAGTGCTGCGCCATCACAAGGCGCTCGTGGCGATGGGCGTGGGCGCTTGCGTGATCGCGCTGTCGGCGACTTACTTCAAGACCACGTTCGCGCTGTCGTGGGCGGTGACCTCGATCGGTTTCGACCGCACGCAGTTCCTGAGCGTGATTACGTTCGCGATCGTCGTGCAATTGATCGTGCAGCCGTTCGGCGCGGTGCTGGCCACGAAGCTCGATCTGAAGAAGGCGATCGTCTATATGCTCGTGCCGGAAATCGTCGCGCTGCCGATCATGTTCTCGCTGATCGCCACCGGCTCGACGAAGCTCGCGATGATCGGCATGGCGCTCGCCTCGATTCCGCACTCGCTCTATTACGCGGCGATGGCCGGCATGCTCGCGAAGGCGTTCCCGGCGCAAGTGCGTTATACGGGCATTTCGCTCGCGTATCAGATCTGCGGGATGCTGTTCGCGGGCACCACGCCGATTCTCGGCCAGTACCTGCTGAGCGCCACGGGCAGCATTCTTTCGGTGGTCGCGCTGGGCATCGTGCACGTGATCATCACGCTGGTGTGCGCGCTGATGCTGGTGACGCGCATGCAGGGCGAGGGCACGCTGAGCACGCAGCGCGTGGTGACGGCGCGAACCTGATTACGTGTGACTGATTAATAGAAGCGGATAGAAGCAAACAGGGCGCGGTGAGAACCGCGCCCTGTTTGTATTTGGCGATTGGAAATCAGCGCGGAATTCAGCGCCGCGCCCGCTCCACTTCCAGATAGCGCTCGTGCAGCGCCTGCCCGAACACCGTGTCGACCTCGCGCGCCACGCCCGCGCGCGTGAACAGCGCGATGGGCGGCAGCGTCCAGTCGAAGGTGTAGGGCACGATCGCCACGCCCGCGATATGCACGAGTTCCTCGGCGATATCGGCGGGCACGATCGAGACGGCGTCGTCGTTGGCGACGATCATTTCGCCGATCAGCCGCGACGTATAACTCTCGACGATCGGCACGGGCGGCGAGACGCCCGCATGCAGGAACAGATCGTCGATCTGCTCGCGGATGGGCGTATTGGGCGCGCCCAGAATCCAGTCGAGTTCGGCGAGCTTCTGCCAGTTCGCCTTGCTGCGCCCGAGCCGCGCCGCGAGACGGCGGCTTGCGATCAGCCGCGGCGTCTGCTGATGCAGCACCTCGAAGCGCAGTTGCGCGACGTCGACGGTCGCCGATGCGCGGCCGATCACGATGTCGAGCGTATGGTCGCGCAGTTGCGGCAGCAGCGCGTCGCTGGTGCCTTCGTGAATCGTCATGGTCACGCGCTGCGGCAGGCGCGACTGCGCGAGCCGGATCGCCGAGGCGAGCGTGCGCCCCGAAATAAACGGGATCACGCCCACGTGCAGGCGCGCGGCGTGGCCCGACTGCACGGCCTCGATGTCGCGTGCGAGGTGGTCGAGATCGTGCAGCATGGCCTGGGCGCGCGCGAGCACCACGTTGCCGAGCGCCGTGGGCGTCATGCCGCGCGGCGAGCGGTCGAACAGCGGCGCGCCGAACATGCTCTCCATTTCGGCCAGCGCATTGGTGACGGCGGGCTGGCTCGTGGCCATGTGCTCGGCCACGCGCGTGAGCGACCCGTGCTGGCGGATCTGCAGCAGCAGCACGAGGTGACGCATTTTCAGGCGCGTATTGAGGCGCCGGGTGACTTCTTCGGTACTGAAAGACACGTTCCGCTTGTCCACGGGCTACCGGGGCGGTATCCGGGGAGGCATCAGGAAAAAATAATGGCCCCATACTAAATCAAAATGGGGAGCTTATGACGGCTCACTAGAATCGCCTCATTCGAACATGACCGCCGCGCCGTCCGCGCGCCCGGCACACTATCAGAGTGAGGAACATGAACAAGACCGATCGTCAGGCCGCCCTCGAATATCACGAGTTCCCCACGCCGGGCAAGATTTCCGTGACGGCCAGCAAGCCGCTCGTCACGCAGCGCGACCTCGCACTGGCCTACACGCCGGGCGTGGCCGTGGCCTGCGAGGAAATCGTCACCGATCCGCAGAACTCGTTCCGCTACACCGCGCGCGGCAATCTGGTGGGCGTGATCACGAACGGCACGGCCGTGCTCGGTCTGGGCAATATCGGCGCGCTGGCGTCGAAGCCGGTCATGGAAGGCAAGGCGGTGCTGTTCAAGAAGTTCGCCGGCATCGACGTGTTCGACATCGAAGTCACCGAAAGCGACCCGGACAAGCTCGTCGACATCATCGCGAGCCTCGAAGCCACGTTCGGCGGCATCAATCTGGAAGACATCAAGGCGCCGGACTGCTTCACGGTCGAGCGCAAGCTGCGCGAACGCATGAAGATTCCGGTCTTCCACGACGATCAGCACGGCACGGCCATTACCGTTTCGGCGGCGTTCCTCAATGGTCTGAAGGTTGTCGGCAAGGATATTTCGAAGGTCAAGGTCGTGACCTCGGGCGCGGGCGCGGCGGCGCTGGCCTGTCTGGACCTGATGGTCGATCTGGGCCTGCCGCTCCAGAACATCTGGGTGACGGACATCGACGGCGTGGTCTATCAAGGCCGCACGACGCTGATGGACCCGGACAAGGAGCGCTTCGCGCAGGACACCTCCGCGCGTTCGCTGAGCGAAGTGATCGACGGCGCGGACGTGTTCCTCGGCCTTTCGGCGGGCGGCGTGCTCAAGGCCGAGATGGTCAAGAAGATGGCCGACAAGCCGCTGATTCTCGCGCTCGCCAACCCGACGCCGGAAATCTTCCCGGAAATCGCGCTCGAAGCGCGCCCCGACGCAGTGCTGGCCACGGGCCGTTCGGACTTCCCGAACCAGGTCAACAACGTGCTGTGCTTCCCGTACATCTTCCGCGGCGCGCTCGACGTGGGCGCGACGACCATCACGCGCAAGATGGAAATCGCGGCCGTGCACGCCATCGCGCAGCTGGCCGAAGAAGAACTGAACGACTCCGTCGCGGCAGCCTATGGCGCGTACGATCTGCGCTTCGGTCCGAAGTACCTGATCCCGAAGCCCTTCGATTCGCGCCTGATCGTGCGTATCGCGCCGGCCGTGGCGAAGGCCGCGATGGAAGACGGCGTGGCCACGCGCCCGATCGACGACTTCGCCGCCTACACGAACGAGCTGCAACAGTTCGTGTACCACTCGGGCGCGTTCATGAAGCCGATCTTCGCGGCCGCCAAGCAGTTCGTCCGTGACGGCGCGAAGTCGCGCATCGTGTTCGCGGAAGGCGAGGAAGAGCGCGTGCTGCGCGCGGTGCAGGTGATCGTCGACGAGAAACTCGCGCGTCCGATCCTGATCGGCCGTCCCGAAGTGCTGCTCGCGCGCATCGAGAAATTCGGTCTGCGCCTGAAGCTCGGCGAGGACGTCGAAGTCACCAACCCGGAATATGACGAGCGCTTCAATCAATACTGGAACACGTATTGGGAACTGCGCTGCCGCGACGGCATTTCGAAGGAAATGGCGCGCGTGGAAATGCGCCGCCGTCTCACGCTGATCGGCGCGATGATGGTGCGCCTCGGCGACGCCGACGGCATGGTGTGCGGCACGGTGGGCGCGTATCACGACCACCTGCGTTTCGTCGACGAAGCGATCGGCATGCATCGCAACGCGAAGACGTATGCGGCGATGAATATCCTGCTGCTCGACAAGCGCACGGTCGCGATCGTCGATACGCACATCAACGACAATCCGAACGCCGAACAGATCGCCGAATTCACGCTGGCCGCCGCGCGCCAGATGGAATGGCTCAATCTGCAACCGAAGGTCGCGCTGCTGTCGCGCTCGAATTTCGGCTCGGGCAGCTCGGCGTCGGGCACGAAGATGCGCGAAGTGCTCAAGCTCGTCACGGCGCAGAATCCCGATCTGGAAATCGACGGCGAAATGCACGGCGATTGCGCGCTCGACGAAGCTCTGCGCCTGCGTATCCTGCCGCATTCGAAGCTCAAGGGCGCGGCGAATCTGCTGGTGTGCCCGAATGTGGATTCGGGGAATATCGCCTATAACCTGCTGAAAACGGGTGCGGGCAGCAATGTGGCGGTCGGCCCGTTCCTGCTCGGCGTGAATGCGCCGGTGAACATTCTCACGTCCAGCTCGACGGTGCGACGCATCATCAATATGGCGGCGTTGACGGTGCTGCAAGCGAACCGCGACTAAGCGTTTCATTCCGCGCATTCACGAATTCACGGATTCACGAGTTCGCGGATTCGAACAACGGCGACCCTGGTGGTTTCACCAGGGTCGCCGTTTTTTATTTGAGCGATCCGCTTTCTGTGCCGGTGATTATTCAACTCGCATCGGGCCGATACGCTTTTGTTATTGCCCCATGCTTCATTCGGATTGTTCCGCTATCGCGGACTGCCTATATTGCTTGAGCAATGCTCAAGTCCAATATCAGGAGACACCGCATGAAGCTGGTCCGATGGGGCAGTAAGGGTATTGAAAAGCCGGGCGCGCTCGACCGCGATGGGCGCATCCGCGATCTCTCCGGCGTGCTGCCCGATCTCGCGGGCGCCGCGCTCTCGTCGGCCTCCCTCGCCCGACTCGACGCGCTCGATCTGTCCAGCTTGCCGCTCGCGCCCGCCGATGCGCGCCTCGGGCCTTGCGTGGGCCGGGTCGGCAAGATCGTCTGCGTGGGCCTCAATTATTCCGATCACGCCGCTGAATCCAATATGCCGGTGCCGAGCGAACCCGTGCTGTTTCTCAAGGCGACGAGTTCGATTTGCGGCCCCAACGACGACGTGGTGATTCCGCCCGGCGCGCAGAAAGTCGATTGGGAAGTCGAATTGGGCGTGGTGATCGGCGAAACGGCGCAATATGTGTCGCGCGAAAATGCGCTCGATTATGTCGCCGGTTATTGCGTCGTGAACGACGTCTCGGAGCGCGCGTGGCAAATCGAACGCGGCGGCCAATGGGACAAGGGCAAGGGCGCGGATACGTTCGCGCCGCTCGGCCCGTGGCTGGTCACGCGCGATGAAATTCCCGATCCGCAAGCGCTCGACATGTGGCTCGACGTCGACGGCAAGCGCTATCAGCAAGGCAATACGCGCACGATGATTTTCGACGTGGCGACTGTCGTGTCCTATATCAGCCATTTCATGAGCCTGCAGCCCGGCGATGTGATTTCGACCGGCACGCCGCCCGGCGTCGGCATGGGCCAGAAGCCCGCGCCGGTTTATCTGCGCGCGGGCCAGACCATGCGTCTGGGCGTGGCGGGACTCGGAGAGCAGCAGCAGCGCACCGTGGCGAGCACGGCGCAGGCTTCGGCATTCACTCGATAAAGGACGGCGCCATGAACCAACTGGATCTGAAGAATCGCGTCATGGTGGTGACGGGCGGCGCGCGCGGCATTGGCTATGCGGTGGCGCAGCGCGCCTTGCGCTCGGGCGCGGCCGTCGCGCTCTGGGATATCGACGCCGAGCGGCTCGAACGTTCGCGCAAGGAGTTGTCGGAACTGGGCAGCGTCTCGGTCGTGAAAGTCGAACTCACGGACGAGCACTCCGTGGAAGCCGCCGCGCAGCAGACCGTGAAAGACCACGGCGGCATTCATGCGCTCGTGAATAGCGCGGGTATTACGGGCGGCAACGGCCTGCTGTGGGAATTGCCGGTCGAGGTCTGGCGCCGCGTGATCGACGTGAATCTGATCGGCAGCTATCTGACCTGCCGCGCCGTGGTGCCGCGCATGCTCGAACAGGGTTATGGGCGCATCGTCAATATCGCTTCGGTGGCGGGCAAGGAAGGCAATCCAAATGCTTCGCACTACAGTGCATCGAAAGCGGGGCTGATCGGTTTGACGAAGTCGCTCGGCAAGGAACTCGCGACGAAGAATATTCTCGTGAATGCGGTCACGCCGGCCGCAGCGAAAACCGAAATCTTCGATTCGATGAAGCAGGAGCATATCGACTATATGCTCGCGAAGATTCCGATGAATCGCTTCCTGATGCCCGATGAAGCGGCCGCGATGATCGTCTGGCTGTGCTCGGAAGATTGCGCGTTCAGCACGGGTTCGGTGTTCGATTTGTCGGGCGGCCGCGCGACGTATTAAAGCGCTTGCTTCGTCAGTCGATGTGCCCGGCCAGCCGGGCGCATCACAACCCACTGCGCACCCCGGCGGTTCCGCCGCCGGATCAGGAGAGTTCGATGTCGAGCGAAGCATCGCAGGCGTCCTTGCACGCGCAGTCCGCGGTCCGCAAGGCCATGCGCAGGCTGTTGCCGTTCCTGCTCTTGATGTATGTGCTCGCCTTTCTCGACCGCGCGAATATCGGCTTCGCGCAGAAGGCCTTGCAGCACGACACCGGTTTGTCGGACGCGGCGTTTGCATTCGGCGCGGGCGTGTTTTTCGCGGGCTATGCGCTGTTCGAGGTGCCGAGCAATCTGCTGCTGCATCGCATGGGCGCGCGCATCTGGATGTGCCGCATCATGGTCACGTGGGGCCTCGTTTCCGCCGCGATGGCGTGGGTGCAATCGCCCACCTCTTTTTATGTGCTGCGTTTTTTGCTGGGCGTGGCCGAAGCGGGATTTTTCCCCGGCATCATTTATTACCTCACGCAATGGTTTCCGCAATCGTCGCGGGCGCGCGCGATCGGCGTGTTTTATTTCGGCGCGCCGCTGGCGTTTATCTTCGGCGGACCTTTGTCGGGATTCCTGATCGATCTGCACGGCGTGGGCGGATTGACGGGGTGGAAGTGGCTGTTTCTCGTCGAAGGCGGGCTCGCGTCGGCCGTGGGCGTCTGGGCGTTCTGGTATCTGACCGACCGCCCCGACGACGCACGCTGGCTCGATATCGACGAACGGCGCGCATTGATGGCAGCGTTGCGCGTCGATGCGAGCGAGGCGATGGCGCACGGCCCGCGCGATGCGCTCGCGGCGCTCGTGGACAAACGCGTGCTCGCCTATGCCGCGATTTACGCGCTGATCCAGATGAGCGTCTACGGCGTGGTGTTTTTTCTGCCGCAACAGGTTGCCTCGCTGGCGGGCGCGAAAGTCGGCTTGAAGGTAGGGCTGCTGGCGGCGGTGCCGTGGCTGTGCGCTGTGGCGCTCACCTGGATCGTGCCGCGCCGTGCCGATCGCTTCGGCAGCCATCGCGCATGGACCGTGCGTCTGCTCGTGCTGTCCGGGCTCGGCATCGCGGTGTCGGGCGCGGCGGGCGGCACGGGGTCCACGGGCAGCGCCATCGTTGCGATGGCGGCGCTCTGTTGCGCGGCGAGCGGCTTTATCGCGGCGCAGCCGCTGTTCTGGACTTTTCCCGCGCGTGAACTCGCGGGCACCGCCTCCGCGAGCGGCATCGCGCTGATCAACTCGCTCGGCGGATTAGGCGGCTTCATCGCGCCGCTGATGCGCGCCGCCGCGGACCAACGGTTCGGCTCGCACGCAGCCGGCCTCGAATTGCTGGGACTCGCGAGCCTCGCCGCGGCGGTGCTCGTACTCATCGTCGTACCACGCGCGGGCGCACGCACCGCGGGCGCTTTCGAGCGGCCCGCCGGGCGCGTGCGCTGAACGCACGGACATCCACTTTCAGGAGCAACGTCACATGGCCATGCCAACCATCAAGCAGGTGCGCGCGTTCACGGTTCGCGGCGGCGGCGCCGACTATCACGATCAGGCCGACGGCCACTGGATCGACGACCATATTTCCACGCCGATGGCGCGCTATCCCGAGTATCGGCAAAGCCGCCGCTCGTTCGGCATCGACGTGCTCGGCACGCTCGTGGTCGAAGTGGAAGCGAGCGACGGCACCGTGGGTTTCGCGGTGACGACGGGTGGCGAGATCGGCGCCTTTATCGTCGAGAAACACCTCGCGCGCTTTCTCGAAGGCCAGCGCGTGACCGACATCGAAAAGATGTGGGATCAGATGTATTACGCGACGCTCTATTACGGCCGCAAGGGCGTCGTGCTCAATACGATTTCGGGCGTCGACCTCGCGCTGTGGGACTTGCTCGGCAAACTGCGCCAGGAACCGGTTTATCAATTGCTCGGCGGCCCGGTGCGCGACGAACTCGTGTTCTATGCGACCGGCGCGCGTCCCGATCTCGCGAAGGAAATGGGCTTTATCGGCGGCAAGCTGCCTTTGCAGCACGGACCGGCCGAAGGTGAGGAAGGCCTCAGAAAGAATATCGAAACGCTGGCGACGATGCGCGAGCGAGTCGGCGACGATTTTTGGCTTATGTACGATTGCTGGATGAGTCTGGACGTGCGTTACGCCACGCGTCTCGCGCAGGCCGCGCAGGAATACAAGCTCAAGTGGCTCGAAGAATGCCTGCCGCCCGACGATTACTGGGGCTACGCCGAACTGCGCAAGAACGTGCCGCGCGGCATGCTCGTGACCACGGGCGAGCACGAAGCCACGCGCTGGGGTTTCCGCATGCTGCTCGAAATGGGCTGTTGCGACATCATTCAGCCCGACGTGAACTGGTGTGGCGGCATGACGGAACTCATCAAGATTTCCGCGCTCGCCGATGCGCATAACGTGATGGTCGTGCCGCATGGTTCGTCCGTCTACAGCTATCACTTCGTGGTGACGCGTCACAACTCGCCGTTCGCCGAATTCCTGATGATGGCGCCGAAGGCCGACGAAGTGGTGCCGATGTTCACGCCGCTGCTGCTCGACGAACCGGTGCCGGAGCGCGGCCGCCTGAAAGTGCCGGAAACGCCGGGTTTCGGCGTGCGTCTGAATCCCGATTGCAAGCTCACGCGGCCGTACTCGCATTAATAAACGCATTCAAGCGTCATTCAAGCGCGCTCGCTCGACACAACGAAAGGAGATTGCATCGTGCTGCTCAAGGACAAGGTGGTGATCGTCACCGGCGGTTCGCGCGGCATCGGACGCGCCATTGCGCTCGCCAGCGCGCGCGAGGGCGCCGACGTCGCGATCAATTACTGGGGCGATAACGACGCCACATATGGACGGCGCTCGGCGATTTCGGAAGTGCTCGACGAGATCGAGCGTCTGGGACGCCGTGCGATTGCCGTGGAAGGCAACGTGGCCGCGCCGCAAACGGGCGTCGATCTCGTGCGTCAGACGGTGGAGCATTTCGGCAAGGTCGACGTGCTCGCGAGCAACGCGGGCGTGTGTCCGTTTCATTCGTTTCTGGACATGCCGCCCGCCGTGCTCGAACGCACCATCGGCGTGAATCTGAATGGCGCGTTCTATGTCACGCAGGCCGTGGCGCGGCAAATGAAGGAGCAGGGCACGGGCGGCGCGATCGTGGCGACGAGTTCGATCAGCGCGCTCGTCGGCGGCGGTATGCAGACGCACTACACGCCCACGAAAGCGGGCGTGCATTCGCTGATGCAGTCGTGCGCGATTGCGCTTGGACCGTACGGCATCCGCTGCAACTCGGTGATGCCGGGCACGATCGCCACCGACCTGAACGCAGAAGATCTCGCCGACGAATCGAAGCGTGCGTACTTCGAAAAACGCATTCCGCTGGGCCGCCTGGGCGCGCCCGACGATGTTGCCGAATGCGTGGTGTTTCTGGCTTCGGATCGCGCGCGCTATGTCACCGGCGCGTCGCTGCTGGTAGACGGCGGCCTGTTCGTGAATCTTCAGTAATCCAGATGAATCACTGGAATCACGATTGGCCTTGGACGATGGCGGACTTCGCGGCTTTCGCGGCTTTCGCGGATCGGGCCGGTTGCTGGGCTTTCGTATCGTGAGCCTGATCGTCGACCTTGAACGGCTGCGAGAAACGGCGCAGCAGCCCGACGAAATGCTCGGCCGGTTCCGCGAGCGCTTCGTTCTTGCGCGTGAGCACGCCGTAGCCGGGCAGGCTCTTGCCGATTTCGAGCGGCAGCACCACGAGCAGCTTGCCGCGCACGTGATCGCGCACGACCGATTCGGGCAGCATGGCCACGGCGTCGAAACTTTCGAGCAGTTGCAGCGTGGCGAAAATCGAGGCCGATTCGGTGAGATTCATCGGCGTGGCGAGCCCGGCGCGCGCGAGTTCGCCTTCGAACAATTCGCGCGCGGGACTCGTGATAGGTTGCGCGACCCACGGCCAGTCCATCAGTTCGGCGAGCGTGATCTGTTCGTGCCGCGCGAGCGGATGACGCGCACGCACGACGAGCACGAGCGTTTCGCGCGCCAGCGGCTCGAAGCTGAAATCGTTGTGCTGCAACGGCGTGGTGAGACGGCCGAGCGCGAGATCGACGTCGCGGCGATGCAGCAGCTGCACGACCTGGTCGCTGGTTTCGCCGAGGATGCGCACGTGCAGCAGCGGCCGCTCGGTCTTGAGCATGGCAACAGCATGTGCGAGCAGATCGGGCGCGGCGCCCATGATGGCGCCCACGGTCAACTGGCCGTGTCCGCCGCGCCGCTTGACGTCGAGATCTTCGGCGAAACGCGTGAGGTCGGACAGCGCGCGGCGCGCATAGGCGAGCGTGACGACGCCGAGCGCCGTGGGCTGCATGCCGCGTGCATTGCGCTCGAAAAGGCGGAAACCAAAGGCCTCTTCGATGTCGCTGAGCATGCGGCTCGCGCTAGGCTGCGCCACGTTGATGACGTCGGCGGCCTGATGCACGTTGCGCGCGTCGTCGAGCGCAACGAGCAAGGCGAGGTGCTTGAACTTGAGACGATTGACGAGCGAGACGACGGCGGTCTGATGGTTCATGGGTCCTGCGATCCGGTTTATGTATCGCCCGATCCCAACATCGGATTGGTTGGCTATCGATGGGCGAATTATAGTCGTTCGACTCGCTGCAAAAGCACGCAATCGATGCGGGCCAGGGCAAACGCCAGGACGCACCAAAAATAAGCAGCGCCGCCGCCAAAACAGTCATTGAATAGCGGCGCAATAGCGGATCAGCGCAATGAAGCTGGACGGAGACACGATCATGGAAACACTGGCGTTTCGCATGCAGCTCGATCCCGGCAAGCGGGACGAATACGAGCGGCGTCACCGCGAAATCTGGCCTGAACTCGCGCAGTCGCTGCGCGACGCGGGTGTAAGCGATTACTGGATTTTTCTCGACGAAAGCACGCATGCGCTGTTTGCCGTGCTCAAACGGCCCGCCGATCACGGCATGGACCGTTTGCCCGAAACCGAAGTGATGCGCAAATGGTGGGATTACATGGCCGACATCATGCAGACGGGCGAGGGCAATGTGCCGGTAACCCATCCGCTCGTGCCGGTGTTTCATCTGCCTTGAAATGGCGCGAAGCGGTGGACTGTCTTACGCCGCCTTACCCGTTGAACCGGTTTTCACGCTGCCGTCATGATTCGCCCTGAGGAGCATGCCATGCAGGTCGTCGATCCGCACGTCCACTTCTGGGACCTCGACACGCATCATTATCCGTGGCTCGCGAAGCCCGCCACGTCGTTCGTCTGCGATGCGCGCGAACTCAAGCATAACTATTTGCCCGCCGATCTCGTGCGCGAGGCCGGCGATATCCATGTGCTCAAGGTGGTGCACGTGGAAGCGAATCACGATCCCGCCGATCCGGTGGAGGAAACGCGCTGGCTCGAATCGCTCGCGGAGGCCGATGGCAATCCCGCGCGCGGTTTGCCGAATGCCATCGTGGCCGCCTGCGATCTGAGCGCGGCCAACGCGCCGGACATTCTCGCGCAGCACGCGGCGTTCAAACGCGTGCGCGGCATTCGCCAGATTCTCAACGTGCACACGAATTCGCTGTATGACTACGTGGGCCGCCACTATATGCGCGAAACGCTGTGGCGCGAGCACTTTGCTTTACTTGAGCAGCACGATTTCTCATTCGATCTGCAACTGTATCCCGCGCAAATGGAAGAGGCCGCCGCGCTCGCGCGCGCGCATCCGGGCATTGCGCTCGTCGTCAATCATTGCGGCATGTTCGTCGATCGCAGCAGCGTGGCGGGCTGGCGCGCGTGGCGCGAAGGGCTGCGGCTGCTCGCGGCCTGCCCGAACGTGTCGGTGAAGATCAGCGGGCTGGCGATGTTCGATCACACGTGGAGCGTGGAAAGTCTGCGGCCGTATGTGCTCGAAGCCATCGACGCATTCGGTGTGGAGCGCGCGATGTTCGCGTCGAATTTCCCGGTCGATCGTCTGTTCGGCAGTTACGCCGACTTGTGGCACGCCTATGCCGCGATCGTGAGCGACGCCAGCGAGCGCGACAGACACGCGCTCTTTTGCGGCAACGCCGAACGCATTTATCGCATCTAGAGAATCCGCGCTCGCGCACGAAAACAAGCACGAGCCGCTAATCAGGAGACATGCGTGGAATCGAAAACCCAGGCCGCAGACGTACCGCGTCTCGAACTGCGCGGCGCGAGCAAGTCGTTTGGGCGCGTGCGCGCGCTCGTGGACGGCTCGCTCGTGCTCAAGGCGGGCGAGGTGCATGCGCTGCTCGGCGAAAACGGCGCGGGCAAGTCGACGCTCGTGAAGATACTCGCGGGCGTGCATCGTCCCGATAGCGGCGAATTGTTCGTCGATGGCGAGGCGCGCGAGTTCACCTCGCCCGCTCAGGCGCGCGACATGGGTATCGCGGTCATTTATCAGGAGCCCACACTGTTTTTCGATCTGTCGATCGCCGAAAACATTTACATGGGCCGTCAGCCCGTGGACAAGGTGGGGCGTATCGACTACGACACCATGCATCGCGAAGTGGCGGCGCTGCTCGCGTCGCTCGGTGTCGACCTCAGGGCCGAGCGCCTCGTGCGCGGCTTGTCGATTGCGGATCAGCAGGTGATCGAGATCGCGAAAGCGCTGTCGCTCAATGCTAACGTGCTGATCATGGACGAGCCCACGGCCGCGCTGTCGCTGCCCGAAGTGGAGCGGCTCTTTACCATCGCGCGCAAGCTGCGCGAACGCGGCGTGGCGATTCTGTTCATTACGCACCGGCTCGAAGAGGTGTTCGTGCTCACGCAGCACGTGACCATCATGCGCGACGGCGCCAAGGTGTTCGACGCGCCCACGGCCACGCTGAATACGCAGGACATCGTCGCGAAGATGGTGGGCCGCGATCTCGCGACCTTCTATCCGAAGGCCGACGTGAAGCCCGGCGAAGTGATGCTGCGCGTGCGCGGCCTCACGCGGCGCGGCGTTTTCAAGGACATCGCGTTCGACGTGCGCGCGGGCGAGATCGTCGCGCTTGCGGGACTCGTGGGCGCGGGCCGCAGCGAAGTGGCGCGCGCGATCTTCGGCATCGATCCGAGCGATGCGGGGCAAGTGCAGATCGCAGGCAAGCCGCTGAAGATGGGCAAGCCGGCGGCGGCCGTGCGGGCCGGGCTCGCGCTCGTGCCCGAGGACCGGCGGCAGCAGGGGCTCGCGCTCGAACTGAGCATCGCGCGCAATGCGTCGCTGACCGTACTCGGGCGTCTGGTGCGATTCGGCCTGATTTCAGCGGGACGCGAAGTGCAGCTCGCGGGGCAATGGGGCACGCGGCTGCGCCTCAAGGCGAGCGATCTGAATGCGCCCGTGGGGACGCTGTCGGGCGGCAACCAGCAGAAAGTGGTGCTCGGCAAGTGGCTCGCCACGGGGCCGAAAGTGCTGATCATCGACGAACCGACGCGCGGCATCGACGTGGGCGCGAAAGCGGAAGTCTATGGCGCGCTCGCCGAACTCGTGCGTGAAGGCATGGCCGTGCTGATGATTTCGAGCGAACTGCCGGAAGTGCTCGGCATGGCCGACCGCGTGCTGGTCATGCACGAAGGCCGCATCACCGCCGATATCGCGCGCGCCGACGCCAACGAGGAACGCATCATGAGCGCGGCGCTCGGTCAGACCAACATTCATCTGGGGCATGCAGCATGATGGGTCATTCCACTTCTCCTCATCCCTTGCACGGCGGCGAACCGCGCGCGCCGCGCAACGGGCCGGCCGCACTGATGCAGGCGCTCGCGAAAAGCCGCGAGACCACGCTGTTCGTCGTGCTGCTGCTGATCATCGGCGGCACGTCGCTCGCGAAGCCGCAGTTCCTCAATCTGCAGAATCTGCGCGACGTGCTGCTCAACGTCGCCATCGTCAGCCTGCTCACGGCGGGCATGACGATCGTGATCCTGATGCGCCATATCGATCTCTCGGTGGGGTCGACGGTGGGCGTGAGCGCGTATGCGGTCGGCAGTCTGTATGTGGCGTTTCCGCATATGCCGGTAATCGTCGCCTTGCTCGCGGGGCTGGCGATCGGCGTGGTGGCGGGCTCGATCAACGCGCTGCTGGTGGCGGTGGGGCGCGTGCCGTCGCTGGTCGCCACGCTGTCGACCCTGTATATATTTCGGGGTGCAGATTATGCGTGGGTGCATGGCGGACAGATCAACGCCACGAGCCTGCCCGATGCGTTCTCGCGTCTCGCTACAGGATCGCTGCTTGGCGTGCCGGTGCTCGCGCTGATCGCGATCGTGCTGCTTATCGCGCTCTCCGTGTATCTGAAGCAGTTCCGGCCCGGCCGCGAATACTATGCGATCGGCTCGAACCCGGAAGCCGCGCGGCTCGCGGGCATCAACGTCGAACGGCGCGTGGCCGTGGGTTTCATGATCAGCGGCGCGATTGCGGGACTCGCGGGCGCGCTGTGGCTCGCGCGTTTCGGCACTGTCGACGCGAGCACCGCGAAAGGCATCGAACTGCAAGTGGTGGCCGCCGCCGTGGTGGGCAGCGTGGCGATCACAGGCGGCGTGGGCACGATACTCGGCGCGACGCTCGGCGCGCTGGTGCTCGGCGTGATCAGTATCGCGCTCGTCGTGCTGCACGTCTCGCCATTCTGGGAGCAGGCCATTCAAGGCGCGCTGATCGTCGCGGCCATCGCCGCCGATACGCTGCTCGCCCGCTCCGTCGCCAAACGCATGATGAGGAAACGCGATCATGGCTAAGCCTGCTTCCAAACCGGATTCCGCATTGCTCACGCGCCGTCCGGGCCTGCCGCTCAGTTGGGAAACGCTGCTCGTGGTGATACTCGTGCTCTCGCTGCTCGCGGGGCGTTTGCTGTCGAACGTGTTTCTCACGGGTGCGAACCTGAGCAACGTGCTCGCGGATCTCACCGAAGTCGCACTCATGGCCTTGCCGATGACGCTCATCATCGTCGCGGCCGAAATCGATCTTTCGGTGGCGTCGGTGCTCGGTGCGTCGAGCGCGCTGCTCGGCGTGCTCTGGCACATGGGCATGCCGATGCCGCTCGCGATGGTGCTCGTGATCGTGGCCGGCGGCCTCGCCGGTCTTTTCAACGGCCTCGTGATCGTGAAGCTGAATCTGCCTTCGCTGGCCGTCACGATCGGCACGCTCGCGCTCTTTCGCGGTCTCGCCTATGTGCTGCTCGGCGATCAGGCGATTGCCGATTTTCCGCCCGCATACACGCTGTTCGGCATGAGCAACCTCGGCAGCACGTTCATTCCGCTGCCGTTCCTGATTGTCGTGGCGTGCGCGGTGATCTTCACGTTGCTGCTGCAAGCCACGGCGTTCGGACGCAGCCTCTACGCAATCGGCGCGAACAGCACGGCGGCTTCGTTTTCGGGCATCGACGTCGCGAAGGTCAAGATCCGCCTTTTCGTGTTGTCGGGCGTGATGAGCGCGCTCGCGGGCATCGTCTACACGCTGCGCTTCACGAGCGCGCGCGGCGACAACGGCGAGGGTTTCGAATTGTCGGTGATCGCGGCGGTGCTGTTCGGCGGCGTGAGTATTTTCGGCGGGCGCGGCTCGATGTATGGCGTGCTGCTTTCGCTGCTGATTGTCGGTGTCCTGAAGAATGCGCTGACGCTCGCCGACGTGTCCAGCGAAACGCTCACGATCGTGACGGGGGCGTTGCTGCTCGCCTCGGTGCTGATTCCGAATCTCGCGGCGCGCTGGCGCACGCTGCGCGACCGGCGCGCGCTCGCGCGGCAGGCTGCATGACGCGCCATTCACCAGGACCTCATTCGTAGTCGAAGTCGCAATCCAGTCATCAACGCAACACGAAGCCGCAATAACGAAGTCACAACGAAGTAGCATGCGCCCGAATCGCTTCGGGCATCCATCGAGGAGACACGTTCATGATGAAGCCAGTACGTCACATGTGCACGGCCCTGCTGTGCGCGACGCTTTTGGGCGCGGGATTGACCGCGCACGCCGCGGGCATCAAGGAAGGCTTGAAGATCGCCTTCGTGCCGAAGCAGATCAACAACCCGTACGAAGTGATCGCCGACAACGGCGGCATGGACGCCATCAAGGAGTTCAAGGGCGAAGGCAAGGTCGTCGGTCCTTCGGATGCGGGCGCGTCCTCGCAGGTCTCGTACATCAACACGCTGACCACGCAGCATCAGGACGCCATCGTGATCGCGGCCAACGACGCCAACGCGCTCGTGCCGTATCTGAAGCGTGCAATGGCGCAGGGCATCAAGGTCGTCACGTTCGATTCCGATACCGCGCCCGACGGCCGGCAGATCTTCGTGAATCAGGCCAACGCGGAAAGCATTGGCCGCGGCCAGATTCAACTCGTCGCCAAGCTGATGAACAACGAAGGCGAATTCGCGATTCTTTCGGCCACGCCGAATGCCACGAATCAGAATACGTGGATCAAGTGGATGCAGGAAGAATTGAAGAAGCCCGAATACGCGAAGATGAAGCTCGTGAAAATCGCTTACGGCAATGACGACGACCAGAAGTCGTTCGTCGAAACGCAAGGCCTGCTGCAAGCGTATCCGAACCTGAAGGCGATCGTCGCGCCGACGTCGGTGGGCATCGCGGCGGCCGCGCGTTATATCTCGTCGTCGTCGAGCAAAGGCAAGGTGGCGGTGACGGGTCTCGGCACGCCGAATCAGATGCGCGCGTTCGTGAAGAACGGCACCGTGAAGGCGTTCCAGCTTTGGGATCCGGGTGCGCTCGGCTATCTCGCGGCCTATGCGGCGGCGAATCTCGCGTCGGGCACGATCACCGGCAAGGAAGGCGACACGTTCGAGGCGGGCAAGCTCGGCAAGCGCACCGTCGGCAAGAGCGGCGAAGTGATTCTCGGGCCGCCGACCACGTTCGACGCGTCGAATATCGACAATTTCAATTTCTGAAATATCGATTGCATCGTGGCATTTCGGCATTGCGCGATTCAATGCGATTCGATGCAAGGCAACACGACCCGGCGATGCCGGGTCTTTTTTTGGCCCCTGAATATAGCCCCTGAATTTACCCCGATTCATGGCCCCGTTTATTGTTGTCATCGAGGCGTGGCATCGCGCTTTTGTCTGATTAAATCAAATCGAGGAAGAGTCTTTTTTCGTGCCTTCCCGTCCCTTCAGTTTGCGAATTCCTTGCCGATAGCATGACGTGGCGCTGGCCGCCGGGCGATTGACGCCCGGCGCGGCGCGCATGGCAACCGCAAGGAATAGACGATGAAGCTGACCCTGAAGATTCCGCTCGCGTTCGCGGCGGCGCTCCTGTTGATGTTCGCGGGGGCGTTCTACGGAATCTACTCGCTGAACCAGTCGCTGACCGTGTACGGCACGACGGTGCAGAGCAGCGTGGCGAACGAGCGCGCCGTGATGAACACGCTGCTCGCGTTCAAGGTGCAGGTTCAGGAATGGAAAGACACGCTGCTGCGCGGTAAGGATCCGGCGATGCTCGACAAGCATTGGTCCGCGTTTCAGGCGCGCGAGCGCGAAGTGGATACGCTCGCCGCGCAACTCAAGGCGAGTTTGCCCGCTGGCGAAAGCCGCGATCTGATCGATCAATTCGCGAGTGCGCACACGAAAATGGGCGAGGGCTATCGCAACGGTCTCGCGGCATTCAAGGCGGCGGGTTTCGATCCGACGGCCGGCGATCACGCGGTGGCCGGCGTGGACCGCGCGCCCGCCGCGCTGCTCGATCAGGCCGCGCGCAAGATCGCGGCGGACAGTGCGCAGATTTCCGCCGATGCAGCGGAAGAAGCGCGCCACGCGACGGCGATCAGCGCGGTGCTGATGGTGGCCGCGCTCATCATCTCGATGACCGGTAGCTGGTTGTTCAGCCGCACCGTGACGAAGCCGCTCTCGCGCGCGCTCGATTGCGCGAGCGCGGTGGCCGAAGGCAATCTCGCGTTCGAAGTGCAGGCAAGCGGACGCGATGAAACGGCGCTCCTGCTGCGCGCGCTGAAGGGCATGCAGCGCAGCCTCGTGGGCGTGGTGAGCCAGGTGCGCGGACATGCGGAAGGCGTGGCGTCGGCGAGCGGGCAGATCGCGGCGGGCAATCAGGGTCTGTCGTCGCGTACCGAAGAACAGGCCGCCTCGCTCGAAGAAACGGCCGCAAGCATGGAGCAGATCACGGCCACCGTGCGCCAGAACGCGGCGAACGCGAAACAGGCTGCGCTGCTGGCCAGCGACGCGGCGGGCACGGCGGTGCGCGGCAAGGATCTGATGGCCGAAGTGGTCGAGACCATGCGCGGCATTTCGACGAGTTCCGGCGAGATCGTCGACATCATCGCGGTCATCGACGGCATTGCGTTTCAAACCAATATTCTCGCGTTGAATGCGGCAGTCGAGGCCGCGCGCGCGGGCGAGGAAGGACGCGGCTTCGCGGTGGTCGCTTCGGAAGTGCGCACGCTCGCGCAGCGCAGCGGCGCGGCGGCGAAGGAAATCAAAAAGCTGATCGAGGCTTCGGCGCAGCGCATCGACGCGGGATCGTCGCTCGTGAACGACGCGGGCAGCGTGATCCAGGACATGGTGGCGGCCGTGCAGCGCGTGACGACCATCATCGACGAAATCGCGACCGCTTCGCAGGAGCAGAGCACCGGTATCGAGCAGGTGAATGTGGCGGTTACGCAAATGGACGAAGTCACGCAGCAGAATGCGGCGCTCGTGGAAGAGGCGTCGGCGGCCGCGCATGCCTTGGCCGAGCAGGCGGTGGAATTGCGCGAAGCGGTGGGCGTGTTCCGGCTCGCTTGATAGTCGATTCGCGATTCACGCGCGAGGCGAATAAAAAAAACGGCACGGCGATTCAATTCGCCGTGCCGTTTTTCTTTAAAGCGGACTCGCGGAGGAGCGGGCGCTTCAATCCCAATGGCGATGCTTGTTGCCGTGGTGACGCTTGCCGTGATAGCCGCGCGAGTAGTCGTCTGCGTATGAATTCGACCGCGAGATGTTGCCGCCGAGCGCCGAACCCGCGCCGCCGCCGAGCGCCGCGCCAACGAGGCCGCCGGTACGGCCGCCCATGGCGTTGCCGGCCGCCGTGCCCGCGCCGCCGCCGAGTGCGCCGCCAATGATGGCGCCCGTGCGTTCGCGACGGTTCGACGTCACTGCGCCGCCCGCGCCGCCGCCCACCGCGCCGCCGATCACGGCGCCCGTGCTGCCGCCGACCGCGCCGCCCAGCGCTGCGCCGGCCACGCCGCCGAGCGCGCCGCCCAGCGCATTGTTCATGTCGCCGGCCATTGCCGGAATCGAAGCCGTGGCAGCCAGCGCTGCAATCGCCATCATCGGGAAGAATTTCTTCATGAGTGAACTCATTGGTTTTAATCCGGCGCTGAGTATAACTTCCAATCTGAAAGGCTCCTGTAACGACGGCAAGGTTTGGGGGTAAGAGGTGTAACAAAATGATCGCAAACACCCGTGATTCCGCGAGAGCCCCTTACGCAAACTGAAATAAACGGCGGACGTTATTGGGGCGTTATGGTCCGGTAAATTTGCCCGCATGAACCCTTTTTGCGCGTTGCAACAGGCTTGCACGTGCTTTACGTGATAATTGCCGCTGTTTTGCTTTTTGCCCCTGATTGAATATGTCGACGCCTGAACGGAGCACATCCGGTTACGCCTGGTGGGGCGTGCTGGTATTGGCGCTGTCCGCATTTATTTTCAACACGACCGAATTCGTCCCGGTGGCGCTGCTCAGCGCGATTGGCGACAGCCTGCAAATGAAGGCGACCGACGTCGGCCTCATGCTGACGATCTACGCGTGGACGGTGGCGGTGGCGTCGCTGCCGCTGATGCTGCTGACGCGCAATATCGAGCGCCGCAAGTTATTGACCGGCGTATTCGGTTTGTTTATCGCCAGCCACATTTTGACCGGCGTGGCGTGGAGTTTTCCCGTGCTGGTCGTCGGCCGGATCGGTATTGCGTGTGCGCATGCGATTTTCTGGTCGATATCGGTGTCGCTGGTCGTGCGGCTCGCGCCGCCCGGCCAGAAAAGCCGCGCGCTCGGCATGCTCGGCATGGGCACGTCGATCGCCATGGTGGCGGGCATTCCGCTTGGCCGTGTGATCGGCGAAACGCTGGGCTGGCGCGAAACGTTTCTGGCGATCGCGGCGGCCGCCGGCGTCACGCTGCTGATGCTGCGTGTCGCGTTGCCGAAGCTCGAGAGCCATCAGACCGGGTCGTTCAAAAGCCTGCCCGTGCTGTTTAAAAAGCCGATGCTGGTATCGCTTTATCTGATTACCGTGCTCGTCGTATGCGCGCACTTCACGTCGTATACGTATATCGAGCCGTTTATTCACCACGTCGGCCAGGAAAGCAACGGCCGCATTACGTATTTGCTGATTCTGTTCGGCGCGGCCGGCATTCCCGCCGCTATTGGTTTCAATCGCCTGTTTCCGCAACGTCCCGAACAGTTCCTGCGCTCGGCCGTCTTTGCGATTTGCGTATGTCTGCTCGTGCTGTTTCCGTGTGCGCTCAATATCGTGACGCTGTCCGTACATACGGCGATCTGGGGCGGCGCGGTCGTGTGTTTCGGCCTGGCCATGCAGGCGTGGGTGCTGCGGCTCGCGCCCGATGCCGCCGATCTCGCGGTCTCGATCTATTCCGGTTTGTATAACGTGGGCATCGGCGCGGGCGCGCTGCTCGGCAATCATATTGCCAACGACTTCGGCATTGCGTGGCTCGGCACTTTCGGCGGCGTGGCGGGCGGACTCGGCGCGGCGATCTGTGCGCTGGCGTTGCGCCTGTATGGCAGCCATCATGCGCCTATCGATATGGACGCACACGCGCCGCATTAGCCTCATTAAAAGGGTGCCATGCACCCTTTTTCACCCGCTTCAATCGCGTCGCCAGGACCTTCCAGAACGATTCATGCGTGTGCTAACCTGTATATATATACAGTGCTCGGCGCAGGACTTCACACGCAATCATGGGACGAAATCATCGTCATTTCCCTCCGCTCACGGCAGCGGAGCTGGCCGATATTTACGACCAGCATCCGCTGCCCGTGGTCTTGCGGCTGCTTTGGGAGATTCATCGATTGCGCTCGACCATTAGCCGCGCGAATCAGGTCCGCATGATGATCGGTACGCGCGTGGGCACCGCCAATACGCCCGCGGGCATCTGGGAGCGCTTCGAGCAGGAACTCGACGCCGAGCCTTGCCTGAACGATCCGCTCACGCCGCGCCAGAAGGGGCTGCTGCACGAGGGCGAGCCGCAAGGGCGGCTACGGCGCAGGCGGCGCAATGGCGATTAGATAAGCGACTGAATGAGCGATCAGGTTCGCCGTGCCCAATTAGTGGACGAATGGGGCCGTGAATGTCGCCGTAGGGTTCGCCGAAATTTGGTTGTAAGTGCCAGTTGCTAGAGTCGTCGCTGATGTCGTGCCCCTCGTGGCTATCTGACAAGAGCGACCACTCATGAATAAAGCCCGCGCGTTCCGGCCCCTGCGTGTGTTCTGGCTGTTTCTGATTGTGTTTTTTAGCGCACCCGTTTGGGCGTTCCAGACGAAAATCGTCTCGATTCCGAGCGTCGCCATGCATCGCGCGTTCGACGCCACCGTGGTCCTGCCCGGCGATTACGGGCGCGGCAGCGGCACCACGCGCTATCCGGTGGTGTATGTGCTGCACGGTTCCGGCGGCAATTACGCGGACTGGACCTCGAATACGCAGATCGGCAAACTCGCTGACCGCTATCACGTGATTCTCGTGATGCCCGATGGCGGTCACGAAAGCTGGTATATCGACAGTCCGTTCGATCAGGCGAGCCAATACGAAACCTATATCGGCACCGAAGTCGTTTCGTGGATCGACACGCATTTCCGCACGATCGCCACGCGGCAGGCGCGTGCGATCACCGGCTTGAGCATGGGCGGATTCGGGGCGCTGCGTATCGCGCTCGACCGGCAGGAAACGTTTGGCGCCGCAGGCAGCATCAGCGGCGCAGTCGATCCGCGCAATTGCGAGGACGAACCGGGCATCGACCGCGTGTTCGGCAATCCCGCACGCCATGCGGACTTCTGGACCCGCAACGCCATCGTCGAAGACGCAAGCAGTTTCGAGCACGCGCATATCGCGCTCACGATCGATTGCGGCGTGAGCGACTTCTTCGTGCAATCGAATCGCACGCTGCATGAGAAGCTCATTGCATTGGGCGTGCCTCACGATTATGCGGAGCGGCCCGGCGGCCATACGTGGTCATACTGGTCGAATTCGATTCGTTACCAGGTGTTGTTCTTCTCCACCACGTTTCAGCAAAACGGCTGGCATCGGCCTGCGCATCTGGCTTGAAACGCGGTATTTAACGCATCCCTGACTTATCTGTTTGAACGGGCCCGCGAAGACGGGCCCGTTTCTATTTCTGCCCGCGCTTTTCTTCCTCGTTGATTTTTTGCTCCGTCGTGTTTATCCGGCTTCGTGCGGCACATCGCTTGCGCTCACGAAGGTGTTCGCGCGGCGCGCCTCGCGATGCACGTACACACCGGCAGGCGACGCGCCGCATATCGGCAAACGAATCGTTTTCAAGGAGAACGACGATGAGCAGACCGACGATCAAGGCAGTGACATGGGTTCTCGCAATGGCGCTTTCCGGCGCGGCATACGCAGCAGGCGGGATGGGAGGATCGGGCGGCGTGGGCGCGGGCGGCGGCACCGCGCAGGGCGCGGCAGGCATGGCGCCGAATAACGGCATGGGCGCGAACGGAAACGGCAGTACCGGCACGAACGGCGATACCAGCGGTTACGGCGCGCCGGGCAGCACGGGCGTAGGCGGCGGCATGGGCACCGGCACGGGCTCGACGCCGAACAAGTCGCCTTCGACCGCGCCGGGCTGGAACAACAACGGCGGCAACTCGCAATCGATGCCGCAGACCACGTCGCCGAACACGACGCAATGATTCGCGTGACGTGTCCTGCGTTGCGCCCTTTAACCTCGGGCATCCGGCTTGCTCAACTATTCGATGATGTGAGCCGATGCCTCAACGAGACAGTCGAAGGAGTGCGTGATGACGCGTGAACTGGAACATTGCAAGGTAGCGATCCTCGCCGTGGACGGTTTCGAGGAAGTCGAACTCACCGGGCCGCAACAGGCACTGATCGAAGCTGGCGCGCACGTCGACGTGATATCGAGCGAACCCGGCGAAATTCAGGGATTTCGGCATATCGACAAGGGCGCGCGCGTGAAGGTCGATCGTACGTTCGCGCAGGCGAAGCCCGACGATTACGACGCGGTGGTGCTGCCCGGCGGCGTGATCAACGGCGACGCGATTCGTCTGATCCCCGAGGCACAGGCGTTCGTGAAGTCGGCGAATGCCGCCCACAAACCCATCGCGGCGATCTGCCATGGCGGTTGGCTGCCGGTGTCGGCGGGCATCGTGAAAGGGCGCACCATGACGAGCTGGCCTTCGCTGCAAGACGATATTCGCAACGCGGGCGGCACATGGGTCGATCAGCGCGTGGTGCGCGACGGCAATTTCGTCACGAGCCGCAAGCCTGACGATTTGCCGGCCTTCAACGCGGAATTGATCGCTTGCCTGACGGCTGCGCCAAAAAGCGGGCACGCGCCGCGTCAGTCGTCTACGGCGCATCGTTGGCCAAAATCGATAAGGATTCCGATATGAACATCCACTACCGGAATGACGCGCCTGAATTCGACGGTGCGAATCTGTTGATGCATTTCATCGCCGAAGTGGACGGCGAACCTGTCGATTGCGCCATCAGCGCTGAAGCGCTCGAAGATCACTTTGGCGCGGAATCGGCGCTCGAAGGGCCGCTGCAGGAGGCGTTCGTGCGCGGTCGCGCACAGATTCGCAGCGTCTGTACCGAGTCCATCGAACAGACGGGCGGCGGCGTGGTGCTGCATAGCGGCCACTTCCGTATTCAAGGTTGATCGAGCAAGGAGAACGGCTATGTCTCTGATCGTTGCGAGCCGCTTCACGACGTTCAACGACGCCGAAGCGGCCATCGGCCAGCTTCACACGAACGGATTCATCGACGACGACGTGTCGCTCTTTTACGTGAATCCGGGCGGCCAGCACGCTCGCTTTCCCGTGGGCGGCGACCGCTTCGTCGATCCCCAGTCACGCTGGGCCTCGCTTGGCGCAGGAGCGGGAGCCGGCGTGGGCGCGCTTGCAGGCGTGGTCATCGCCATCGTGCTGTCGCTCCTCTTTTTACGTTCGTTGCTCGTGCTGGCGGTGGCGGCCGGCGTGGGCGCCTATGTGGGCACGCTCGCGGGCGCGCTGATGGAAACGCGCGGCGGCGGTCATGGCAAGGCGCCCGATATCGCTCACGACCCGGACGGCACGCCGCACGGCCGCGAATCGGGCGTGCTCGTGGCCGTGCATGTGAGTCCCGACACGCAGCGTCAGGCCGCCGAGGTATTGGGCGCGGCGGGCGGCGTGGAAGTGGAGCGAGCACACGGCCGTTGGCAACAAGGTAAATGGGCGGACTTCGATCCGACCCAAACCGTCGAGCCCGTGCAATCCGTGCCGCGCTAGGCACGCCTCGCGATTCATGTCGAATTCTTTTTTCGAAGACCGGAGGACGTCATGCTTCAATACGCAGTCATTTTCTTCATCATCGCGATCATTGCCGCCGTCTTCGGCTTTGGCGGCATTGCAGCGGGCGCGGCATCCATTGCCAAGATTCTGTTCTTTATCTTTATCGTGATCTTTCTCGTCACGTTGCTGGTTGGCGTTGTGCGGCGCTGAGGGTAAATGCGTCGACATCACGCTTTGCACGCGCGTGAAAATGAAAACGGCCCGCGGAATTCGCGGGCCGTTTCTTTATGTGTCACACCTTGTGCAGCGCGGCAATCGCGAGTTCGACATCTCCACGTCGCGAAATTTGCTAAGGATATCGAATCAGTATCAGGCGATGGTATCGACCACGCCGCCGTCGACGCGCAGCGCAGCGCCCGTGGTGGCGGAAGCCTGCGTCGAGCACGCATAGACGACCATGTTCGCCACTTCCTCCACGCTCGCGGCGCGGCGGATGATCGACGAGGCGCGATGTTGCTGCACGAAAGCCGCCGCGACTTCCTCGACCGTCTTGCCGGTCTTTGCGACTTCGTCCCGAAGCATCGCTTCCACGCCATCCGAAAGCGTCGGTCCTGGCAGCACCGAATTCACCGTCACGCCTGTGCCGGCGAGGCGCTTGGCGAGCCCGCGCGCCACGGCGAGCTGCGCGGTCTTGGTCATGCCGTAGTGAACCATGTCGGCGGGAATATTGAGTCCCGATTCCGACGAGATGAACACGATGCGCCCCCAGCCCTGCTTGACCATCGCGCCCGCATACGCGCGCGAGAGCCGCACGCCCGACATCACATTGGTTTCAAAAAATCGCTGCCATTCGCTATCGGGAATCTCGAAGAAATCTTCCTGCTGAAACACGCCGAGATTGTTGACGAGGATATCGACTTTTGGATGCGCTTTCACGAGCGCATCGCAGCCCTGCGTATTCGACAGGTCGCCGACGAAACCCTGCACTTGCGCGCCCGGCACAGCGGCGCGCACGGCCGCTTCGGCATCGTTGACGTTGGCGGCGTGGCGGCTGCTCACGATCACGGTCGCGCCGGTTTCGGCGAGACCTTTGGCGATGGCGAGGCCGATTCCGGCCGCCGAGCCGGTCACGAGCGCGAGTTTTCCAGACAAATCGATTTTCATCGTGGCTCCTTGCATCAATCGGGGGAGAAGGGTTGCGGGGCAGGCGAGCGTCAAGAACGGCAACGGGCAGTGTACTGCGCACGCTGTCCGGCTGCGCTCGGGGCTTGCATTTTAATTCGATCGATATAGAATCCGTTATTACTGTATCGAGTGATATAAAACAGCCTCTTCGAGAATGAAATCAAACATGTCAGCCCAGCCATCCACTCTTGGTGCGCGCGTGCCCGAGCGGCTCGACGCTTCGGCCTTGTTCGCGACGCTCGCGGGCCTGTGCGGCAGTTTCGTCGCCATCGGTCTTGCGCGTTTCGCCTACACGCCGTTGATTCCTGCGCTGATCCAGGCGCACTGGTTCACGGCATCGCAAGCCGTCACGCTCGGCGCGGCGAACTTCGCGGGTTATCTGCTGGGCGCGCTGCTCGGGCGGCCCATCGCCCATGCGCTCACGAACCGGCACGCGCTGCGCGTGCTCATGGCGACCGCCACGCTCGCGTTTTTTGCGTGTGCGTTGCCGCTGTCCGTGGCGTGGTTCTTCGTGTGGCGGCTCGCGTCCGGCGTGGCGGGCGGCGCGATCATGGTGCTGGTCGCCACGTCGATTCTTCCGCACGTGCCGCCCGCGCGACGCGGCTTCGTGAGCGGAATGATTTTTCTCGGGCTGGGGCTTGGCATCGCGGCGTCGGGAACGGTCATTCCCTCGCTGCTGCATGACGGTTTGCGCGCCGCGTGGATGGGCCTCGGCGCGCTCGCCTTGCTGCTGACGGCGATTAGCTGGTTCGGCTGGCCGGCCAGCGATGCGCCCGTTGCTGCCGCGCCCGCGCAAACTGCGGGTCACGCTGTAGGGGCACAAACGCCGCTGCGCGTGCTGTACGCGCAATACGCCGCCAATGCGTTGGGGCTCGTGCCCGCGATGATCCTGCTCGTCGATTATGTGGCGCGCGGACTCGGACGCGGTGCGTCGACCGGCGCGCATATCTGGGTGCTCTACGGCATGGCGGCGATCGCGGGACCGATTCTCTGCGGGCAACTCGCCGATCGGATCGGTTTCAAACTCGCCTGGCGTTTTGCGTTGTTGATTCAGGCCGTTGCGGTGGCGCTGCTGGCGCTGTCGAATCACACGGCAGCGGTGCTCGTCGCCACGCTGATCCTCGGGGCATTGACGCCGGGCGTCGTGCCGCTCGCGCTGGGCCGCATTCATGAACTCGTGCCGCACGATCATCTCGAACAGCGTGCCGCGTGGAGCCGCGCGACTACCGCATTCGCATTGTTTCAGGCGCTGGGCGGCTACGGTTATTCGTTTCTGTTTTCGCACACGCATGAAAACTACGCGTTGATTTTCGCGTGCGGCGCCGTTGCGCTCTCGCTGGCGTTTGTCGCGGATCTGGCGACGAGCCGGCTGTCGAAACGATGAGGCGCTAATCGCGATCGCGATAGCGATACACAAGACGAGCACGAGCGCCCGCATGCTTCAGGCATGCGGGCGCTTTTATTTTCAGCGCTCGAAATCGAAGCGCAATTGATCGGACGAATGCCCGGCGTTTGTTTTCGCTCAGTGGAGTCAACAGTGTGTTTCGTTAACATGCATTGTCGCGTTAAACTACGACTCATAGAATCCGAGTTACACGTTGCGACGGTGCAACGATCCACAGGAGCAGCAGCATGTCCAGACGCATTTTGATTATCGGGGCCGGTTTCGCCGGCATGTGGAGCGCGCTGAGCGCGGCGCGTTTGCTCGACGAGGCGGGCCGTGCGGACGTCGAAGTCACGTTGATCGCGCCGGAGCCGCATCTGCACGTGCGTCCGCGCCTGTACGAAGAAGGGCCGGAGAACATGAAGGCGCCGCTCACGGACATCTTCCGCGAAGCTGGTGTGAAGTTCGTGCAGGGCAGCGTGGCGCGTATCGACGTGGCGCGTCGTGAAGTGGAGGGTGTGGATGCGGATCAGCGCGCGTTCACGATGTCCTATGACCGCCTCGTGCTGGCGACGGGCAGCAAGCTGTTCCGCCCGGCCATCGCGGGCCTCGCGGAGCACGCGTTCAGCGTCGATCAGATCGACGAAGCGGCGGAACTCGAAGCCCATATCCGCGATCTCGCGCAACTGCCCGATACGCCCGCGCGAAATACCGTCGTGGTGGCGGGCGGCGGTTTCACCGGCATCGAAACGGCCGCGGAAATGCCCGCGCGTTTGCGCGCCGCGCTCGGCGGTAGCGCGCAAGTGCGTGTGATCGTCGTCGAACGTAACGAGGCGCTCGGTCCCGATCTCGGTCCAGGTCCGCGGCCCGTCATCGAGCAGGCGCTCGGCGAACTCGGCGTGCAGTGGAAACTGGGCCAGGGCGTGACGGCCGTCGACGCGCACGGCGTCACGTTGGCCGACGGCGAGCACATCGCCGCGAATACGGTCATCTGGACCGCCGGCGTGCGTGCGAGCGCGCTGACCGAGCAGATTCCCGCGCGCCGCGATACAGCGGGCCGTCTCTATGTCGATCGCCACCTTGCGGTCGAGGGCGTGCCGGGCGTGTACGCGACGGGCGACGTCGCGAGCGCGGCCACCGACGACGAAGGCAATCGCACGCTCATGTCGTGTCAGCACGCGATGAATCTTGGTCGCTCGGCAGGGCACAACGCCGCTGCCGATCTGCTGGGCCTCGACGCGCTGCCGTATAGCCAGCCGAAATACGTGACCTGTCTCGATCTCGGCCCGTGGGGCGCGGTCTATACCGAGGGCTGGGAGCGCGAAGTGAAGATGAGCGGCCAGGAAGCGAAGGCGCTCAAGCACCGCATCAATACCGAGTGGATTTATCCGCCGCGCGCCGAGCGTGAGGAGGTGTTCGCCTCGGCGGATCCGCGCCGGATCGTGGTGGCCTGATCGCCCCCATCCCCCACGCAGTCAATGAAAAAGGCCCTTGAAAAAGGGCCTTTTCTGCGTGGTCGATAAAAATCTCGGAAAGCTTACGCGCGATCGCTGCGCCGATTCGCGGCGCGGTCGGCAAACCACTCGACCACTTGATGACCGTGGCTCGCGGGCGCCTTCGAATGAGCGCGCGCGGCGAGGTCGGCGAGCGTGTGCTTTTCGAGTTCCTCGCGCATGCTGCGCTCGGCGGCCTGCATCACGGCGTGGATCGAGCAGGTGCCGCGCGTGGCCCAGGCGGGCGCTTCGTCATCGAAGACCGCGCATTGCGCGCGAATCTCGCGGCAGTCGAACAGGCGTTTGTCGCCGTCGATAGCGTCGACCACGTCTTGCACGGTGATGTGTTCGGGCGCACGCGCGAGCGCGAAGCCGCCGCGTACGCCTTCGGTGGCCGAAACGATGCCCGCTTTCGAGAGGCGCGTGAACAGCTTGGCCGCGTAATCGACCGACACGCCCTGCATCTCGGCGAGATCGCGCACGCTCGCTTCGCGCACGCCCGAAGGCTTCGCGAGATAGAGCAGGCAGTGCAAACCGTATTCGACCCCGGTGCTGATGAAAGACATGACGATACCGCGACTGATTGAATCGGAGTTAGAAGATTAACACAGGCGGACGCCGCGCGTCAGCCCGCCTGGCCCGGCAGCAATCCGAGCAGCGTGAGCGCGGGCGCGACGGCATTCACGAGCCAGTCGCGCTCCGGTTGAATGCGCGCGATCACGCGCAGGCCCAGCAACACGGCGAGCAGATGCTGCGCCGCTTCCTGTGCGCCGACTGTTTTGGCGATTTCGCCGCTGGCTTGACCGGCCTGCACGCAGCGCAGGAAAAAGTCGCGGATCTGCACGATTTCGGCGGCGAGCGCGGCGCGCAAGGCCTCGTCGTCGGGCGTGGCTTCGAGAACCGAATTCACCATCAGGCAGCCGCGTTTGGCGGGATCGTCGAGCGAGCGCTGCACGGTTTCCGCGAAAAATCCGGCGATGGCGGTGCCCGGCGTGCCGGCGGCTTCGTGGCGCGCGATGCGCTCGCGCAGCGACTGCTCCAGATAGTGATCGAGCACGCGCAGAAACAGCGCGCGTTTGTCGCCGAACGCGTTGTACAAGCTCGGCTGGGTGAGCCCGGTGGCCTTGACCAGATCGCGCGTGGAGGTGGCTTCGTAGCCGCGCGCCCAGAACGCGTCGCAGGCAGCGTCCAGCACGTGGGTTTCGTCGAATTCGCGAGGGCGGCCCATTGATGGCTCCGTGGCAAGGGAAGCCATCATTTTAGATCAATCGATATGAAACGGGGCGGCTCAGCTCGCCGCGCCCATTTCGGGATCGCTGATGCTGTCCCTGCCGGTTTCCACGCGGCCTGCGAAGCGGCGCGTGGTGCCGTCGGCGGCGCTCAGCGTGAAGTCGTACCAGCCGCCAGATGCGTCGAGCGGCCAGCTCTGCGTGACGCGTGCGCGCGGCGCGACGGTGAAGGCCCACGGTCCATCGCGGCGATAGGCGTTCGCGCTCACGGTGCAGGTGGCGGATTCGCGGCCTTCGTTGACGATGGCGATGCCGACGCTATTGGCGGCTGCGTCGTAGCTCACCTGCATTTCCAGTCCCGCTCCGTGCGGCGGCTGCCCCAGGTTGCCCGCGAAGCCGCGATGAAAGCCGTTGGGGCCGAGCACCCAGAGATCGTAGGCGCCCGCATCGGTGGGCGTGGGCGTCCACGTATCGGCGAGATGCTTGCCGGCTTCGACGGTATAGCGGCGCGGCGCGCGGTCGAGATGCCGTTTGTCGTAGACGTGAAAGACCGCGCCCGCGCTGCCTTCGTTGCTGAAGACGAGATGCACGTCGCGATGTTTCGCATCGACGCTCGCATGCGCATGCAGCCGATACGGCAGTGCGCGCGACGGACGCGCGACGCGCGCCTGATGCGGCATCGTCTGTTCGTTTTCTGCGGGCGCGTGCACGGTTTTGAGCGTGCTTTGCTGGGCGTTGAGCGCATCGGCGGCGGCGCGCGTGGGCGCAGGAAAATTCGTGGACGATTTTTCGTTCGGGCTACTGAAGTTAAATGCCGAGGTCATGTCGCCGCAAACGACACGCCGCCATGCGCTGATATTCGGCTCCAGCACGCCGAAGCGCTGTTCGAGAAAACGCAGCACGGACGTGTGATCGAACACCTGCGAATTGACGTAGCCGCCCGTGCTCCACGGCGAGATCACGAACATCGGTACGCGCGGACCGGGCCCGTAAGGCTGGCCGTCGGGCGCGAGCGGTTGTTTGTCGCCGGGCGGATTTGGCACCGTGAAATACTCGTGCTCCGTGCTGACTGTCGACTTGCCGGCATAGCTGCCGTCGTTGAGCGGCGAGGGCACGGCGGGCGGCGGCATATGATCGAAGAAGCAGTCGTTCTCGTCGTAGTTCACGAACAGCACGGTCTTGCTCCAGACCTCGGGATTCGCCGTGAGCGCGTCGAGCAGTTGCTGGATGTACCACGCGCCCTGGCCCGGCGTGGAAATGGCCGGATGCTCGCAATAGGCTTGCGGCGAGATGATCCAGCTCACTTGCGGCAGCCGGTTCGCCGTCACGTCGTCCTTGAGCGCCTGTAAAAAGCCGCCGTCGGGCAGCGTATTGCCGATGCCTTTATAGAGCGGCGATTGCGCTTCGATTTCCGGTGTCCACGGCGCGTTGGGCGCGCCCGCGATCGACTCGTGCACCTTGCGGAACGTGGCGAAACCCGCGAGCGGATTGTCGTTGTAATTGTCCGGCTGATTTTCGTAGACCTTCCAGCTCACGCCGGCTTTCTGCAGACGCTCCGCGTATGTGGTCCACGTGAGCCCCCTGGACGAACTGTCGAGCCAGTCCCAGCCATTGTTGTTGACCACGGCGTAGGGCGCGCCGCCGGGACCGTTGGTGCCGGTCCACAGGAAGAGGCGATTCGAGTTCGTGCCGCCATGCAGCGAGCAATGGTAGGCGTCGCAGATCGTGAAGGCATTCGCGAGCGCGAAATGAAACGGCAGGTCGGCGGCCTGCAAATAGCCCATCGACACATTGCCTTTCGCGCGCGGCCAGTGCGTCATGCGGCCCGCATCCCACGCGGCATGCGCGTCGAGCCATTCGTGCGCGCCGCCCGCGAGCAGCGCGTTGCCCTTGCTTTTGTCGAGGTAGAACGGCAGCAGCGTGCGCTCGCCGTCGCTTTGTTGCCAGATGGCAGCAAAGCGCGGCTGCGGAATCGTGATGCGGTCGCCGAAGCCGCGCACGCCTGGCAGCGTGCCGAGGTAATGATCGAACGAGCGGTTTTCCTGCATGAAGATCACGACATGCTCGACGTCCTGAATCGTGCCGGTCGCGTTGTGCGCCGGGATGGCGAGCGCGCGCCGGATCGCGGGCGGAAACAGGCTGAGCGCGGCGCCGGCCGCGGCGCTGCGCAGAAAGTGACGGCGGTCCTTCGAGGTCATCGTGCAACGTGCGGTGATGGTGAGGGGCGGATGCCGGCAAGGCACGCGTGAGCATGACACGTTGGCCGCGCGCGTGCGTATCGACTGTACCGGATTCAGGGAGCGCGCTGCGGGTGTCGTACCCCGTCGATGTCGCGAGTTTAAGCCAGTGTGCGCGGCACGCAAGCTGCTGCGTGCAGGGGAGGCGCGTCATTGGCGGAAATGCGCCGTTATCGGAGGTGTGCCATGAACAATCATCACAAGCGTGCTGAGCAACGGGCGGCGCCTGCCGCGCATGAAGCGCGTCATGCATCGCAGACGTCCCACGAATCGCAGGAACCCTCGCAGGAGGAGGCGCAGAGCGTGAAGCATCCGCGTCATGAGGGCGGTGAGCCGGTGGCGACCCGTCATCCGCACGAGCCGCGTTCGGTGGGCGTGCAGGGGCATCGCGATCTCGAACGCGGTTTGGAGGATACGGACCGCTGGGGTGGCGATGCGTATCAGTCGCGCACGCAAAACGACGCGCAGGCGAATCGCAACGCGAAGCCCAATGCGAATGCCCGGCGGCGCTGAATCAAGACGCGGGAATTGAATGACGTGTAAAAGCGCGCGCGGCGTCAATGTCTTTCGCGCCGCGCGCGTTTCATATCAGCGTGAATATTGAATCGGGCGAGTCCGGCGATCAGTCCGATTTCCCGCCGCCGTCGAGTCCCGCGCCTTTGCGCCAGACTTCCTTGCCGCGTTCCGAGAGTTCGCCGCTGCTGTGTGTGGCGTCGGGCTCGGTGCCGTGCACGGCCATATCGCCGCCGGGTGGCTCCTGTGACGGCTGTTTGTGCTGCTTGCGTTGCGCGACGCGGTCGTCCTGCGAGCGTCCTGCGTAGTCGGTCATGATGGCCCTCCTGGTGGCATCGTCATGCCTTACGCGCCGCAATGCGCGTGCCGCGACTTCATGGCAATCACTGAGGATGGCGAATCAATCGTCGTCACGGAGACGCTACGCGCCGCAGAATATCGAGTAATTGCGCCACGGCGAAAGGCTTGCGCAGAAAGCCGACCACGTCGGCGTCGGCGGGCAGCGTGACGAGCGCGGAGACGAGCACGAGCGGAACGGCCGCGAGCTTGCGGTCGCGGCGCATGGCGCGCATCAGTTCGAGGCCGTCCATGCGCGGCATCATGCAGTCGGAGATCACGACGTCGGGCGGGTCGGCGAGCGCGCTCTTGAGCGCGTCCGAGCCGTCCACGGCGGTCCTGACCCGATAGCCTTCCTGGCCGACCAGCTCCTTGAGCGCGTCCAGTGCGTTGCTGTCGTCGTCGACGAGTAATACGGTTGCCATACGTCGTTTACCTGTGCGGCGCGCATCGACCACCCCGGCGGTCCTCACGTCGCGTGCGCCCTTGTTCTTGCCGTGGCTGCGCCCTTGATCCGGGCAGTCCGAAGCCGGGGACCGTCCGGCACTCGGGGCGGAGTGCGCAAATTTCGTTCCCGGCGAGTCCGGGGGGGGCGTTGTCTGGCTGCTGCGCATAGGCGTCGACCGGTGTAAGCGGCGCTCAGCGGACCGCGAAAGGCCGCGGGCGCGCCTGCCGGTCGTGCGCGGCGACAATCGACGCAGACACTTCCGAAAAGCTGCCGAACGCCTCGTCGGGCAGCTCGCGCAGCGCGGCGAGCACGTCGGCGCGCGCGCCCGCGCGTTCGGCGCATTCGATCAGCGTGCCCGGATGGGCGGGGAAGGTCACGGTGTCGACGGCGCGCTCGACGCGCAATATCAGCGCCTCGCGTGCGACGTCCGGTATCGATGCGGGCATGGCAGTCTCCTGAATGACGTTGGCGTTGAATGGGCGTGCATTGCCGTTTTCTTCAGCAGATGGCGTTCCCGTCGATCCGTGTGTACGCATCGATCGGTGAATGCGGGGCGAATGCGGGGCGAGTCGTGGCAATTCATCGCTAATTCGCGGCTATTCATCCTGCATGAATAAATATCCGCGCCACATATCGACGGTGCCTACTAAAAACCATGCAAGCTTTATGCAATTCGTGCCCTAAACTGACGTGACCCCTTATCGAATTCCGAGCCAGCCGCGGCCGTGCGCAGTCCATGCTAAATCCGGTCAATATTCTTCTCGTCACGGTGCTGTCGAGCATCATGAGTCTCGCGATTCTCGGCTCGCTGCGGCCCGCCCGCATTCCTGGCGTGAGCCGCTGGATTGGCGCTTACGTGATGGCGAGCATCGCGCTCGTGCTCGCGGGCATGCAGCCCATGGGCATGCCGATCCTCACGATCCTCGTGTCGAACACGCTGCTCGCGGTCGCCGTCACGCGCGTGCTCGAAGGCTGCCGCGAGTTTTTCGGCCTGCGTCCGCGCGTGCCGCTCGCGTGGGCGGGCTGCGCGGCGCTGGCGGTCGGCATCGCGTGGTGGTACTGGGTGGAACCGGATCTCGGCGTGCGCATTGCGATCGTGTCGGCATTTCATGCGTCGGTTTATGGCGCGATCGGCTGGCTCGCGCTGCATGACCGGCCGCCCGGTCGACCGCGTTACAGCTACGGTTTCGTGACCTGGTCGGCGTGGCTGGGCGCGTTTGCGCACGGCCTGCGCGGCATGATTTACGGCAGCGGGCTCGTGCACCAGACCACGATGCTCGATTCCACGCCGTTCAATGTGGCGTATCTGGCGCTCGGCATTCTGGTGTTGCCGGCGCTCTCGATCGGCATGGTGCTGCTCGCGCACGACCGCATGGCGGAGCGGCTCGAACACCTCGCCAACCGCGACGAACTGACCGGCGCGCTCACGCGCCGCGCCTTCGTCACGCAAGCGGACGCCTTGCTCGGCGCGGCCCGCGCGATGGGCGCGCCGCTGGCGCTCGCCATCATCGACATCGATCATTTCAAGGCCGTCAACGATCTCTATGGCCACGCGGCCGGCGATCGCGTGCTGGCGCATTTCGGCCGCGTGATGTCGTCGGGCGTGCGTGAGACCGATCTGTTCGGGCGCTTGGGCGGCGAGGAATTCGCGCTGCTGTTTCCGGCGACGCAGCGCGAGCACGCCGCCGCGCGCGTCGACGCGCTGCGCGTGGCCGCGCTTTCGGTGCGGCGCACGGCGGATCAACCGGCGCCGATTCACGGAACGTCGGGCGCGGAGCAGAGCGGCTCAGGCGAGCCGCATCTCGCGCGCGAACCCGCCCACGACGGTTTGACCTTCAGCGCGGGCGTGGACGCGCTCGCTCCCGGTGACACCTTGACGACCCTGATGGCACGCGCGGACGCGGCGCTCTACGAAGCGAAAATGCGCGGCCGCAATCAGGTCGTGAGCGCGCGCGCCGCTGAATCGCGCGACGCGATTTCCGCAAACGACGACACAAAAATTTCATAACGCCGTCGGCAATATTTTCTTCTCGCTTCGCATGGCACGCGTTGTTCACGCATTGTTGCGTGCGGACGCGCCGCTGCGCGCTGGCTGAATCGATTGTTTCGCTTATTTACCTGCCAATAGCAGGGGATTCATGCTTGTCGCATGAAATCTTTGCCATCGCCGGTGTGCATTCGTTACGGTGAAAATAATTTCGGAATGCAAAGCGCATCGAAGCCGGTGAAATGCATCACGTGGCTGTTTTTAAAGGATAATTATCGAAGGTGCGTTAAACGTTCCCCGCAACGTTTGTTCCAGCGAGCTGTGCGCCATCGTGTGCGCGCCGCGCGGAACCGTACCCCATTCATCGGGCAAGCGTCTCTTTCCATCCACCCGTGGCGATTGCGCGAAGCGGTCATCGCACGAGTGCCGGGACGCTCGCTCAAGGCGTAAAGCGCCCGCATCCGCCTTTCAATTCGCAGCCGTTTGCGCGCGTCCGGGGGGATGCGTAGCGCGTCGACGGGAGATCGCGCCAAGGGGATCTCAGCGCAGCATCGCGGCCGCCGCGCGCGGCCGGCATGCGCTCGGGTTTGCGCTCAGCATTGCACTCGGGGCCGGGTGCGATGGCGCATCCGGCCCGCCCCTCGTCGCCACGCGCGCGCCCGTCTTTCATATCCGCAATTACCAGCTTGTTTTACCAGCCTGCAGCCTGGATGTCTCGCCATGCCTTCGCGCGCGAGGTGTCCAGGCACGGGTCTATCACCGGCCAGCTATCGCAGTCGATCTCGACCCAGATGTCGCTAGCGGGGGGCGGCCATTCACCACCAAGGAGCCTGAGATGAAAGCAGTGAATAACAACTGGCGTGACGCACACAACAACGACGCGGGCTTGCCCGCATTTCTTGCGGCGCGCGTCGACCGCTATTACGAGGCGCGCGTGCAGCAGACGTGGGCGGGCGGTCACATCATGATGGGCCGCGAGCCCGACGCGCAGGCGCTGCATCTGTCGAGCAACGACTATCTGTCGATCGCGCGGCACCCGGAAATTCTCGACGCGATGTGCACGAGCATCCGTTCGGAAGGCAACGGTCTGCTGATGTCGGGCATTTTCCTGCACGGCGACGCGTGTCCGCAACTCGTGCTCGAAGACCGCTTCGCCCGCTATATGGGCACCGAAGCGAGCGTGCTGTGTCAATCGGGATTCGCCGCCAATACGGGGCTGATCCAGTCGATCGCCAACGCGCAGACGCCCGTGTATGTCGACATGATGGCGCACATGTCGCTGTGGGAAGGCATTCGCAGCGCGGGCGCGAAACCCATCAGCTTCATGCATAACGATGCCGCGCATCTGGAGCAGCGCATTCGCCGTTACGGGCCGGGCATTGTGATGGTCGATTCGGTGTACAGCACGAATGGCAGTGTCTGTCCGTTGCAGGCCTTCGCCGAGGTGTGCGCCGCGCACGATTGCGTGTTCGTGGTGGACGAATCGCATTCGCTCGGCACGCACGGGCCGCACGGCGCGGGCATGGTCGCGGAATTGGGACTCGGCGAGCGCGTGCATTTCCGCACGGCGAGTCTCGCGAAAGCGTTTGCGGGACGCGCGGGCATCATCAGTTGTTCGCGGCGTTTTCAGGAGTATTTCAAGTTCGAAGCGTTGCCCGCCATTTTCAGTTCGACACTGCTGCCGCATGAAACCGCGGGTCTCGCGGCGACGCTCGACGTGATCGAGCGCGACGACTGGCGCCGCGCGCGGCTCGCGTCGAATGCGGATTATGTGCGTTCGCGTCTGACCGAGTTCGGCTACAACCTCAACGGCAGCGAAACGCAGATCGTCGCGCTTGAAGCGGGGCCGGAAACGCAGACCATCGTGCTGCGCGATGCGCTGGAAGCGCGCGGCATTTTCGGGTCGGTATTCTGCGCGCCCGCCACGGCGCAGAATCGCTCGCTGATTCGCCTGTCGATCAACGCGGCTATGAGCGATGCGGATATCGAGCGCCTCGTGGATGTCTGCAAGGCGATTCGCGACGAGGTGCAGATGTGGAACTGGCCGTCGACGCGCCGTCTCATGGAGCGTGGCGAAGGCCGTGCGCGCACGCGTCAGGCGCCCGCGCTGATCGAGCTGCCGGAAGCGGCGTGATAGAGCGCAGAGGGCGGATAAGGCTGGAAAAGCGTTAAGCCGTCAGGGCAGGCGTGGGGCGTTCAGTGCGTGCCCCACGCCGCTTGAATCTCGCGGTCGAGGCGTTGCAGATAGCCGTCGTAGGGCGCGACGCTGTCGAGCGTGAGGCCGGGCGGGCGCTTCACGATCGAATAGACGTAGCGGCGTTCGCCTTCGAATACCGATGCGGGATGCATGTAGAGCCGCCAGTCCGCGCATTGCGCCGGATAGTAGCCTTCGGTGCGCCAGAAGTAGGGCACGCTGCCGCAACTGTCGAGTTCGGCGAGAAAGCTCGCGGGCGCGCTTTGCTCGACGGCGATCTCGCGCACGCCGCGCAGCGATTCGTCGGTATGAATAATGAGCAGATAAGCGGTGCCTTCGGCGTCGAACATCAGAAGGCCGTGCGGCTGATACGAAAGGTAATGTTCGACAATGCCGAATGAATCGAAAATGCCTTGCACATGCGCCGCGAGCGCGCCGTCCTTGAGAAACGCATATTCCGATACCGCGAGTGCGTCGAGCACGCTGCCACTGGTTTTGTCGAAATGCGCGAGCTGCATGTCGTGAATGGCCTGATTCAAGGTCTCGACGGCATCGGCTTCATGCTTGCGGATAAAACGGTCGATTAGCCCTTCATTGAAACTTTTCACCGCCACGTGTTCGTCGGCCTTGCCGGTGAGCATGATCTTTTTGATTGAGGGATTCGTAAGGCGGCGGCAAAATTCGATACCGTTTAGTTCCGGCATGTCGTAATCCACCACTACGACCGAAATGGACTCGAAGCGCGCGGGCCGGTTCACGAGGCTGCGAATCGCGTCCACGCGCATGGCGATGACCTGATGCGCATCGTTTTCCTCGGTGCGGTCGAGATAGGGACTGAAGATGGGCGAGACGGGCTGATCCTGGGCCGCACGCGCATTGAGGTACTTGAGTCCTTCGCCGGGCGAGCTGAACATGCGGAACGCCAGTTCCGGGTCGAGCTGCAAGCTCAGATTCGAAAGAAATGCCGCACTGTCGTCGACGAAGGCGACTGTGGTTGGCCAGGAAAATGGCTGAATGGCTTTCGTCATGGCGTTGGGAATGTCAAAACGAACTCGGTATATTGGCCTTTGACCGAGGAGCAGGTAATCGCTCCCCCCATCGCTTGCATGACATCGCGGCAGAATGCCAGTCCGATTCCCGCGCCCAGCGATACGTCATCGGTGATGGTGCTTGAAGTATAAAAGCGGGTAAAGATGTGCGGCAAGGCTTCCGGCGAAATACCCGTTCCGGTATCGCTGAAAATCAAGCGATTAGCGCGTTTACCCGATTCAAGACGAATAGAAATATGCGCGCCTTCGATACTGCCCATATGGCGGAAGGCGTTTTTAATCAGATTGAACAGCACGTGCACGGTCAGCATTTCCGAGCCGGCGAATTCGAAATCGGGCCGCAGATTGCAATGCACGCGCGCGCGGTCGCCTTCGCGAAACGGATAGCGGGCCAGTGCCGTTTCCACGCAATGCACGATGGAGCAGGTGCTTGCGTTTTGCATCGTTCCGCCGGTAAAGCGCGCGGTGGCGAGCAGCATGTCGATGATCGCGTTCGAATGCAGCGCCTCCTGCTCGATGCGCCCGACCACGCCTTGCATCGAATGCAGATGCGCCACGCGTATTTTCGGCACCGGCAGGCGGTGACGCTGGGCCAGCAGATAGGTGTCGAGCAACGCGGGCAGATAGCGCATGAGGCCGGCGGCACCGACGCGGATGGCGACGAGCGGCGTGCGCAGTTCGTGCGCGACGCTGCCCGCGGTGGCGAGCATCGCGCGCTCCTGTTCGATCTGAATGCGGTCCTGGTCGTAATTGGCGATGGCGCCGATCGCCACGGCAAACGAGAAGATCGCCAGATGCGTGAGGTAGCCGCCAGTCAGCGTGAACGAATCGGACGTGAGCGTGTAGGCGAGCAGCGCCAGTCCGATGCCGACGAGAAATTGCAGCACGAGCATCAGCCAGTCGAGCAGCAGCACCATCACGAAGGCCGCGATCAGCGCGCTTTCCACCCAGACCTCATTGCCGTTGTTCTTGAACAGCATGAAGGTGAAGAAAAACGGCAGGCCGTAAAGCGTGCAGAAATACCAGTACCACGGCAGGAATTTTTTTATCGCAACGGGCCAGCGGTCCGGGAACAGGAACGGCGCAAACAGCGCGGACCCGATCAGGCGCAGCGTGAGATTTTCATAAGGCTGAGGAAACAGGACTTTCCAGACGTAGTAGTAAAGCGGAAAGCCGATTGTCGCGACCACGGCGAAGGGCCGCATGCGCCGCTTCACGTATTGCATGTTGCGCAACGCGGGCGCGAACGCGTGCGCCATGAACGCCTTCAGCGCAGCCCATTCGCGCCGCGCGCGCAGCGTGATTCTCGATACGTTCATCAGGATGGAATCGCTCATCGTTGGGTGCCGTGCCGTGCCGTGCCGTGCCGTCGGCGGCGCTGCTGTGCGTGTGCACACGTCGCGGCGCGTGCGTTGCGTTGTGCCAGCCGCGCGTCCCCGTGGGCGCTCTGGCAGCGCTTTCGGCCAGAGCAAACGATACCATCATTGCGATGCGCCGTTCGGGCGGCGCGGGGAGCGAACAGTCAGGGTTCAGCGGAGGGTTTTGCGCGCGGTAAGCATTCGATGCCCGGCGCATCGTTTGCGCGTGTGCCGCGATTATCGTGCGCCGATCCGGCTGCGCATGAACGTGTCGATGGCGTCGTCGAGCGTGGCGCGCGCGTCGCGATGGGGAGAATGGCCGCCCGCGTCGAGCGTGAGCACGTGCGCGTGAGGCACCGCCGCGCCGATCGCCTCGATTTGCGCCAGCGTGCCGTATTGATCGTCGCGCGCCTGCACGGCGAGCAGCGGCGCGGTAATCGGCGCGAGCGTCTCGACGACATTCCACGCGCGGAATGCCGGATCGAGCCAGATGTCGTTCCAGCCGTAAAACGCGGAATCGACGTCGTCGTGATAGCGCGAAAGTTTGGCGCGCAGAGTCGTTTGCGGGTTTGTCTGCTGTGCCGTTGCTTCGTAGGCCCGCTTGGTTTGCGCAATGCTCTCGACTGAAATCGTTTCCACGAAGACATGCGGCGCGATCACGACCGCGCCCGCGAGCGCGCGCGGAAAAGATGCCGCGTAAAGCAGTGCGATCGAGGCGCCGTCGCTATGCCCGATGAGCCACATATGCGCGCGCTCGGCATCGCTCACGCCGAGCACATCGAGCAGCGCGGGCAACACGTCGCGCGCCTGACGCGACATGAAATCGACGGGCCATTTTTCCGTGGACGCGCGCGGCGTGGAGCGGCCATAACCGGGCCGCGAATAAACGAGCCCGCGCAAGCCGAGGCGTTCGCATAACGCTTGCGGCCAGTCCTTCCACATCGCAATCGAGCCGAGTCCTTCGTGCAGAAAAACGGCGATGGGCGCATGCGCGTCGTCGACGCCGATCCAGCGGTATTCGATACTCAGCGCGCCGCGCCTGGCGGGAAAGTCGGCGCTGGCGGGCAACACGGTAAATTCGCTTGCGTTCATGAATTCAAGGCGGAGATTGAAATTGTTCGCGCAGCCGGAAACGCTGGATTTTGCCGGTCGCGGTCTTCGGCAAATCGTCGACGAAAAGAATATCGCGCGGATACTTATGCGGCGCCAGACGCGTTTTCACGAAGGCCTTGAGCGTTGCGGCCATCGTGTCGGGTTCGGCGCATTCGGCCTGACGCTCGCGCTTGAGCACGACGAATGCGCAAGTCTTGACGAGCCCGTTTTGCTCGACGCCGATCACCGCCGCTTCGAGTACGGCTTCGTGCTGCACGAGCACCATCTCCACTTCGATTGGCGAGACATATTGGCCGCTGACCTTGAGCATGTCGTCGCTGCGGCCCGCGTAAACATAGCAGCCGCCCGGCAGGCGACGATATTTGTCGCCGCTCTTGACCCAGTCGCCGAGAAAGGTCGCGCGCGATTTCTCGCGATTGTTCCAATACATTAGCGCGGCGCTCGGGCCGCGAATATAGAGGTCGCCAATTTCGCCATCGGCAACGAGCTGGCCGGATTCGTCGCGCAATTCGACGTCGTAGCCAGGAACCGGGCGGCCCGTGGTGCCGTATTCGACATCGCCGGGACGATTCGACAAAAAGATATGCAGCATTTCCGTGGAGCCGAGTCCGTCGAGAATATCGCTGCCGAAATGCTGGCGAAAGCGCTCGCCGATTTCGCGCGGCAACGCTTCACCCGCCGAGGTGCAGATGCGCAGCGCGACGTCCGCGCGCGCGGGCAAGGACGGCGAGGCCATCATGCTCGCGTAGAGCGTAGGCACGCCGTAGAACACGGTCGGGCGATGCTGCACTAGGCGCGCGAATACCGCGTCGGCGGTGGGGCGCTCGGCCATCAGCACGGTGGTCGCGCCAACCGAAAGCGGAAACGACAGAGCGTTGCCGAGTCCATACGCGAAAAAGAGTTTAGCGGCTGAAAAGACCACGTCGGTTTCGCGGATGCCGAGTATCGGTTTCGCGTAGGTTTCGACGGTCCAATAAAGGTTCGCGTGCGTGTGAACTGTGCCCTTCGGCTTTCCAGTCGAACCGGACGAATAGAGCCAGAAGGCGATATCGTCGGCGCTGGTGGGCGCGATGTGCGCGGCGGGTGCGGCGTTGTCGATAAGTGTGCGCAGCGAGGTTTCGGTCGATTGATCCGCAAGCGGTTGCGACACGACGAGCGTGCAGTCTTCGCAGCCCGCCTGGTCGAGCGCGGGCTTCACCGCAGGCAGCACGGCGCCCGATGCGATGACGACGCGCGCGCGGCTATGCGCGAGCATATAGGCGTAATCGGCGGCCGTGAGCAGTGTGTTGACGATCACGGGCACCACGCCCGCAAGCAGCGCGCCGAGAAACACGACCGGCAATTCGACGGTGTCGAGCATCACGAGCAGGATGCGTTGTTCGGCATGCACGCCTAGCGCACGCAAGACGCTAGCAAAACGGCGCGCGCGCGTTTCGAGTTCGCCATAAGCGAGGGTTGTGTGATCGTCGATATAGGCGGGTTTATCGGTGCGCGCGGCGTTTAACGCGAACAGATGCGCGGCGAAATTGAATTGCACGGGAGGGGGAATAACGGAATTGATTGACGCTGCCTTCGTGTCCACGATGCTGTCTCCGTTTTGTCCGCCTCGATCGCGTGCCGCCGATCGCCGCTTGTTATATTGCTTCCAATATTGCCAGGGATTGCTAATGATTGTTTGAGGTCGTGCGTGGTGTTCGCCGTCTTGGAGCCGCTCGCGCGCGTGTCTCCAGCGCGTCCTCAATGCGTCCGATCTGTGCCGGACCGCAAGGTATGCACGATCGTGCAGGCAGTCGCGCCACGATTTGACCTTGAGCGGCCAGGCAGCGCGACGGGCTATCGCCACGTGCGCTTTTGGCGGAAAATTAGCGCTTAGACAAGTCCGTGTCAAGCACTATAGTACATAAAATCGCGCTGAGAGGTTTCTGAAAATGAAGCAAACATACGTTGCCGAGCCGCAGGCGGACGAGGCCGCCGAGGCACAGGAAGGCGCACGCGGCGAGCGTGCCGAGCGCGATCCGTTTCTCACGGCGATGGGCGAGCGCGTGCGCATGCTGCGCGCGCGGCGCGGCATGACGCGCAAGGCGCTGGCGACGGAAACCGGGCTGTCCGAGCGTCATCTGGCGAATCTCGAATCGGGCGTCGGCAATGCCTCGGTGCTGGTCCTGCGCCAGATTGCGATCACGCTGAACTGCTCGCTCGCGGAAGTGACCGGCGACGTCACGACGTCGTCGGCGGAATGGCTGTTGATCCGCGAGTTGCTGCAAGGGCGCGACCCGGCCGCGCTGCATCGCGCGCGCGTCGCGCTCGCGGAGATGTTTTCCCAGGCGCCCGCCGATCCGCACCGCAACGAACGCATCGCGCTGATCGGTCTGCGCGGCGCGGGAAAATCCACGCTGGGCCGCATGCTCGCGCAGGAACGCAAGGTGCCGTTCGTCGAACTCACGCGCGTGATCGAGCAGATGGCGGGCTGCCCGCCTGCGGAAATCCACTCGCTTTACGGCGCGAGCGCGTATCGCCGCTACGAGCAGCGCGCGCTCGAAGCGGTGATCGCGGAGCATCCACGCGCCGTGATCGCGTCGCCGGGCGGTCTCGTCTCCGAGCCTGCGACGTTCAACGCGCTGCTCGCGCACTGCTTCACGGTCTGGTTGCAGGCCGCGCCCGAGGATCATATGCGCCGCGTGGTCGCGCAAGGCGACTTGCGGCCGATGTCGGGTCACGCCGGCAACAGCGAGGCGATGGACGATCTCAAACGTATTCTCGCGGGCCGCGCCGAACTCTACGGCCGCGCGGACATGAGTTTCGACACCAGCGAACGCACGCTCGCCGACGCCTATCTGCAACTGCGCGACCGGCTGGCGGCGCGGTTGGGCGCGGAGTTGCCGGTGCGCGTCGATTGACGTTTTGGAGGTCGCGGGGCGCGTGAGTCGTCCTGCATTGCAGTTCATGGTTTACCCGTCGTGGCGGCTTGATATGCACTAAAGTGCTTTACATGGATGGGGTGTAGCACTATCGTTCATTGAAACGATGAGATGAACATCCCCAGGAGACGCCCATGGCCGCCGCCGACACCGTCCTCGCCCCGCAAGAAGCCGCGCTGGCCGCGCGCGTTGCAGCCGTTTCACCCGTTGCGCCAGTCGCGCCAGTCGCGCCGGTCGATTACCGGACCGATCCCTCGCGCTATCGACACTGGACGCTCAGCTTCGACGGCGCGATCGCGACGCTCGGGCTCGATATCGCCGAGGACGGCGGACTACGCGAGGGCTACAAGCTCAAACTGAATTCGTACGATCTGGGCGTCGATATCGAATTGCACGACGCGCTTCAGCGCATTCGTTTCGAGCATCCCGAAGTGCGCACGGTGGTGCTCACGAGCCTCAAGGAGCGCGTGTTCTGCTCGGGCGCGAATATCTTCATGCTCGGCCTTTCCTCGCATGCCTGGAAGGTCAACTTCTGCAAGTTCACCAACGAAACGCGTAACGGCATCGAAGATGCGTCGCGCCATTCGGGACTCAAATTCATTGCGGCGGTCAACGGCGCGTGCGCGGGCGGCGGTTATGAACTCGCGCTCGCCTGCGACGAGATTCTGCTCGTGGACGATCGCTCGTCGACAGTCGCGCTGCCCGAGGTGCCGCTGCTCGGCGTGCTGCCCGGCACCGGCGGCCTCACGCGCCTGACCGACAAGCGCAAGGTGCGCCACGATCGCGCCGATATTTTCTGCACCGTGGTGGAGGGCATTCGCGGCGAGCGCGCGAAGGCGTGGCGTCTCGTCGACGACGTGGTGAAGCCCAATCAGTTTCGCCAGGCTGTGCACGCGCGCGCGCTCGAACTGGCCGCGTCGAGCAACCGTCCCGTGGGCGCGCAAGGCGTGACGCTGACGCGCGTGGAGCGCGTCGAGCACGAGAACGGCTTGCGCTACGCGAACCTCGACGTAACGATCGATCGCGCGAAGCGCACGGCGACATTCACGGCGAAAGCGCCGGTCGCGCCGTTGCCCGAAGGCATCGACGCAATCGTCGCGGCGGGCGCGGCATGGTGGCCGCTGCAATTCGCACGAGAACTCGATGACGCAATTCTCTCGATGCGCAGCAACGAACTCGATATCGGCACCTGGATACTCAAGACCGAAGGCGACGCGCGCGCGGTGCTGGCCGCCGACGCTGCGCTGCTCGCGCATCGCGAGCACTGGTTCGTGCGCGAGACCATCGGCATGCTGCGCAGAACGCTCGCGCGTATCGACGTGTCGTCGCGTTCGCTGTTTGCGCTGATCGAACCGGGATCGTGTTTCGCGGGCACGTTCGCGGAACTGGCTTTCGCCGCCGACCGCACCTATATGGCGGCGCTGCCTTCGAACGAGGATGAAGAACCCGTTATTACGTTATCCGAAGCGAATTTCGGTCTCTATCCGATGGTCACGCATCAGTCGCGGCTCGCACGGCGTTTCTATAACGAAGCAGAACCGCTCGACGCGGCGCGCGCGAAGATCGGCGAACCGGTCAAGCCTGTGGAAGCGGAGCGCCTCGGTCTCGTGACGGCCGCGCCCGACGATATTGACTGGTCCGACGAGATTCGCATCGCGCTGGAAGAACGTGCGGCCATGTCGCCCGATGCGCTCACAGGGCTCGAAGCCAATCTGCGCTTCAATGGCCCGGAAACGATGGAGACGCGCATCTTTGGCCGCCTTTCGGCATGGCAGAACTGGATCTTCAATCGCCCGAACGCCGTGGGCGAGAAGGGCGCGCTCAAGGTGTACGGCAAGGGCAGCAAGGCGCAGTTCGATGCCACGCGCGTTTGAGTGTCGCTTGTATCGCGTTTGAATTTCGCATGAATCGCCGCAAGGAACCGACATGTCGACCATCAATTACAGCGAAAAGATTCCGAACAACGTCAATCTCGCCGACGACCGCACGCTTCAGCGCGCACTGGAACAGTGGCAGCCGAATTTTCTTTCGTGGTGGGGCGACATGGGGCCCGACGGCTCGCAGGGATTCGACGTTTATCTGCGCACGGCGGTGAGCGTGGACGCGGGCGGCTGGGCGCATTTCGATCACGTGAAAATGCCCGACTATCGCTGGGGTATTTTTCTCACGCCAGGCGAAGCCGAACGCAAGATTCATTTCGGCGCGCACAAGGGCGAACCCGCGTGGCAGGAGGTGCCGGGTGAGCATCGCGCGAACCTGCGCCGCATCATCGTCACGCAGGGCGATACCGAACCCGCGTCGGTCGAGCAGCAACGTCATCTGGGTCTGACTGCGCCGTCGATGTACGATCTGCGCAACCTGTTTCAGGTGAACGTGGAGGAGGGGCGGCATTTGTGGGCGATGGTGTATCTGCTGCATCGCTACTTCGGTCGAGATGGTCGTGAGGAAGCCGAAGCATTATTGGAGCGGCGTTCCGGCGACGACGACAATCCGCGCATTCTCGGCGCATTCAACGAGAGAACGCCTGACTGGCTGGCGTTCTTCATGTTCACGTATTTCACCGACCGCGACGGCAAGTTCCAGCTTTCCGCACTCGCGGAATCGGGCTTCGATCCGCTCGCGCGCACCACGAAATTTATGCTGACCGAGGAAGCGCATCATATGTTCGTCGGCGAATCGGGCGTCTCGCGCGTGGTGCAGCGCACGGCGCAGGCGATCAACGAACTCGGCACCGACGACGCGGCGCGTCTGCGCGCAGCGGGCGTGATCGACCTCGACACGATCCAGCGCTATCTGAACTTCCATTACTCGGTGACGATCGACCTGTTCGGCGCCGACCATTCGTCGAATGCGGCGACGTTCTACAGTTCCGGCCTCAAGGGCCGCTACGAGGAAACGAAACGCGACGACGATCACCGCCTCGAAGGCCAGCAGTATCGGCTGCTCGACGTGCAGGAGGGCAAGCTCGTGGAGCGCGAGGTGCCCATGCTCAACGCCATGAACGAAGTGCTGCGCGACGATTACATCAAGGACTCGGTCGCGGGCGTGAACCGCTGGAACAAGGTGCTGGAGAAGGCGGGCATCGGCTTTCGGCTGAGCGTGCCGCACAAGGCGTTCAACCGGCAGATCGGCACCTTCGCGGGCTTGCGCGTAGCGCCTGATGGCCGTGTGATCGACGAGGCGCAATGGGCCGCGAACGAGGCGAACTGGCTGCCTACCGCCGAAGATCGCGCGTATGTGGCCTCGCTGATGGGGCGCGTGGTGGAGCCCGGCAAGTTCGCCAACTGGATCGCGCCGCCCGCGATGGGCATCAATCGTCAGCCCGTCGATTTCGAGTACGTGCGCTTCAACTGAAAGACGGCGCGGCAGGCAGGGAGACAATCATGAACGGACCGGTTCCCGTGGACATTCTCAGGCAGCATTTGATCGATCCCGAGATCTGCATTCGCTGCAACACCTGCGAAGAAACCTGTCCGATCGATGCGATCACGCATGACGGCACGAATTATGTGGTGAAGGCCGAGGTCTGCAACGGCTGCATGGCGTGCGTGCCGCCGTGTCCCACGGGCGCGATCGACAATTGGCGCAACGTGTTCAAGGCGAATGCATACAGCCTCGACGAGCAGTTTTCGTGGGACGAATTGCCGACGCAGAATCCCACGGTAAGCGCGCCCGCAGCGGCGGAAAGCGTATCGCAAGACGCCGTGAGCGAGGAGCCGGATGCGGCGGTCGTCGGTTCGGATCTTGTGCGCGGTTCGACCGTGCCGCCATGGTCGGCGGCGCGTCCTTACGTGAATCTCTACACGCACAAGGCGCCGACGACGGCCACGGTGGTCGGCAACTATCGCCTCACCGACGAGGCCACGGAAAGCGATATCCATCACCTCGTGCTCGACTTCGGCGCGATGCCGTTTCCTGTGCTCGAAGGACAGTCGATCGGCATTCTTCCGCCTGGTGAGAGCGCCGAGGGCCGCGCGCATCACGCGCGTCAATATTCGATTGCGAGTCCGCGCGATGGCGAGCGGCCCGGCTACAACAACGTCTCGCTCACGGTGAAGCGCGTGACGCGCGATCACGGCGGCAAGGCCACGCTCGGCGTGTGTTCGAACTATCTCTGCGATCTGAAGAAAGGCGACGTGGTGACGGTGATCGGGCCGTTCGGCGACACTTTCCTGATGCCGAATCATCCGAACTCGCATTTGCTGATGATCTGCACCGGCACCGGTTCTGCGCCGATGCGCGCGATGACCGAATATCGCCGTCGCCGCAGGCTCAAAGGCGCAACGGGCAAACTGATGCTGTTCTTTGGTGCACGCACGCAGGCGGAATTACCTTATTTCGGACCGCTGATGAATTTGCCGAAGGATTTCATCGACACGAATCTCGCACTTTCGCGCACGCGCGGAAAACCGAAGCGTTATGTGCAGGACGCCATGCGCGAGCGGGCCGCCGATGTCGCGCCGCTGCTCGCGGATGGCAACACGCATGTTTATGTCTGCGGGCTCAAGGGCATGGAGGACGGCGTGTTGCAGGCGCTTGCCGAAATCGCCGAGGCGCACGGCCTCGGTTGGGAGGCGCTGTGGGAGCGGCTCAAGCGCGAAGGGCGGCTGCACCTCGAAACGTATTGAGGGCGCGTACGCGCTGGAATGGAGCATCGATTCAGGTTCAAAACGATTTGTGCACGATCGTTCGCAACGAGGTAGGATGTCGGGACGGCGGCGCGCGCGTCAACCTTGCGCAACAGTCAGTCGCAAGACAGAGGCGCACACTGCCCGATTTTTTGGGCGCATCTGTGCATACGCACGCATACGTGAGCACACACGCGCACGCGTTGGCGAAACCCAGCGCGCAACCCAGCGCAACCCGACGGAGACCGGACTGCCATGAACCTCGTTGCTGAATTGCCCGCCGACCTGAGCGGCCTCGAACAACTCCAGCGCATGCTCGCGAGCGGGCGCAGCGCACCCATCGGCGAAACCCTTGGTTTCAAGCTCGTCGAAGTCGACGAAGGCCGCGTGGTGTTCGAAGGCGTGCCGGGACTGCATGCGTACAACCCCATCGGCACGGTGCATGGCGGCTACGCGGCCACGCTGCTCGATTCGGCCTGCGGCTGCGCGGCCCATTCGCGCCTCGCGCCGAATCAGGGTTACACCACGCTGGAACTCAAGGTGGCCTACCACCGTCCGATGACCGCGAAGACGGGGCCGGTGCGTGCGGAAGGGCGCGTGCTGAGCATCGGCCGTCGCGCGGCTTTCGCGGAGGCGTCGATTACCGATGCGGCGGGCAAGCTCTATGCGTCGGCGACCTCGACGCTGCTTGTTTTCGAACGTGAGTCGTCCAGCACTTGATGCAGCGCGGATAAAGACGGGCACGGCGCTCGCTTCCCGCGGTTTACAGGGAACCAACAAGGCCTCGCGGCTGCCACATCATCAGCGAGGGCCGTGACAGCCGCACGGCTTCCCAACCGCAAGGAGACAGCATGGACGCCGTGCATTCCTTCCTGCGCTCGCGCAGACGCTTTGTCGCGAAGCTGGGCGCCGCCGTGTGCGGCGCGGCCTTACCCGCAGTGTTTCCCACTGTTGTGCCGATATCCGCGGCACGGGCCGCGCCGAATCCCGATCATTCGAAACTCGAAACAGTCGCGACCTTCGGCGACGATTTTCGCCTCGTCGGCATTGGCGTGACGAAAGCGGGGCGCGTATTCGCGACCGCGCCTTCGTCGGTGCATCGATCGCGCTTCAGCGTCGTCGAAGTCGATCTGCGCAGCGGCAGCCTGCTGCCGTTTCCCGACACGCGCTGGAACACGTATCAGCCGAATCGCACTGGTGAGCGTCAGTGGATTTCGGCGCAGGCGCTCTGGGTGGACGAACGCGACCGCCTGTGGGTGCTCGACTCGTCGCTGCCCACTGCCGATCAGCGCCTGCAGCCGCCCAAGCTCTTGCAGTTCGATCTCGAGAAGCCCACGCCCGTGCGCACTTATACGTTCGAGTCCGCGATCACGCCCGCCGATTCGATCAACGACGTGCGCATCGATCTACAGCACGGCTATGCGTTCATCAGCAATGCGGGCAATCGGGGCGGCGTGGTGGTCGCGCGCTTGAGCGACGGACGCGCGCGCCTCGTGCTGGCGGGCGACCGCTCCAGCGTTTCCGATCCGAAGCAGCATCTGATGTTCGGCGACCGCGTGGCGCGCAAGCTCGACGGCCAGGTGCTCGTGCTGCAAACCGACGGCATCGCGCTGTCGCCGCAGCGCGACTGGCTCTACTATCGTCCGCTCACCGATCATCACTATTGGCGCGTGCCGACCGAGGCGCTCGTCGACGAAACGCTCTCGCCGCAAGCGCTCGGGCAGCGCGTGCAATCGCTCGGCGATTACGCGCTCACAGGCGGCTTGCTGATGGGCGCGGACGGCACGCTTTACGGCGGCGATCTCGAACAGCGCACGGTGGTGGCGCTCGCGCCCGTGACGCTCGAGGGCAAACCGGCCTTCACGCAACGCACGCTCGTCGATGATCCCGGCAAGATCTCATGGGCCGATGGATTCGCACTCCAGAATGATTATCTGTATTTCGCGGACTCGCATCTGCACGAGTTGAACTTCTCGAATGGCTATCCGCGCAAAGGGCGATTCGCGATCTTTCGCGTGAAGCTGCCGCCGCAGCCGTCGGGATTATTCGCGGGCTGAAGCGGCGGCACGGGGGACCTTGCCTCGGCGATCAAAGCGCGCCGTGCGCCTTGTCCTCGATGAGTTTGACGAGCGTGTGCAGCAGGCGATTCGCGGGCGTCGCCACGCCGAGCGCTGCGCCGCGCCGCACGATCAGGCCATTCAGGTGATCGATTTCGCTGCGCTTGCCGCGCGCGAGATCCTGCGCGGTGGACGAGAACTGTCCCGGCATGGTTTCGGCAATGCGGCGCACGGCGGCTTCGACGTCGGGCGGCAGCGTCACGCCGTCGGCATGCGCCACGGCCTTGCATTCCTCGACCACGTCATGCATGGCGTCGCGCACGCCCGCGCCTTCCACGAGACGTCCGTACGGCAATTGCGTGATCGCCGATAGCGCGTTGTACGCGCAGTTCAGAATCAGCTTCGCCCAGAGCGCGCCGCGCACGTTCGCGGAGATTTCGGTCGGCACGTCCGCGTCGATCAGTGTCTGCGCGACGGCTTCGCTGCTGCGCGACGGCTCGATCACGAGTTCGCCTCGGCCATGATGGCGCACATGGCCGGGCCCGGCCATTTCCGTCGCCACATAGACCACGGCGGCGGCCACGTCCTGCGGAATCACGGTGCGCAAACGCTCGGCGTTATCGACGCCGTTTTGCAACGTGAGCACGAGCGTGTCCGCGCCGAGATGCGGTTTGATCGATTCGCCCGCGCTCTCGGTATCGGGAGACTTCACGCAAAACAGCACGAGCTGCGCGCCCGCCACGGCGGCGGGCTCCGTGCTGCCGCGCAGATGCGGCGCGCCGATCCGCTCGTCGAAGGTCTGCGTTTCCAGACGCAAACCCTCGCGTTCGATGACCTCGACGTGCTGGGCGCGGCCGATCAGCACGACGTCGTGTCCCGCGCGTGCGAGCATGCCGCCGTAATAGCAGCCCACCGCGCCCGCCCCCATGATGGCGACTTTCATTTGCGTTGCTCCTCCATTCGAACACTTCGTTATGCTGATGATTGTTATGCGGTCGTGCGCGTGCGCTGCTTAGCGCAACTCGAAGCCGAGTGCCTGGAGCGCATCGCGCAGACGGTCGCGGCCATGCAGCGACTCGCGGCTGCGCCAGCGCGCGAGCGAGCGCGAGGTCCAGCCGGCGGCGCTCAGGCCTTGCGCGGTCTGGAAGGCGCCCATCACGTCGTCGTATTGCGCGATGCCTTCGGTTTGCGTGGGCGCGTCGTATTGCTCGCGATGGAGCACGACGCTTTGCGGCAGACGCGGCTTGATTTGCGCCGGACGCGATTCGTCCGCGTAGCCCACGCAGAGGCCGAACACCGGCATCACGCGCGGCGGCAGGCCGAGTTCGGCGGCGACCTGCTCGGGCTGATTGCGGATCGCGCCGATATACACCGAGCTCAGGCCGAGCGATTCGAGCGCGACCACGGCGTTCTGCGCGGCGAGCGCGGCATCGATCACGCCGACGAACAGCGTCTCCAGATAGTGCAGACCCTCGGCGCTTGCGGACGTGCGCTCGGCGGCGGCTTCGAGGCGGTTGAGGTCGGCGAGCCAGACGAGAAAGAGCGGCGCCTCGCGAATCTGCGACTGGTCGGCGGCGAGCTTCGACAGACGCGCCTTGCGTTCCGGGTCCTCGACGGCGACGACGCTCCACGTTTGCAGATTCGACGACGTGGAAGCCGATTGCGCCGCCGCGATCAGCGTTTCGAGCGTGCCTTCGGGCAGCGGCTTGTCGGCGTAATTGCGCACCGAGCGATGCGCGAGCAGCGTGTCAAGCGTGGCGTTCCAGGCGGGCAACGGGGCGTGCCAGGGCGTGCCGTAACGCGTTTCGAGGGCTTCGGTGGCGTTCTGGGTGGCGGACTCGGGCGTGCTGAGGGTGGACATCGGTTTGACTCCGGGTGATGCGTTGAATGCGGACAGGATAAGCGGAGCGCGTGGGCGCGAGCGCCGTATGGTACATGGCCTCGCGATTTGGCGCTGAGGCATGCGTGGGCGGGCGTGGGCACGCGCGCTGCGCTCTGCACGGATGGCGCGTTACCGCTATCATCGACGCGCGCGTGCGCCACGCAGTTTGACGAGTGATTCGACGACTGATTCGGCGATCGGCTCGACGGCGGCGCGCCTTCCGGTTGCCTTTCGCGCGCCGCCCTGGCGCGCGTTTGCGGCTGCATCCGCTGTGTTCACCTCTGCTGTGTCAACGTCTGCGAGGCCCTGTCATGTCGGCGACTTCTTCTTCGAATGCTTCCACGAATGTTTCTCCAGTGTGGTTCATCACCGGCTGCTCGATCGGCTTCGGGCGTGAGTTCGCGCGCGCCGTGCTCGCGCGCGGCTGGCGTTGCGTCGCGACCGCGCGCAACCAGACCGCGCTCGACGATCTCGCGCCCGAGGCGGGCGAGCGTCTGCTGAAGGTTGCGCTCGACGTGACCGATCCGGCGCAGATCGCCGCGGCTGTCGCACAGGCGCGCGAGCATTTCGGCGCGATCGACGTGCTCGTGAATAACGCGGGCTACGGTTATCAAAGCTCGATCGAGGAGGGCGAGGAGCAGCAGATCCGCGCGCAATTCGATGCGAACGTGTTCGGCCTGTTCGCGCTCACGCGCGCGGTGCTGCCTGTCATGCGCGAGCAAAAACGCGGACACGTGATTAACATTACGTCGGTGGCGGGGCTCGCGGGCTTTCCGGGGTCGGGGTATTACGCGGCGAGCAAGCACGCTGTGAACCAATATATACTTGTGCGCACACTTTTTTCGGGGCTTCCATGCGCGCTAAGAATACTACCGAAACGCCAACGCGGCATGCCCGCGTATACAGCTACTTGCGATTCAGTACGCCGAAGCAGGCGGCTGGCAGCAGCGCAGCGCGGCAATCGGATTACGCTGAGCGGTGGGCGGTCGAGCATGGCTTGCAACTAGACGAAAGCTTGTCTCTGCGTGATGAGGGACTTTCTGCTTATCATCAAAAGCACATAAAAAAGGCGCGCTTGGCGCATTCCTGCGCGCGATCGAGGAGGGCCGCGTACCTTCCGGCTCTGTCCTGGTAGTCGAGGGTCTGGACCGTCTGTCTCGCGCGGAGCCTCTGATCGCACAGACGCAACTCTCCGGCATCATTACCGCAGGCGTCGCTGTTGTGACGGCGGCCGACGGCCAGGTGTATAGCTTCGACGGCATAAGGAAGGATCCAGCCAAGCTTTTCTACAGTCTGGCCGTGATGATTCGCGCGCACGAGGAAAGCGACACTAAAAGCAAGCGGGTTCGCGCAGCCTACCGTCGCCAATGTGAAGGTTGGATCGCGGGCACATATCGGGGACTGGTGGGCGGGACCGCTACCGATCCTGTATGGGTGAAGCATTCGAGGGAAAGTGGCTTTGCTCTAGAGCCGACTCAGGCGCACGCTATGCGTCGAATGTTGCATCACTACAAGGCGGGTTACGGCGCTGTTGATATCACGAGGCGGCTCGCAGCTGAAGGCCTCACGGTGAGCGAAAAGTACCCAACGAACAGGATTGGCAGACTCGTAAAGCAGCGCAATCTGATGGGCGACAAGGTCATGAACGCGGATGGTCAGACGTTCGTGCTCAAGGGCTACTATCCGCCGCTGATTTCCGAGGCTGAATACGATGAACTTCAGCTGCTGGTGAGCAAGCGTGAGATACGGAAAGTCAAAGGTGATCTGCCTGCACTGATTACGGGTCTGCACCTGACTTATTGCGGGTATTGCGGACAGCTAATGGTGGGGCAGAACATGCTGAATCGTGCTCGTCGCGAGGACGGTCTTCCTCAGGATGGTCACCGCAGGCTGCGGTGCGGTTGTTGATTTGCAGTAGAAACTGACTCACTTTTTGCATTTAAAACTGACCCACCCTCGTGGCGCAGAATCATCACTCCTGCGCGTCAACTTCTTCGTCTTTTGCAGTCTTTGGTGAGGTTTTGCGGGACGTAGTCCGCTTCGTGGGTTGCGCTGCTGTGCTGTTCTTGAAGCGCCACGAATCATTGCCCGTTTCCACGATATGGCAGTGATGCGTGAAGCGGTCAAGCAGAGCAGTAGTCATCTTTGCGTCGCCGAACACGCTCGACCACTCGGTGAAGCTTAGGTTCGTTGTAACAACGATGCTTGTGTGTTCGTAAAGCTTTGAGAACAGGTGGAACAATAGTGCGCCGCCTGTTTGTGTGAACGGCAGGTAGCCGAGTTCATCAAGAATGACGACGTCTGCATACATCAGCCTGTTGGCGATTTGCCCCGGTTTCCCGGCTGCTTTCTCTGCTTCGAGCTGGTTCACCAGTTCAACGGTAGTGTAGAAGCGCACGCGCTTTGCGTGGTGTTGCACGGCCTCGATGCCTAGCGACGTAGCGAGATGGGTTTTTCCAGTACCTGGCCCGCCGATGAACACTACGTTTTGCGCCGATTCGCAGAACTGCAACGTGTGGAGTTCACGCACGAGCGGCTCGTCCGTGCTGGCCTGTTCGAAGTCGAAGCCAGCGAGGTCGCGATGCGCTGGGAACCTCGCGGCGGTCATCTGGTAGTTGATGGACCGAACCAGTCGCTCGGCCGTCTCGGCTTTTAGCAGCATCTGCATAAACTTCTCCGGTTCAAACTCGTTGTGCCGCGCCTGGGCGACGAGCTCTGGCCACGCCTGCGCCATTCCATGGAGCTTGAGCGACTTGAGTTGCGCTGCGGTTTCATTCGACATGGCCATCCTCCTTGCGCGGAGTGCGAAGCTTTTCGTACCGGTGGACGTCGGCGAGTGGCTCTATCTTCAGCCGTAGCGAAGTCTGTACGCCGTCGGAGCTGCGGGACGCGGGGCTTTTCAGGCGAGCAAGGATATTCAGTACATGCTCGGCACTTGGCCTGCCAGATTCGAGAGCAAGCTCTACGGCAACCAGCACCGCTTCCAGCCCATGCACAGGCGTTGCCGATAGCACCTGTACCATTACGCGGTCGCCACCCACCTGTCGAAGCAGGTGGCGCTGAAGCCGCTGCATCGGCTCTGGCATTGTGAGGAACGGGGCTCCGTTTCGTAGGGAGCCTGGTTTGCGGGCGACGAGGCTGATGTAGTGCGTCCAGTCGTAGAAGGTCAGGTATCGGTCGAAGCTACGTGCATGGCGCGCAATCTCGTTGCCATCGGCGACGACGCTGATATACGCCGGATACGTTCGCAAACTCACAACATGATTTGCGAACTCCGTAGGCACGCTATAGCGGTTGCGTTGGAAGTGAATGAGGCTTGTTGACGACACGCGAACGGGCTGCTCGATGTAGCCATCGAACGGCTTGGGGCACTGCATCAGCCGCGGGCGTTCGTCCTGCAACGCGTCTGCTACTGTCAGCTCGGGCCATTGAGGATGACGAAGTTCCTGCCACGCGTGCCGACAGCGCTCGGCCAGCCAGACGTTCAGAACATCAAGCGACTCCCACCGGGTGCGGATTGCTTCGTGCCAGATGTGACGACGACGGTCCTGAACGTTCTTCTCGACGATGCCTTTTTCCCAGCCCGCAGCGCGGTTGCAGAACTCGGGTTCGAACAGGTAGTGGTTGCACATCGAATGGAAGCGAGCGTTTATGGCGCGCTCCTTTCCTGGCCCCACCTTGTCCACGGCGGTTTTCATGTTGTCGTAGATGCCGCGTCGGGGTATGCCGCCGAACGCGGCAAACGCCCGCGCGTGCGCGTCGAACAACATTTCGTGACTCTGCGTGTGATAGGCGACGAGCCAGAATGCGCGACTTGCGGCGAGCTTCGTGTGTGCGACTTCTATCCGGCGTCGTAGGCCACCGATGAAGACGTATTCGCAGCTCCAGTCGAACTGGAATGCCTCGCCATATTCGAAAGCGAGCGGTACGAAGGCTCCTCGTAGAGCGCCTTCATCGCGGTTCTGCTTCCAGTTGCGGATGAACGCACAGACACGGTCGTAGCTGCCATCGTATCCAGCAGCCCGCAAATCGGCGTGCATCTGCTTTGCCGAGCGCCGCTCGCGCTTCGGCCTTCGCGTATCAGCCAGTAGCCAAAGACGCAACTGCTCCGACCATGGGTCGACAACGCTGCTGCTCTCTCGTTTCGGATACTTCGGCTCACCAGTTGAAGGAGACTCACGCAACCATCGCCGTATGGTGTTGCGTGACAGGCCAGTACGCCGGGATATGTCCCTCAGCGGGACGCCATCGCGGAAATGCATCCGCCGAATCTTTGCCAACATGCTCACCGTAATCACTCCGGCTCTCCTGCTTGGCGTCCAAGCAGGCATTGAACACGTGGGTCAGTTTTCGATGCAAATTTCTAGTAGAAGTGGGTCAGTTTTGCACGCGGCTCAACAACTGATCGAGGAATGGCGCAAAAGTCACCGGCTTGCGTCGGTGCAGACGTCGGCGGTCATGTCCATCGCTTTCGGCGCCGGTCCGGCGCTGTTCGATGCGTGGAGCAAGGTGCCGGACGATCTCAAAGCAGCTTTGCCGCACGGCTGGGCGCGCTGGATCGCTACTGCGGGTTTCGTGTTGGTGCTCGTTGCGCGCTTGACGCGCGTGGAGAAAGCAGATGGCTAACGTGCCAAGGAAAACGCTGGTGAGTGTTGTGGGGGCTGCTACGGCAGCCCTTTTATTTTCCACCGTCCCGCAGTTCGAGGGCGTCGTACTGCGCGGCTATCTCGATCCGGTCGGAATCCCGACGAAGTGCATGGGCGATACGCATGACGTCGTTGTCGGCAAGGCGTACAGCGACGCCGAGTGTCGCGAGTCGCTCGAAACGCAATTGATCGGGCACGCCGAGCCGGTACTGAAGTGCACGCCCGGCCTGAAGGGCCGAACTTTTCAGCTCGGGGCAGCGGTGAGTTTTGCCTACAACATCGGCGCCGGGGCGTACTGCGGCAGCGCGACGGCTCGGCGCTTCAATGCGGGGGACTACCGTGGCGCCTGCAAGGCGATGAACGAGTCCGACTCGGGCAAGCCGCAGTGGGTGACATCTGGTGGCCGGGTGCTTCCCGGTCTGGTGGAGCGGCGCGCGAAGGAGCGTGCCATCTGTGAGAGAGGTTTGTGATGCTGAAAACCATTCTGCCCTACCTGATTGCGGTGCTGATCGGCGCAGGCATCGGCTTCGGTGCCGAGCACGTCCGCGCGGGCGGAGTGCTGGCCGTCGAGCAGGCTGCGCACGCGAAGGACAACGAACGGCACGCGAACGACATGCTCAACGTGTCGCGTGCTGCGCTCGAGGGCGAGAACCGCGCGATTGACGCGCACAACGTGGCGCAAGCCGCACTGGCCGCCGCAGACGCGGCAATCACGAAGGAGAAAGACGCACATGAAGCCGACAATCGCAACTATCGCGCTGCTCTTGCAGCTGGCACTGAGCGCGTGCGCGTCGCAGTGCGAAACTGCACTGCAGCCGATTCCGGCGTCGTCGCCGGAGCTGCCGGCGCCGCCGGCGTGGGCGATGGTGGCGCCGCCACTGCAGACCTCGACCCAGCGGTTGCAGAACGCGTTTTCGGGGTCGCTGGAGACGACCAGCACGAAATCGACAAAGTGAAAGCCTTGCAGGCCTACGTGTGTGCGGTCCGGCCGAAAACGCCCGGCTGCGACGCGAGCGCGGTGCAGTGACGAAAAAAAGCCGCCGCATCGCTCAGGTGCGGCGGCTAGTGCGAGTCTCCTGGCGCTATGCGTCAGTGGCTGCGGAGGTGTCGGGACCGCAGCCAGTCCTCAAGTTATCAGGATGCAAACCTTTCGTCTGGCTTTCGAAACGTTCGCACTTGTTTTTCTCTTAGTCCATCAAAGCGTGGCTTACCACTTATGGCAAACCCTATCATTCCGTGGATCGGCGGAAAGCGCCGCCTCGCTGACCATCTCATTCCGCGTTTTCCCGCTCACGAATGCTATGTCGAGGTTTTTGCGGGCGGCGCAGCGCTGTATTTCATGCGCCCGCCTGCGAAGGTGGAGGTGATCAATGACGTGAACGGGGATCTCATCAACCTCTACCGGGTTGTTCAGCACCATCTGGAGGAATTCGTCCGGCAGTTCAAGTGGGCGCTGTCGAGCAGGCAGGTGTTTGAGTGGCTGAAGGAAACAGTCCCGGAAACGCTCACAGATATTCAGAGAGCCGCACGGTTTTATTACCTGCAGCAAAATTGCTTTGGCGGCAAGGTCGAGGGGCAAACGTTCGGCACTGCAACGACGTCGCCGCCGGGGCTCAACTTGTTGCGTCTGGAGGAAACGCTCTCAGCGGCACACCTGCGACTCGCTCAGACCTTTGTTGAACATCTCGACTGGAAGGCCTGTATCGATCGATATGACAGGCCACATACGCTTTTTTACCTTGATCCGCCGTATTGGGAAACCGAAGGGTATGGCATTTCATTTCCGTTCTCGGAATATGAGGAAATGGCCAAGCGGCTTCGGTCATTGAAAGGGAAGGCAATCGTAAGCCTGAACGACCATCCGGCTATTCGGGAAGTATTTGACGCTTTCCACGTTGAGACAGTGGATATCAAATACACGGTCGGGGGCGGCGGTCGAGAGGCTGCGAGCAGAGAGGTGATTATCTTTAGTTGGGACGACGCGGCTTCGCCTGCCGGACTTTTCTAGAGGCCTTCGCGAGCGGCTTCGGCACCGGGCGCTGTACTACGGATTCGCAACAGCGTCCGGGTGCTGCCTTACAAAAGGAGTGGAGGTGCACACGCGGGTTGCCGAACTCGACCCAGAAATGGTCGTTCATAGGACGAGTTTCGTTTGTACGTGGCAGATATTTATCGTTTTTTCTCCTCGAAATTTGTACATAAACTCTATTGGGCACCCAAAAACATGTGACACAACGTGTCGTAGTCGACTACGCTAACATTCCTGTATTTCCGGCAAGCTTGATTGACCTCATCGGTGTCAACGTTTTCCCAACTTCCGACAATCAAGACGAGTTTCGGGTCATTTACTTCGATGCCGTACTTACGCTTCGCCAAGGCAGCATTTTCCGGGTATTCGAAATATTCACGGTAGTTTGCCAACTGAGATATCCCCTCTTCAACGTAGTCAATGAATCGACGTCTGTTGCGGCTCGCCTTGGTAATGCTTCCTCTATCAAGGAGCGCTGTTTTCAGATCGTAGATATCGTAAAATCCGTCTTCTCGCTTTACCAATAGATCAGGATTTATGGCATTGTCTTCGCAGGTTCCATCGTGCTCTAGCCACTCAAGGTAAGGCTCATATTCAAAGTGGTTCGTCTTAAACGCCTTTTTTACGACATCCGGGTGGCGCATTATGAATTCCCCGATTGTTGTCTCTCGAAGATTCGGAAAGAGAAACATGCTTTGTAGTTGCTCGCCAACCACGAACCTAACGTCTGCGTCTCCGACCGTATGGATGCCCTTAACTTCATTGGCGCGCGTGGTACTCTCGAACAAATCAATAAGTTGAGTCTTATTAATTGTGCTCTTTACTATGTATGCGGAAAGAATGCTTTTACACCGAAAAATATTCTCGTTCCTATTAACTAGGATGCAATTTTCTATTGCGCAAGAGACAAAATTCTCGTCGAATGCTAGTGTGCTGCCGTGCCCGCCAACTCGATTTAACTTGGATCCATATAGTTCGATTTGCGGAAATCGTTCTTTTATTGCATCAAAGTCTGCATCGTGAGCTAGGCAAAGAAAGCGCATGCCATTATTCGTGCCATTGAGGTTGAAAACTGGATCAGGCTTCCGATCGTCAAACTGACTTAAGTATCGATAAATAGATCTTTCCTTATGGATTTTTATGGAAAGATAGTCAAATTTCTCGGACGCGCCGATAAATTCAGCAACGTAATAGCCAGAGCAGTTTGTGGCGAGAAGTATGTTTGGATAGAAAATCTTCCCGCCTTTGGGATCTAATCTTCCATCCAGTTGGGCTTTCATAATGCCCCGGAAATATGCGGACCACCAAAGCCTAGTCTCATCAACGAATTTATCGAAAAGCATAAGTCCAGTTCCAACGGTTAGTCGAATCTAAGGCGCGGCCAATGAAATGCGCCGATTGCCATCGTTAATTATCTGGCATGGCTGCAGCCGGCGCCACTTGACCGGCTGCTTCTGGCCGACTAGCGGCGCTCGCCCGTGAGCGGCCCGATGCGTTCCATTTCCTGCCGCAGGCGACGCCGGATGCGCGCAATCGCCTTGCGTGCGTCGACGATCGTCGCGCTCTGCTTGTCAATGTGCCAATACTCTTCCGCCGTGAGCGCTTCGAGTTCGCTCAGCGCATAGCGACCGCACTGAACCTCTAGCGCAAGCCGCCTCACGTCCTCATTGCGCTGCTCGCTCCAGATCCGGCGCAGTTCCTCGTACGTCGGTGTGAAGAAGGGCGGCAGCTTATAGCGCGAGACCTTGGCGCGTGCTTGGCGCTCGCTCGACCAGTCGACGTTATCGGCCGGCGGGTCGATCAGCGGCCCGATCGAGCGGTTCCGATCGCGCTTCGCGTGGTCAATCTTGTGCGAACGCTGGTCGTTGAACGCCCACCAGTCAGCGCGCGCCTCCGCATCGGTCATCCAGACTGGCGTCGGGACGAAGCATCCGGTTTTTTCATCCCAGGCCGCCCACTTCCATTCCCAGAGAGGTTCCATCTCATCGCTCAAAATACTGTATGCATATACAGTATCGCGACATCTCCAAATCGCGCTAGGGCTGGCCCAATGAGCCGGGGCCGCTCATGGCCGGTTCGGGCCAGCCCCGGTAGTAGTCCGTGGGGGCGGGGTGTCGCGGGCGTGAGGAAGGGGAATGCCCACCAGTCGACGAGGCCGTTGGCCGCTGCCGACCCACTCCAGTCCCCGCGGCATGGGCGGCCGGACGGCAGCTATCGAGTGATGAGCGGTCATCCGTTGCCCTCGATAGCCGGTAAAATCAACGGCCCCGACGGCTATAATAGTCGCAGGAAAACCTGCGGCTTGCCCGCGTAGGCCGCCCAGTGAAGACGGCACGTTTTCGCCAACTGTTAACTGCGATCCAAACGCCCTCCGTAAGTCGATGCAGAGTGGCCGAGCTTATGTGCACGCGCACCGTAAGCCCACGCGAGTTCTGAAGTCCTCGATTACCAAGGCAATAGGCAATGAAAATCTCCGAACTGGTGCTGTACAACTTTCGCAGGTACGAGGAGGCCTTCTTTCAGTTCAATCCTCAGTTCAATGTCCTGATTGGCAATAACGGGAAGGGCAAGACAACGGTACTCGACGCACTGGCGTTGCTGCTTAATACCTACTTTCAAGGCAGCAAACTCACGACCGGCGGAGGCACGATCAAGAATAGTGATGCGCATGCTGTCTACAAGGAGATCGAAGGCCAAGTCTTCTATGAGCCTACCACTGACGTCTGGCTGGAGGCTACGGCTGCGGTGGGCAACGAACGCATTCAATGGCGGCGGGACCTTGGGGACCGAGGCGGCAAAGCAAAGACTCTTGTCAAAAAGGGCAAGGAGGCGCGCGATCGCGTGACCAAGCAGTCGGACGTCGACCTGCCACTACTTCTGTACTATGGTGCAGGCCGCCTTTGGGACAAGCACGACGATATCGAGACGGATCAGCCGGCGTCTCGCCTCATGGGCTACCGGTATTGCCTTGACCCGAAATCGGATCACAAGGCATTTGAGAAATGGTTCAAACGCCTGTCCCTCTCAAGACTACAGAAGCAAGTTGAGATACCAGCGCTGGACGCCGTCAGCAACGCGGTGACGGCGTGCATCCCGGGAGCACAGAGTTTCTTTTTCGACATTGGATACGACCACCTGATGGTCAAGCTAGACCACGAAGGCCTGATCCCATTCGACGATTTGAGCGATGGTTATCGAAACATGATCGGGATAATTGCCGATATTGCCCATCGCGCCTCGCGTTTGAACCCGCAATTCGGCGCTGAAGCCGCGCGAAAGACACAAGGCATTGTCCTAATCGACGAGATAGATCTGCACCTGCATCCCAAATGGCAACGCCGCGTCGTTACGGATCTGAAGGACTCGTTTCCCGCGCTGCAGTTTATTGTCTCCACGCATTCTCCATTCATCTTGCAATCTCTGGAATCCGGAGAAGTCATCGACCTAGGGCGCGGCTTGAAGCCTGCTCAGGCGAGGTCGATCCCAACTGATATTGCCGCGCCCGCTTCGGACGCGAAGTACGTCAATCGGTCCATCGAAGACATCGTTGAAGATGTGATGAAAGTCCCGGTGCCGCAGCGCGGAGAGCGCTACCAGCAAATGTATAACGCCGCGCTGGAGTATTTTCGTTTACTCAAAGAGCCCCCCCAGGACGGAAGTGAGGAGCTAAAGGCCAAGCTCAAGCAGCGACTCGATCAGCTGTCTAGCCCGTTCAGTGACAACGTGGCCTACCACGCCTTCCTTGAGATGCAACGCATGGCTTCTGGAATTGATGGTGCTCCTGATGCGAGTTCCCCGAGGGACGACGCGTGAGACCGGTGGTGCGCGGGGCCTGGCCCACTGACGACGACGGAAAGCGGGTTGCGTTCAGTGCTTACTCAATGGCGCGCGGTGAGCTCATCAAGCGACTCGGAGAATGCTGCTCGTTTTGCGAGCAGCATCTCGATTCCAGCTTGGCGGTGGAGCATGTCCAGCCCAAAAAGCCACCAGGCGCTGTCACCAACGACCCGACTCGCGAGTTCAACTGGGAAAACTTCCTGCTCGCATGCACAAACTGCAACAGCACAAAGGGTAACGAAGATATCGATCTCAACGACCACCTTTGGCCGGATCGGGACAACACCTTTCTTGGTTTGATCTACAAGCAGGGTGGGCTTGTCGAGGCCGCACCTGGTACCGATCATACTCGGGCCAAAAACATTGTCGAACTAGTCGGACTGGACAAAGTTCCTACTTGTCACGAGCAGGAAACAAACGCATCCGACCGCCGGTGGAACAACCGGCGCGAGGCTTGGGACATCGCCGTGCAATCGAAACTGAATTTAGCCCAGTGTAATTTCCCGCAAATGCGAGTCCAGATCGTGTTGCAAATAAAGGATTTCTGGTCCATTTGGATGACGGTCTTCCATGACGATCCGGATATGCTTGAACGCATCCTGGACCGCATTCCAGGTACGGCGAAACACTGCTTCGACGCTGCAAACGGGTATAAGGCCATACCCCGTGTGCTGCCGTAGTAAGCAGTTGTTAGGTAAAGTGTTGTTCGTAGACTAAAGCACCACAAGTTCACCGCCGATCAGCAGGCCCCCCTGAATCACTATTCTCAAGTCAGCTTTCTCGACCACTGACCGCCCCCTTCGCTCAAGTGATATCAGCTGGAATACGTCGGACACCGCGTCCGTACCCGGGCAAGGCGCGCTCACACCGGCTCTACGGCAGTCGGGCGTGAAACTTGAGAGATCGGGCTGGATGGCCGCTTTGGAGTACGCCGCTGACACCTGAATGTCCTCGCGTGGCCTTCCGCGACCGACTCATGTTGGCCGGCTAGCGCCCCACGGCCGAGCGCGGTGATCACCGCGGTCACGGCCTTCATGCAAACGGCATAAACGAAGCGGAGTGGCCTCACAGCGGTGCCGATTGCGCCCATTCAGACCGGCGTTTTACCGACTGCGTGCGGCACCGGTCGGTGAGGGATCAAAGCTACGGCAGCGCAACACACTTGGTCATTGGCACGCAGGCCAGTTCGAGCCCGCGCGACGTCCGGTAGATCGAAATCGAATCCCCTGACCAACCGCAACATCGATAAAAGGGCGCCGCGTTCAGCGTGGCATCGAGTTTCATCGAGGCAATTCCGCGATCGCGAGCCAACGCTTCGAGTAAATGCAACATCTTCCGTCCAATACCGCGCCCCATGTGAGACGACCGGACGAAGATGGCATCCACTTGCCCGTTTTCGACGGTAAGCATTCCTGTGCCGACGACGCATCCCTCATCAACGGCCACATAAAAGTCGCGTTCGACAACGTGGGCCCATTTGTCGCTCGGTGAACCATCAACCCACGCCGACAGGAATGCTTCCGGATAGTATTCAGCGCACGCAGCGAGCACTGCCGTCCTGCGAATATCCCACGCGTCGAGTGTGTCGTCGCTGGTAGCTTTGCGTATTGTTAGCATGCTGGGCTCCTCGGAGCGATCATCCAGGACCACGCGCCGATAAGGTTCAGCAGATAGGAAACACGTATTTTGTCATGCATACAACCACTCCTATTTGCACCAATGCAAACGGAGCGACTGAAAAGACACGGCCCCGTCATGACTGGCGGGGCCGTTGAGGAAATCTATGTGCGATGTATGAACGTCACGATTCCCACGACTCGCCAGTGGCGGTCATGGTGCACATCATAAAATTGCGCGCGTCGCAGTTCATAACCGAAGACTGCCGCTCTGGAGCGTAGCTGTCAAGAGAGATCACAAGATCGTCGTCGATTGAGGCAGCCACCACGAGCGGCCAAAATTGGCCGGATCTGGAAGCGGATCAAATCGCAACGGTTGCCGGCTGTGGTATTAGAAAGGGCGAAACAATTCGTCTTTCGGATATGGAAGTGCCAGTTCCGGCATGTCGTGCCTTGAAAAATATTGAGTCGACTTGGTTTCCGAATCGCTCGGTATCCCTGAGCCATCAATGATTTTGCATTGGAACAGAGTCACTACGTATTCGACGCGGTCGCCACTTGGATACGTGTATCGGAACGGTCGTCCGCCAAACACGCCGAGAATACCGTGAATGCGGACGGCATATCCGGTTTCCTCCATGACCTCGCGGAAGATGGCCTCTTGGGGGCTTTCGCCCAGTTCAATTCCACCAGCGGGAAGACTCCACGCCTCTCCTGACGATTTCTCCTGAAGCAGCAATTTACCTTCATAGTCGTGGATCACGGCTGCAACGGACGGACTCAAAATCAGATCCGTTCCAACCTTCTTTCTCAGCCGACTGATGTAGCTGTCGTTATCAATCTGCGGCGACACCTTCCCCCCACAATGAGATTGGGCTGGTCCGATTGTCGGGGAGCCAAGCAACTCTGTCGAATGTGTCAAAATTGGCAGCAAGCGACGACAGAATTCAGGTCGCTTCGCCGAACTGGCTGCGATATTTAACGAACCCGCGCTTTCGGTCTCCAAGAAAGCCGGCCTGTTCGAAGAAGCGGTGTGCGTCAACGCGAGTTGCCGAACTGAGCAGCATCATCTTCGAACAGTTCCGTGACAGGCAAAATCGCTCGACTTCACGTAACAACGCCAGCCCGATTCCATTGCTGCGGCATTCTTGGTCAACAACGAGATTTTCGACTACCGCAAAGGGCTGCCCGGCGTACATAGCGTCCGCACACAGGCAAACCAACACGGTACCCCGGACACGGTCATCAACCTCGCAAACCAGCAACCGGGTGCGAGGGTCGTTCTCAAGAACCTGTATCTGGAACGCCGTAACCCTGACATTTTCGTCGACCAACTGACGGTACAACGACTGAAGGATGTCGGCATCTGCGCTCTGCGCTATTCGAATAGTCAGATGGGGGCTCACGGGGTTCAATAGTGGTTGGAAGCTGAAAGAATTTTAGATGAGCCGTGGTGTCCCAGCACTGCATTGCCGTCTATAGTGCGCGATTGTTGGCGATCTGCACGCCACCCTCGACGGACCGCTTCTGGCCGCACTCGGTCCGAGGCTCCAGCATTGCAAATGCTACTTAACTTCCCGGCGAGACATGCTGGAGAATACGTAGCAATCTCTCGCGAGATTTCCGAACGCTGGAAGCACCAACCATTTCCGCAACGTCCCCTCGCACTGAAATCCCAGTTTTTCCAAAACTCGTTTTGAGCCCGTGTTTTCAACATCACACACCGTCCGGATTCTTTGGACGTCAGGCGAGCGCCAGAGTGCCGACATAGCGACCCGGGCAGCCTCGACTGCAAGTCCGCGCCCCCAGAATCGCTCGCCGATCCCAAAGTGGATTTCAATCTTGTGTCCCTCAGGGATTACGACAAATACGCCAAAACGCTTTCAATAATTACGTCTTGGTTCACAGTCGCTGCTTAGGGAGGTGTGAACATCCTTTGCTGATCGAGTTATGAACGATCACCAACACACTTCAACTGAGGAACGTTTCTCGCATCCCATCGCCGAGAAAATCAAAAATTGAAAAGCCGGTAGTAGATGTGGGCTGCAACCCTTTCACGCCGGCCAAAGTTTGACCCACGACAACTTCCCAAGGTTTGGTACTTTTCGCAATCGCTACGATAAGAAGCCGAAGGTTTTTAATTTTGACGTTTTTTAACCGATCATTTGAAGAGACCAGCTCACGCAGAAGAGGAAGATCCTTATGCCCCGCATTATTCGCCATCCACTCCTCTGCCAGTGCTTGGAATCTAATCCAGTCCGTTCCCAGTTTGCCGAGACATTCGTCACTGAGGAGCAAATTTTCGATCGCATAGCACTGTAACCGGAAACGTGTGACGCATCCTACTGCGGAGAGCGGTCCAGGCGTGCCGTCGCCGTCCCTCAAGGAGTAGGCTTTGGGTTGGTCATAGATTGATCGAAGCATCTTGTCGCAAAATACCTCCAAGTCTGATTGTTGATCAACCGAATGAGCAAGTACGGGAAAAACGCGAATCTTGCCCTGCGCAGAGCGGGCGGCCTGCTGCCACACCCGTTCGTCGTCCTCGCCTTCCAGGATTAACATCGGATCATTACTTAAGCTCAGTGAGAGCGGATGACCGAAGAACGGCGCCACCTTTTTGATGTCTTCCGAGACGGTACTCAGTTGCACCGTCTGGCTATCGAATTCCTTAGTCCCCACGACGGCAAACTCACTGTTCGCCAAGACACAAACGAGCGCGGTGCTGTGAGTTGCAATGCATACGACCACTTTTTTCCTAGCTGACTCGTCCAAGGCGGCAAGCCGGTCTAACAGGTATTGGCCGAAGCGAGCTTGGAGATCGGGATGCAGATGCACGTCTGGCTCATCAAGCAGTAGTACGTTGATTTTGGACGGGTCCACCGACAAAAAAAAGCTCAATACTTCTGAGGCGACCGCAATGGTTTCGGACTCTCCACTACTCAGTTCGGTAGGGTTCACCAACGTACCGTCGAACGTGCGGAAAAGGAAATCCGGGGTCCCTTGCTCGATTGAGACGTTGGCTAACATCTTGCCGATCGGATCAAGGCAATCGGTTTGAAAGCTTCGTCCGCGAGCATCCGTATTCTGAAGACGCCGTAGGTAGGCATTTTCCGCATTTCGGAGGGCGAGATGGGACATCGCCTTGAAGCTAAAGCCATTCTGTACCTGGTTGGCGCGTCTGACATTTACTGTCCAGCCCGGGCTGGCCATATTAGTTTCAATATTCCCATCCCGTTGGAAGGATCCGGTTCGTTCGGGAGTTACGTAGACTGCACGATAGTTGTTGTCATTGGCGATATATGAATCAACCAGCCGCAGAAATCGACTCTTCCCAGAACCATTTCTGCCCAATATTATATTTATGCAGTTTGCGCCGACGAGAGTTGCAACCGGCTTACCCTCTTCACCTTTAAAGACTAAATCTACCATTTGTGATCCTGATTTTTGTAATTAATGCCAATTTGATAAGGATATTTAGCGAGCATTCTGTGTGGCTTACCAGACGCATCGAAAGTGACGGCGGCATCGATTGTCGACGATTCAGATAACTGTGTCGACCGTCCGCTCCTGGCCGGTTTGAGCCGGCCCCAGTAGCGGTCGCCGCGGGGGCGGAACGGCTGACGGGAAGGTCTTGCCAGCAAGTCATTCGCTGTTCGTGCGACGGTATATATAAGTAAACATCATCTAAGCACGCGGTCGAGGGCTTTTCCGATTCGCTGCTCGCGGAGGCCGGGCCGCTCGGCATCAAGGTGACCTGCGTGGAGCCGGGGCCGTTCCGCACCGAATGGGCGGGGCGTTCGCTCGTGCAGACGCCGAATCGTATCGCCGATTATGCGCCGACGGCGGGCGCGCGCATGGAGCGCACGGCAGAAGGCAGCGGTCACCAGCCGGGCGATCCGAAGCGCGCCGCGCAGGCGATCATTCGTATCACGGAGGTGGAGTCGCCGCCGCGTCATCTGGTGTTGGGCGCGTTTGGCGTGGATGCGGTGGCGGCTCGGCTGCGTGCTGCATTGGCCGATATCGAAACGTGGCGCGAGACGGGGCTGGGGACGGATTTTCCGGCGGGGGAGTGAGCGGAGTAAGGCGCGATGAGCGGCGCTTCACCCCGCCGCCATCACCAACGTCCCCGTGGCCACCAGCGCGCCGCGCCATAACCAGTCGAAATTGATCCAGCCGCGCCGCAGCATTCCCAGCCCGACATACTCATAAGCGACGAGCGCGATCACTGCCGTGGTCGCGAGCGTGACGAGCGTGTGCAGCGCGGTGAACGTGAACGACACGGCCAGCGGATTCGCGCCGCCTGCCCCGCACAACGGCAGCATCGCGGGCATGAGCATGAGTCCCGCGCCATGCAGCGTCGCCATCAACGCGGACCACGCGGCGAGCCCCAGAAAACCCGCCGTCATGCCCACGCGCACGCGGTGCCGATGCCCATACACATGCTGCCAGAGCGCCCAGCCGATCAGCAGCGCGCCCAGCACCCAATGCAGCCCGCCTTGCGCGAGACGCGGCAGCCAGGCGCCGAGCAGCGCGATCGAACTCGTCAACAGCAGCACCGACGCCGCGTGTCCGAGCGCGATCGGCGGCAGCGCCATCAGAAGCGCGGCGCGATTGCGCCGTTGCAGGCCCAGCGCCGTCGCGAACAACCAGCCCATCGCCGGATTCGCGCCGTGAAAAACGCCGCTGCCGACGACGGCGCTCCAGGCCACCCAGTGCGCGTCGAAGCCTTCGAGGATGCCGCTCATCGCGCCGCGCGCTCAGGGATAGCAGTACGAATCCGACGAGCAATCGCCGCCCTCTAGCCGGATCTGATGCGGCCGATGCGTCTTCGGCCACTCGACGAAGAATTGCTCGTCGAATGCGAGGCCGCCGTCCGCGCCCGCGTCGAGCTTCACCATCCATCCGTCGATGCCTTCGGGATAGAACTGCGCATCGATCGCGCCATAGAGCGAGTTCGTGAAATAGACACGCCGACCGTCGCGGCTCACTTCGACCATCTGCGGGCCGCCGTTGAGCGCGCGTCCGCCTGCGCGCGGATGCGTCGCGCGCGAAACGATGCCGCCGATGCGCACGCTTCCCGTGAGTTTTGGATGTTCGGGGTCCGAAACATCGTATTGCCGCAGGTCGCCCGTGCCCCAGCACGCCACGTAAAGAAAGCGGTCGTCGAGCGACAGCGCGATATCGGTCACGAGCGGCGGCACGGCGCTGAAGCCCTTGAGCATCGGCGGCAGCGATTCGGGGTCGGCGGGCTCGGCGGGAATCTCGATGATCTTGCGCGCGGCCCACTGGTCGCCGTCGAGATACCACTGCCAGATCGAGGCCGAGAGATCCTTCAGGCTGATGACGGAATTCACGAAGCCATAGGGGCGCGTGGGATCGTGCGCGGGCCGCAGTTCGAAGACGAGTTGATTCTCCGCGCCGAAGTCGAGCGTCTGCTTGTGCCGACGCGTATGCAGGTCCCAGAAGTGCAGGCGATGCCCGTACTGGCCGCCCAGCAATACCTCGGGCACGAGGCCGTTTTCGAAGGTCGCGGGCAGGCCCCATTCGCTCGTCACGACCGTGTCGAAGCCCAGATGCCACCAGCCGTCATAGGCCAGTTCCTGCGGGCCGCGTTCGATTTCCCATTGGCCGAGAATATCGAAGCTCTCGTGGTCCATCAGGAAGATGCCGCCGGGCGCTTCGCCTTGAGCATTCGCGAGCGCGGTCACGTAAATGCCATCCGGCCCGCAATGCACCGTATGAGGGCGCGTGTAACCCGCGCGCTGCGCGACGCTTTCCGGTTCGTGGACGCGCACGATGCGCGGGCGGCGCGGATCGGGTTTCGTATCGACAATATGAATGCGCGACGAACGCAGCCCCGGCACGACGAGATAGCGGCGCTCGGTATGCGCGTGCGGCGCGTTCGGGCACAGGCACGAACTGCACGCGTTCCAGCCGAAGTGATGCAGTTCGTCGCCGGTGTTGGGCATGGCGAGCCGATGAACGATGCGGCCGAATTCCGGCGAGGCGGGATCGAGATCGACGACGTCGAGCGAGTCGGGTACCGCGCTAGTGGGGTCGAAACTCGCAACCCACGCGAGTTTCTCAGGGGCCGCGTCGGCGGCCAGACGTGCTGAGGGGTAAAACGTCGGATCCGGTTTCCACGTCGCCATCGTTGTCGCCTCCTTCGTCTTCGACGAGATCGAGTGGCTATGATGCACCAGCGCGCGCTTGCGCGTATGGACCGTGTCGCCCGCCGCGCCTTATTTCATAAGGGAATAAGCTTATGTCTTAAGGAAAGAAGCGAATGCCCATGATGCAAATGGGGATAAAAACCGTCGCGCGATTATGCGAGCCATGAAAACAGTGAATTCGTTTCGTCGACATTTATCTCGGAGGCCAGAGTTTCTAGACTTGTAATCAACGGTTCGCAGCGAGCGCTGCACCGACAAGTCAAGTTACTGGAGGTTCTGTCATGAAGTCGCTTTTCAAGGCTGCTGCGCTGGCCGCCGTGCTCGTGGTGCCCGCTGTGTCGTTCGCCCAATCGCAACCGGGAAACGGTCCTGTCACGCGTGAACAGGTGCGCGCTGAGTTGAAGCAGCTGGAGTCGGTGGGCTGGCGCCCGAACGTCGTGTCTCCTTACTATCCTGAAGATTACCGCGCCGCACAGGCCCGCCTGGCCGCGCAAAGCGGTTACGGTCCTTCGACCGATGGCACGTCGCAAAGCGGCTCGGCTAGCTCGTATTCGCCGCCGGTCATCATGAAGTGAGCCTGAATTGCGCTCGGTATTGGCGTAATCGAATGTGCAAACGCGGTGCGTCCCAAATGGGGCGCACCGCGTTTTCGCGTTCTACGGCGTTCGATTCAACCTCAGTGAAAGCGCTTTCACCGTGGTGCGATTCATCAATCGTTTAAATTGAATCGTTCTCCCGATCATCGATCCATGCGCGCGTTTCGTCGAGAATTTCGTCCGAGAGCGTGGGATCGTCGATCAGCCGCGCGAGAATCACCGCGCCCACCATCGCTGACCAGCTGCCGATGGCCGCACGCCGTGCGTGTTCGGCAGTGGAAGCGTCTCCACTCGCGGCGTTCGCCGCGCTCAAACGTTCGATCTGCTTCCTGAGTCCCGCCGCCATCACGGCGCGCGCCTCGGGCGTCTGGCGCACCGTTTCCGCGCCCAGCGCCGCAGTCGGACATCCGCCCGCGAGATTGTCACGATGCGCGCGCGACAGATAGCGCGACGCGTAGCGCGCCACGTCCGTTTCGCCCGCGTCGCCTTGCGCGAACACGTGCGCGAGCGTTTCGGCGATCAGATCGTCCTTCGACTTGAAGTAGCCATAGAAGCCGCCGTGCGTGAGGCCGGCGGCGCTCATGACTTCCGCGACCGTGACGGCGTCGTAGCCGCGCTCGCGGAATAAACGGCTGGCCGCTTCCAGAATCTTCTGGCGATTGATCGCCACCTGCTCACGACTGACTCGCATCGCGTTCTCCGCTGCCCTCGATTTTCTGCTTGACATTATACATGACGGTCATCATTATTCGACTCGAATACATGATGATCGTCATGTATAAGGATTCGATACGCGAAGGAGAGTCACCATGTCAGCAAAACCCGTTGTTCTGATCACAGGCGCATCCACCGGTATTGGCGCGGTGTATGCCGATCGTTTCGCGCAGCGCGGCCACGACCTCGTGCTGGTCGCGCGCGATCAGGCGCGTCTGGAAGCGCTTGGCGCGCGGCTACGCGAGCGCGATGGCGTGAACGTCGAGATTCTGCGCGCCGACCTCACGCAGCACGCCGACCTCGCGCAAGTGGAAGCGCGTCTCGCGAGCGACGCGCGCATTGGCGTGCTGGTGAACAACGCGGGCACTACTGCGGCGGGCACCTTCATCGAGCAGGGCGCGGAGGTCGTGAGCAAGCTGATCGATCTGAACGCCACGGCGGTCGCGCGGCTCGCTGCCGCCGTCGCGCCGCGTTTCGCGCGCGAGGGGCAGGGCGCCATCGTCAATGTGGCGTCGGTGCTGGGTCTCGTGCCCGAGTATCACGCGACGGTTTACGGCGCGACCAAGGCGTTCGTGCTGTTCCTCTCGCAAGGTTTGCACGTCGAACTCGGGCCGAAGGGCGTGTATGTGCAGGCGGTGCTGCCGGGCGCCACGCGCACGGATATCTGGTCGCACGCGGGCAAGGATGTGAACGAGTTGAGCGGCGTGATGGAAGTCGACGATCTCGTCGATGCGGCGCTCGCGGGCTACGATCGCCGCGAGACGGTCACGATTCCGCCCTTGCCCGACGAGCAGCAGTGGAACGCATTCGAAGCCGCGCGTCAGGCGATGGCGGCGAACTTCGGCCAGTCGCAACCGGCGGCGCGTTATCGCGCGGCGGCGGTCGAAGCGAAGTAAGCATGCTGCGCTCAATGAAGCGAGGGCGCGCAAATCGCTTTGCGCGCCCTCGTTTTGTCGCTGCTTTGATGGCTGTTTATTGCGGCGTTTATTGCATGCGAGCCGGTTGTGCGGCCTGCGTGCCCGATGCCGCATCGGCGGGTGCGGGCTTTTCCTGATCGGGCTGCCAGCCACCGCCGAGCGCGAGGAACAGTTTGACCTGATCGAGCGCGACCTGGCCTTCGGCCGCCGCCACCTGCGAGTGCGCCGCCGTAAGCGTGCGCGTGGCGTCGAGATCGGAGAGGAACGATTCGCGGCCCGCCGAATAGAGGCGATGCGTTTCATCGGCGGACTGCCGCGCCGAACCGTACGCGGTGCGCAGCGAATCGGCGCGTTGCGTGTCGGCGGCGTAGGTGGCGAGGCTCGATTGCGTTTCGCGCAGCGCGTTGAGCACCACGCCGTCGAAATGCGCGAGTGCGCCGGCCGTCGCCGCCTGCGCGCCGCGCACGCGCGCGCGCTGCCCGTTCGCCGGGAACGTCCAGTTGATCAGGGGTCCGAATGACCAGCTATTGGTGATCGGCGAGAACAGATCGCTCGCGATACCGACCGAGCCCACGCTCGCGCCGATGCTGATGTCGGGATACATGGCCGCCATCGCCACGCCGATCTTCGCGGTCGCCGACGCGAGTTGCCGTTCGGCTTCGCGCACGTCGGGGCGGCGGCGCAGCAGCGCCGCGCCGTCGCCGACCGGAATCGGCTGCTTGAGCTTCGGCAGGCGGTTGCAGCTGAGCACGGCGGGCGGCAGTTCCGCCGGCGGCCGCGCGAGCAGCATAGCGAGCTGATATTGCGCGATGCGCTGGCGTCCCTGGAAGCGCGGAATGTCGGCGGCGAGCGTCTGGACTTGCGTCACGCCGCGCGTCACGTCGGGCTGATTGCCGCGCCCCGCGTCGCGCAGACGTTTGGTGAGCGCCACGCGCTGCTGTTGCAGCTTCAGCGATTCCTGCGCGATGGCGAGTTCCTCGCCCGCCGAACACGATTCGACATAGGCCTGCACGACGTCGGCGACCACGGTGATGCGCGCGAGATCGGCGGCGGCCAGCACGGCTTCGTCTTCCGCTTCCGCCGACTCCACGCCGCGGCGCAGCTTGCCGAACAGATCGAGTTCATACGAGACGTTCACGCCGAGCGAGCCGAGGTTTTCGACCGGCAGCTTGCTGAACAGCAGGTATTGTTCCGCCGATTCCTGGGCGCGCTGGAAGCCCACGGTCGCGCCGCCCGAGAAGCCGCCTTGCGCGTTGGCGACGTCGAGCGCCGCGCGCGAACGCGCGAGATTCGCGGCCGCCACGCGCAGGCTCGCGTTCGACTGGAGCGCGTCCTGCACGAGCTGATCGAGCGTGGGATCGTCGTAGAGACGCCACCAGTCGTTGGGTACCTCGCCCTGCGAAACCGGCGCCTTGTCCGCGCCCGCGATCGGCCCTTGTGCGAGCGGCGCGTTCACGAGCGCGTCGTTCGGCAGCTTGTAATTCGGGCCCAGGTTCATGCACGCGCCGAGCGCGAGCGTGAGCGGCGCGAGTGCGAACGAGCGCCAGAGACTACGGCGCGTCATTGCGAGGCTCCGCTCGCGGCCAATGCTGCGCTGGCACCCGAAGCGGCGGATGTGCCGCTTGCACCGCTCGCGCCATTGGCGTGGTCCTTCGCGCGCGGCTTGTCGTCGGCATCGGCGCGCACGGCGACCGTCGCGGTGCGGCCCGCGATCATGCGGAAGTCGTCGGGCACTTCGTCGAGCGCCACGCGCACCGGAATACGCTGCGCAAGACGCACCCAGCTAAACGCCGGGTTCACGTTCGGCAGCAGATTCGGGCTCGCCTGGCGGTCGCGGTCCTCGATGGCGGCGACGATGCTCTGCACATGGCCGCGCAGCGGACGCGTTTCGCCCATCACCGTGATCTCGACCGGTTGACCGATATGAATGCCGTGCAGGCGCGTTTCCTCGAAGTAACCGTCGACGCGGAACGAATGCATATCGACCACCGACAGCACCGCATGGCCCGCCGACACATATTCGCCCTCGCGCGGCGCGCGGTCGTTCAGATAGCCGTCCACGGGGCTCACGATGGTCGTGCGCTGCAGGTTCAGCTTCGCGGTATCGACCTGCACCTGGGCGTCGGCCGCGGCGGCTTCGCCCTGCTCGACGCGCGTGCGGCTCTCTTCGAGCGTCTCGCTCGCCACGAGGTTGCCGAGCGCGATGTTGCGCGCGAATTCGCGTTTGGCCTGCGCGAGCGTGGCCTTGCGCTGTTCGAGCGCGGCCTGCGAGAGACGCAGCGCGAGCGCGTAGCGCGCCTGGTCGATCACGAACAGCACCTGGCCTTTCTTGACCTGCTGGTTGTCGGCCACGTCGACGTTCGTGATGAGGCCGCCCACGTCGGGCGCGACCTGGATCACGTCGGCGCGCACGTGGCCGTCGCGTGTCCACGGCGAGAACATGTAGTAGTTGACGATGCGCCACAGCACGAGCGCGGCCACGACGACGACGATGAGCGTCAGCAGGATTTGGCCTGCGGAGAACCAGGTTTTTTTCACGTTCACGTTAGTTCACGAAGCGATGCGACACGATGATGACGGCAGCCAGGACGAACACATAAATGCCGAGATCGAAGATAGAGCGATGCCAGACGAGCCGGTAAAAACCGGCGCGCGTGAGCATCTTGCCGATCACGACATTGATGAGGTACGCGATCAGCATCAGCACGAGCACGGCCGGCACGAACACGCCGAAGATATCGATTTCGCCGATCATGGTGCGGGTTTGATAAAGACAGAAAATGGTTGCGCGCTCACGCTTTGCCTCCCGAGGTGTCGCCGCTCGGACGCTGGGCGACCAGCGTCGGATAGAGCGACAGACGCAGGCCGACCAGCGCGTGCAGCGTGTCGCGCAGCCAGCGCTGCGAGACGCGCATGCGCGGCGGCGCGGCGTTTTCGGTCTGAGCGTCGCCGAGACCTTGCGCGATGCCGCGCGTGGCGACGCGGTGCAGCGCGTCGTCGATGGTGGCGAGCAGCGCGGGTGGCGCGTCCTGGCGCGCGCTCGCTTGCGCGCAGCGCGAGTAATGATCGCTGACGCCCGCGAGCACGCGGTCGATGGCGGCGGGCACGTCGCCGTCGAGCTTGCGGCGCGAGCGGCGCAGATCGAGTGCGTTGAGCGCGATGCGCAGATCGCGGAAGCTCTCGATCGACGGATGGCGGTGTTCGTCGGACGCCGCGAGACGCGGCAGCAACTGCATCAGTCGGTCGAGCATGCGCGAGGCGAGATTGCGCTGATCGCCGAGCGGCGCGACCGACGCCGAGAGCGCCACGTCGGACCAGCTCGAACGCAGCAGGCGGCGCGCGGCGAGTTCGGCGCCGAACGGGCGCGTCACGCGCGTCCACACATAGGCGAACAGCAGGCCCGCGACGCCCGCGATATTGCTGTTGAGGAACACGAGGAAGTCGGCCTCGTAGGCGCTCTGAATGCTGATGAAGGTGGCCGTGTTCACGGCTACGAGCATCGTCACCATATTGAACTGCGGGCGCGGAATCAGGGTGCCGATCAGGATGAACGGCCCCGCGAACAGCAGCACGAGCATCGGGAAGTCGTGCACCTTCGGCAGCACCACGAACAGATAGAGGCCCGCGAACACCACGCTCGCGGCGGTCGCGGCGAAGAAGCGGAACACCATCGGCGCGGGCTCGTCGAGCGCGGCGAAGAAGCAGCAGGCCACGGCCGCGAGCGTCACCGCGCCCGCACCGTCGTGCCAGCCCGAGCTGACCCAGAGCCAGCAGGCCACGAGAATTGCGCTGACCGGCACGGCGCACGAGATCAGCATCATGCCGCGGTCGTAGAAGCGCTCGGTGCCGCCGAGACGCCAGTGGCGATAGCGCGGCCGCCACGTGCCCGCTTCGTGTGCGATCAGCGCACGCAGCGAGCGGCAGTCCTGCCACACGTCGATGACCTGGCCCAGACGCCAGAGCGCATTCGAGAGCAGCGCGCCTTCCCAGCTCGTGAGCGCGTCGTGGCCCGGCTGCAAGGCGGCGATGCGCGCGTGCAGGCTGTCCGCGACGGGGTCGCCGGCGTCGTCGCGCATCTCGGCGGCGCGCGTGGGCAGCGGGGCGTCGAACCATTTGGCCGCGTCGGCGAGCAGCGCGTCGAGGCCTTCGGGCCACGTATGCAGGTCGCGCCGCAAGGCGAGCAGCGGATCGGCGAGCGCCGAAATCATCGGCAGAAATAGCTGCATGCGGCCGCGCAGATTCTCCGCGCGCGCGAGCACTTCAGGATGCGTGTGGTCGTAGCTCAGCTGGCTGAGCAGGAATTCGAGCTGATTGACCGTGGCCGCGAGACGCTGGCGGCAGGCCGACAACGCCTTGCCCGTGATGTGGCCCGAGAGCGTTTCGCGGCCGTAGAAGGCGGCGTCGCGGAACCAGGCGTCGGCGCGCTCGATCAGCGTGGGCGCGAGGCGGCTCGGCAGGATGTTGCTGCCCACCACGCTCGCGCAGATGATGCCGAGCGTGATTTCCTCGGTCCGCGCGATCGCGACGTCGAACACGGTGCTCGGATCGGTCACGGTGGGCAGCGCGATCAGCGGCATCGTGTAGCCCGCGAGCATGAACACGTAGCTGCGCGCGGTGCGGTCCATGATCGCCAGATAGAGCAGCGTGCCGGTCCAGGTCGCGACGATCACGCTGAACAGCAGCGGCGTTTCGACGAAGGGCGGCACGAGCGCGATGGCGGCGGCCGCGCCGAGCGCGGTGCCGAGCGCGCGATAGAGCGCCTTCGAGCGCGTCGCGCCGACGAACGGATTCGAGACGATATAGACGCTCGCCATCGCCCAGTACGGACGCGGCAGCTGAAAGATCAGCGCGATATAGAGCGCGAGCATCGACGCGGCGAACGTCTTGACCGAGAAAAGCCAGTCGCGAAGTGAGGGGTAGGTCATGAGGCCGCTTTCAGCTTTCGGTCCGGGGCGCGCCCTCGGCCGGGTCCGGGGCGTTGAAGGCGCTGAGCACGCGCAAGGTGGCTTCGAGGTCGGCGCGGCTCACGCCCTTGAGCACGCGCGCGCGCAGATCGCGCAGATCAGCCTCGATCCGCGCGGTGACGGCGCGGCCTTCGTCGGTGAGCGAAATCGTTTTCGCGCGGCGATCGTCGGGGTCTTCGTCGCGGCGCGCGAGACCGGCGGCGCAGAGCTGGTCGAGCAGGCGCACGAGCGACGGGCCTTCGATGCCCACATGTTCGGCGAGCGTGACCTGGCGTACGCCTTCGCCCAGACGGCCGGCGATCAGCAGCGGCGAAGCGCAGGCTTCGGAGACGTTATAGGCCGTGAGCGCGCCATGCGTCGTGCGGCGCCATTTGCGCGCGGCGAGGACGAGCGTGCTGCTGACGGCCAGTCGTAAGGTGTGAAGATTCGACATCGGCGGGATGATAGCCCAAAGCGATTTGGTAGCAAACTATCTTTTTCCGGCTGACGACGCCATCCTCGGATAGTAATCGAGCCGGCGTCTGCGTGGCGCTCGCGTGGCGTTCGTGTGACCTGTACGCCACGCTGGATCCGCCGGTTGTCTCCTGATTGGCGGCAGGGTTGCGATTGTCACACACGCTTACTTGCTTTGCAGCGGAGCGCGATGGTTTGGGGCGTAGTGTTGGGTTCGGCGCGATTAGCGTGCGGGCCAGCCTTGCAGCAGGGCGGGCAGCGCGGCCATGTCGGTGATGACGTGCGCGACGCCTTCGGCGCGAAGCGCCTCGGCGCTGCTGTGGCCCGGCTCGGCGGGGCTGTAGCCGATTACCGTGGCGCCCGCCGCGAGGCCCGCGCGCGCGCCGGTCACCGTGTCTTCGATCACGGCGCAGCGGCGCGGGTCCACGCCGAGCCCGGCGGCGGCCGCGAGATAGACGTCGGGATGCGGCTTGCTGCGCGGCGTTTCGTGGCCGCTATAGATATGTCCGTCGAAACAGTCGAGCAGGCCGACCTTGCGCAACTGCAGTTCGACCTTGCGGCGATCCGCCCCCGACGCCACCGCGATGCGCCCGTCGAAGGCCGCGTGCACGGCGCGCACGGCGGCCGGCGCGCCCGGAATCTCTTCGAGGTCGCGCGCGAGCGCTTCGTTGCGGCGCGCGCGAAAGCCCACGAGCCAGTCTTCGGTGATGCGATAGCCGGTGTGGGCTTCGATGCGATCGGCCTCGTCCTTCACCATCTTGCCGACGAAGATGCGCATGGCATCGTCGACGCTGAGCGTCCAGCCCAGTTCGCCGAGCATCTGGACCAGCACGACGTGCGTGATGCGTTCGGAATCGACCAGCACGCCGTCGCAGTCAAAGAGCACGGCGTCAAAAGAAAGGGCGGTAGAAAGGGCGGGAAGCGAGGACATCGTCGGAATCAGGCGCGTTGGAGGGGGCGTTTGATGGTGCGTTTGACGGCGCACGTGAAAGCAAAATGAAATTTTGAACGGGCGTGGGCCGCGTTGCAAGAACGCGATGATACCGGGACGCGCATCGCACTGGAGTCGAAGGCACGAAACACGGGACAATGGCGGTTTCGCTTTTCCGTTCACGCCAGCATGCACAACGACCCGTCCGAACCGGCTAACGCCGCCGCCCCCGAACTGCCGGGCCGCGCCAACTACACGCAGTTCGCCGACCGCTACGCGCAGATGGCGCCCGAAAAGCCGCACAACGCGCTCTACGAGCGTCCGGCCACCGAGGCCCTGCTCGGCGACGTGGCGGGACTCGCGGTGCTCGACGCGGGCTGCGGCCCCGGCATCGTCAGCGCGGAACTCGCGGGCAAGGGCGCGCGCGTGCAGGCCTTCGACGTCACGCCCGCGATGGTCGAGCTTGCGCGCGTGCGCTGCGCGGGCATGGCGGTGGAGATCGCGCAAGGCGACCTCGGCCAGCCGCTCGCCTGGCTCGCCGACGCGCAGTTCGACCGCATCGTTTGCTCGCTCGCGCTCGACTATGTCGAGCATCTGGCGCCCACTTTCGCGGAGTTCCATCGCGTCACGCGGCCCGGCGCGCAACTGGTGTTCTCGATGGCGCATCCGATGCGCGACTGGATCGACACGCGCACGCGCGGCGGCCGCGCGTACTTCGAGACCACGCGCTTCGGCCTGCACTGGGGCGGCTTCGGCGAACCGAAGCCGTATGTGGAGGCGTATCGCCGTCCGCTCGCCGATATCGTCAACGCGCTGATCGAGACGGGCTGGAGCGTCGATCGCATGACCGAACCGAAGCCCCTGCCCGAGATGAAGGACGTTGCGCCCAGACTCTACGCGGAGTTGATGCTCGCGCCCGCGTTTATCTGCGTGCGCGCGCGCCGCGTGTGAGTGGCGTGATTTGACGTGATGTGATGACGTGATATGACGCGCGGCGTGCGCCTGGCGCCTGGCGATTAGCGCCGCGCGCCCGCCGCCGAAAGCGACTCTTCAAGCGCCGCGACGCCAGCAGGCAGATCCACCATCGCGCCCAGATCGCGCATCGTGCGGCCGAGCGCATGCACGGTGCGGAACAGATGGTGTTCGCGGCATTGCTCGCCCATCTGTCCGATGCGGATGATTGGTAATCCGAACGAACCGGCGATCTCCACCTGATACTGCTGCGAGATGTGATTGCACACGTCGCGCGGCGTGAGCCCGTCGGGCAATTCGATGCCGACCACGGAATTCAGGCGGCAAAGCTCGGGCGTATAGAGCGCGAGACCGAGCGCGGCCACGCCGCTTTGCAGCGCGAGCGAGCAGCGCTGATGGCGCGCGAAACGCTTTTCGAGCGTTTCCGTGCAGACGAGCCGCAGCGCCTCGTGCAGCGCGAGCACGCCCGACACCGGCGCGGTGTAGTGATAGCCCGCCTTGTGCCAGAAGTTTTCGGCGAGCACGGCGTCGAGACACCAGTGCGTGTTCGGCGCGGTGCGCGTGCGCACACGTTCCCACGCGGCGTCCGAGAACGCGATCAGCGAGACGCCCGGGATCGACGAAAGACCTTTCTGGCCGCCCGTGATCACCGTGTCGATGCCCCACGCGTCCATCTCCAGCGGCATCGTGCTCAGCGTGCAGACCGCGTCGACCACCACGAGCGCGCCCGCCGCCTTCGCGATCTGCACGATGTCCTTGAGCTGGCGGTTCCAGACCGTGTTCGAGGTCTCGCCGTGCACGATGGTGACGATGGCCGGACGCGTGCGCTCGATGGCCTGCGCGACGGCTTCCAGCGAAGCGATCTCGCGGTCGGCGACGTCGAGCGTGGTGACGTCGGCGCCGATGCGGCGCGCCATCTCCGCCATGCGGCCGCTAAAGAAGCCATTGACGATGGAGAGCACGCGCGTGCCGGGCCAGGCGAGGTTGGAGATCGCCATTTCCATGGCCGCCGAGCCGGGACCGGCCACGCCGAGCACCCAGTTCGAACGCGTCTGGAACACGTAGCGCGCCATGGTTTTCACCTGGTCGATGACGCGCGCCATGGTGTCGCCGAGGTGATTGATGACGACCGAGTTGGCCTTCGCGACGGCGTCCGGGATCGGCACGGGGCCTGCGCCCATCATGAGCAGCGGCTCGTCGGGCAGGATCTCGGTGAGCGGATCGACGCCCGGGCAAGGGACCGGCAACGCGGCGGCGGCCGCCGCTGCCGCCCGTTGCAGGGTGAGGGAGTCGGTGGGTCGCGTGTTGTCGGTCATGATGATTCCTTTTGGGACAGTGGAAAAATGCGCGCGCTCGGGCGGCAAGGGAAACGTACAGTGTTCTCCGGCGCGGCGCACAATACCATGTACAGTTGCGCGCTTTTTGCCGGAACAGTCGCGGATGCGACGCTGCAACGCGCGGCGCGGGGTTCTATAATCGGCTGCGCGGCGCGGCTTGGCAACGATGCTTCGAACCACGCCGCTTTCATCGACAACACCGGGGGGACAGCACGCATGACGCAATTCGCCGTCGACAATCCGTTTCTCGAAACGCTCGGCGTGAGCGTCGCGGCCTGGCGCGAAGGTTACGCCGAACTGCTGATGCCGATCGACGCCTCGAAGCTCAATCGCCAGGGCGTGCTGCAAGGCGGCGCGATCGCCACGCTGCTCGACGCCGCCGCGGGCTACGCGGGCCTGTTCGCCGAACTCGACGCACCCAAGCGTCATGGCTTCACACTCTCGCTGACCACCAATTATCTCGACAAGGGCCTCGGCCAGTTCGTGCGCGCCAAGGGCTTTCTCGAACGCGGCGGCCGCTCGATTTTCTTCGCGCGCGCGGAAGCGTGGGTGGACGACACGCTGCTGATCGCAAGCGCGCAAGGCACGTTCAAGTATGCGAAATCGGCTTGATGTTCGATTGATTCGATATCCGAATTAATCGTTAGGACGTAAAAAAGCCCGCTTTCCTCGCAGAAAGCGGGCTTTTTACATGGCATCGCGCCGCGCGTCGACGATCAGCCCAGCAGCAGGGCGTCGTCGTCGAGCTGCTCGTGGCGGTTCTGCTCGAACATGCGCAGCAGGTCGGGCACGTCGAGGCCACGGCGTTGCTCGCCGGACACGTCGAGCACCACCTGGCCCTGATGCAGCATCACGGTGCGCTGACCGTAATCGAGCGCCTGACGCATGCTGTGCGTGACCATCATCGTCGTGAGCTTCGCTTCTTCGACGATGCGCGCCGTGAGTTCGAGCACGAACGCGGCGGTCTTCGGATCGAGCGCGGCCGTGTGCTCGTCGAGCAGCAGAATGCGCGACGGCTGCAGCGACGCCATCAGCAGGCTCACGGCCTGGCGCTGGCCGCCCGAGAGCAGGCCGATGCGATCGGTCAGACGGTTTTCGAGGCCCAGATTCAGCAGCCGCAGCTTGTCGCGGAACAGCTCGCGATCCTGCTTTTTCAGCGCCGAACCGAAGCCGCGCCGCTTGCCGCGCGCCATCGCGAGCGCCATGTTTTCCTCGATCGTGAGCGCCTCGCAGGTGCCCGCCATCGGGTCCTGAAACACGCGCGCGACCAGATGCGCGCGGTCCCAGGCCTGCTTCTTCGTGACGTCCTGGCCGTCGATCGTGATGGTGCCTTCGTCGACCATCTGGTCGCCGCTGATCGCATTCAGGAAAGTCGATTTGCCCGCGCCGTTCGAGCCGATCACGGCCACGAACTGGCCGGTCGGAATTTCGAGCGTGAGCCCGCGCAGCGCGCGTGTTTCGATCGGCGTGCCGGGATTGAAAGTGAGTCGAAGATCTTGTGCGCTGAGCATCTCAGGCTCTCCCGTTCTTGCGGCCAAACAGCTTCTTGCGCGTCGCGGGCAGCACGAGCGCGATCGTCACGAGCACGGCGGTCACGAGGTTCAGATCCTGCGCCTTGAGGCCGATGAAGTCGCTGTTGAGCGCGAGCGCGATGAAGAAGCGATAGAGAATCGCGCCGAGCACGGCGGCGAGCGTCGTGAGCATGAGACGGCGCGCGGGCAGAATGCTTTCGCCGATGATCACCGCCGCGAGGCCGATCACGATGGTGCCGATGCCCATCGAGATATCCGAGCCGCCTTGCGTCTGTGCGAACAGCGAACCCGCGAGCGCGACGAGCGCGTTCGACAGCGCCATGCCCGCGAGCGTGGCGCGGCCGGTGGCGATGCCCTGCGCGCGCGCCATGCGCGGATTCGCGCCGGTCGCGCGCAACGCAAGGCCGTATTCCGACGAGAAGAACCAGTCCACGCCGAACTTCGCGACGCACACGACCACGAGCAGCGCGAGCGGGCGCAGCACGTAGTCGGGCAGCCACGCGGGCTGGATCATCGTGAAGACGGTGGATTCGGTGATGAGCGGCACGTTGGGCGCGCCCATCACGCGCAGATTGATCGAGTAGAGCGCGATCATCATCAGGATGCTGGCGAGCAGGTCCATGATTTTCAGGCGCACGTTGAGCCAGCCCGTGACGAAACCGGCGGCGGCGCCCGCGAGCATCGCGCAGACGGTGGCGAGAAACGGATCGTGGCCGCTTGCGATCAGCGTGGCCGCGACGGCGCCGCCGAGCGGAAAGCTGCCGTCGACGGTCAGGTCGGGAAAGTTGAGGATGCGAAACGAGATCAGCACCCCGAGGGCGACGAGACTGAAGATCAGGCCGATCTCCAGCGCGCCCAGCAGCGAATAGAGGGACATGGGGAATCCTGTTGCGGTCTCCGGCGCGTCGATTGTGGCGACGGCGGCGGATCGGTCGCCGCACCGGCGCGCGGCCAGGGTGAGGCCGCACGCCGGTGCGTGCGCGGGGGCGCGGGTGCGCCTGGCGGGCCTTGCGGGATCGACGGCGTGCGGGCGTTTCCGATGGGAAACGTTACGTGCGCAACGTGTGCTACGTGCGCAGCCGTCGATCCGTCGTGCGTGCCTGGGCCTTACTTCACGACCGAGGTCGCGTCCTTGAGCAGATCGGCCGAAAGCGTCACGCCTTGCTTCTGCGCGGCGGCCGGATTCACGAACAGTTGCAGCTTGCTGCTGGTTTCCGATGCGATCGCGCCGGGCTTTTCGCCCTTCAGGATACGCACGACGACCTTGCCGGTCTGATGGCCGAGGTCGCTGTAGTCGATACCGAGCGCCGCGATTGCGCCGCGCTTCACGCTGTCCGTGTCGGACGCGACGAGCGGGATCTTCGCGTCGTTGGCGACTTTCACGAGCGCTTCGTAAGCCGAAACGACGTTGTTGTCGGTGTTCGTGTAGATCACGTCGACCTTGCCGATCAGGCTCTTGGCGGCCGAGCCGATGTCCACGGTGCGCGGCGCGGCGGCTTCCTTGAGCGTCATGCCTTGCTGCGCGAGCAGCGCCTTCAGTTCCTTCACGACCACGACCGAATTTGCTTCGCCGGGGTTGTAGACCATGCCGACCGTCTTCGCGTTCGGCACGACGCGCTTGATGAGCGCGACCTGCTTGTCGAGCGGCAGCTTGTCGGACACGCCGGTCACGTTGGTGCCGCTCGCCGACCACGTCTTCACGAGCTGCGCGGCGACCGGATCGGTCACGCCCGAATAGACCACGGGCACCGACTTCGTTGCGGCCACCACGGCTTGCGCCGACGGCGTCGCGATCGCGACGATCGCGCTCGGGTTGTCGCCGACGAACTTGCGCGCGATCTGCGCGGCCGTGCCGGTGTTGCCCTGCGCGCTCTGGTATTCCCACTTGAGGTTCTTGCCGGCGTCGTAGCCGGCGGCCTTCAGTTCGTCTCGCACGCCGTCGCGGATCGCGTCGAGCGCCGGATGTTCGACGATCGAGAGGACTTCGACGGTGGCGGTGTCGGCCGCGTGCGCGGCGCCGCAGGCGAGCGAGAGCGCGGCGGCGCTGGCGATCAGGGTAAGGGTGGCGGCGCGGGCGGCCAGCTTGACGGTCTTCATTCTCTTTGATCTCCCCCGAGTGTTCGGTTCTGGACGGGTAGGGCCGCTTGAAGCGGCTTCGCCGCGGCGTGGCGCGCGGCGCCCGTGGTGTCCCCGGTGGTGCCCGGTCATGCCCGTACGCCGTGCGCCGCGTTGGTGCATAAGACCGGCGGCGAGGCAGCGAGCATACACCGGAGTTCGCGCCTCTGGAACGACGCGGCGGCGCAGTGGTGCGGCAATGCGACGGTATGTCCGCTGATTTTCATCAACGGTTTCGGCGCATTTTCGAGAAAAATGCGTAGGCACCCGAAAGTTTTCCCGATTTCCAATCGGAAATATCCGTGCCGAGCGTGCGCGCCGATTTTCCCGCGATCGACACGGTGCCGTCTGATTCGATTGAAATCTGTGTGTAAGTTTTGTGAATCGAATCAACGACTTGGCGCAGTTTGCATTTAGGGTTTTCCTGCATGAAGAAATGGGAGTTTATTTGCGATTGCTTGACGCCGGTGGAATGTGTTTCCGATCGGATAAATAGTTTCGATCCGGAAATCGCCGCGGTTTCCGAAAGGAAAAATCAAGCCACTTTATTTCGGATCGGAAAGTGAAATCCGCCGGGCCGCGCCAGCCGGGGCGCAGCGCGTAGCGAGGCGGTTTCTCGCTTCCGCCGCCGGACATTTTCCAAATGATTTCAAGCGGTTCCCCATGATTTTCATCAATTGACGCAAGTCAATACCCCTACCAGATATCGGAAAAAACCCTCGCTTGCGAGTGGGAGGGTTTATTGATAGCATCCGCGGGTCGCTGATTGAGCCCGGACCACCTTCCCGGCGCGAAATGCAGTGAACGGGGCAGGCGGATCGCTTGCGCAACAGAGTCGCGTATCCACGCGGTCTCTCCGAACTCAACCGCAACAAAGCGGGTGATATATGCCGGGCCCCGTTGCGTCTTTCTTTTCTGGCCCGTCGTTGTCGTTCTCCAATGCTCGCCATTGGGGTGCTGTTCGTTTGCGCAGGTCATCCGTCTGACCGGTTGACCCGAAAACAATCGAGGAGCTCCTGATGACGTTGTCCCGCCTCACCTCAGTTTCCCTGGCTGCCGCGCTGCTCGCCTTTGGTGCATCCGCGCAAGCCGATACCGTGAAGATCGCCATCGCCGGTCCGTTCAGCGGCCCGGTCGCCCAGTACGGCGACATGGTCAAGGCGGGTGCCCTGACCGCGATCGAACAGATCAATGCCGCTGGCGGCGTGAACGGCAACAAGCTCGAAGCCGTCCTGATGGACGACGCCTGCGAGCCGAAGCAAGCCGTCGCCGTCGCGAACAAGATCGTCTCGCAGCACATCCAGTACGTGGTTGGCCACGTCTGCTCGGGCTCGACGATTCCCGCTTCGGACATCTACGAAAACGAAGGCGTCGTGATGGTCACGCCGTCGGCGACCGCACCGCAGCTGACCGAAGGCAAGAAGCGCCAGTTCATCTTCCGCACCATCGGCCGCGACGACCAGCAAGGTCCGGCAGCCGCTGCGTACATCATCGACAAGGTCAAGCCGAAGAAGGTCGCGATCCTGCACGACAAGCAGTCGTACGGCCAGGGCATCGCCACGTCGGTCAAGGCCGCGCTCGACAAGGCGCACATTCCGGTCGTCGTGTTCGAAGGCATCAACGCCGGTGATTCGGACTACTCGGCAGTCGTCACGAAGCTCAAGTCGCAAGGCGTGGACTTCGTCTACTTCGGCGGCTACCACCCGGAAATGGGCCTGCTCATGCGCCAGTCGCGTGAACAGGGCGTGAAGGCCACGTTCATGGGCCCCGAAGGCGTGGGCAACAAGGACGTGACGGCCATCGCCGGCCCGGCTTCGGAAGGCATGCTCGTCACGCTGCCCGCCGACTTCGCCGCCGACCCGGCCAACGCGAAGCTCGTGAAGGCCTTCGCCGACGCCAAGCGCGACGCGAACGGTCCGTTCCAGATGCCCGCTTACGCGGCAGTCGAAGTGATCGCCGACGGCATCAAGGGTGCAAAGAGCACGGACCCGACCAAGGTCGCGGCCTACCTGCACAAGAACGCGTTCAGCACGCCGATCGGCAAGGTCGAGTACGACGCGCAGGGCGACCTGAAGTCGTTCCGCTTCGTCGTCTACACGTGGCACAAGGACGCCACGAAGACCGCCGCGAACTGATCCTCGCCGCGCATCGCAACGCCCCGTTCGCCGTCGCGGCGGGCGGGGCGTTTTCCAACGATGCGCACCAGCAGACGGATCGACACGGTTTCAAGAGTCTCTTAAAGGTCTCTCATCGGCTTCATGGCCGCGGGGCTTACGCATGAATGATTTTCTTCCTCAGTTCACCCAGCAGCTCGTCAACGGGCTCACGCTGGGTGCGATCTATGCACTGATCGCCATCGGCTACACGATGGTCTACGGCATCATCGGCATGATCAACTTCGCTCACGGCGAGATCTACATGATCGGCGCCTATGTGGGCCTCGTCACGCTCACGGCCATCGGCACCTCGGCGGGTTATCCGCTGCCGCTCGTGCTGGGCGCGGCGCTCATCGTCTCGGTGCTGGTCACCGGGCTCTACGGTTTCGCGGTCGAGCGCGTGGCGTATCGGCCGTTGCGCGGCGGGCCGCGTCTCGTGCCGCTGATCTCGGCGATCGGCATGTCCATCTTCCTGCAGAACTACGTGCAGATCGGGCAGGGCGCGCGTGACGTGTCGGTGCCGGAACTCATTTCCGGCGCGCTCGATTTCCACATGGGCGGCAGCTTCGACGTGACGATTCCGTACGCGCGCATGCTGATCGTCGGCGTGACGCTCGTGCTGATGATCGCGCTCACGCTGTTCATCTCGCGTTCGCGCATGGGTCGCGCGTGCCGCGCCTGCGCGGAAGACATGAAGATGGCGAACCTGCTCGGCATCGACACGAACCGCGTGATCTCGTTCACGTTCGTGCTCGGCGCGATGCTCGCGGCGGTCGGCGGCGTGCTGATCGGTCTGACGATCGGCAAGCTCAATCCGTATATCGGCTTTATCGCGGGCATCAAGGCGTTCACGGCGGCGGTGCTCGGCGGTATCGGCAGCATTCCGGGCGCGATGCTCGGCGGCGTGCTGCTCGGTCTCGCGGAAACCTTCGCGGCGGGCTACATGCCGTCCGAATACAAGGACGTCGTGGCCTTCGGCCTGCTCGTGCTCGTGTTGCTGTTCCGTCCCACCGGTTTGCTCGGCAAGCCGGACGTCGAAAAGGTGTGAGGTCGATATGAGCCAATCTGTTCCGGTTCGCGCGGCCGCCAATCGCGCGCACGGCCAGTCGTCGTCGGAGACGGTGAAGGGCGCGTTCGCCGCCGCGGTCGCGACCATCATCCTGACTGCGCCGATTCTCGGCCTGCAATTGACGCTCGACGGCTACCAGGTCGTGCTGCAACAACACTGGCGTCCGGTGTGGATCGCCGCTGCCGTGGTGTTCGTGTTCCAGCTCGTCAAGCCGCTGTTCCAGCGCGCGACGAGCAGCGTGCGTCTGCCCAAGGCGCCCGCGCTCGGCGCGCGCCAGCAGCGCGTGGCGATCTGGGTGCTGCTCGCGTTCGGCGCCGTGTTCCCGTTCATGGGTTCGCGCGGTTCGATCGACGTCGCGACGCTCGCGCTCATTTACGTGATTCTCGGCCTCGGCCTGAATATCGTGGTGGGTTTCGCGGGCCTGCTCGACCTCGGTTACGTGGGTTTCTACGCGGTGGGCGGCTATACGTATGCGCTGCTCAACCAGTACTTCGGCTTCACGTTCTGGGAATGCCTGCCGCTCGCGGCGCTGGCCTCGGCCACGTTCGGCTTCGTGCTCGGCTTTCCGGTGCTGCGTCTGCGCGGCGACTATCTCGCGATCGTCACGCTCGGCTTCGGCGAAATCATCCGCCTGCTGCTCAACAATCTCACGAGCATCACGGGCGGCCCGGACGGCATCTCGGGCATTCCGAAGCCCACGGTGTTCGGTTTCGAACTCGCGCGCCACGCGAGCGTGGATGGCGCGAAGACGTTCAACGACCTGATCGGCATCGAGTACAGCGGCGAGCATATGGTGATCTTCCTGTACCTGCTCGCGCTGGTGCTGGTGGCGTTCACGCTGTTCGTCACGAGCCGCCTGCTGCGCATGCCGATGGGCCGCGCGTGGGAAGCGCTGCGCGAAGATGAAATCGCGTGCCGCTCGCTCGGTCTGAACCCCACGCGCATCAAGCTCTCGGCGTTCACGCTGGGCGCGTCGTTCGCGGGTCTCGCGGGCGCGTTCTTCGCGGCGCGCCAGGGTCTCGTCACGCCCGAGTCGTTCACCTTCATCGAGTCGGCGCTGATTCTCGCCGTGGTCGTGCTGGGCGGCATGGGCTCGCAACTGGGCGTGGTGCTCGCGGCGATCCTGCTCACGGCACTGCCGGAAGTGGCGCGCGGCTTCGCCGAATATCGCATGCTGATTTTCGGTCTGGTGATGGTGCTGATGATGATGTGGCGTCCGCAGGGCCTGTTGCCCGCCAGCCGTCCGCATGTGGAGTTGCCGCAATGAGCGCAGAAACCTTGTTGAAAGTAGCGGGCCTGCAGATGCGCTTCGGCGGTCTGCTGGCCGTCGACGGCATCGCCTTCGATGTGCGGCCGAACGAAGTGTTCGCCATCATCGGGCCGAACGGCGCGGGCAAGACCACGGTGTTCAACTGCGTGGGCGGCTTCTACAAGCCCACGGCCGGCGACATCGTGCTCGACGGCCACGCGATCACGGGCCAGCCGAGCCACATGGTCGCGCGCCGCGGCCTCGTGCGCACGTTCCAGAACATCCGCCTGTTCAAGCAGTTGACGGTGCTCGAAAACCTGATGGTCGCGCAGCACCTGAAGGTCAACCGCAACATGCTGAGCGGCCTGTTCACGACGCCCGCGTATCGCCGCGCCGAACGCGCCGCGCTCGAACGCGCCGCGTACTGGCTCGATCGCGTGGGCCTGAAAAACGTGGCCAATCGCGAGGCGGGCACGCTGTCGTACGGTCATCAGCGCCGGCTCGAAATCGCGCGCTGCATGATTACCGATCCGCGTCTGCTGATGCTCGACGAACCCGCCGCCGGTCTCAATCCGCAGGAAAAGATCGAGTTGCAGCAGATGGTCGACGGCTTGCGCAACGAGTTCGGAATCTCCGTACTCCTGATCGAACACGACATGAGCCTCGTGATGGGCGTGTCGGATCGCATTCTGGTGATGGAGCACGGCAAGCCGATCATGATCGGCAAACCCGATGAAGTGCGCAACGACCCGCGCGTGATCAAGGCGTATCTCGGAGAGGACTGATGCTGAAGCTGGAACAGGTCCATACCCACTATGGCGCGGTGGAAGCGCTGGCGGGCGTGTCGATCGAAGTGAACAAGGGCGAGATCGTCACGCTGATCGGCAGCAACGGCGCCGGTAAGACCACGCTGATGATGACCGTGTGCGGCACGCCGCGCGCCTCGTCGGGCCGCGTGACGTTCGAAGGCGAGGACATCACGCATCTGCCCACGCATGACATCATGCGCAAGGGCATGGCGATTTCGCCGGAAGGCCGTCGCGTGTTTCCGAGCCTCACGGTGCTCGAAAACCTGCAGATGGGCGGCTTCTTCGCCAAACAGCACGAGATCGAAGCGGGCATCGAGCACGTCTTCAAGCTGTTTCCGCGCCTGAATCAGCGTGCGAAGCAGCGGGCGGGCACGATGTCGGGCGGCGAACAGCAGATGCTCGCGATCGGCCGCGCGCTGATGAGCAAGCCGCGTCTGCTGCTGCTCGACGAACCGACGCTCGGCCTCGCGCCGCTCGTGATCGCGCAGATCTTCGACATCATCCGCGCGATTCGCGAGGAAGGCGTGACGGTGTTCCTCGTCGAGCAGAACGCGAACAAGGCGCTGCATGTGGCCGATCGCGGCTACGTGCTCGAAACGGGCCGCGTGGTGCTGGCGGACAGCGCCGACAATCTGCTCGCGAACGACGATATCAAGCGTGCCTATCTCGGCGGTTAATTAATCGGTCTCTCGCCGATTTCGCCGCTACACGGCCCGCGCAATCCGCTGCTTTCGAGCGGCGATTGCGCGGGCCGTTTTCATTTTCACGCTGCTTTTCAAGGGCTCAATCGTTCTGTTCAATCGCTGCGCGTCATGGCGATCTGTTCGAGCAGGCGCATGAGATCGGCTTGACGTCGCGTGGCGGTTTTCGCGAACACGTGATGCAGATGCGTGCGCACGGTCGACGGCATGATTTGCAGCGTCGCCGCGATGTCGCGCGGTTCCTGCCCCTTGCCGACTTCGCCCGCCACGCGCGCCTCGGCGGGCGTGAGCCCGAAGAGGGCGATCAGGCGCTGCTCCACGCCGCGCCGCGCGGCCAGCGGGTCGGTGATCACGAGCATGGCCGTGCCGCGGCGCGAGACGGTCGTGGCGGTCGTGGCGCCCTCAATCGCGCGATGCGTGCCCAACGGCGCGATCAGCACTTGTAAAGGCGCCTCGCGCGCCGTGCGGTTAATCAGCATCGCGCCGCCCGCGCGCGTGCCGGTTTCGCCGGCCGAGGCGCGCGCGATCATCGCGCGCAGCCGTTGCGTGGCGTCGAGCGTCGGCGCGCAGAGTCCCTGGCGTTCCTCGCGCAGACCGTACGGCTGCGCGAGCAGCGCGCTCGCCGCGCGATTGGCGAAGACCACGTGAGCGTCGCGGTCGGCGATCAGCACGCATTGCGCGAGGCTGTCGAGCGCGTCGAAGGCGTCGAGCGCCGCGAGCGGGTCGGCTTGCGCGCTTAGCGCCATGCGCCGTTGCACGCGGATCGCGTTGCGCAAATGCGGCAGCAGCGCGCGCAGCAGATCGAGTTCATCGTCGTCGTAATAACGCGGCGTCTGGCGCAGCGCGCCGAGTATCGCCGCCACGCCGTCCTCGCGCATCACGTTGGCGAACGCGACCGTATGAATGCGCTGCGGGCGCACCCAGTCCTGCACGAACTCGCTGCGCGCGTGCGCCGCTTGCGGGCGGATCATCGTGTCGGTCACGAGCGTGCCGGTGGGCCAGCGGCGCGCCTGCGGCACCAGCGGATCGAGCGCGCCGTAGTGCTGCGCGTAGCGCCGCGCAAAGCCGCGCTCGATGCCGCTCCAGTCGTCGAGCGGCAGCGCCTCGTGCGCCGCGAGCACGCTCAGATTCACGTGCGTGGCGCCGATGCGCCGCGCGATGCGCGCGAACAGCACCGGCCAGCGGCGCGCGTCGAGCCCCGCATCGTAAATCGCGTCGATCAGGCTGCCGAGCGAGTCGGCGGCGGCGTCTGCGGGCATGGCGTGCTCCGGGCCGCGCGGCGAGGCCGCTGCGCCCAACGCAATCCGATTCCACTCAATCGATAAAGGGAGATGTGGCAGCGCGGAAAAAAATGCCCGAGCGAAGCGCGCAAGCCACGTTAGCAAACGGCATGCGCATTGAACGCGCTGCAGCATGCGAAACGCATCGTCTATTGATAGACGATTAATCTTGCAGATAGCTTTCGAAATGATGCGTTTCTCTTTCTCGGTGTGACATGCAATTCGAATACTGGACAAGCGCTGCGCGCTCACGATAATTTAGCCTCCCGCGCCTTTGAGTGCGGGACACAACACATGCAGCCAGTCACACCGGAGAGTCGTTGGATGTCTGAAGAGTATGAAGTGCATGGACCGCACGATCACGCGGTCGAGCATGCGGCTGCCGGTCATGGACACGGCGGCCACGCAAGCCACGGCGAAGGCGGCCGCGATCCGTTTTCGAGCCGCATGGCGGTCATGACCGCGATTCTTGCGTCGATCGGCGCGATTCTCGCGTACCAGAGCGGCAATAGCGAAAACCTCGCGCTCTATTACAAGAACGAAGCGGCGATACACAAGACCGAGGCCGCGAATCAGTGGGCCTATTACCAGGCGAAGGGCGAGAAGCAGAATCTCGCCGAGCTGGGCGCGTCGCTGTCCGCGCTCGCGCCGAATTCGGGTGATGCGCAGCGCCGTTTTGCCGCCGACGCGGATCGTTATCGCCAGCAAAAGGAGCCGATCCGCGCGAAGGCCGAGGCGCTGGAAAAGCAGGTCGAGGACGACGATGTGCGCAGCGAGAAGCTGCTGCATGGTCATCATCGCTGGGCGCAGGCGACCACGCTGATCCAGATTTCCATCGCGTTGACGGCGATTACGCTGCTCACGCGCAGTAAATGGCTCCTGCGCGGCTCGCTCGGCGTCGGCGCGGTGGGCGTGGTACTGGGCGCGCTGGCGTTTTTCTCGGGCTGATTCACAGATTCAATTCGCGTATCGACGCCTCGCGCTTTCGGCGCGAGTGCGGCGTGAATCGGCAATGGCCGCGTGCATGTTGAAATGCACGCGGCCATTTTCCTTTCATTCAGGAAAGTTTTTTAGTCAGCCGCCACAGACGATGGCGGTGAGCATTAGCGGTACGACTGAATGCACGGTGGCGTCGCTATTGGCTTCCTTTACCCGTGTGCGTACCGATTCCGCGGGCGCAGACACCACCACGCCATAAAGCGGCGCGGCAATTTCCTTACCGGCGCCGCGACGGAATAGATCGTCGTCGCGCGCATAGCCGATCACCACGTAAATGGGAAAGCCAAAGGCGCTCAAACGGGTTCCATGCACCGGACGGAATGCGTTGACCGAATTGGCTTCCACGCGGCTCGGCTGCGCCTCGATCGACTTTTCTTCAATCAGCGATGCAATAAATTCGTGGGGATTCGACTTGCAGTCGAATTGCTCGTCTTGCGGCTGCGCCCTGGCGGAGTGCGGCACGATAAGTGCGCCGAGTCCCGCGCATAACGCGCAGACGAACGCGAACCACGACAGCAAAGGGGCGAGGGCAGCGCGACGCGGATTCATGGCATGAGATCAAGACGCGTGAAGACCGTTCGAACTCATTCGACACCCAAACCGGTCGGGTGTTCAAGTGTTTCGATACGTCGCGGCACACTAATTGCGCACTTCTGCGCCGCGCCGCACATTCTTGAAGCGAAGGTTTTGCAGCGAATTTTTCAGCCGGATTTTTCTGCCGGATTTTTCTGCCGAATTTTTCTGTGATCACGGCCGCGTTCGTGCGTGCAAATGAGCGCGGCCGTCCGGCATCAGAGCATCGACTTCGCCTGGCTCAGGATCTTGTCGCAAACCTGCTTCGTGGCGGTTTCCTTGAGGCCGCTGGCCGAGAGGTCGAGCTTCTGCCCGTTGCCCGTCGTGAGAATGCCGTTGCTGCCTTGCTGATAGCCGCTATCGGTCGTGGACGCGCCGCCGGGCAGTTTGCTGAGCAGCGAGTCTTTCACGTTGCTGGCGGCGTCGGCGTTCAGGTAATTGTTCTTGATGCAGTACTGCAGTACGCCCGTGACGTTGCCGAGGCTGCTCGACGTCACCGACGAGCCGGACAGCGCGCCGCTGAGGTTGCTGAGCGCACCCGAAGTCGAGCCGCTCGTGCCGCCCTGATTGAGCAGATTGCCGAGCTGTGCCTGCGCGGCGCTCCACGGCGCGAGCAGGGCGGCGGCGGCCACGGCGGCGGGAATCAGCAGTCGATGCAGTCGAAGCGGCCGGTGCGAACCGGCAACGCGCGGTGCTGATGTTTGCATACCTCGATCTCCTGGATGTTCGTGGCCTTCGTACTATAGACGGATTCGTTTGAGGGCTTTTTGAGTGTGGCCGCGCGGTGTGCTCATGAAGCGTGGATACGAAGCGCGCATTCGTCGGGCATGGGCCACCGCGTCGGCGTCAGGGTGATGGGCGTATCGCTGCGATGTGTGCGGCATGATGTACGCAGGTGCAACCCGCGAGGCGCGTGGCTTTCATCGCCATGTCATTTGTTGCAGGCACAACATCGAAAAGAGAAAAGCGGGTAACGATGCATTGCAATTCGATTTAATTCGATTTCATTGAATTTGATTCAAATTGAATTAATGCATTGGTACACGAAGCCAATCGAGAACGAATTCAGTCAACAGGGCACGCATGCGATGCGCGGATGAGGCGCGAAATTGCGTGTAATGGCAGAAAAAACAGGGCATTTGCAGCGCGCTGCGAGGCTTCAATTCGCCGCACAAAGCGATACTTTGTTTCTAACCGTAACACTTATTACGGGCCTCCTCATTAGCTGGTTTCAGGTGGTATGCTTCCTGCACAAATTCTCCCTTGCACGAGTGAGACCACGTTCTTTGCGTCAATACCGTGAACACGCGCACTGCCTTCGTGCAGTCGGTGACGCAAACGGACATGACATATAAACATTTGGTGCAACCGAGCACGTCAACGCGAACAGCAAAGATTCGCGAGCGACGGCTCAGTCACTGCAGCCCCGGTCCGGCTGCGTGGAGAAAAGCATGAATTTCGATGAACTGAGCGATGACGAGTGGATGTTGGTGTCTTCGCTCGTATCCGATGAACCGCCTATTCGGCTCAACCGGCGCGGCCGCCCCCGCGCCGAGCCGCGTGTGGTTGCCAATGCCGTGCTGTGGATCCTGACGACAGGCGAGTCCTGGTCGCGTCTGCCCGCACGCTATCCGTCTGGACCGACTTGCCGCCGCCGTTTCGAGGAATGGCACGTGAGCGGCACGCTCGGCGAACTCGTCGCGCTGCTCGCGCAGCGCGGGCGTCAGTTCGTCTACGTGCCCGAGCCCGTGCCGGCTCAACCGGCCGTGCAGGATGCGCCGGCCGTGCAGCCCGTGGCGGTTGCGGTCGAGGAGGCGGTCGAAGACGACGGCCTGCCCGCCGTCTACTGGAAAAGCCCCGAGGCCTGGCAGGCGCCTGCCTCGGTCGCCGACACGCCGCTGGCCAATCCGATCGAGAGCATGACGCGCCAGCTCGCGCGTCTCGATGAAGCGCTCATGAGCGCGCAGTCGCAAACGCAAACGCGCAGCCACCAGGCGCGTGTGGCGCAGCCCGTGCAGGCGCGTCCGCGCGCGCAGGGTTCGGGCCAGGGTTCTGGTCGTGTGCCGCCGCAGGCGGATTCGAGCGTCACGGCCGCGCGTGTGAGCGCGCCGCTTGCCGCGCAGGCTGCTGCGATGCCCGCCGCGCCCGTCACGCGCGCTGCGCCCGCCGATGCCGCGTCGTTCGACGCCGGTTACGACGAGAGCCTCGACGGCGACACCGGTCCGCTCTGGACCAACGCCATCGTCGAAGCCACGCAGATCGCCGAATGGGGCGGCTACGCCATGCATTTGAGCGTGGAAACGTCGCGCAACAACATGTATCGCGCGGCCGTGGAAATCCTCAAGGAAGGCAAGCGTCTCGAACGTTCGGGCCTGATCGGGCCGCCGTTCGAAGACGCCGATAGCGCGCGCAATTTCGCATTCGACTGGGCTCGCCAATGGGTCGAGCGCGAATGCGCCGACGTGCCGGAAGCGCTCGCCACGCACGCAGCCGAAACCGCCGGGCAGGCGGCGACGGATGGGGTCACGGAAGCGGCCACCGAAGCTGGCACGCAAACCACGACGCGCAGCACGAATGGCGTGGTCACACGCAGCGCCGCCGCGAACGTGGGCGGCAGTGTGCGGCTCGCGCCCGTGCAGCGTTTCACCGCGAGCACCGCATTGCGGGCGAGTGGCGATGGCTGCGAACCCGCCGCCGAGCGCCGCGTGCACGTCTCGCGTTACCGTACGTACCTGGGTTAGCAACGTGTCGGACCGGCGCCGGCGCGCGTTCGAACGCGCGCCAGCCGCCATCGCGGAGCGATCCGCGCATTCAGCAGGTTTCAAAACCCGCTTCAAACCCGGCCTCAAAACCGTCGCGCGTGTCGTAGCAAACTGCGTTGCGCACATGTCTCACATCACCGTCTTTCGCAAAACGCCGTAGCAGCACGTACGTTCGTTAGCACGTTCGTCTGGCCGCTACTGCGCTTTGTCGTGTCTCCACCATGGCGGGGCGTTCGAGTGCAGCACAACACCGCTGCGGATGACGCCCTTGCCCTCGCAATGCTTCAGCACTTCAGAACCGTCCTGCATGCAAGCGTGGCCGATGCTTTAACCGCATCGGCCACGCTCGAACTTCACTGGCGTCCGTACACGTCTTCGAGACGCACGATGTCGTCTTCGCCGAGATAGGAGCCCGATTGCACCTCGATGATCTCGAGCGGCATCTTGCCCGGGTTCTCAAGTCGATGCGACACGCCGAGCGGAATATACGCCGATTCGTTCTCCGAAACGATAAAGCGTTCTTCGCCGCGCGTGACGAGCGCCGTGCCGCGCACGACGACCCAGTGCTCGGCGCGGTGATGGTGCATCTGCAGTGACAGACGCGCGCCCGGCTCGACGACGATGCGCTTCACCTGGAAGCGTTCGCCGCTGTCGACGCTGTCGTAATGACCCCACGGCCGATGCACGAGACGATGCGCGACCGCTTCGCTGCGGCGTTGCGTCTTCAGGCGCTGGACGATCTTCTTGACGTCCTGCGCGCGCGAGCGGTCGGCCACGAGCACGGCGTCGGCGGTTTCGATCACGACGAGATTCTCGGTGCCTAGACACGCGATCAGGCGGCCGTCCGAGTGCGCGAACGTATCGTTGGCGCCTTCGAACATCACTTCGCCTTGCGCCACGTTACCGGCGTCGTCCTTGTCGGAGACCTGCCAGACGGTGTCCCACGAACCGAGATCGGTCCAGCCCGCCGTGAGCGGCACGACCACGCCGCTCGCCACGCTCGGGTCGCTCGACAGCGGTTCCATCACCGCGTAGTCGATCGAATTCGCCGGCGAACGCTCGAAGGCTTCGCGGTCCACGCGGAAGAAGTCGCCGTCGGCCTTGCCGTGCTCGACGGCGGCCGTGCAGGCCTCGTGAATGGCGGGGTGGAAGTGGCGAATGGCCTTGAGCCACGTGCTCGCGCGCACGATGAAAATGCCGCTGTTCCACCAGTAGCGCTGCGACGAAACGTATTGCTGCGCCAGCTCGAAATAGGGCTTTTCGACGAAGCCGTTCAGGCGCCGCGCGCCCTGTTCTTCGCCGCTCGCGAGCGGCTCGCCCACGTGAATGTAGCCATAGCCGGTTTCCGGGTGCGTGGGCACGATGCCCATCGTCACGATCTGACCGTTGGCCGCGTGGCGCACGCCGTCGGCGACCGCGGCCTGGAACGCATCGAGGTCGGCGAGCGCGTGGTCGGCGGGCATCACGACGAGAATGCCGTCCTGCTGCTCGGCCACCACGGAAAGCGCCGCGATGGTGAGTGCCGGCGCGGTGTCGCGCGCGAGCGGTTCGAGAATCAGCTTCGCTTCCTTGCCTGCGGCGCGAACCTGTTCGGCGGTCGTGAAGCGATGCTCCTCGTTACACACGATCATCAGCTTGTCGGCGAGCGTGACGCGCTCTGCGAGCGCATCGAGGCGGCTCGCGGTATTCGCGAGCAGCGACTGTTCGCCGACGAGGTTGATCATCTGCTTCGGGTACTGCTCGCGCGACAGCGGCCACAACCGCGAACCCGAGCCGCCCGCAAGCACCACCGGGCAGACTTGCAGCGCACTGCGCGCCGCACTCTGCGGCTGATCCGCTCGCACCGTTGCCGTTGCGGAACCCGTATCCGTCATCTCGATCTCCTGAAAGGGGTTTCGGTTCTGCGATTTGTAGCATGCTTAAAATCAACAGAAATCACGCCGTAAAGAAGAAAATGAAAAATATTCGGATTAAATTAAAAGTCGACTATTCGTCATAATTCGTCGCGAACAAAAATTCGAATAAAAATAGGCGCAATGCGATGCGCACAGAAAAATAAATCGATACGAGGCGCGCGGCAAGCGGCAAATTTTGCCGCGGATTCGACCCCGAGACGCGCCGTCCGGCGGGCGAATCCGGCAATCGTTGCCGAAAAAATGCGTCAAAAACCCTATCGTTAGCAACGAAACATTTGGAGATACTTTTGCACCTTGCGCGCGGAATTTTTATCGCGCTTTATTAGGGTTTATTCGGATCCGTTTCATCAGCGCCGGGTTATTCTGGCGTGAAATTCCCTGATTCCCGTCGTGCGGCCCGCAGTGCGTTATTGCGCAGAACGTGTGGCCGCCGTTCATTTTTTTTCAACCCGAGGTGCCGGACATGCTGAGCGTTCTAGCGAGAATCATCGACGTTGCCGCCATCGCCGCAGGCGCGCTGCTGGCGGCTGCCTTGCACCACGGAAGGCTCGCGCCGCTGTCCGACGCGGAGAGCGTGGCGCTGGCGTTCAACTGCCTGCTGGCGATCTGGATGTTCCCGGCGTTCGGCATCTATCAATCGTGGCGCGGCAAGTCGCTCTACGTGCTGTTCGCGCGCGTCTGCGCCGCGTGGGTCGCGGTGGAATGCACGGGCATCCTGCTGAGCTTCAGCGTCCACCGCGCGGATTCGCTCTCGCGCATCTGGCTCGCGTACTGGGTGGTGGCGTCGGTGGCGTTCCTGATCGTCTCGAAGGCGCTCGTGCATATGGTGCTGCGCGGCCTGCGCCGCGAAGGCTACAACCACAAGGCCGTGGCCGTGGTCGGCAGCCCGCGTTACGCGCGCTTTCTCGTCGAGCAGATGAAAAGCCGTCCCGAGGCGGGCTTTCATCCGGCGCTGGTGTTCGATGAAGACAGCGACGCCGAAGGCGAAGCGTTCCTCGACGGCGTGCCGGTCGCGCGCGATCTCCAGGCCGTGATCGAGTTCGTGCGCGAACACGACGTGCGCGAAATGTGGCTCGCGCTGCCGATCACCAAGGAGCGCACGATTCACCGCATCACCATGGCCTTGCGCAACGACTTCGTGAACATCCGTTTCATTCCCGATGTGCGCAGCCTCTCGTTCTTCAGCCAGCCTGTGGTCGATCTGCTCGGCGTGCCCGCGATCAATCTCGCGGCTTCGCCGGTCACGGATCTGCGCGTGCTGCCCAAGCGCGTGTTCGACTTTCTGTTCGCAGGCTGCGTGCTGATCGCACTCGCGCCGCTGTTCGCCGTGGTCGGTCTCGCGGTGAAGCTCACGTCGCGCGGCCCGGTGTTCTTCAAGCAGCGCCGCAAGGGTCTCGACGGCAACGAGTTCGAGATCTACAAGTTCCGCTCGATGAAGGTCCATGCGGAAGTCGCGGGCCAGGTCACGCAGGCGCGCCGCGGCGATCCGCGCGTGACGCGCGTGGGCGCGTTCCTGCGCCGCACGAGCCTCGACGAGCTGCCGCAATTCATCAACGTGCTCAAGGGCGAGATGTCGGTGGTGGGGCCGCGTCCGCATGCGCTCGCGCACGACGACATCTACAAGGACCTCGTGCGCGGCTACATGGCGCGCTATCGCATCAAGCCGGGCATCACGGGCTGGGCGCAGGTCAACGGCTATCGCGGCGAAACCGACCGCGTGGAAAAAATGCGCGACCGTGTGCGCTTCGACCTGCATTACATGCAGCACTGGAGCTTCGCGCTCGACCTGCGCATCGTCGCCATGACCATGTGGAAAGGCTTCGCAGGACAAAACGCATATTGAAGCGCGGCGGGCGCGCGGCATGCGTATGACGCCGCGGCTCTCGCGAACACCAACAGGCAATCACATTTGAGGTGGGCATGAATCTGACGATCATTGGCAGCGGTTATGTGGGTCTCGTGACGGGCGCGTGTCTCGCCGACATCGGCAACGACGTGTTCTGTCTCGACGTGGACCAGCGCAAGATCGACCTGCTCAATCAGGGCGTCGTGCCGATTCACGAGCCGGGCCTGCAGGAAATCATCGAACGCAACCGTCGCGCGCGCCGGCTGACGTTCTCGACCGACGTCGAAGCGGCGGTCGCGCACGGCGACGTGCAGTTCATCGCCGTGGGCACGCCGCCCGACGAAGACGGCTCCGCCGATCTGCAATACGTGCTGCAGGCGGCGCGCAACATCGGCCGCTCGATGACGGGTTTCAAGGTGATCGTCGACAAGTCGACGGTGCCGGTCGGCACGGCGGCGCTCGTGCGCGACGCGATCGCCTCCGAGCTGCGCAAGCGCGGCGAAAACCACATGTTCTCGGTGGTCTCGAACCCCGAGTTCCTGAAGGAAGGCGCGGCCGTCGAAGACTTCGCGCGCCCCGACCGCATCGTGCTGGGCTGCGATGAAGACGTGCCTGGCGAGCGCGCGCGCGAACTGATGAAGCGCCTTTACGCGCCGTTCAACCGCAATCACGAACGCACGCTCTACATGGACGTGCATTCGGCGGAATTCACGAAGTACGCGGCCAACGCCATGCTCGCCACGCGCATTTCGTTCATGAACGAGCTGGCGAATCTCGCCGATCGCGTGGGCGCCGACATCGAAGCGGTGCGCCGCGGCATCGGTTCCGATCCGCGTATCGGTTACGACTTTTTGTACGCGGGCTGCGGTTACGGCGGCTCGTGCTTCCCGAAAGACGTGAAAGCACTGATGCGGACTGCTGAGGATTTTGGCGAGCCGCTGCAAATCCTGCGCGCCGTCGAGAACGTCAACGAAGGGCAGAAGCAGGTGCTGGCGCAGAAGATCGTCACGCGCTTCGGCTCCGATCTCACGGGCCGCACGTTCGGCCTCTGGGGTCTCGCGTTCAAGCCGAATACCGACGACATGCGCGAGGCGCCGAGCCGCACGCTGATCGCCGAACTGCTGGCGCGCGGCGCACGTGTGGTGGCCTACGACCCGGTCGCGATCAAGGAAGCGCAGCGCGTGATCGAACTCGACTTCGCGAAGACGCCGGAGCAGCTCGAACGCCTGAGCTACGCGCAGGACGCGATGGAAGCCGCCAACGGCGCCGATGCGCTGGTGGTCGCGACCGAATGGAAGGTCTTCAAGGCGCCCGATTTCGAAACGCTGAAGTCGCAGCTGAAGACGCCGATCGTGTTCGACGGCCGCAATCTGTACGACCCGCCCGCGTTGCAGGAACTCGGTTTCGAGTATCACGCGGTGGGCCGCGCGAGCGCCACGCAGGCGAGCCGCGCGCGCGCCGAGGCGGTCACGCAGACGCGTGTCACGGCGTGATCGAAGTCCTGATCGACGCTGAGCGCAAGCAGTAACAAGGAGCCACACGGCCATGTTCAACGACGTATTGATCGTCTGCCACGCGAACGTCTGCCGCTCGCCGGCGGCGGAACAGCTCTTTCGCGCGGGTCTTCGCGAGCGCGCGAAAGCGCACGCAGGCGCGTTCCACTCGGCGGGCCTGCGGGCGCTCGATGGCGAGGACATGGATCCGGTGATGCAGCGGCTGCTCGCGGAGCGCGGCGTGGATGTGGGCGAACACCGCTCGCGCCGCCTCACGAGCAAGCTTGTACGCGCCGCCGATCTCGTGCTCGTCACGGAGCGCCGCCAGGTGGCCGCCGTGGAGCGCATCGAGCCGACCGCGCGCGGCAAGGTGTTCGCGCTAGGCAATTGGGAGAACTCGGACGTTTCCGATCCGCATGGCCTCGACGAAGCCGCGTATCGCGAGAGTCTCGAATTGATGGATCGTCTGGTTAAGGGATGGCTAAGCCGAATATGCCAATGAAGAAACTCAATCTGATGACCGTGCTGGCGTTGAGCGCCTTCGTAGCCGCGTGCTCGACTGCACCGGGTAATTATCTCGACACGTCGAGCCTCAAAGAGCAGCCGAACAATCAGCCGCAGCAGCAGTACGACGTGCATCTGATCACGTCGCAGCTCGTGATGCAGCAGGCCCAGACCGCTGCGGGCGTGCATGTCGACCTGCCGCCGGCGAAGTACGCCAACGCGGCCGACTACACGTATCACATCGCGCCGCAGGACATTCTCGGCGTGACCGTCTACGACCACCCGGAGATTTCGACGCCGCAAGGCTCGACCTTCTCGCAGGGCGGCAACACCACGCAGACCGTGGGGCAGGCGCTCACGCAGCCGTACACCAACGCGCTGTCCGGCCAGTCCGACCCGTATGGGCAGACCGTGGCGAAGGACGGCACGATCTATTTTCCGTTCGTCGGCCGCGTGATGGCCGCGGGCAAGACGCCGGGCCAGTTGCGCGACCAGCTCGCCTCGGGCCTCGGTCCGTACATCAAGAATCCGCAGGTGGACGTGCGCGTGCTCGCCTACCGCAGCCAGAAGATCCAGGTGACCGGCGACGTGAAGACGCCGGGCCCGCTCGCGGTGAGCGACGTGCCGCTGTCGCTCGTCGACGCGATCACGCGTTCGGGCGGCACCACCGACAACGCCGACATCAACCGCGTGCGCCTCACGCGCAACGGCAAGCTCTACGTGCTCGACGCGAACCGCATGCTCGATTCGGGCGACGCGACGCAGAACGTGATGCTGCAGGACGGCGACATCATCAATGTGCCGGATCGTTCGGATAGCAGAGTATTCGTGATGGGCGAAGTGAAGACGCCGATCCAGACCGGCATGATTCGCGGCAAGCTGACGATCGCCGACGCGCTGACTTCCGCCGGCGGCATTCTCGACACCGACGCGAATCCGCGCCAGATTTTCGTGATGCGCGGCATGAAGGACAACCCGAGCCAGCCCGAGATCTATCGCCTCGACATGACCAAGCCCGACGCGATCATGCTGTCGTCGCAATTCCAGCTCAAGCCGCTGGATGTCGTGTACGTCGGCACGGCCGCCTCGACGACCTTCAACCGCCTGTTGCAACAGGTGCTGCCGACCGTGCAGACGGTCTTCTACCTGAAGCAGATCACGCGCTAAGGGCGTGAGGTCTTCCTCCCACGCAACACGAGTTAAAACGGGATCGAAAACGTGAGCATTCAAGCCAACAGTCAGGCGGCCCCGGCGGCCCGCACAGAGGAAGAGGACGTCGTCCTCGGCCAGTTGCTGCGCGTCATCATCGACGACATCGGCTGGCTCATCGCGATCGCGGCCGTGGTGGTCGGCTGCGCCGTGTTCTACTGCTACGTGGCCAAGCCGGTCTACACCGCCGACACGCAAGTGCGCGTCGAGCAGGCCGACTACACGTCGCAGGCGCTCACGCAAACGCAGTCGGGCGCCAACATCACCAGCGGCCAGCAAGGTTCGCTGCCGACCGACGCCGAAATCCAGATGATCCAGAGCCGCAGCGTGCTCGAACCGGTCGTCCGGCAGTTCAAGCTGAACTACAGCGTCTCGCCGGTCACGCTGCCGGTGGTCGGCAGCCTCGCCGCGCGTCTCGCGACGCCGGGCGATCCGGCGCGTCCGTGGTTCGGCCTCAAGGGCTACGCCTGGGGCGGCGAAGTCGCGAACGTCGATTCGATCGACGTCTCGCCCGAGCTGGAAGGCAAGAAGCTCACGCTGACCGCGCTCGACGACAACCGCTTCGTGATCTCCGGTCCCGACGGCGGCCGTCTCGTCGAAGGCACGGTCGGCCAGCAGGTGCAGGGCGGCGGCGTGACGATGCTCGTGAGCGAGCTGAAGGCGCGCCCCGGCACGCGCTTCACGGTCGTGCGCATGAACGATCTGGACGCCGTCTCGGCGTTCCAGAACGCCGTCAAGGTGCAGGAGCAGGGCAAGCAGACGGGCGTGATCGACATCTCGCTCGAAGACAACGATCCCGAGCACGCCGCCGCTGTCGCGAACGCGGTCGCCCAGTCGTATCTGCGCGAGCACGTGGCCACCAAGCAGGCCGACGCGAGCAAGATGCTCGACTTCCTGCGCAGCGAGCAGCCGCGCCTGAAGGGCGATCTGGAAAACGCCGAAGCGGCGCTGACCGCGTATCAAAGCAAGTCGGGCTCGATCAACGCGAGCGACGAAGCGAAGATCTATCTCGACGGCAGCGTGCAATACGAGCAGCAGATTTCCGCGCTGCAATTGCAGATCGCTTCGCTGCAACAGCGTTTCGGCGACCAGCATCCGGTGCTGATCGCGGCGCGCCAGCAGCTCTCGCAACTCGAAGGCGAGCGCGCGAAGTACGACGCGAAATTCCGCAATCTGCCCGCGACCGAAGTGAAGGCCGTGCAGCTGCAACGCGACGCCAAGGTGGCCGAAGACATCTATGTGCTGCTGCTCAACCGTATTCAGGAACTCTCGGTGCAGCGCGTGGGCACGGGCGGCAACGTGCATATCGTCGATCCGGCGATGCGTCCGGGCAAGCCGTCGAAGCCGAAGAAGCTGCTGATCGTCTCGGCGGCCGCGATGCTCGGCCTGATTCTCGGTACCGGCTTCGTGCTGATGCGCCGGAACATGTTCAAGGGCATCGTCGACCCGGACGTGATCGAACGCACGTTCCAGCTGCCCGTCTATGGTCTCGTGCCGCTCTCGGCCGAACAGGCCGCGCTCGAAAAGCGCGCGCCGGTGCGCGGCGGCACGCGTCTGCGTGAAGTGCTCGCGAGTGCTGCGCCAAAGGATCTCACGGTCGAAAGCCTGCGCTCGCTGCGCACCTCGCTGCAGTTCAGCGTGATGGACGCGCGCAATCGCGTGGTCGTGCTCACGGGCTCGGTGCCGGGCGTCGGCAAGAGTTTCATGACGGCGAACCTCGCCGTGCTGCTCGCGCATTCGGGCAAGCGCGTGCTGATGATCGACGGCGACATGCGCCGTGGCGCGCTCGAACGCTATCTCGGCGGCCCGCAGGACAACGGCTTCTCCGAGCTGCTCTCGGGCCAGATCTCGCTGGACGAAGCGATTCGCGCGACCGAAGTGGACAACCTGCACTTCATCTCGTGCGGCCGCCGTCCGCCGAATCCGTCCGAGCTGCTGATGTCGCCGCGTCTTAACCAGTATCTCGAAGGGCTCGCGAAGCGCTACGACATTCTGCTCGTCGATACGCCGCCGGTACTGGCCGTGACCGATGCCGCGATCATCAGCGGTCATGCGGGTTCGATCTTCCTCGTGCTGCGTTCGGGCATGCATACCGAAGGTGAAATCGCCGATACGCTCAAGCGTCTGCGCACCGCGGGCGTGCATGTGACGGGCGGTGTCTTCAACGGCGTGCCGGCGCGCGCGCGCGGCAGCTACGGCTATGGCTACAGCGCCGTGCAGGAATACCTGAGCGCCTGATGAAAGGGGAACACGCGATGAAAGTGACCGTGCTCGTACCGACGTACAGGCGTCCTGACGATCTCTCGCGCTGCCTATCGGCCTTGCTGCGCCAGGAGCGTGCGCCCGATCAGATCGTGGTGGTTGCGCGCGCCGACGATGCCGCCACGCACGCATGCCTCGCCGAACATGTGACGCCGCGCGTGCTCAACGTGGAAGTGGCGAGCGTCGAGGAACCGGGCCAGGTGGCCGCGCTCAATCGCGGTCTCGAAGCGGCGACGGGCGACGTGATCGCCATCACCGACGACGATGCCGCGCCGCACGCCGACTGGGTTGCGCGTATCGCCGCGCATTTCGAGGCTGATCCGCAACTCGGCGCGCTCGGCGGCCGCGACTGGGTGCATGAAGAAGGCCGCGTGCTCGATGGCGAGCGCCAGCTGGTGGGGCGCGTGCAGCGCTCGGGCCGCATCGTCGGCAATCATCATCTGGGCGTGGGCGAGGCGCGCGAAGTCGATCTGCTCAAGGGCGCGAACATGAGCTACCGGCGCGCGGCGATCGCGGGCCTGAGTTTCGATCGCCGTTTGCGCGGCACGGGCGCGCAGACGCACAACGACATGGCCTTCAGCATGGGCGTGAAGCGTGCGGGCTGGAAGCTCGTCTACGATCCGCGCGTGGCCGTCGATCATTATCCGGCGCCGCGTCCCGGCGAAGATCCGCGCAATGCGCAGACGCTCGCCTCGATCCATAACGCCGCGTTCAATTTCCATCTGATTCTGCGCAGCCATCTGCCGCCGCTGCATCGCGAGACGGCCTGGTGGTGGTGGACGCTGGTCGGCACGCGCGTGTATCCGGGCCTGCTGCATACGGGGCTGAGCGCCTTGCGCGCCGGTTCGCCCGGCACCGCGTACGCCCGTTGGCGCGCGGTGCGCGGCGGGGCACGCGAGGCGCGCCGCGCGCCGGTCTGAGACGCCCAACACGCGCTTCGCGGCGTGCGGTTTTCGCGCATCGGCATTGAAGCGCCGATTCGTCCGCGCGCCCGCAATCGAATTTACGGAGGACCCCGAATGAGCGGTACCCAAGTCCACGTGCACCTGTTTTATGGCGCCGATCCGCGCCGCTACCGAAAGGGCGAGAATATCGGCTGCCTCTACGGCTACCATCACGCGGAATCCGCGGAATTCGCTCTCAACTATGCCGAGGATGCGCGCGAAGGCACGCCCGTGCGTTTCGCGCGCCGCGCGCTGAAGGCCGCGCTCGGTTTCGACCTCGTGCACGCGTGGCGCAACCGCCGCGCGATTCTCGACTCGGACGTGATCTGGACGCACACCGAGCAGGAGCATCTGGCCGTCGCCGCCGTGCTGCTGATGCACGCGAAGAAGGGCGGCGCGCGTCCGCTGCTGCTCGCGCAAAGCGTGTGGCTGCTCGACCGCTGGCCCGGTTATGGCGCGCTGCGCCGTGCCGCGTACAAGCGTCTGCTCAAGCGCGCCGATCTGCTGACCACGCTCGCGAGCGAGAACGCCGCGTTGTGCGGCGACTTCTTCGGCCGCAATGCGCGTCACGTGCTGTACGGCCTCAATACGCAGGACTTTCCGCTGTGTCCGCCGTCGCACTGGAAGCCGAATACGCCCGTGCGCATCGCGGGCATCGGTAACGATCGCGACCGCGACTGGACCACGCTCGCCGCCGCGCTCGGCAACGACGCGCGCTATCAGGTGCGCATCGCCACGCGCCGCCGCATTCCGGCCGAAGTGCGCGCGCCGAATGTGGAAATCGTGAGTGTCTCGGGCCTTCAGCAGCAGCACGCGCTCTATGACTGGGCCGATATCATCGTCGTGCCGCTGCGTCCGAACACGCACGCCTCGGGCATCACGGTGATGCTCGAAGCGGCGGCGCTCGGCAAGCCGATGATCGTGACGAAAGTGGGCGCGCTCGAAGATTACTTCGACGAAAACGCCGCGTACTACGTCGAGCCCTTCAACACGCAGCAGTTGCGCGACGCCGTGAACGCCCTCGTGGACGATCCCGCGCGCGCCCTGGCGCAGGCGCGCGAGGCCTGCGAACAGTTGCAGACGCGCGACCTGACGACCGAGAACTTCGCGCGCCAGCACGCGCAGCTTACGCGCGACATGCTGCGCGAGCGCGATCCTCGTACGGCGCAGGCGAGCCGCGCGGATGCAGTAAGCAGCGCGCCTGCGGCCGGCCAGATGCCGCGCGGGATGTAAGCATGCGTGTGCCTTCCTATCCGGCTCCGCGCTCGCCGAATCTGCCGCCGAACCGGCCGCCGAATTTCCCACCGAATCCGCCGCCGAACTTCCCCGGCGCGTCCGCGCGCGCGCCTGCGGAACCGGCGCGCCGCTCGGGCCTGCGCCGCGCGATGAGCCGCGATACGCTGCCCGTCATCGCGCTGTGGACCTTCACCGCGCTGCTGATCCTCGCGCATCAGGGCACGGTGCTCACGCTCGCGTTTCCGGTGCTCGCCATCGGCGTGGGTTTCTGGCTCTATTTCGTGAATCCGGTGCGCTACATCGGCTTCATGTGGTGGCTGTGGTTCCTGAGCCCCGAAGTGCGCCGTCTCGCCGACTACGGCAAGGGCGGCTTCACGCCCACGAGCCTGATTCAGGTCGCGCCGCTCGCGGTCACGATGATCAGCGGCATTTCGCTGATCCGCTATTACCCGATCCTCGCGCAGCGGCGCGGTCTGCCGCTGCTGCTGGCGCTGCTCGGCATCGCCTATGGGTTCGCGGTGGGCGTGGTCGCGAGCGGCCCCGCAGCGGCCGTCTACGACCTTGCAAACTGGGTCTATCCGCTGCTGATCGGCTTTCACATCATGGTGCTCACGCGCCAGTATCCCGACGCGCGCGACACCATCATCAACACCTTCATCTGGGGCATGTTCGTGATGGGCGCCTACGGCCTTGTGCAGTTCTTCATCATGCCGCCGTGGGACGCGATGTGGATGATCGGCTCGGACATGAACTCGCAGGGCGACCCCGTGCCGCTCGGCGTGCGCGTGTTCAGCACGATGAATTCGTCGGGTCCGTTCGCGTTCGCGATGATGGGCGCGATGGTGCTCGTGATGGCCGCGAAGCATCGCGTGCGCTGGGTCGCGGCGGCCTTCGGCTTCTTCTCGTTCGCGCTCTCGCTGGTGCGCTCGACGTGGGGCGGCTGGGCCATCGCGATGGTGATCCAGCTGATGAAGTCGAGCAACAAGGTGCGCATCCGCATCATCGTGAGCGCGCTGGTGCTCGCGGGCGTGTGCGTGCCGCTGCTGACCTTCGGCCCGGTTGCCGACCGCATGCAGCAGCGCCTGAACTCGCTCGTCAATCTCAGCGACGACCAGAGCTACGAAGCGCGTAACCAGTTCTACGCCGACTTCGCGAAGAAGGCGTTCACCGACGTGTCGGGCGAGGGCTTCGGCTCCACCGGCGCTTCGACGAAGCTCTCCAGCAGCAACGGCCAGCTCGGCCAGTACGGCAGCTTCGACAGCGGCGTGATGAACATTCCGTTCGTGCTCGGCTGGCCCGGCACGCTGCTCTACATGTCGGGCGTGATCTGGCTGATGGTGCGCGCGCTGCGCATCGCGCTGCGGCTCTCCGAAGACCGCTACGTCTGCGCCTGCATGAGCCTGATGATCTCCATCTTCGCGATGCTCGTGTTCACCAACTCGCTGGTCGGCACGGGCGGTCTGCTGCTGTTTTCGAGCGTGTTTTCCATTCTCAGCGCGGGGCACTGGACGAGGCTGAACCGTCTGGCTTCGCGCGCCACGCCTGTTGTTACCCCTGTTACGGAGATCTCCGATTGAGAGTCGCAATCGTCACGCACGTAGTGCGCCACAACGACGGCCAGGGGCGCGTCAACCATGAAATCGCGCGCGCGGCGCTCGACGAGGGCTTCGAGGTCACGCTGGTGGCCCGGCACGTCGCGCCCGAACTGCTCGAACATCCGAAGGTGACGTGGGTGCCCGTGCAGCCCTCGCGCCTGTGGCCGACCAATCTGCTGCGCCAGCAGGTGTTCGCGCTGAAAAGCGCATGGTGGCTGCGCCGCCATCGCCGCGACTACGACGTGCTGCACGTGAACGGCTTCATCACGTGGGCGCACGCCGATGTGAACACCGCGCACTTCGTGCACGGCGGCTGGGCGCGCAGCAAGTATTACCCGTTCGGTCTCACGCGCGGCGCGTGGTCGGCGTATCAGTTCGTCTATACGCGCGTGAACGCGGTGCTCGAACGCTGGGCCTACCGTCGCTCGCGCGTGATCGCAGCGGTCTCGCGCAAGGTCGCCGATGAAATCCGCGCGTGCGGCGGCGATCCGGTCGAACGCCTCGACGTGATCTACAACGGCGTGGATACGCGCGGCTTCTCGGGCGCGAGCGCGGACCGTTCGCATTTCAAGCTGCCCGTCGACAAGTTCCTGCTGCTGTTCGTGGGCGATCTGCGCACGCCGCGCAAGAACCTCGGCACCGTGCTCGAAGCGCTCAAGCAATTGCCCGAGCACGTGCATATCGCGGTCGCCGGTTATCTGCCGGGCAGCCCGTATCCCGAGATGGCGCGCAAGCTCGGCATCGAATCGCGCGTGCATTTTCTCGGCCTCGTGCGCGAAATGCCGATGCTGATGCGCAGCGTCGACGCCTACGTATTTCCTTCGCGCTACGAAGCCATGTCGCTCTCGCTGCTCGAAGCGATGGCGTCGGGCCTGCCGGTGGTCACGGCGCGCACGGCGGGCGGCGCGGAAATCATCACGCCCGACTGCGGCATCGTGCTCGAAGATCCTGACGACGCAGCGGCGCTCGCAAACGCGATCCAGCAACTCGACGACGACACGCCGCGCCGCCTCGCGATGGGCGAGGCCGCGGCGGAACTCGCGTGCAGCTTCGGCTGGGCGCGCATGGCGGCACAGTACATTGCGCTCTACCGGCAACTGGCCGGCGACGCCAACGAAGCCGCGCGCGGCGGCGAACGGGCCTTTGCGGCAGCGGCGACGCTGCCCGGCGGCCAGACGCTGCAACGCGCGGACACTCCCTGAACTCACGATTCAACGCCAATTCAACGGCACAGACGGCCATAACAAGGACATGCGATGACGAAACATTCCATCCATTCGCTACAGATCGGCATGCACTGGTTCCCGGAACGTGCGGGCGGCCTCGACCGCATGTATTACTCGCTGGTGGGCGCGCTGCCCGGCGCGGGCGTGAAGGTGCGCGGCGTGGTGGCCGGCTCGCCCAAGGTCGCCGAAGACAGCGGCGGCGCGATCCAGGGCTTCGGTTCGGCCGCGCGCGCCTTGCCGTTCCGCTTGATGGACGCGCGCCGCGCGCTGCGCCGCGAGGTGCGCCGCGAACGCCCGGACGTGATCTCCTCGCACTTCGCGCTCTACACGTTCCCCGGCCTCGACGTCACGCGCGGCATTCCGCAGGTCTCGCATTTTCAGGGACCGTGGGCCGACGAGAGCTTCGTCGAAGGCGCGGCCTCGCTGAGCCAGCGCATCAAGCATTCGCTGGAACAGTCGGTGTATGAACGCTCGTCGCGTCTGATCGTTTTGTCGAAGGCGTTCGGCGACATCCTCACGAAGCGTTATGCGATTTCGCCCGAGCGCGTGCGTATCGTGCCGGGCTGCGTGGATACCGCGCATTTCGATCCGGCCTGCTCGCAAGGCGAGGCGCGTCTGCGCCTGCAACTGCCGCAGAACCGTCCGATCGTGCTGGCCGTGCGCCGTCTCGTGCGCCGCATGGGTCTCGAAGATCTGATTGACGCGATCAAGCAGGTCAAGCAGCGTCATCCCGACGTGCTGCTGCTGATCGCAGGCCGTGGCCGTCTGGAGTCCGAACTACAGCAGCGTATCGATGCCGCCGGTCTGACCGACAACGTCAAGCTGCTCGGCTTCGTGCCCGACGCCCATCTGCCTTCGCTCTATCGCGCCGCGACGCTGAGCGTGGTGCCGACGGTCGCGCTCGAAGGCTTCGGCCTGATCACGGTGGAATCGCTGTCGGCGGGCACGCCTGTGCTGGTGACGCCGGTCGGCGGTTTGCCCGAAGCGGTGGCGGGTCTTTCGCAGGATCTCGTGCTGCCCTCGACGGGCGCGGATGCGATTGCCGAAGGTATCGACGGCGCGCTGTCCGGCCGCATCAAGATGCCCGACGAGCACGCGTGCAAGACCTATGCGCGCGAGCATTTCGACAATGCCGTAATCGCGAAGCGCGTGGCCGATGTTTATGCCGAAGCGATTGCGGCGGCGCATTGAATGCGGATTGAAGCGTAAAAACGAAACTGCCGCTCGAATGAGCGGCAGTTTTTTGAAGCAACGAAGTTGAATAAAGCGGACGTGGAATAAACCGCGCAGGCGTGTGCCTCATCGCGTATCGAGACACACCTGGCGCGCTTCCTCGTACATCCAGCGCAGCGTGTCTTCGAGCGGCTTGCGCGCGCTGTCGCCGACAATCGAGCGCAGCTTCGCATTCGAGCCGATCAACTGACGCACTTCGTTGGCACGCACGAAACGCGGATCGACCTTCACGTCGATGCGGTAGCCCGCGATGCGCCAGAGCGCATCGATCAGCGCGCCGAGCGTGTGGCCCGTCCCCGAGCACACGTTCACCGTTGCGCCGCGCGGCGCGGCTTCGATCAGTTTCGCGTAGGCGTTCACCACGTCGCGCACATCGGAGAAGTCGCGCGCCACGTGCAGATTGCCGAGCGAAATCGTCTTTTCGCCGCGTGCGTAGTGATCGACGATCTTCGGAATCAGGAAGTCCGGCGACTGGCCCACGCCCGTGTAGTTGAACGGCCGCGCGACGACGATCGGCAACTGTGCGTCCCAGCGCTTCGCGACGTACTCCATCGCGAGCTTGCTCACGGCGTAGTCGTTCGCGGGCTGCGGCTCGACGGTTTCGTCGATCACGCCGTTGGTGGCGTTGCCGTAGATGTTCGCGCTGCTCGCGAGCAACACCGCACGCGGCACATGGCGCTGATGCGCGAGCGCTTCGAGCAGGTTGCGCGTGCCGACCACGTTGACCACGTAGGTGCGCGCGACATCGCTATCGGCCACGTGCGCGACCGCCGCGAGATGCACGACCACGTCGGGCTGCACGGTTTCCACCGCGTGCGCGAGCGCGCCGCGGTCGAGCAGGTCGGCGGGCAGCGGCGTGACGAGGTCGGCGAGGCTCGTGTCGGCCAGCGTTTCGCCGGGGCGCACCGTGCCCCAGACGCGATAGCCGTTCGCCGCGAGCCGCTCCGCCATGTAGCGGCCGGTGAAGCCGCCCACGCCGGTGATCAGCGCGCGCGGGGCGCGCGTGTCGTCAGAACGTGTCATGTCGTTCGTTGCGGGTGAGGTCGGCCGTGACCATCATCTGGCAGAGCTGTTCGAGCGAGGTCTGCGGTTCCCAGCCGAGCTTGCTGCGCGCCTTGTCCGAGCTGCCGATCAGCAGTTCGACTTCGGCGGGGCGATAGAAGCGCGGGCTCACGCGCACGAGCGTGCGGCCGTTCGAAATGTCGATGCCGGTTTCGCGTTCGCCGCGGCCCGACCATTCGAGCTGATAACCGGCGGCCGCGAAGGCCATCGTCACGAAGTCGCGGACGGTTTCGGTGCGGCCCGTCGCGAGCACGTAGGTGTCGGGTTCGTCGGCCTGGAGCATGCGCCACATGCCTTCGACGTATTCGGAAGCGTAGCCCCAGTCGCGCTTGGCATCGAGATTGCCGAGTTCGAGCACGCTCTGCTTGCCGAGCTTGATCTTCGCGACGGCGTCGGTGATCTTGCGCGTCACGAATTCGCGGCCACGCAGCGGCGATTCGTGATTGAAGAGAATGCCGCTGGTCGCGAAGATATCGTAGGACTCGCGGTAATTCACGGTCGACCAGTGCGCGAACAGCTTGGCGATGCCATACGGGCTGCGCGGATAGAAGGGCGTATCTTCGCGTTGCGGCACGGCCTGCACCTTGCCGAACATTTCGGAGGTCGACGCCTGGTAATAGCGCGCGCGCGGATTCACCACGCGAATCGCTTCGAGCAGATTGAGCGCGCCGATACCGGTGACTTCGGCGGTCGTGACGGGCTGATCGAACGAGACGCCCACGAAGCTCTGCGCGGCGAGGTTGTAGATCTCGCCCGCCTGCGAGCGTTCGAGCAGACGCATGGTCGAGCCCGCGTCGGTGAGATCGTGCTCGACGAGTTCGAGCGACGGATGATCGGTGACGCCGAGTTCGTTCATGCGCCAGAAATTGACCGAGCTGGTGCGCCGATAGGTGCCGACCACCTGATAGCCCTTGTCGAGCAGCAGTTTGGTCAGATACGCGCCGTCCTGGCCGGATACGCCGGTGATGATCGCTTTGCGTCGTTCGTTCATGTGTGTACCTTTGAAGTAGCGAACGTGGAAACGGAAACTGCCTTTCAGGACTGCGAGCTGGACGCGCTCACGCGCACCGTGGCGCTCGCGCCGGCCGGCGTCGAGCGGCGCGACGGACCGCGCGTGAGGCGTTTTTCGAACAGGAACCAGCTGGCGCTTGCGTAGGCGAGCGTGATGGCGAGCGCGATGGCCGCGCTCACCGGGCGGCTGTAGTGGTGCTCCCACACCGCATAAAGAATCGTGAGGTGAATCAGGTAGATCGTGTAGCTGATGGTGCCGAGATACACGAGCACCGGGTTGCAGAGCACACGCTTGACGATGCCCTTCGATTGCAGCGCGACCACGACCGCCGAGGTGCAGAGCACGAGCGACACGCTATAGAGCATCGCGTTCGAGAGCGGCGTGTTCATGCCGCGAAAACGCGGGTAATGCAGATGCAGCCATGCGAGCACCGCGAGCGCCGCGAAAAAGAAAATCGCCGCGGGCACCTTGAAGGGTTCGAGCGCATTGCGGTCGCGGCGCACCATCACGGCGAGCAGCGCGCCCGCGGCGAGCAGGTCCATGCGGAACGGCGTGAGGTAGTAGATCGGCCAGTAGCTGTCGAACCACGGTGTCGCGATGGCGCGCAGCACGGGCACGATCAGCACGAGCGCGATGGCGACCACGGCGAGCAGACGGCGCGGCAGCAGCAGCACCACGAAGGGCCAGAAGATATAGAACTGCTCCTCGACGGCGAGCGACCAGAGAATGTTGAGACTGTCGTGGCCGCTCTGGCCGAGCGCATCGCCGATATTGGTCGCGAAGAATGCGTACCACGGCCAGTAGCGCGCCCAGCCGAGGCCGAACAGCAGCGACGACACGATCATCAGCAGGATGTACGGCGGCAGGATGCGACGCACGCGCCGCGCGTAGAAGTAGCTGAAATACGACTGCCCGCGTGCCTTGCGTTCGAGCAGGATGCCCGTGATCAGAAAGCCGCTCAGCACGAAGAACAGATCCACGCCCATCCACAGCGGCGCCTTCAGCGCGTGCTGCGCGAAAACGGCGAGCACGGCGATGGCGCGCAGGCCGTCGAGCTGGACGATGCGGTGAGCGTGTTGCGGCGGGCTGGCGAGGCTGTTGACGGTCATCGGCGATCCGGTGGTTTCATGCGTGCACAGTTTTACGTACACAGTCCGGATCATTCTAGAAAGAATTAAATGGTCAAAAAGCCGAAATATATTGATGGGCCGATTTTTAAAATGAAAGCCGATTTAGATCGGTAAATATGAGTCGGCACGTGCCAAAGCGGCCTTTGCGAAATCGGGAAAAACTTGCTGATCGCCCACGCGGTATGGCTTGGCGCGGCGCGCGCGGATTTATTTCGCAGAGCAAAAACGGGTGCCGGTTTTGATTGAATTTTTTTGAATTATTTTCGCTTTTTGTGGGGGGATTTTTCTCCGTGAATGTACGGCATGATCCAGCGGAATCGCCGTATTCTGACCGGAGGAATTGCCTTGCCGTTTCCGATTCCCGACCGCCGCATGCGCAGGGCGCTGGCGCTGGCCGCTTTGAGCGCGTTCGTCTGTACCTCGTCGGTGCAGACGCTCGCCGCGCCACAACTGAACGTGACGACCTCGTGGATCGGCAATACCTTCGGCTATGGCCAGGGGACGTGGACGCAGATCAATATCACCGCGATCGCGGTGACGCCCGAAGGCAAGGTCTTCACGAACGCACCGTGGGACGAAAGCGGCGGCGAGATCAGCGCCTACCAGGACGGCAAGTCGCTCGGCTTCGCGGGCGGCACGCACGGTTGGGGCGGGCAGGGCGGCAACGCTGTCGCGCTCAATCATCGCTATCTGTATGCGGCCGTGGGCGTGGGCAACGAAAAGGGTCATCTCGTAGGGGGCGGCGTGTGGCCCGACAAGGGCCGCCAGTGGTTCGGCATCACGCGCCGTCCGCTCGATGAGCCGAAGCGCGCCGCTGCGTTTCAGGCCTCGCCACAGCCGCTCAATCCGCATGCGCAGCTCGCCAGCGCCTTCCTGAAGATCGCTGATGTGCCCACGGGCCAGCATGCCGATGTGGGCGGTCTCGCGGCCACCGATACGCTGCTCTACGTGAGCAATACGTCGATGAACCGCATCGAGGTGTACGACGCGAATTCGATGCAGCGTAAATCGCAATTCGACGTGCACGAGCCGGGCCGCATCGCGCTGGCCGCCGACGGTTCGCTCTGGGTGCTGACCGGCACCGTGGACGATCGCGCGCCGCGCGTCGCGCATTATTCGCCCGACGGCAAGCTGCTCGGCGACACGCTCGAACTGCCCGCCGATACGCAGGCCGTCGATCTGGCCGTGGACCCGTCGCAACGCATTCTGGTCGCCGACAACGGCCCGCGCCAGCAGATCCTGATCTACGCGCGCGAAGGCGGCGGCAAGCGCTATACCGCGAGCGGCACGCTCGGCGAGCGCGGCGGCATCTTCTCGGGCGTCGCGGGACGCCCCGGCCCTGGCCGCTTCAACGGACTCACGGGCGTGGGCGCGGACGCGAAGGGCAACATCTACGTGTCGACCAACGGCATCGGCCCGAAGCACGACACGATCGGCGCGGGTCTGGGCGCGACGCTCGAAAGCTACGCGCCCGACGGCAAGCGCCAGTGGTACGTGGAAGGGCTGCTGTTCGTCGACGGCGCGTGGATGGACCCGGCGCGGCCGAACAGCGTCTACACCGGCAACAAGCGTTTCGAACTCGATCTGTCGAAGCCGCCGGGTCAGGATTCGAAATATGTAGGGTTCCTGTCTAATCGATTCAAATATCCCGACGATCCGGTTTTCCATACGGATCAGTGGCCGGGTCTGCCCACGGCACGCCAGCTCAACGGCCACACGTTCCTGTACCTGACCGACATGTACGCGGATCACCTGAAGATCTATCGCTTCGATCCGCAACACCAGGGCGAGACCGCGATTCCGTCGGGCTTCATCGCGGGGCGCGAGCGTCCCGTGCTGCACGTGCCGAACGCGCCGCCGGGCGGCGACTGGATCTGGCGCGACACCAACGGCAACGGCGCATTCGACACCGACGAATACACACGCAATCCGGGCCGCGAAAAACTCGGCGGTGGCTGGGGCTGGTGGATCGACACGCGCGGCGACATCTGGCGCGCGCGCGACGAGAAGGGCATCTGGCGCTTCCGTTTCGGTGGCCTCGATGCGAAGGGCAATCCGATCTACTCGTACGACAAGCTCGACAAGTACGCGATTCCCGCGCCGTTCACCGAAGTGCATCGCGCGATTTACGAACCGGAAACCGACACGCTCTACGTGACCGGCTACACCGCCGACGCGCCGCACGATCCGGGCTTCTGGAAGGAAGCGGGCCGCGTGCTGGTGCGCTACGACAAGTGGTCGACCGGCCAGCCCGAACAGCGCTACGTGCTGCGCCTGCCGTGGGACCCGAAGGCGAAGCCGCCCGTCACGCCCGCGGGCCTGACCGTGGAAGGGCAATACATCTTCGTGGTCGAGCCCGCGGGCAATGTCCACGTGTTCGACAAGACGAGCGCGAAGGAGATCGGCACCTTCGGCCCCGGCGCGGAAGTGGGCAATGCGTCGGGCTGGGTCGATGTGCCCTTCGGCATTACGGCGCACCGCCAGCCGAACGGCGAATACCTGATCTTCGTGGAAGAGGATGCACGCGGCAAGGTGCTCATGTACCGCTGGAAACCGGCTTGATGCGCGCGCCCGCCGCCTCGCCACGCTACTGGACAATCTATGGATAAAGGCATTCTGCGCAACGTTGCGATCAACCTGTTCGGGCTCATTCTGCCGACCTTCGTGTCGCTCGTCACGGTGCCCTCGTACATCAAGATGCTCGGCGTCGAACGCTACGGCGTGATCGCGCTCGTGTGGACGCTGATCGGCTATTTCAGCGTGCTCGATCTGGGCATGAGCATGGCCGCGCAGAACCAGATCTCGAAGGCCTACGCGTCGAAGGACGCCGACGCCTGCGAGCGCGTGTTCTGGAGCGCCTTCTGGCTCAACTTCATCACGGGGGCGATCGGCGGCCTGCTGATCTATTCGGGCGGCGCGTTCTACACCGCGTACTTCACGCACGTCACGCCCGAACTGCGTCACGAGGTCTATCTCGCGCTGCCGTGGCTCGCGGTGGCGATTCCCATCGCCAACGTTTCGTGGGTGTTCGCGGGCGCGATCAACGGCGCGGAGCGCTTCGGCATCTACAACACGAATCAGACGCTCGGCACCTTCCTGTTCCAGCTCTTGCCGCTCGGTGCGGCCTGGGCCATCGCGCCGAATCTGCAAACCGTGCTGGCCGCCGCCGTGATGGCGCGCCTGTTCGCGGGCCTGCTGCTCGGCCGTTCGGCATTGCGCGTGCTCGGCATTCGCCGCGTGCTCGGTCCGCGTCTGGATACGTCGAAGGCGCTGTTCAATTTCGGCGGCTGGATGCTGGTCGCGAGCATCACGACGATGGTCGCCGACTCGCTCGACCGCATGATGCTCGGCGCGGGCCTGGGCGCGCGTTTCGTGACCTATTACACGGTGCCGCAGAACCTCGTGACGCGCCTGAACATGGTGCCGAATGCGCTCGTGCGCACGCTGTTCCCGCGTCTTTCCGCACTGCGCCGCGAACACGCCGACGAGATCGCCGCGCAGTCGCTGCAATTTCTCAACGCGATTTTCACGCCCGTCGCGATTGGCGCGATCGTCGTGCTCGAACCGTTTCTGCGCGTGTGGGTCGGTCCGGTGATTGCCGAACATGGCGCGCCCGTGGGCCGCTTCCTGATCGTCGCCGTGTGGCTGATCGGGCAGGCCGGCGTCACGCGCATTCTGATCCAGTCGCAGAACAACCCGGCCGTGGCCGCGCGCGTGGGCCTGATCGAATTGCCGCTGTTCGCGGGTTTGCTGTGGCTCGGCATCGACCGATTTGGTCTGCCCGGCGCGGCGGCAGCGGTGCTGTTCCGCTCGCTGTTCGATTACGTCGTGCTGCTGTGGCTGTCGCGCATTCATAGCCGCGCGATCGTCGTCGATATGTTTGCACACCTGAGTTTTCTCGCCGCCGCGCTTGCGATTGCGTGGTGGGTGCCGGACGCGCTCGTCGCGATCGGCGCGGGCGTGGTGCTGGCGCTCGCCAACTGCGCGTGGTCGGTGATCACGACGCCGTTGCTGCGCGGCTACGTCCGTTCCCTTTTGTTTCGTCTCAACTCACGGAAAAGCGCATGAGTCATGAACTGATCGACGAAGCGGCGCCGTCCGAACGCGCCGCCGCGCCTGTGCAACGGCGCGACTCCACTGCTTCCGCGCGCGGCGATTCGCGCACGGTCACCGAGCTGCGGCCGCTGCACGAAGGGCGCGCCGCGCGGCGCAGTCCGCGTGTGGCTATCGTGCACGACTGGCTCGTCACCTATGCGGGCGCCGAGCGCGTGCTCGAACAGATCATCGATTGTTTCCCCGACGCCGATCTGTTCTCCGTGGTCGATTTCGTCGACGACAAGGATCGCGGCTTTCTGCGCGGCAAACGCGCGACGACCTCGTTCGTGCAGCGTCTGCCGAAAGCGAAAACGAAATATCGCGCCTATCTGCCGTTCATGCCGCTCGCGATCGAGCAGCTCGACGTCTCCGATTACGACGTGGTGATTTCGAGTTCGCACGCGGTCGCGAAAGGCGTGCTGACCGGGCCGGACCAGTTTCATATCAGTTACGTGCATTCGCCGATCCGCTATGCGTGGGATTTGCAGCATCAGTATTTGCAGGAGTCGCGTCTCACGCGCGGTCCGAAGTCGATGCTCGCGCGGCTGATTCTTCACTACATCCGCAACTGGGATGTGCGCACGGCGAATTCGGTCGATCAGTTCGTGGCGAATTCGGAATTCATCGCGCGGCGCATTCACAAGGTGTATCAGCGTGAAGCGGACGTCGTGTATCCGCCCGTCGATGTCGACGCGTTCGAGCTGGAAACGAAGAAGGAAGATTTTTATCTGACCGCGTCGCGGCTCGTGCCGTACAAGAAGATCGATCTGATCGTCGAGGCGTTCGCGCGGATGCCGGACAAGAAGCTCGTCGTGATCGGCGATGGCCCCGACATGCAGAAGGTCCGCGCGAAAGCCGGGCCGAATGTGGAAGTGATGGGTTATCAACCGTTCGCCGTGCTGCACGATCGCATGCGCCGCGCGAAGGCGTTCGTGTTTGCGGCGGAAGAGGACTTCGGCATTTCGGTGGTGGAGGCGCAGGCGTGCGGCACGCCGGTGATTGCATATGGCAAGGGCGGCGCGCTTGAAACCGTGCGCGATACGGGCCCGCATCAGACTGGCCTGTTCTTCGACGAGCAGCGCGCCGAGGCGATCATCGCGGCGGTGGCGTCGTTCGAGCGCGATCCCGCACGCTTCCGCGCCGAGGCGTGCCGCGCGAATGCGGAGCAGTTTTCGGCGCAGCATTTCCGCGAGCAGTTTTTCGCGCGCGTCGCGCAAGCCGTGCCCGCGATTGCCGAAGTGGGACTTCCGCGCGTGCCGCGTGCTCCGAATGCACCGCCGGACGATACGCGGGGTGACGCGCAAAGCGGCGATGCGCCGCGTGTGCTCGCCATCGATCAGAGCGGCGTGCTCGGCGGCGCGGAACTCTCGCTGCTCGAAGTCGTGAAGGGACTGCGCTCGCGCATCGAAGTGCTGCTGTTCAACGACGGGCCGTTCCGCGAGGCGCTCGACGCTGCGGGCGCGCGTGTCGACGTGCTCGATTCGGGCGCGCTGAAAAACGTGCGCCGTGACGGCGGTGCCGCGCCGCGTCTGGGCGTGCTCGCAGGCATCGCTTCGCTGGTGCGCGAAACGCGCCGCCGCGCGCGCGAGGCCGACGTGCTCTACGCGAACACGCAGCGCGCGATGGTGATCGGCGTGCTGGCAGGCAAGCTCGCGCGCAAGCCGGTGGTCTGGCATCTGCGCGACATCGTCAGCGACGAGCATTTCGGGCGCGTGCAGCGCGCGGTCATCAAGGGTTGCGCGAAGCTCGGCCTTGCGCACGTGATTGCGAATTCGCACGCGTCGGCGCAAGTGTTCGCCGATCTCACGCGCTTCGACGCGCGCCGCATCGACGTGGTGCACAACGGCGTCGACGAGTCGCCGTTCCGTGCGCTCGCGCGCGTGCCGCAAGCGCAGTTGCGCGCGCAGATCGGCTTGCCGCAGGACGCGTTTCTGGTCGGCGCATTCAGCCGTCTCGCGCGCTGGAAAGGTCAGCATGTGCTGCTCGAAGCGCTGCTGCTCGAACCGCGCGCGCATGCCGTGTTCGTCGGCGCGCCGCTGTTTGGCGAAGATGCTTACGCGCAGGAATTGCACGACTTCGTGAAGGCGAACGGCCTCGAAGCGCGCGTGCATTTTCTCGGCTTCCGTCACGATATCGCGGCCTGCATGCGCGCGATGGATGTGATCGCGCATACCTCGATCACGGCGGAGCCGTTCGGTCGCGTGGTGGTCGAAGGCATGTTCGCGCAGCGGCCCGTGGTGGCGTCGCGCGATGGCGGCGTGACGGAGATCGTCGCGCACGGCAAGAGCGGTTTGCTCTGCACGCCGGGCGACGCACGCGAACTCGCGACGACGCTGGCCGCGCTCCACGACGATGCGAATCTGCGCGAGCGTCTTGCGCAGAACGGCCTCGCGGTGGCGCGCGAACGCTTCGGCAAGGAGCAGTACGTCGAGGCGGTCGAGCGCGTGCTGGACGGCGTGGCGGCGCGCGCGCGATAAGCCGGTTCGCAGTGAGCCGGTTCGCAGTTAGCAGGTTCGCAGTTAGCAGGTTCGGAGGAGACGGCAAGCACATTCAGGGAGGAAGCGTCGGCCCACGCAGGCCGACGCAGCAAAACGAAGGGGCCGCATGTGCGGCCCCTTTCTTCATGGCGATCTGAAAAGATCGCGCGGCGGATCCATCGCGCCGCGTGATCGCCGGATCAAGCCGCGCGTTTGCGCAAGCGTGCCGCCACGTTGAGCGCCGGGCGCTCGAAGAGTCGATAGAACACCCACGCCACCGGCAGCACCGCGAGCGTGAAGCCGAACGACGCCCAGATCGACGTCTGCAATTCCGAGCGGAACAGCAGCGAGCCGAGCAGCACGAACAGCGGCAGGTGAATCAGATAGAGCGAGTAACTGAATTCGCCGAGCTTCGAGAACAGCGGCAGGAATACGCCGCCGCTCGCGACCGGCCGCGAGAGCGCCTTGACGAGATAGCAGGCGAACGCGCAGGCCCAGAGCTGGAACGCGCCGTACTGGCCGAAGTGGAACGCGGCGCAGCCCGCGACCGCGAACACGGCCGCGGCCGGCCAGGCGAAGCGAAAACCTTCCGAGCCGCGCAGACGCGCTTCGGCAATCCACGCGCCGAGCATCCACGAGAACCAGTAGGACGTGAAGAATACGATGTCGTGCGGCGCGAGCGTGAGCGCCGACACCACGTTGATGGCGGCGACGGCGGCGAGCACGGCATGGAATCCAAAGCGGCGGCGCGCGGCGAACAGCAGCGGATAGAGCAGGTAGAACTGCACTTCGAGCGAGAGCGTCCAGAGCGCGCCGTTCGAGCCGTAGGTTTTGCCTGCCACGCCTTGCAGCGAGAGCAGATTGACGAGGAAGGACTGCGGGCCGATGTCGAGGATCTTGTGGCTCACGGGCGTCATCGTCAGGCTGAACGAATCGGCGACGAAGGTCAGCGCGAGCGCCGCGAGCAGTACCGGATAGATCCGCACGAAACGGCGCAGCCAGAATTGTTTCGCATCGAGCTGGAAGCCGGGATTCGCGAGCAGGCGCGCGGCGCCGCTGCGGTGAATGCAGTAGCCGCTGATGACGAAGAAAATCGGCACGCCCGCCGATCCCCACGCAACGGGCAGCGTGAGCCATGCGGCGATCGTGCCGGGGCTCGCGAGGCTCGCGTGAGTCTGGTGGAACGCGCCCATGCCGATCCAGGTGACCTGGCGGCAGTGGAAATAGGCCACGAGCAAGGCGGCGAAGCCGCGCAGCGCGTCGATCAGATGATCGCTGGAGACGACGCCGGCAGCGGGACGCGCGGCGGCAGGCACGGCGGATGCGGGCGGCAGAACGGTTTCGAATGCGGGTTCGCTCATCGTGTGCACAGGTAGGCTAGGGTACTTCGCGATCTTAGGCGGCCTGCGCGCCGAAAATATGCAAAAGTTTTTCGAAAAGTATTCCTGGCAATTGGGACGTCGAGGGAAATTGGTCGGTGAATAAATCGCCGGATGCGTCGAAATCGGGAAATAAAACCTTGTAACCTTAAAGCGATTTATTTGCGCGAATTTAGATGCTAGCGTGAAGGGGATCGCCTATGGTCGCTGGAGATTTCGATGAACCTGCATTTGCTGGCCGGCATTGCCGTGCTGTTGATACTCGTCGCGGTGTCGGCGTATCGGGAGGCGCTGCGAAACGAGCCTATCCGGCGCTCGCGCACGCAATCGGCGCGATTGCCGCCCGCCGACGAAGCGGAGTAGACTGCGCGGGCATGCTTGTGCCATTTCGTGCCCTTCGTACCATTTCGTTCGGTGTGCCGTGTATCGCGCGGCGGCCTGAACGCATCGGTTCGCGCCGATAAGCTCGCCCGGAAAATCATGCCGGTTATTCAAATCGCATGGTAATAATTTCCGCGCAACGCCGATGAATCTGCTGTGTATCGGCGATCAATCGCCGATGAATCGGCGACATAGAGGCCGCGTCAAATTTTATTCGGTTTTTTGTCTTTTTATTTTTCTGCAAAAGACGAGGCCGATGCCTTTCAATATAAAAAAGTTGCTGTAACAGAACACTCGGGGATGCCGGCTTGCCTTGCTGCGAGACCGTTACTCAAACGATCGAACTGGGAATGGACATCATGCTGAAAGTTACCAAAGCGGTATTTCCTGTTGCGGGCCTCGGTACGCGCTTCTTGCCTGCCACGAAGGCCAGCCCGAAGGAAATGCTGCCGATCGTCGACAAGCCGCTCATTCAATATGCGGTGGAAGAGGCGATCGCTGCGGGAATCACCGAGATGATTTTCGTGACCGGGCGCAGCAAGCGCGCGATCGAAGATCATTTCGACAAATCGTACGAGATCGAGGCCGAACTCGAAGCCCGCAATAAACAGAAGCTGCTCGACCTCGTCCGCAGCATCAAGCCCAGCAATGTCGACTGCTTTTACGTGCGTCAGGCCGAAGCGCTCGGTCTGGGCCACGCGGTGCTGTGCGCCGAAAAGCTCGTGGGCGGCAGCCCGTTCGCCGTGATTCTCGCCGACGACCTGCTGTATAGCCCGACGCCGGTCATGAAGCAGCTCGTCAACACCTTCAACCACTATCACAGCTCGGTGGTGGGCGTGGAAGCCATTCCGCGCGAGCACACCGCGCAATACGGCGTGGTCGATGGCCGCGAGTGGGAAGAGGACGTGTTCAAGCTGTCGGGCATCGTCGAAAAGCCCGCGCCGGAAGTCGCGCCGTCGAATCTCGGCGTGGTGGGCCGCTACGTGCTGATGCCGACGATCTTCGATCACCTGCGCGCGCTGAAGCCGGGCGCGGGCGGCGAACTGCAACTGACCGACGGCCTGCAATCGCTGCTGACCGAGGAACAGGTGCTCGCCTATCGCTACATGGGCACGCGTTTCGATTGCGGCAGCAAGCTCGGTTATCTGAAGGCCACGGTGGAATTCGCGCTGCGTCACCCCGAGGTGAAGGACGAATTCGAGGCCTATTTGCAGAACCATCTGCCGCAAGCGCTCGCTGCGGCAGCGTAAGGCAACACTCGTGCAGGAAGCGCATGGCGCGTGACGCGCGCCATGCGTTTTCGCGCAATCAGGCGCGCGCCTGCCAGAACGCGCGCTGCACACGCATCACGTCGTCCTCCACATCGGCTACGGGGCCGATCAGATCGACGGGCTTCTGGCAGTGATCGAACACATAGCGCGACGCGACGCTCATCGTCGGGTTCTCGGCGTGATTGCCGGTCGCTTCGAGCAAACGTGCTTCGGTCATGCCGAACACCACGCGGCCGATATTGGCCCAGTAGGCCGTGCCCGCGCACATGCAGCACGGTTCGACCGAGGTGTAGAGCGTGCATGCCCACAGATACTCGGCGCTGAAATTCATCGCGGCGATGCGCGCGAGCACGGATTCCGCGTGATTCACGGTATCGACATTGCCTTGCTCGATCAGCACGGTCTCGTGATCGGGGCCGACGAGGATCGCGCCGAACGGATGGTGTCCGAACGACGCGGCCCGTTCGCCCACGGCCGCCGAGCGCCGCAAATGACGCACGATCTGTTCGTGCGTTGGCGCGGTGCGGGGCGGCGCGGTGGACGATTCCGGTGTTGCGGTCATGAGCGTCTGTCTCCTGTTGACTCTATTTAAGGCCTGTTTTACAGGCCTTTTCTGTATTGATCGAGCGATCGCTTACTTCGGCACCGTGCCGTCGACGCCTTCGACGAACCAGTTCAGGCGCAGCAGATCCGTGTCCGAAAGCGATTTGCCCGCGGCCACGCGAACCGCGCCCGACTGATCCTTGATCGGACCCGCGAACGGATCGAACTTGCCGGCGATGATCGCGTCGCGCTTCTCGGCCAGCGCCTTTTGCGCGGTGGGCGAAACGGCCTGCGTGTTGATATTGGCGAGATCGATGGCCTTTTCCTTGAGGCCCCACCAGACCGGCGCGTTGGTCCACGTGCCCGACATCACCTGCTGGATCAGGTGCGAGTAATACACGCCCCAGTAGCTCACGCACGCGCCAAGCTGCGCGTTCGGGCCGAACTTCTTCATGTCCGAATCCCAGCCGAATGCGTGCACTTTCTTCTGCTCGGCGGTCTGCATCGTGGCGGTGGAGTCGGTGTTCTGGATCAGCACGTCGGCGCCCTGACCGATCAGCGTTTCGGCGGCCTGCTTTTCCTTGCCCGGATCGAACCAGCTATTGATCCAGATAACCTTGGTGCGAACCTTCGGATTCACCGAACGCGCGCCCATCGTGAACGCGTCGATATTGCGGACGACTTCCGGCACCGGCACCGAGCCGACGAAACCGAGCGTGTTGGACTTCGTCGTATAGCCCGCCACCACGCCCGCGAGATACGCGCTCTGATACGTGCGCACGTCGTAGGTCGCGAAGTTCGGCGCTTTCTTGTAGCCCGTCGCGTGCATGAACACGGTGTCGGGATAGTCCTTCGCGACTTTGAGTTCGAAGTCCTGAAAGCCAAAGCTCGATCCGACGATGATCTTGTTGCCTTTCGCGGCGAGGTCGCGGAACACGCGTTCGGAGTCGGCCGATTCGGGCACGTCCTCGACGCGCGTCACCTTGATCTTGTCGCCGAACTGCGCTTCGACGGCTTTCACGCCCTGTTCGTGCGCATAGGTCCAGCCTGCGTCGCCGGGGTTGCCGAGGTAGACGAAGGCGACGCCCATCGGCGCGGTGGCGGCGTGCCCGATGCCGCTCGTGAGGGCGGTGAACAGGGCGGCAAGGAGCGGTGCGCAGACGCGGCGCGCGCGGGACAGGCGTAATTTCATGAATTCTCCGGTGAAGGGCAAAGTCGTGTCGACGCCATGTTCGCGAGCCAAATATATGGGAAATATTTGTGTCCCTTATTGCGGGTATAACAGAATGGATATGAAAGGCACTTGCGTCAAAGTAGCGATGAGGCGTGTGGGCATGGCGCATGCGCTCGCCGACCGGTTGCGCGCGGGGCGGTTTTGACTGTGCGTTTTGCATCGCTGAACGCGCGATTAACACGCGATGAACACATGACTGATGCGCGATGAATGACGCCGCGCGGTGCTCCGTCGCCGTGCGGAACCCGATCACCGGACCGCCGGTCTTTCCCATTTGAGAGAGACGCACGACCCGGATTCACGACGAAAACAGGAGAGCCGTTCATGACCCGTCATCCCGTGGCAGGCAGCGATCATCCGGCGCCGACCGGCGCGCAGTGTGTCGGCGCCTGCGATCCCGCGGAGCATTTCGACATCGTCCTCATCCTGCGGCGTCAGGCGCAGGCCGCGTTCAACGAACTCGTCGACAAGATCGCCTCGGGCGCGGCGGGCGCGCAGCCCGTTTCGCGCGCGGACTACGAGAAGCGTTTCGGCGCGGCGCAGGCCGATATCCAGCGCGTCGAGACCTTCGCCAAGGCGCACGGCCTCAGCGTCGTGAGCGCCGACTCCGGCGCGCGGCGCGTGGTGCTTTCAGGCACCGTGCAGCAGTACAACGCGGCGTTCGGCGTCGATCTTCAGCGCTTCGAGCATCAGGTCGGCACGCTCAAGCAGCACTTTCGCCAGCCCAACGGTCCGGTCCATCTGCCCGACGACATGCACGAGATCGTCACCGCCGTGGTCGGCCTCGACAATCGCGCGAAAGTGCGGCCGCACTTTCGCATCGAATCGACCCAGAGCACGTCCGGCGACAGCCCGATTCACGCGCCCATCCGTCCCGCGCGCGTGGTGAATCGCTCGTTCACGCCGCTCGAACTCGCGACGCTCTACGACTTCCCGGCCGGCGACGGCAAGGGCCAGTGCATCGCGCTGATCGAAATGGGCGGCGGTTATGCGGCGTCGGACCTCAAGGCCTATTTCGGCGCGCTCGGCGTGGCCATGCCGAAGGTCGAAGCGGTGTCGGTCGATCAGGCGAAGAACGCGCCCACCGGCGACCCCAACGGCCCCGACGGCGAAGTGACGCTCGACGTCGAAATCGCAGGCGCGCTCGCGCCGGCCGCGCTGATCGCGGTCTACTTCGCGCCGAACAGCGAAGCCGGTTTCGTCGATGCGGTGAGCGCCGCGCTGCACGACAGCCAGCGCAAGCCCTCGGTCATTTCGATCAGCTGGGGCGCGCCCGAATCGGCGTGGTCGCAGCAGACGCTCGGCGCGCTCAACGACGCGCTGCAAACGGCCGTCGCGCTCGGCGTGACGGTGTGCGCGGCGTCGGGCGACAGCGGCTCGTCCGATGGCGTGAGCGATGGCGCCGATCACGTCGATTTCCCGGCGTCGAGCCCCTACGCGCTCGGCTGTGGCGGCACGCACGTGACGGCCGCGAACGCCCAGATCACGCGCGAAACCGTCTGGGGCAGCGCCGCCGCGCAAGGCGACGGCGCGACGGGCGGCGGCGTCAGCGCCACCTTTGCGCTGCCCGCGTGGCAGAAGGGCTTGCGGCTCGTGCGCAGCAGCGGCGGGGCGGGCGCGCTGGTGCGGCGCGGCGTGCCCGACGTGTCCGCCGACGCCGATCCGGCCAGCGGCTATGCGGTGCACATCGGCGGCGCGGACACCGTGGTGGGCGGCACCAGCGCGGTCGCGCCGCTGTGGGCCGCACTGATCGCGCGCATCAACGCGGCGAACGGCAAGGCGGCGGGCTTCGTCAACGCGAAGCTCTACGCGCAGCCGGGCGCGTTCAACGACATCACGAGCGGCAGCAACGGCGACTACACCGCCGGGCCGGGCTGGGACGCCTGTACGGGGCTCGGCACGCCGGTGGGCAGCAAAGTGGCAGCGGCGCTCGGCTCGGCGTAGCATCGAGTGCCGGCGCGCCTGCATCGACTCACATCGACTCATCGACTCGATTCACCCGGCTCGATGCCGGCGCGCACAAAAGTTTTCCTGGTTTCCGAAACGAAACCGCGTGTCATCCGCGCCGTGGGTTGTGACCCGGCGCGCAGGGCGCGCGGTGCGTCACGTTGCAGCCCGCCGACGCCTGCCGCCAGGCGCGGCGCTGAACGCCCCCCGGCGTACCACGAGCAAGGAGACGACATGAACGAAGAGGCTCAGTCCAGCAACGGCGGCCAGGCCGGTCCGTCCAGCGGCAACGGCAAGCACCGCAGCCCCGCCGACCAGCCGTGCTTCGATCCCACCGCCTACGGCAACGGTCCCGACGACTTCGTCACCGACATGACCGAGAACGCCGCGATCACACATCACGCGATCCAGATCGGCAAGGAGGTGATCGCCTACACCGCGACGGCGGGCCACCTCGTCACCGTCGATCCGAGCAGTTCGCAGCCCAACGCGAAGATTTTCTACGTGGCGTTCACGAAGGACGGCGTGCAGGCGCAGGACCGGCCGGTCACGTTCTTCTATAACGGCGGGCCGGGTTCGTCGTCGGTGTTCGTGCTGCTCGGCTCGTTTGCGCCGCGGCGCATCAAGACGTCGATGCCGGGCTTCACGCCGCCCGCGCCCTATGCGCTCGAAGACAACCCCGACAGCCTGCTCGACAAGAGCGATCTCATCTTCGTCAATCCGGTGGGCACGGGCTATTCGGCGGCCATCGCGCCGCATCACAACCGCGACTTCTGGGGCGTCGATCAGGACGCGGACTCGCTCAAGCAGTTCATCAAGCGCTATCTGAGCGCGAACGATCGCTGGAATTCGCCGAAGTTTCTGTTCGGCGAGTCGTATGGCACCGCGCGCAGCTGCGTGCTCGCGTACCGGCTGCACGAGGACGGCGTGGACCTGAACGGCATCACGCTGCAATCGTCGATACTCGATTACACGCAGAGCGGCAATCCGATCGGCGCGTTGCCGACCGTGGCCGCCGATGCGTGGTTTCATCAGCGTCTCGGCGTGAAGCCCGCGCCGAAGGATCTACAGAGTTTCGTCGCGCAGGTCGCGCAATTCGCGCGCACCGATTACCGCGAGGCGCTCGCGAAATTTCCCGATCCGAAAGACCCGTCGATTCCGGCGACGCTGAAGAAACTCTCGCAATACACGGGCATCGACACGCAAACGCTGCAGTCGTGGAATCTCGACATCGCCGCTTACGACAGCCGCGGCAATTCGCTGTTTCTGACCACGCTGCTCAAGGACAAGGGCGTGGCGCTCGGTTCCTACGACGGACGCGTGACGGCCATCGACACGGGCATCGCGGGCAACGTCGATCCGAACGCGGGCGGCAACGATCCGACCATGACGGCGGTGAGCGGCGTCTATACGGCGATGTGGAACAGCTATCTGAACGAGACGCTCAAGTTCCGCACCAACTCGTCGTTCACGGACCTCAACGACCAGGCGTTCAAGAACTGGGACTTCGGCCATATCGATCCGACCGGCGCGCAGAAGGGCGTCGATGCGCAGGGCAATATCGTGCTCTACACGGCGGGCGATCTGGCCGCGGTGATGGCCTTGAATCCCGATTTACGCGTGCTGTCGGCGAACGGTTATTACGACTTCGTCACGCCGTTCTATCAGACCGTGATCGACTTGCAGAAGATGCCGCTCGTCGATCAGAAAGTGCGCGACAACCTCAGCGCGCGCTTCTATCCGTCGGGGCATATGGTGTATCTCGACGGCGCGTCGCGCACGGCGCTCAAGGCCGATCTCGCGAAGCTCTACGATAGCGCGGTGGCCAACCGTCCGGCCGTGGCGCGCATTCGCGCGTTGCAGCGCATGAGCACGATGAGCGCGCTGCATCACTGAGCGCGTGGTGCGTGGTGCGTGGTGTGTAGTGCGCAAGGGCGCGCGAGGCTGGGTTAAAGCGTGCGCCCTTGCGACAGCGCCGTGAGACACGCGCGCGCGTCGCCCTGCACGATGCGCGCGGCGCAGGCGATCATCAGGTTCTTCGAGAGACCGAAATCTTCCACGAGAAAGCCGCGTTCGCAGACGCGTCCGCGCGGACCGGCCTGCGCGGGCACGCGTTCGGCGAGCGTGCCCGCGTCGGTCGTATAGGCCCAGATTTCCTTGCCGAGCGCGGCGGCGAAGCCGATCTCGAACGCCGTGCCCGAATCGGGCTCGCCGGGGCCGCGAAAGTCGTCGACGTTGGCCATGACGATGTCGGCGGTGCGGATCGACTCGATGTTCGCGCGGTAGATCCAGGCGGCCTGGCGCGGGCCGTCGAGATCGGCGGGCGCCTGGGCGTCGAGCGGATAGACGCCCTCGAAGCCGAACTCCGCGCACGCGGCGACGAGACGCGCGCCGTGTTCGAGCGCATCGGGACGAAAGACGTCGAAGCCCGCGAGATAAACGCGCGGGCGGCGGGGCGAGGCGGCGAGTGTCATGGCGTCGGAGTCTCCGGTGGGACGGGCGGGGCGTTTGCCGATTCTAGTCCCGTTGCCCGCGCGCGCGCAGCTTCAGCGCTTCGCCTGGCAGGGGTACGCGGCGATCAGCGCCTTGTAGACGACCGCGCCCGTGGGTTCGAGCATATTTTCCAGATGGCCCTTCATATACGCGAGCACCGCGCCGAGCTGCTGCGGACGCGTGGCGTTCGGCGGCAGGCAATAGCGCGGCTGCTGGCGGTCGAGGAGCGCCTGGACGAGCGCGCCGTTGGCGTAGCCGGCCATGTACAGCAGGCAGGCGTCGCGGTTTTCGGGCTGCTGGCAGGCGGCGTAGAACACGTCGGCCTGATCGATGGAGGGCGCGGGCCTGGCGGCGGGCGCGGGGGCGGTTTGTGCCGCTGCGCTGCCGGCGGCGAACGCGGCGGCGAGCGCCAGCGCGGGGAGGATTGCCTTGGTCATGATGCTTTCCGTGGGATGGGAGTGCGGAACGAATGCGGCGCGAGCGTGGCGCGTCCGTCATGCGGACTTCGGTGCGGGCTTCGATGCGGACAGCCGGACGGACTTCGATGCGAACGGCAGCGTGAATTCCGGTGCGGATTGCGCCGCGGCTTCCACTGCGGTTTGTGCTGCGACCCGCGTTTCAATCCGCGTTGCGACCCGCCTGGCGGCCCGCGCGAGCCGGGCGCAAGGATAGCCGCGCCGCGCTATCTCAGGCTTGCCGTCCGTCAAAGGGAAGCGGTGGGCATGGCATGATGCAGGGCGGCATCGGATTTTGGGATGCCCGCGCGGCGCATCGCCGCTTGCCCATCAACAAGGAGAGAGACCGTCATGAGCCGCTTGAGCCGACCGAGGCGCCTGCCGCGAGGCGCGCACGCCGCCTGCGCCGCGCTCGTCGTGATCGCCGCCGCCGTGGCGTGGCCGGGACCGGCGCGCGCGCAGGTCGCGCAGCCCACGCTCGACAAGATCCGCGACGCCAACGCGATCGCGATCGGCTATAGCGAGACCTCGGTGCCGTTTTCGTCGGTCGACGCGAACGGCAAGGTCGTCGGCTTTTCGCAGGACATCTGCGACCGCGTGATCGCGGCGGTGAAGGCGCGCACGCAGCGTCCGGGGCTGGGCGTGCGCTTTATCGCCGTCACCTCGCAGAATCTGATGCCGCTGGTGCAGAACGGCAGCGTCGATCTGGTCTGCGGCGTCACCACCAACACCCACGCGCGCCAGCGTCAGGTGCAGTTCTCCAGCACCTTCTTCATCGCCGATACGCGGCTGCTCACGCGCCGCAATTCGGGCATCCACGATTTCCCGGATCTCGCGGGCAAGACCGTGGTGACGAATCAGGGCACGACGTCCGAGCGCATGCTGCGGCGCATGAATCTCGATCGCCACATGAACATGCAGGTGCTCAGCGCGCGCGATTACGGCGAGGGGCGCCGCATGCTCGAATCGGGCCGCGCCGTCGCCTACATGATGGACGACGTGCTGCTCGCGGGTACGCGCGCCCACATGGCGAAGCCGGCGGACTGGGTGATCGTCGGCACGCCGCAGTCGTCGGAGGCCTACGCGTTCGTGATGCGCAACGGCGACCCCGCGTTCCGCCAGGTCGTCGACGACGCGATGAGCGACCTCATGACGAGCGGCGAAATGAGCAAGCTCTACGCGAAATGGTTCGAGCAGCCGGTGCCCGGCAGCGGCGCGGACTTGCGCTTTCCGATGAGCGACGCGCTGCGCAAGCTGTACGCCGCGCCGAATGACCACGCGCTCGATTGAGGTCGGGTTAGGTCGATTGAGGTCGATCGGGCGTTCGATGGCGTGGCCGCTCGATCGCTCGAATAAGCGCCTGAACCCGAAGATCCCGAAGCGGACTTTTACCGGCCACGCGCCGCGATCGTGAGATGATCTCGGTCCCGGCCAGCGGCGCGAACGCGCGTTGCCGATCGGAAACAGGGCGCGAGACGCGTGTTTCCGATGCGAAAATGGCGGGTTCGAAGCGCGCCTGAACGAAACAGGCGACGCCGATACGAAACACGAACAAGGCGCGCGGGCCGCGCGCACGCACACCTGAGGGAGCGGACATGCAGGAACAGGGCAGCACGGTGGTGATCGTCGGAGCAGGGCACGCGGGTGGCAACGCCGCGGCGCTGCTGCGTCAATACGGTTTCGAAGGGCGCATCGTGCTGGTGGGCGAGGAGCCCGTGCCGCCGTATCATCGTCCGCCGCTCAGCAAGGCGTATCTGAAGGGCGAGGCCGATGTCGAGCGCCTCTGGCTCAAGCCGCGCCAGTTCTACGAGGATCAGCGCATCGAGCTGAAGCTCGGCGTCAGCGCGCAATCGCTCGACCGCACGGGCCATACGCTCACGCTCAGCGACGGCAGCAGCCTGCACTACGACAAGCTGATTCTCGCCGCCGGCTCGCTGCCGCGCGCGCTGACGGTGCCGGGCCACGACCTCGCGGGCGTGGTCGCGCTGCGCTCGCTCGCCGACGCCGACGTGCTGCGCGAACGCGTGCAGCCCGGCGAAAAACTGGTCGTGATCGGCGCGGGCTATATCGGCCTCGAAGCGGCGGCCGCCGCGCGCCAGCTCGGCCACGCCGTGACCGTGCTCGAAGCCGCGCCGCGCGTGCTCGGCCGCGTGACGGGCGAAACGGTGTCCACGTTCTACGCCGACCTGCATCGCGCGCAGGGCGTCGATCTGCGCCTGAACGCGAAGATCGAGGCGCTGGTGGGCGAAAACGGCAAGCTCACGGGCGTGCAGCTCGCGGGCGGCGAAGTGGTGCCGGCCACGCTGGCGCTGATCGGCATCGGCATCGTGCCGAATGTGGGGCTGGCCGAGACGGCGGGCATCGTCTGCGAAAACGGCATCCGCGTCGACGACGACGCGCGCACGTCCGACGCCGACGTGTTCGCGATCGGCGACTGCGCGAGCCGTCCGCTCTCGCACTACAGCCGCACGGGCCGTCTCGAAAGCGTGCATAACGCGGTCGAGCAGGCGAAGCTCGCGGCGGCGGCCATCGTCGGCAAGCCGCGTCCGGCCTGCGATGCGCCGTGGTTCTGGTCCGATCAGTACGAACTCAAGCTGCAGACCGTGGGCCTGCTCGAAGGCTATGACGAGACCGTGCTGCGCGGCGATCCGGCGGCGCGCCGCTTCGCCGTCTACTACCTGAAGAACGGCGCGCTGCTGGCGGTCGACGCGGTCAGCTCGATGCCCGATTTCCTCTGCGGCAAGAAGCTGGTGGGCTCGGGCAAGACGCTGGACGTCGCGGCGCTGCGCGATCCGGCCACCGATATCGGCAAGTTCGCGGCGGCCACGCTCGCCTGAGCGCGCGGGGGGGCAAAACGCGCGATCTGTTGATCTGCGTGGGCGTAGGGGGAAGGCGGCGCGTACTATGATCCGGCGCGCACGCCGACGGAGTCCCCCCACATCATGAATACGCCGCCCCCGCTGCCTTCCCGCACGCAAAACGTTTCCGAAGATCAACAAGTTTCCGATAAGCAGCGCGGCCGCGCGGCCGCCGCTTTCGCGCGCGTCGACGCGCCCGCGCTGAGCGGCCCGGAAGGCATCCGCTACGACTTTAACTACGGCTGCCGCGTGCAGGTGCCGCGCGCCGGCTGGCGCGTGCGCCTGCACGATCTCGATACTGGCAATCTCGTGTTCGACGCCGAAGCCGGGGCGGGCGAGATCGTCGCGAGCCGCCGCAAGTATTTCGTGCGGTTTCTGCTGGAGGTGTTCGACGGCGCGCGGCGCGTGTTCGAGCATCGATACGATGCGGCCGGCCAGCACGTGCGGATGGTGATCGGCTCGGGCGCGCTCGGCGACGCCATCGCCTGGGTGCCCGCCATCGAGGCCTTCCGGCAGCGCCACGGCTGCACGGTGAGCGTGGTGATGCGGCCGTATCTGCATGCGCTGTTCGAGGCGGGCTATCCGGCGCTGCGTTTCGTATCGGAAACGACGGCGCAACATGCAGCGGATAACGGCGAAGCGGGCCGAGGCACCGATGCCACCTTTGCCACTTTTTCCACCTATGCGACCTATCGCGTGGGCTGCTATTCACCCTACGCCGACCGCGACCATCAGCCCACCGATCCGCGCGTGAGCAGCCTGCAGGACTTCGCCTCGTACATGCTGGGCGTGGACGCAATCGAGCGACGTCCGAATGTCGTCGTCGCGCAGCCTGCGCGCACGATCGCCGAACCCTATGTCTGCGTCGCCGCGCAGGCCTCCACGCAGTGCAAATACTGGAACCATCCCGACGGCTGGCGCACGCTCGTCGCGCATCTGAACACGCGCGGCTATCGCGTGCTCTGCATCGACCGCGATCGCGAATATGGCTTGCCCGGCGCGCTCAACACGATGCCCGAAGGCGCGGAGGACTACACCGGCGAGCGGCCCTTGCAGGAGCGGGCGAGCCTGCTCGCGCACGCGGCGGGCTTCGTCGGCCTGGGCAGCGGGCTGTCGTGGCTCGCGTGGGCGGTGGGCGCGCCCGTCACGATGATCAGCGGCTTCTCGCATCCGCACACCGAGTTCCGCACGCCGTGGCGCGTGATTAACTTCCACGCCTGCAATAGCTGCGCGAACGACACGCGCGTCGAATTCGACGGCGATTTCGGCTGGTGCCCGCGCCACGCGCACGACGCCATGCGTTATCAGTGCACGACGGCGATCACGGCGGCCCACGTGATCCGGGTCGTCGACGCGATGCTCGATTCGCAGGCACACGCGGCCTGAGACGCGCTGGGACGGCCTGAAAACCTGGCCTCGTCCGGGCCGCCAATGTCGTAAACTGTCGCATCGGGCGGCGGGTTTCCTTTGCGAAACTTCTGGGCAACATGGGAAACCGTGCGCCCCGCCCGAGTTTCCTATCGGCAACATTTGCGACATCTACGACCAGGCGACATGGCCGCATTCCACCCGCTCGATCTTCTTTCCCGTCCCGCTCGCGTGATGCCGGGGAGCCGCGTTTGAACGCGCGCGCCTTGCCGCCCGGCCTGATGCTCGTTCACGGCAACGAGCCCGAACGGCTGCGCGATCTGATCGTGCAGTGGATCGGCCAGCATCCCATTGCGCCGCTCGAAAAAGAAATGCTGCTGGTGCAGAGTAACGGCATCGCGCAGTGGCTCAAGCTCGCTTTCGCGGCCGATCCCGAGGACGGCGGCTGCGGGATCGCGGCGGCGCTGGAAATGTCGCTGCCTTCGCGTTTTCTCTGGCAGGTCTATCGCGCGGTGCTGGGCGAGGAGGCGGTGCCGGCCGTCTCGCCGTTCGACAAGTCGCGTCTCGTCTGGCGCCTGATGCGCATGCTGCCCGCGCTGCTCGACGAGCCGGGCTACGAGCCGCTCAAGCGCTTCATGGCCAACGACGAGGAACAGCGCAAGTGCTTCCAGCTCGCGCAGCGCGTGGCCGACCTGTTCGACCAGTACCAGGTGTATCGCGCCGACTGGCTGGCCGCGTGGGCCGATCACGACGACGTGGTGATCGATGCGCGCAACAATCGCATGCCACTCGCCGACGACGCGCGCTGGCAAGCCGCCCTCTGGCGCGCGCTGCTCGCCGACGTGAGCGCGCGCGCGCCCGCCGGCAGCGCGCTCGCGCAAACCGGCCGCGCCGCCGTGCACGATCTCTTCATGCGCCGCGCGCAAGCGTGGCAGGAAGGCGAGCCGCGGCCGCGCGGACTGCCGCGCCGTCTCGTGGTGTTCGGCATTTCGAGCCTGCCGCGCCAGTCGCTCGAAGTGCTCGCGGCGCTCGCGCGCTGGAGCCAGGTGCTGCTTTGCGTGCATAACCCGTGCATGCATTACTGGGCCGATATCGTCGCCGATCAGGATCTGCTGCGCGCGCGTCACGCGCGTCAGCGCCGCCGCGCGGGCGCGCCCGCCGTGCTCGACGAATCGCAACTGCATCTGCACGCGCAGCCCTTGCTGGCGGCGTGGGGCAAGCAGGGCCGCGACTTCATCGGCCTGCTCGACGAATACGACAGCGACGAAGCGCGCGAGACCTACACGCCGCATTTCACGCGTATCGGCCAGCGTATCGATCTGTTCGATGGCGCCGACGCGCATACGCTGCTGCAACAGCTACAGGACGACATTCGCGATCTGCGACCGCTGCCGGAAACGCGCGACCATTGGCCCGCCGTCGATCCGCAGACCGACGAGTCGGTGCGCTTTCACGTCGCCCACAGCGCGCAGCGCGAAGTGGAGATCCTGCACGACCGTCTGCTCGCCGCCTTCGCCGCCGACCCCGCGATGCGTCCGCGCGACGTGATCGTGATGGTGCCCGACATCGAGATCTATACGCCGCATATTCAGGCCGTGTTCGGCCTCGTCGACAGCGACGATCCGCGCTACATCCCGTTCAGCGTCGCGGACCGCGCGCAGCGCGCGTTCGATCCGCTGATCGGCGCGCTCGAAATGCTGCTCGCGCTGCCGCACGGACGCGTCACCGTGAGCGACGTGCTCGACCTGCTCGAAGTGCCCGCCGTGCGCGCGCGCTTCGAGATCGACGCCGAGGATGTGCCCACGCTGCGCAACTGGATCGACGGCGCGAATATCCGCTGGGGCCTGCACGCCGAACAGCGCGCGAGCCTCGGGCTGCCGAACGGCGAAAGCGGCGCGCCCAATAGCTGGGCCTTCGGGCTGCGCCGCATGCTGCTCGGTTATGCGGCCGGCGATCGCGCGAGCGCGTGGCGCGGCATCGAACCGTATGCGGAGATCGGCGGGCTCGACGCGGCCTTGCTCGGCCCGCTCACGCGCCTGATCGACGCGCTCGACGACGCCTGGCGCACGCTGCGCGAACCGGCGAGCGTCGATGTCTGGTGCGAGCGTCTGCGCGCGTTGAAAACGACCTTCTTCGCCACCGACGAAGGCGAGGACGCGTACACGCTCGAACGCCTCGACAGCGCGCTCGAAACGTGGCGCGACGCGTGCAGCGAAGCCGAACTCACGGACGCGCTGCCGCTCGCCATCGTCGCCGAAAACTGGCTCGGCCAGCTCGACGGCGGCGGACTTTCGCAGCGCTTTTTCGCGGGCGCGGTGACCTTCGCCACGCTCATGCCGATGCGCGCGATTCCGTTTCGCCACGTGTGCCTGCTCGGCATGAACGACGGCGACTATCCGCGCAGCCGCACGCCGCTCGACTTCGACCTGATGCGGCGCGACTATCGTCCCGGCGACCGTTCGCGCCGCGAGGACGACCGCTATCTGTTTCTCGAAGCGCTGCTGTCCGCGCGCGAGCATCTGCATATCTCGTGGGTCGGCCGTAGCGTGACCGACAACACGCCGCGTCCGCCCTCGGTGCTGGTCGCGCAGTTGCGCGATCACATCAAGTCGGGCTGGCGGCTCGAAAGCGAGGACGACGACGAACCTGGCAAACCCGATGCGCTGATCCACGCGCTCACGATCGAACATCGCTTGCAGCCGTTCAGCGCCGACTACTTTCCCGCCGATCCGCGTCATGCGCCGCTGTACACCTTTGCGCACGAATGGAGCCGTCCTGCGCCGTTTGCGAACGACGTGTCGGGCGCATCGCAAGACGCGGATGCGCCGACGCTGCCCGCGCCCGAGCGCGACGAGCCGCTTTCGCTGCGCGAACTCGCGGAGTTTCTGCGCGATCCGGTGCGCAACTTCTTTCGTCAACGTCTGCGCGTCGCGCTCGAAATGCAGGACGAAGCGAGCGAGAACCACGAGCCGTTCGAAGTCGATGCGTTGCAGGCGTGGCAACTGCAGGGCGAACTGATTCGCGCGCAGGTGGCGGCGATGGAGCGCGGCGAAACCGATCTCGAACCGGTCGCGCGCGAACGGCTCGAACGCATGCATCGCAGCGGCGATCTCGCGAGCGGCGGCTTCGGCGAAGTGATCGGCGAGGAATTGCTCGCGCCGATGGAAGAACTGTTCATCGAATATCGCAAGGCGCTGGCGCGCTGGCCGCGTCTGCGCACGGATCAATATGAAATTCGTCTGGATACGCTGCGCGAGGGCCGCACGCTCGACGTGCAGGACTGGCTCGACGATATTCGCGAAGGCGAGGACGGCTCGCTCGGGCGTGTGATTCTCGAACCGGGCACGCTCGTCAAGGACAACAAGTATCGCGGCGAACGGCTCGTCGCGTACTGGGTCGCGCACGTCGCCGCGCAGCTTGCAGTGGGCGAAGTGACGACGGTCGTGGTGAGCAAGGTGGGCGTGGCCGAGTTCGCGCCGCTGGCGCGCGAGACCGCGCGTGCGTGGCTGCTCGCACTGCTTGCGGCATGGGACGAAGGTTCGCGGCGGCCGTTGCCGCTCGCGGTGAAAACGGCCTTCGCGTGGCTGCGCAAATTGCCGGTCGATTACGACGCGGCGTCGGGCGCGGTGCCCGCCGAAGCGTGGGAAGCGGCGCGCACGGCCTTCGAAGGCGCGGCGCGCATGGCGGGCGAGTGCGAGACGAATCCGTATCTGCGCCGCGCGTTCCCCGACTTCGACACGCTGATCGCCGGCGACGAATTCGCGACGCTGGCGTCCACGCTGCTGCTGCCGGTGCAGCGTGCGCCGCTCGCCTCATCGAAGAAGAAAAGCGCTTCTGCGGGTTCCGCGGAGAGCGCGGGAGATGCCGCATGATTCCGGCCGACGACATGATCCCGAACGAACTGAAACCGCTGTCGTTTCCGCTTTACGGCAGCCGCCTGATCGAAGCGAGCGCGGGCACAGGCAAGACCTTCACGATCGCGATGCTGTATGTGCGGCTCGTGCTGGGTCATACGGGCGCGCGTGCATTACACGACGAGTCCGACGACGAAGACTTCGACGGACTCGAAGCGTTCGACGAGTTCGACGAATTCCACGAGCACGGACACGAGCACGAGAACCACGGGATCGCAGCCGACGCACGGCCCGCCATGCGGCCGCTCACGCCGCCGGAAATTCTCGTCGTGACCTTCACCGACGCCGCGACGAAGGAACTGCGCGACCGCATCCGCGCGCGGCTGATCGAAGCGGCCGAGTATTTCCGCGCCGATCCCGACGACGTGCCGTTGCGCGCGGCAGGCGCCGATCTGCTGCACGACTTGCGCGAGGAATATCCGCACGAACAATGGCCCGCATGCGCGCGCCGCCTGCAACTCGCCGCCGAATGGATGGACGAGGCCGCGGTCTCGACGATTCACGGCTGGTGCAATCGCATGCTCAGCGAGCACGCCTTCGACAGCGACAGCCTGTTTTCGCAGACGCTGGAGGCCGATCAGACCGAGTTGCGCGCCGAAGTCGTGCGCGATTACTGGCGCACGTTTCTCGCGCCGCTCGACGCGCAGGATGCCGCGCAGGTGCGCGCGTGGTTCGCGAGTCCCGACGCGTTGCACGGCGCGGTTCGCAGCCTGCTCGGCCACGCCAATCTGCTGCCCGATGCCGACGTGCCCGCCGCCGCCTTGAGCGAAGCCCGCAAGCAGGCGCACGACGCGCTCGAACTGCTGAAGGCGCCGTGGCGCGCGGGCATCGACGAAGCGGAAGGTCTGCTCGCGGCGGCGCGCGAAAAGAAACTGTTCGACGCCAAGAAGCTCAACACGCGCAACTGCGAGACGTGGTTCAGCAAGCTGCGCGAATGGGCGAACGATCCCGACAGCCTGCATCCGGGTTTCAAGGACGATGCCGCCGTGTGGACGCGTCTCACGCCCGCCGGTCTCGCGGAAATCTGGAAGGACGGCCCGCCGCCCGAACACGATTGCTTCGTGGCGATGGAAGCGTTGCGCGAGGCGCTGGCCGCGCGGCCCACGGCGAAGCTGCCGATCCTCTGTCATGCCGCGCGCTGGATCGCGCGCCGCTTCGAAGAGGAAGAAACGCGCCGCTCGCAGATGGGATTCGACGAGCTGCTCACGCGTCTGCTCGACGCGCTCAAAAAGCCCAACGGCGCGCGTCTGGCCGAGATCATCCGCAAGCAGTATCCGGTGGCGCTGATCGACGAGTTCCAGGACACCGATCCGGTCCAGTACCAGATCTTCGACGCGGTCTACGCGATCCAGGCGAACCGGAGCGAGACGGCTATCGTCTTGATTGGGGATCCTAAACAAGCGATCTATGCGTTTCGCGGCGCGGATATCTATACGTATCTGCGCGCGCGCGAGGCCTGTGCGGGGCGGCTCTATACGCTCAAGAAGAATTTCCGCTCTACGCGCGCGATGGTCGATGCGGTCAATCGCTGCTTCGAGGCGGCGGAACAGCGTGCCGAAGGCAGCGGCGCCTTTCTGTTTCGCGGCGCGCCAGGCGAAGCCAATGCACTGCCTTTCGTCGCGGCGGATGCGGCGGGACGCCCCGACGCACTGATCGCATCCGGTGCCGCCGTGCCCGCGCTGAACGTCTGGTGGCTGCCCGGTTCGGCCGACGGCAAGCCGTTGAGCAAGACCGCGTACTTCGCGAGCATGGCAGCGAGTTGCGCGACCGAAATGGCGCGGCTGCTGAATCTCGGGCAAGAGGGCGCGGCGGGCTTCAAAGGCGAGCAGGGCATGAAGGCCCTGCAGCCGGCCGACATGGCCGTGCTCGTGAACAATCGCGACGAGGCGCGCGCGATCCGCGAAGCGCTGGCGGCGCGCGGCGTGCGCAGCGTCTATCTGTCCGATCGCGATTCCGTCTATCAAACGCCGCAAGCGGAGGAACTGCGCTACTGGCTCGGCGCCTGCGCGGAGCCCGACGACGGCCGCCTCGTACGCAGCGCGCTCGCAACCGGATCGCTCGGCTTAAGCTGGGACGAACTCGATGCGCTCGGCCGCGACGAGATCGCGTGGGAAGCGCGCGTGCTGCAATTCCGCGGCTATCGCGAAGTGTGGCGCAAGAAGGGCGTGCTGCCGATGCTGCGCCGCCTGCTCAACGATTTTCATGTGCCGCAGCGTCTGCTCGGCGCGAGCGCGGCGGCGGGCCTGAACGGCGAGCGCGCGCTCACGAATCTGCTGCATCTGGCTGAGCTGTTGCAGCAGGCGAGCACGCAGCTCGATGGCGAGCATGCGCTGATCCGCTATCTCGACGAACAACGCGACGACGAGAGCGCGGGCGGAGGCGGCGACGCGCGACAGTTGCGGCTCGAAAGCGATGCGGGCCTCGTGCAGGTAGTGACGATCCACAAGTCGAAAGGCCTCGAATATCCGCTGGTGTTTCTGCCGTTCGCTTGCGCGCATCGCGCGGTGAAGGCCGACGACGTGCCGTTCAAGTGGCACGACGAGGCGGGCAATCTGCGTGTGACGCTCGAAGCGGATCACGCCGTGCTCGCGCAGGCCGACCGCGAACGACTCGGCGAGGATCTGCGCAAGCTCTACGTGGCGCTCACGCGCGCGCGCTACGCGACGTGGATCGGCTATGCGCCCGTGCAGAACGTGGAGGGCAGCGCGTTCGGCTATCTGATGGGCGGCGGCGCGCCGTTGCCCGCCGAGCAAAGCGCGGTACTGCTAAACAATCTGCGCGACACATGCACGGATATCGACGTCATGGAAGCACCCGCGCCGAGCCATGAAGCCTTCGCGTTGCGCGGCCCGGGCGTCGTGCGTGGACGCGCGCGCATGTTCCCGCGTCGTGGCCGCGAACCGTGGTGGATCGCGAGCTATTCGAGCCTGAAGACCGTGGAGGGCACACAGGTCGCGTACGCCGCGCAGATGGCCGAGGAAGATCACATCGCGCCGGACACGCGCAGCGAAGACGTGTTTCGCGAACTGCTCGACGCACGCATTCTCGACGACGCCGATGCGGAAGACGCGCTGCAAACGTCGGCGGAACTCGCGCCCGAGGGCGCGCCGATGCACGGCTTCGAACGTGGCGCCGATGCCGGCAGCTTCCTGCACGAACTGATCGAATGGGTCGCGAACGAAGGCTTCGCCGAAGTCGCGCACGACGCCACGCGGCTGCGCGACATGATCGCGCGACGCTGCAACGTGCGCGGCTGGTCGCAATGGATCGACACGCTCACGTCGTGGATGCTCGGGCTGATCGGCACGCCGCTGCGCTTGCCGTCGATCGACGGCGAGGCGGTGTCGCCCGTCACGCTCGCGAAACTCGATAGCGCCTCCTATATGGCGGAAATGGAATTCTGGGTCGCGGCGCACAGGGTGAACACGCTCGAACTCGACGCGCTGGTGACTGAGTTCACGCTCGACGGCGCGCCGCGTCCGCCGCTCGACGCCACGCGTTTGAACGGCATGCTCAAGGGCTTTATCGATCTGGTGTTCGAGCACGAGGGCCGCTATTACGTCGCCGACTATAAATCGAACTGGCTCGGCGCCGACGATGATGCGTACACCGGATCGAGAATGAGCGCGCAGATTCTGCATTCGCGCTATGAGTTGCAGTACGCGTTGTATTTGTTCGCGCTGCATCGTCTATTGAAAGCGCGCTTGCCCGATTACGACTACGACCGGCATGTCGGCGGCGCGGTCTATATGTTCCTGCGCGGCGGCCGTTCGCCGAGTCAGGGCTTGCATTGCGAGCGGCCGCCGCGCGAGCTGATCGAAGGACTCGATGCGCTGTTCGCGCATCACGACGCGCTTGAGGATGCAGCATGAGCCCGCGACGTAACACGCGCAACGATTTGCCGAAAGGCGCCATCGGCACGACCGGCGATCTGTTCGACGCGTTTCTGCCGGAAGAGATCGAGCAGGACGCGCAGCCCGCGCCTGTGAAGCCAGCGTCAGCAGAGCCTGCAGAGCCCGCCGCGCCGCGCGCGAACGCCAGCGAATCCGCCGCGCAGATGCTCGCCACGCTCGACCGCTGGGTGGAGCGCGGCTGGCTGCGCACGCTCGATGGCGCGTTCGCGCGCTTTCTGCTCGACGAGACGCCCGATGCGCCGCCGCTGTTGCTGCTGGCCGCCGCGCTCGCGAGCCATCAGCTCGGGCGCGGTCACGTCTGTCTCGACTTGCAGGCCACGCTCGACGATCCCGCCTTCGCGCTGTCGCTGCCGCCCGACGGCCCGCAGACGCCCACGGCCGAGCCGCCGCAGCCGCCCGCCGAGGTGCTGGCGGGCGTGACGCTCGAACGCTGGCGCGCGGCGCTCGACGCGCCGGAACTGGTCGGGCATTGGCACGACGGCACGCAAGACGATACGCAAAGCGATACACAGAACGATGCGCAAAACGATGCGCAAAACAGCACGCCGCTTGTGCTGGCCGGTAATCGCTTCTATCTGCGCCGTTATTGGCAGTATGAACAGGACGTGCGTGCCGGCATCGAAGCGCGGCTCGCGCGGGGGCCGCGTCTCGAAGCGGCGCTGCCCGCCGCGGCGGCGCGCGCCGCGCTCGATGCCTTGTTCGTGTCGCGACCGGCGCAGGCGAAGGGCGCGGACTGGCAGAAGCTCGCCTGCGCGCTCGCGGCGCGCAGCGCCTTCAGCATCATCACGGGCGGTCCCGGCACGGGCAAGACGACCACGGTCGTGAGATTGTTGGCACTCCTGCAAACTCTGGCGCTCGATCGCGAAGGCGCGGGCGGGCGGCCGCTGCGCATTCGCCTCGCCGCGCCGACCGGCAAGGCCGCTGCGCGCCTGAACGAATCGATCGCGGGCGCCGTCGAACGTCTGCCATTCGACGCGCTCGCGCAACGCGTGGACGCGGCGGCGCTGCGTAGCGCGATTCCCACCGTCGTGACGACGCTGCATCGCGTGCTCGGCACGCGGCCCGGCAGCCGCCGTTTCCGTCACGATGCGGGCAATCCGCTGCCCGTCGATGTGCTCGTGATCGACGAGGCGTCGATGGTCGATCTGGAGATGATGGCCGCCGTGCTCGACGCGCTGCCGTCGAATGCGCGTCTGATCCTGCTCGGCGACAAGGACCAGTTGGCCTCGGTCGAAGCGGGCGCGGTGCTCGGCGAACTCTGCGAGCGCGCGCGCGACGGCCACTATACGGAGGCCACGCGCGCGTGGCTCGAAGCGGCTACCGGCGAGCGCATCGACGATGCGATGCTCGACGCGCACGGCATGCCGCTCGATCAGGCCGTGGCGATGCTGCGCGAAAGCCATCGCTTCGCGTCGGAAAGCGGCATTGGCGCGCTGGCCGATCTCGTCAACGCGGGCGACGCCACGGGCGTGGCGAAGATCTGGACGCGCGGCTACGCGGATCTCGCGCGTCTCGTCTGCCCGGCGGGCGACGATGCGCCATTGCGCGCGCTGATCACCGACGGCAACGTGAGCGAGGATGGCGCGCCCGCAGGAGAGCGCCGAGGCTATCGGCACTATCTGACGACCATGCGCAAGTTGCGGCCCGAGGCGGGCGCGACGCCCGAAGCGTTGGCGAAATGGGCGTCGGCGGTTTTGCAGGCGCATACGCAGTTCCAGTTGCTCTGCGCGTTGCGACGCGGCGCCTGGGGCGTGGAGGGGCTCAACCGGCGCGTCGCGCGGCTGCTTCAGGAAGACGGCCTGATCGATCCGCTCGGCGATTGGTACGCGGGGCGGCCCGTGCTCGTCACGCATAACGACTACGAACTCGGGCTGATGAACGGCGATATCGGCATCGCGCTCGATTTGCCGGTGGACGAGGGCGCGCCGCCGGTGCTGCGCGTGGCGTTTCCGTCGGGCGATGGCGTGGGCGGCGTGAAGTGGGTGTCGCCGAGCCGCTTGCAGGGCGTGGAAACCGTGTTCGCGCTGACCGTCCACAAGTCGCAGGGTTCGGAGTTCACGCACGCGGCGCTCGTGCTGCCCGATACGTACAGCCCGATTCTCACGCGCGAACTCGTCTACACGGGCATCACGCGCGCGCGCACGTGGTTCACGCTGGCCGTACCGGAAGGGCGCTCGGTGCTGGAGCGCGCGGTCTGCGCCCGCGTGCAGCGCGCGAGCGGCTTGATGGCGGCGCTGTTCGATGCCGCTGGCTGAAGGTTCGACCGCTTAACCACTTGACCGCTCGCGTTTCCCATCGGAAAACGAGAAAACTTTCGGGTAACACACGAAACAAACGGGCCGCGCCGGATCATGCAGATGACCCGGCGCGGCCCGTTTATTTCCGATCGGAAATCGGGAAAACAATCAGCAAAACTTTGGTTTCCCGATGCCGCTTCCGATCGTCTCGCGGCCTTAAGCGATCGTCAGCGTGACGTCGATGTTGCCGCGCGTGGCGTTCGAGTACGGGCACACGATATGAGCCTTGTCGACCAGCGCCTGAGCGGCTTCGCGGTCCATGCCCGGCAGCGAGACGCGCAGTTCCACTTCGATGCCGAAGCCGTTCGGGATCTGGCCGATGCCGACGCGGCCCGTGACCGAGACGTCCGCCGGAATGGCGATCTTGTCGCGCGCCGCGACGAACTTCATCGCGCCGATGAAGCACGCGCTGTAACCGGCCGCGAACAACTGCTCGGGGTTCGTGCCGGCGCCGCCTGCACCGCCCAGTTCGCGCGGCGTCGTGAGCTTGAGGTCGAGGTTGCTCTCGGGCACGACGGCGCGGCCATCACGGCCTCCGGTTGCGGTGGCTTCGGCGGTGTAGAGGACTTTTTCGATCGACATGACTGGCTCTCCTGTGTGAGAAACGATAGGTCAAGCAACAAGGTTGATTCGTTAGTCGTCCAGATCGATGGCGATCTTCGCGACAGGTTCTACAGCGACGATAACAATCATTCGTGGCGTACGCGTGATCGTCATCGTCATCGTTATGCTTCTAATGCTATCTATCACTAGATAGATATGTTGACGCAAGTGTTACTACAACATTCCTGCATCGCTATCTACCAGAAGATAGATAACAGGGTCCGGCAATGGGGCGGCGAGCCGCCCCGGTTCTGCATACGTGCCTGTGGCCGTGCCGCTTCGCCCGTCAGGCCGCGACTCGCCACATGGCTTCCACGTCTTCCAGACGCGACTTCGTGTGAAACAGCCGGCTCGCGATCACGCTGCCCTGCAACGCCGCGAACAGCGTGCGCGCCGCGCTCTCGGGCTTGTCCCGAGCGATCAGCGTGCCTTCCTTGACGCCTTGCGCCAGCACTTTGGCCAGCCACGCCTCGTTGGTGCGGAAGAACGCCTGCACCGCTTCGCGCACCGTTTCCGGTAGCGTTTCGATGTCGGCGGCCAGCATGCCGCACAGGCAGATCTGGTTGCCGTCGCCGAGCGTCTTGCCGAAGAAACGCGTGTACAGGCTCAGCTTTTCGTTCGCGGGCAGCACCGGGTCGATCGACTGCAGCGCGCGAACGACTTCTTCGCTGTACTGCTTCACTGCTTCGAGCACCAGGTCGTCCTTCGACGGGAAGTAGTAGTGGATGCTCGACGTTTTCACGCCCACCAGTTCCGACAGGTCGCGATAGCTAAAGCCGTTGTAACCCCGCAGCATCATCAAGGTGATGGCGTGATCCAGAAGCTGTTCGCGTACGGTCGATTGCGTGTCCATGGGTGTTAATTTATCTACTAGAAGATAGATTGTCAAGTTTCCGAAGCGAAATAATTTTTCGTGTCGGAAAACGGCGCCCGGCGGCCTGCCTGCCCGATCGAACCCCGGTCTTAACGTTTTCTTGATGCCCGAATTCTTACCATTGCAAATCGCAATCATTCTTATTTGCGATGGCGATGCCAACAGGTCATCGGAAAAACAGGTCATTGGGGTGAATACAACATGCAGTTGAATCGGGGAACGCGAGGCCGTCCGTCGGGCTTGCTGATCAATCTGTTCGGCGCGACGTTCGGGTGCGTTGCGCTCACGGCGGCGCACGCGCAATCGACGCAGGACGTGCAGACGGCACAAGCAGCAGAGACAGCACAAACAACACAGGCACCGGCAGCCGCAGCCAGCACCACGCTGCCTGCCGTGAACGTGAGCGGCAAAAGCTCGCCGTATCAGACGAAGTACGTGGAGTCGGACCAGTTCACGGCGCCGCTGCTCGATATCGCGCAGAGCATCGCGATCGTGCCCAAGCGCGTGCTCGACGAGCAGCAGGCGCAAAGTCTCCAGGACATTCTCAAGAACGTGCCGGGCATCACCTTCACGTCGGGCGAGGGCAATCTCGGCTGGGGCGACATGTTCACGATCCGCGGCTTTTCGGGCGAGCAGAGCATCACGATCGACGGCCTGCGCGACGCGGGGCTCGCGAGCCGTTCGGACACCTTCGACGTGGATCGCGTCGAAGTGTTCAAGGGCACCGGCACCATCGAATCGGGCGTGGCCGCGCCGGGCGGCAGCGTCAATCTCGTGACGAAGGAAGCGCATCTCGACGACGCGTATCACCTCGCGACCACGCTCGGCTCCGCGCGTTATCGACGCGTGACCGCCGACCTCAACAAGCAGATCGGCGAGCATTCGGCGTTGCGCCTGAATCTCATGCGCCACACGCAGGATGTCGACGAGCGCGCCAACGTGCATGACGACCGCTGGGGCGTGGCCGGTTCGCTCGCGATGGGGCTCGGCACGCCCACGCGCGTGACGCTCGACTACTTCCATCAGCAGGACAACAACGTGCCCGACACCGGCGTGCCGATCGAGCGCGGCACGGGCGGCCAGCGCATGCCCGGCGTGCCGCGCAACGGCTGGTACGGCGACCCGGATCTCTACAAGGATCACTCGACCACCAACCGCGCGAGCGTGAAGATCGAGCACGACTTCAACGACAACCTGCGCATCTCGAACATGACGCGCTGGGAGCAGACCGATCGCACCACGGTGCTCGCGCCCGCGCGTTTCAATTCGACGAGCGGCACGTCGTACGGATACGTGGGCACGGGCTCGCTCGTCACGAGCGCGTCGGGCGTGCTCTCGTATAGCGGCGTGGCGGCGGACCCGAATCTCTCGCCGCTCGCGGTGCTGCGCGGCAATAACTACGGCACCTCGAAGCGCTACGACATTCTCGCCAACGAGACCAACGTGAACACGTCGTTCGATACGGCGGGGCTGCATCACGATGTCGTGATCGGCGCGGAGTTCTATCACGAGCGTTATGGCGATCTGCCGCGCAGCGTGCTCGCGCCATCGACGAATCCCGTGATGGATCTCACGAACGCGTATGGCACGAGCATGGGCGGCGTGAACACGATGGAAGGCACGACCGGCGACTACGCGGCGGTGAACGACGCGGGCGTCTATATCCGCGACACGGTGACGATCACGCCGAAGTGGATCGTCGAAGGCGCGGCGCGTTACGACCGCTTCTGGGTCAAGCAGGTGAGCGGCGCGGCCAACGCGCATTCGGTGCTGACGACGAGCGACGGCGCGTTCAGCGGCCGCATCGGCATCACGTACAAGCCGCTGCCGTTCGGCAGCATCTACGCGACCTATGGGCGCGCGGCGCAGCCTTCGGCGGTGGGCGCGACGACCAACAACACGATCTATGGCGCGACCTCGGCGGCCACGGCGAGCCTCAAACCGGCCGTCGCGCAGACGTGGGAACTGGGCACCAAGTGGGATCTGCTCGACCGTCGTCTGTCGATCACGAGCGCGCTGTTTCGCACCGAACTCAGCGATTCGTGGGACTACGGCGATACGACGTCGAGCGTGGTGCGCGAGTTGCCGCCCAAGCGCGTCGATGGCATCGAGCTGGGCGTGTCGGGCAATATCACCGAGAAGTGGTCGGCATTCGCGGGTTTCGCGGCGATGCGCGGGCGTATCACGAAGGGCATCAACGAAGGCCAGCGTCCGGCCAATGTGCCGAACGCGACCTTCAATCTCTGGACCTCGTATGCGGTCACGCCGAAGTTCTCGGTGAGCTACGGCGTGCAGTACGTGGGCACGCGCCGTTATACCGACAACGAATACGTAGGAGGCCAGAGCAATAACAGCAGCACGGTGAGCGGCGCGAACGGCACGCATCCAGCCTATGTCTACGACGCGGAGAAAGCGCCCGCGTTCTGGCTGCATTCGCTCGCGGCGCGCTACGAGGTCAACAAGAATCTCTCGCTGAGCCTGAACGTGCAGAACCTGTTCAACACGTTCTACTACTCGGCGGTGGGCGCGTCGCTCGACGGCTTCCAGTTGTATGGCGTGCCGGGCGCGGGGCGCACGGTGCTGCTGTCGGCGGACGTGCGCTTCTAACCCGTGTTCGTGAGCGGTACGGCGGCGCGTCGCCAGAGGTGCCGCCGTTCGCGCATTCATGACGATGCAAAGAGTGAAACGATGATCGTGGAAATTCCGGGCGTATTCAGCCCGCAGGAATCGAAGGTGCTGGTCGAGCGGCTGCGCGCGGCGCAATGGGTCGACGGCAAGGCGACGGCGGGTGCGCAATCGCAGCGCGTCAAACACAATCGGCAACTCGCCGGCGACGATCCGCTCGCCCGCGAGATCGGCGATGAAATCATCGACCGTCTCGCGAAAGATGCGGTGTTCATGTCGGCGGCGCTGCCCAAGCGCATTTATCCGCCGCTGTTCAATAGCTATGCGGGCGGCGAATCATTCGGATTCCATATCGATAACGCGGTGCGGGGGATTCGTGCTTCACGCGAGCGTGTGCGTACCGATCTTTCCGCCACGCTGTTTCTCGCCGATCCGGCCAGCTACGACGGCGGCGAACTCGTGATTCGCGATACCTACGGCGAGCAGCGCGTGAAGCTGCCCGCGGGGCACATGATCCTGTATCCGGGTTCGAGCGTGCACAAGGTCGAGCCTGTGACGCGCGGCGAGCGCATCGCGTCGTTCTTCTGGATCGAAAGCCTCGTGCGCGAGGATGCGCAACGCGCGCTGCTGCTCGATATGGATGTCGCGATCCAGCGGCTCACGATGCAGAACGCCAATGACGAATCGCTCGTGCAGCTCACCGGCTGTTATCACAATCTGCTGCGCATGTGGGCCGATTGCTGAGTGGGCGCGCGCCCGGCGCTTCAGATCCCGCGGCGTCCGGCGCTGAGAATCAGGCGCAGGCCGAGCGCGGCGATCGCGCCCGCCGCGAGCCGGTCGATCCAACCCTTCGCGCGCAGATACAGATCGCGCGGACGCTGGCTCGAAAAGCACAGCGCGACCACGGTGTACCAGCCGGTTTCGATCGCGAACACGAGCGGCGGCAGCGCGAAGTAGCACCACGTCGGCGGATGTTGCGGCAGCAGCGCCACGAAAATACTGCCGTAGGCGACGGCGGTTTTCGGGTTGCTCAATTGCGTCGTGAGGCCCATCCAGAACGATTTGCCGGGGCGCGTGCCGCCCGCGACATCGCGGTTCATCGCGATCGGCTCGCCCGCGCCGCGCCAGATCCGCGAGGCGATATAAAGCAGGTAGAGGCCGCCCGCGATCTTCAGGCCCGCATAGAGCCACGCCACGGTGGCGAGCAGCGTATAGAGACCGGCGAGCGCGATACCCGCGAAGCAGATCGCGCCGACGCCCATGCCGAGCGCGGTGGCGACGCCGTCGCGGCGCGACAGGCCGATCGCGTTGCGCGCGACCATCACGAAACTGGGGCCGGGGCTCATGGCGCCCAGCAGCAGGGCGGCAAGAATACTGACGACAGCGGTAGTGGGGGACATGGCGATCGCGCGCGGGTGGCGAGTGGGTGAAAGGGTTTTTAACAGTAGCACGCCGAAATGCGCATCGCCGTGCGTTTCGCATCGGAAACCAGGAAAACTCGCGCGTGCGTGCGGGTTTCCCTTGTTTCCGATAGGCAATGAGTCGTCGCTCGCGTTTCTTTAAGGAAATGCGCAGCGTATTCGTTTATTGTGCGGCGGCTTTCGCGGCGCGCGTCCTTTGGGGCGCTGAAGCCGCCGCTTGATCGGGCGTTGCTTCCGCCTTCTTCTCAATGCGCTTCTCAGCGCCTTGTTCGCCGTCCGTGCCGCCCTGACGGCTCCAGTGTTCGAGCAGCACACGCGTTTGATCGGCAACGTTCGCTTTCAGAAACTCGGCCTTTTCAGCGTCGATGTCGTCCCATTTCAGCGTCGTCAGCGTTGCGCGCCGCGCGATATAGAACATCAGGAACTGGCCGTAGAGGCTCAGCATGCGCATGACCGTGAGCGGATCGTCCGCGCTCGTGCCGCTGATGCGGGAGAGCAGCGTGGTGTTCACGTCGTTGAGCGGTGCGCGCACGCGCTGGCGCAGGACTTCGGAGCCGGACGCCGGCTCGCCGCCGCCTTGTTCGCGTGCGAAGAACAGCCGTTGATCGGGATCGCTGCGCTTGACGAAGGTGCGGTCGGCGACCGCGCGCTGAATGTCGAGAAAGGCGTCGATCAGCTCGGCCGTGCTGCCGTCGCGGTCGAGCACGGCGCGCGCGCGCAGCACGGCGGGCTCGAACGATTGCCACGACTCGTCGGCGAGCGATTCGGCGCACGCGCAGTAGAGGCCTTCCTTGCTTTCGAAATAGTACTGGAGGGCGGGGGCGTTGACGCCCGCGCGTGCGGCGATATCGCGGGTCGAGGCGCCTTCGAAACCGTGCTGGCCAAACAGGCTGATGGCCGCTTCGATGATCTTGCGGCGAGTTTCGTCGCCGCGGGCGTAGCCGCCCGCTTTGGGGCGGCGTAGCGGTTTCGTGTCGTTCATGTGATTCGAGTGGCGGTCTGAGCTTTCGAAATATATCACTTGACACAATTTTGCCGGATGGAATAATTTTGCCGACTGGAATAAATTAAGGCTGGCAAAAACATGTCAACGACTGCGGGTGCGCCGGGACGAGATGCGTCGGGCGACGCCAATTCGCCCGATAAACGCGATATCCAAACTACCGATAAAAAGACCGGTAATAAGCGCGCCGTCATGATCGGCCTCGGCGTCGTCGCGTTGCTTGCGGGCGCAACGTGGTTCGGTCACTGGTGGCTGGTGGGGCGTTTCATCGAGAGCACCGACGACGCCTATCTGCAGGCCGACAGCGTCACCGTCGCGCCGAAGGTCAGCGGCTATATCACCGATGTCTTCGTCGCCGACAATCAGGCCGTGAAGGCCGGCGATCCGCTGGTGAAGCTCGATGCGCGCCAGTATCAGGTCGCGCTCGATCAGGCCAACGCCACCGTCGACGCGCGTCAGGCCGACATTCAGCACGCCGAGGCGCAACTCGTGCAGCAACGCGCGAACATCGCGCAGACTCAGGCGCAGCAGGAAGTGGCGCGCGTGAGCCTGCGTCATGCGCAGGACGAAGTCGCGCGTTACGTGCCGCTGGCGGCCACGGGCGCGGAAACGGTCGAGCGTCTCACCGAACTCAAGAGCACGCGCGATCAGGCGCAGGCCACGCTGGCTGCGGATACGGCCTCGGTCGAGGCGGCGCGTTCGCAAACCGCCGCGCTCACGGCGCAACTCGCGCAGGCGCGTGCGCAGCTCGAAGCGGCGCGCGCGAGCGCCGCGCAGTCGCAGCTCGATCTCGACCACACGGTGGTGACGTCGGCGCTCGCGGGCCGCGTGGGCGATCGCACGGTGCGCGTGGGCCAGTACGTGCAGCCGGGCACGCGCATGCTGACCGTGGTGCCGGTGCAGCAGACCTATCTCACGGCGAATTTCAAGGAAACGCAGATCGGCCGCATGCGCGTGGGCCAGCCGGTGGAAATGCGCGTCGACGCCTTGCCGGGCCACACGCTGCACGGCGTGGTCGACAGCTTCGCGCCGGGCACGGGCGCACAGTTCGCGCTGCTGCCGCCGGAAAACGCCACCGGCAACTTCACGAAGATCGTCCAGCGCGTGCCGGTGCGCATCCGTCTCGACACCGGACCCGAAACGCGCGCGGTGCTGCTGCCGGGCATGTCCGTGAACGTCGATGTCGACACGCGTTCCGCGAGCGAGGACGATCGCCGCATCGACGCTGAGAACCATCGTGGCTGAGGCCGGCAACGCGGGCAACGCGCCTGCCGCGCCGCAGCCGCACGGCGAGCGCGCGGGCGTCGCCGACTGGATCGCGGTGGCCGCCGGCGCGCTGGGCGCGCTGATGGCCACGCTCGACATCTCCATCACGAACTCGGCGCTGCCGCAGATCCAGGGCGAAATTGGCGCGACGGGCACCGAGGGCACGTGGATTTCCACGGGCTATCTGATGTCCGAGATCGTGATGATTCCGCTGGCCGCGTGGCTCACGCGCGTGTTCGGACTCCGAAATTTTCTGCTCGCGAATTCGGCGCTGTTCATCGGCTTCTCGATGATGTGCGGCTGGTCGAGCACGCTCGGCGTGATGATCGCGGGCCGCATCGGCCAGGGCTTCACCGGCGGCGCGATGATCCCCACGGCGCAGACCATCATCCGCACGCGGCTGCCGCTCTCGCAGCTACCGGTGGGCATGACGGTGTTCGGGCTCATCGTGCTGCTCGGGCCGCTGCTCGGTCCCGTGGTGGGCGGCTGGCTCGCGGAAAACATCAGCTGGAGCTGGTGCTTCTTTATCAATCTGCCGGTCTGTATCGCGCTCATTACGCTGCTGATCGTGGGCCTGCCCGCCGATCGTCCGCATTGGGAGGCCTTTTTCAAGGCCGACTGGCTCGGCATTGTCGGCCTCGCGGTCGGCCTGAGCACGCTCACGGTCGTGCTCGAAGAAGGACAGCGCGAGCGCTGGTTCGAATCGAGCATGATCGTCACGCTCTCCTGCGTGTCGTTCGCGGGCATGGTGCTGATCGCGATCTCGCAGTTCGTCGCGAAGAAACCCATCTTGCGGCTCTCGTTGATGCGCAATCCGCGTTACGCGAGCGTGATCATCATCGTCTCGGCAGTGGGCGCGGGGCTCTATGGCATTTCGTATCTGCTGCCGCAGTTCCTGAGCCTCGTCGCCGGTTATAACGCGGAGCAGTCGGGCGCGATCATGCTGCTTTCCGGGCTGCCCGCGTTCCTCGTGATGCCGGTGCTGCCGCGCCTGCTCGCAAAAGTCGATTTTCGCGTGCTGGTGGTGAGCGGCCTGCTGCTGTTCACGCTGAGCTGCATGCTCGATATTTCGCTCACGGCTCAAAGCGTGGGCCACGATTTCGTGTGGTCGCAGCTGATTCGCGGCGTGGCGCAGATGCTCGCGATGATGCCGCTGAATCAGGCCTCGATGGCGGCGGTCGCGCGCGAGGATTCCGGAGATGCGGCCGGGCTCTACAACATGGCGCGCAATCTGGGCGGCTCGGTGGGGCTCGCGATCATCGGCACGCTGATCGATCGGCGCGAGACCTTCCATACGGCCATGCTGCGCGAGTCGATCAGCGCGAATTCGCTGATCGGTCAGGAACGCGTCGCGAGCGGCGCGGCGAGCTGGTTCGCGCAGACCGGCGACATGGCGTATTCGAAGATGATCTCGCTCGAACAGATCGCCTCGCAGATCCACCAGCAATCGATGGTCATCACGTACTCCGAAACATTCTGGGTGCTCGGTATCGCCCTCGCGGCGTGCGTGCCGCTCGCGCTGATGCTCAAGAAACCGCAGCCCGGCGCGAAGACGCCGTCCGCCGGCCACTGACGCTTTCACTTTCGACACATGACGGCAACTCGTTCTTACCGCGTTCCATTCGCACTTCCCGTCGCGCGCCTCTCGCTGATCGCGGGCGCGTGCCTGCTCGCGGCCTGCACCGTAGGCCCCGACTATCGCGGCGCACCCGCGGTCGCGCCCGAAGCCGCGAGCGCCGCGACCTTCGTGCGCACGCCGGCGCAAGGCGTGACGATGGCGCGCGCGCCGAGCGACTGGTGGGTCGCGCTCGACGATCCGCAACTGAACGCGCTGATCGCGGCGGCGCTCGAACACAATCCCGATGTGCGCGTCGCGCAGGCGCGGCTGCGCGAATCGCGCGCGCAATTGCAGCAGCAGCGCGCCGCCGAAATGCCGAAAGTCTCGGCGGTGGCCGCCGCGCCACGCATGCGCGAACCCGATCTCAGTTCGTTCTCGCAATCGTCGGGCAGTTCGGGGGCAGGGCGCGGACCGCTGCAGTTCTATACGGTGGGCTTCGACGCCTCGTGGGAAATCGACCTGTTCGGCGGCACGCGCCGCGCGGTGGAAGCGGCCAGCGACGAAGCCGACGCCGTGTCCGCCGATCTCGCCGACACGCAGGTGTCGCTCGCGGCCGAAGTCGCGCAGGCCTATATCGATCTGCGCGACGAGCAGCAGCGTCTCGCGATCGCACAGCGCACGGCGGAGATCCAGCAGCAGTCGCTCACGCTGACCACGCAGCGCCGCACGGGCGGCACGGCCGCCGACGTGGATGTCGAGCGCTTGACCACGCAGGTGGAAAACACGCGTTCGAGGCTCGCGCCGCTGGCGTCGCAAGTGGAGATGTCGCTCGATCAGCTCGCGGTGCTCACGGGCAAGGCGCCGGGCGCGCTCGATGCGGAGCTGGCCACGCCGCGTCCGTTTCCGACGCTGCCCGCGACCGTCACGGTCAGCGATCCGGCGACCGTGCTCGCGCAGCGTCCCGACATTCGCGCGGCGGAGCGCCGCCTCGCGTCGAGCAACGCGCAGATCGGCCAGCACGTGGCCGACTATTTTCCGAAGCTGACGCTGTTCGGCGATCTCGGCTTCACGGCCGCCGATCCGGGCCACCTCGCGCGCAAGAGTAATTTCAGTTGGGTGGGCGTGCCGTATCTGCAATGGAACCTGCTCGACTTCGGCCGCACGGCCGGCGCGGTGCGCGGTGCGGAAGCCTCGCGCGACGAAGCGCAGGCGCGTTACGAAAAGGCCGTGCTCGCCGCGTTGCAGGACGCCAATGGCGCGCTCTCGCGCTACGGCTATCAGCGCGATCATGTGGTGACCTTGCAGAAGGTGCAGGCGTCGGCGGAGCGCTCGGCGACGCTGATGCGCCAGCGTTATCGCGCGGGCGCATCGAGTCTCGTCGATCTGCTCGATACGCAGCGCGCCGAATTTACCGCGCAGCAGGACGTGGTGTCGGCGCAGGCGCAGTTGCTCAAGGACTTCGTCTCGCTGCAGAAAAGTCTCGGTCTGGGCTGGCGCAGCAGTTCGCAAAGCTGAACTCACGGATGAACCGGGCGGCGCGTTCGCGCCGTCCTGCACGCTCTCCGGTCGCTCGACCGGATTCAATCGCCGCGCAAACGCGCTCGCATCGGGCGCATTCGCGCGTCGAAAATATTCACGACACATCAAACCCCAGATAGTGGGAAAACACCTTGAATTTGCGGGGTAAACGATGAGCGTGCAACGATTAAAAATCGAATTCGCGCGCCTTTCAGGCTGCTATATTTTTTCGTCAGGGAGTCGCGACTAGAACCCGGACGCCATGCGCGTGCGTGCCGATCCGGCGTGGATGAGACATCCAGGAGGAGGCATGAAGCTGAAGAAGGCCATCGACCGCGTGCCAGGCGGCCTGATGCTGGTGCCCTTGCTGCTCGGCGCCTGCGTGCATACGTTCGCGCCCGGCGCGGGCAAGTACTTCGGTTCGTTCACCAATGGACTGATCGCCGGCACCGTGCCGATTCTCGCGGTCTGGTTCTTCTGCATGGGCGCGACCATCGACCTGCGCGCGACCGGCGCGGTGCTGCGCAAATCGGGCACCTTGCTCGCGACGAAAACGGCGGTGGCGTGGGTCGCCACGCTGGTCGCGGCGCGCTATCTGCCCGCCGACGGCGTCAAGGCCGGGCTGTTCGCGGGGCTTTCCGTGCTCGCCATCACGACCTCGATGGACATGACCAACGGCGGCCTCTATGCCGCCGTCATGCAGCAATACGGCACGAAGGAAGAGGCGGGCGCGTTCGTGCTCATGTCGATCGAATCGGGGCCGCTCGTCAGCATGATCATTCTCGGCGCGACGGGCGTGGCCTTCTTCGAGCCGCGGCTGTTCGCGGGCGCAGTGCTGCCGTTTCTCGTCGGTTTCGTGCTCGGCAATCTCGATCACGATCTGCGCGATCTGTTCGGGCGCTGCGTGCATCCGCTGATACCGTTCTTCGGCTTCGCGCTCGGCAACGGCATCGACCTCAACGTGATCGCGACGAGCGGTTTCGCGGGCGTGATGCTGGGCCTCGGCGTGATCGTCGTGACCGGCATTCCGCTGATTCTCGCGGATCGTCTGATCGCGGGCGGCAATGGCGCGGCGGGACTCGCGGCGTCGTCGACGGCGGGCGCGGCGGTCGCGAATCCCGCGATCATCGGCGAGATGATTCCGCGCTTCAAGCCGCTCGTGCCGGCTGCCACGGCGATGGTCGCGACCTCGTGTCTCGTCACCGCGATTCTCGTGCCGATCCTCACCGCGTTGTGGGTGCGCAGAAAGAGCGCGCGCGAGGCCTTGCGGGAGGAGTTCATGGGGCCGCCGGTGCAGCCCGTGACGGGGCAGGACGCGCACGTTTGATGCGTGCTTGCGTTGCCCGGCGCTTTGCTCGATCCGCGCGCGCCGCGTCAGTTTCGCGCCGCGCCGCGCGCCATGCTTGCGAGCACGCCATCACGGCGGATCAGCGCATGAAAGAGCGCCGCAGCGAGATGCAGCAACACGGTCGCGAACAGCGCGAGCGCGAGCCACGTATGCGCCGCGCGCAGCCACGCGTAGAGCGTGACGTCGCGCGGCACGATCGGCGGCAGCTGCACGCCGCTCGCGAGCACGACCGGATAGCCGCCCGCCGACAACATCGACCAGCCGATCAGCGGCATCGCGATCATCAAGCCATAGAGCGCGAGATGCGAGGCGTGCGCGGCGGCACGCTGCCACGCGGGAATATCGTCGGGCAGGCCAGGCGCGCCGCGTGTGAGCCGCACGGCCACGCGCACGATCACGAGCAGCAGCAGTGCGATGCCGAGCGGGCGATGCAGCGCGATCAGCGTTTCGTGCAGCCGCGACACGGTCGAGACCATGCCCACGCCCACGAACAGCATCGCAATGATCAGGACTGCCATCGACCAGTGAATCAGCCGCGCGAGACCGCTGAAATGAGTGCCGCCGGTTTTCATGGCTGGGCTCCTCCGTGCTGTTCGTGAGATTGCGCGGCTTCTTCGCGCGTGCGGCGGTTGAACGAAACGGAATAGGCGGCCGAGCGCGCCGCGAGCAGCGGATCGTCGGAGGGCTTCAGGCCGTCGGGCAGAATCGTCGGGTCGTAGTTCACGTCGCGGCAGGCGCCTTCGCGTTGCGGCGTCGCGCGGCGCAGCACCAGCGTGCCCGCATCGATCTGCTCGCGGTCGGCGGGCCATTGCTGGGTGGCGTCGTTGGTCGGGTCGCCGGGTTGGCCGACCGTCAGCACGAGGCGCCAGAGCAGCGGGCCTTGCGCGAGCCGTGCTTCGAGATCGTCGGCGAGAAAGTCGGGATCGCGTTTTTGCGCGTCGGTCTGCGGCGCGTAGGCGATCTCGGGCACGGTCTGCCAGCGGATCGCGCGCGTATTGTCTTCCGCATCGGTGGCCAGGAACGCGTTGATGCCGTAGAAGCCCGTGTTGGCGAAACTCGACGCAGGCGGATGCACCTTCAGCCATTGCCGGAACGGCAGCGTTTCAGGATTCGCCGCAAAAAACGCATTGAGTTTCGCGGGATCGGGCTTGCCGGTGGCCGGATCGGGTTTCGAGGCGACCAGTTGCTGATAGAACTGATTCGGTGTGCGAACCACGAAAACGGGCGTCGAATTCATGCCGGTGCGCCATTGCTCGCCGTCCTTCAACTGGAACAACAGCGCCATGCTGCGTACCGGCGTGCTGGCGTCAGGCGCGGACGGATTGCTGCCCGGAATGGCGAAGCGGCCGATCACCGGCGTCTCGCCCGGCGCGAACACGGCCGCGCGCGAGACGCGGGCGCCGTTGCCATTGCTTTCGAATTCGCCTTCGAGACAGAGGCCTTTGGCGTGATTGCGGCGGAAGCCCGCGTGCACGCCATAATTCGACTCGAAGGTGTTGATGATGTGCGGGGCGTTCACGCGTTTGGGCGTGAGCCAGCCAGCGGTCCAGGCGAACGCGCCGGCCGCGCCGACGACGACCGCCGCAATGGCCGCGAGCCGGCACGGCAGGCAGATGGCGTTCTGGCTCATGGCGCGCTCCTGCGCCGCGAATGGGTACGATGAGGCATGATCGGTCCTGTCGGTGGCCAATAAGGGCTGTTACTGGCGTCAACAAGGCAGACACGCGGTCTATTCCACGTGTGCAGAAGTTTTTTCGCGGTGACCTGCGTGGCCCGACCTGCGCGGCCTGACCGTAAGGCGCACGAAACCCCACAGGAGCAAGCGATGCTGAAGCTGACGGGCGGCTGTCTATGCGGGAAGATCCGCTACGAGATCGCGGGCGAGGCGATCGGCAATACGGCGTGCCATTGCGTGGATTGCCGCCGCGCGTCGGGCGCGCCCTTCGTCGCGTGGCTCAGCGTCGCGCGCACGGCGTTTCGCGTGACGGCGGGCAGTTTGAAGCAGTACGCGTCGAGCCCGAACGTCGAGCGTGGCTTTTGCGCCGACTGCGGCACGCCGGTCACGTACCATAGCGCGGCATTCGCGGACGAGATCGACGTGGCGACCGGCACGCTCGATCGCCCGGACGACGCGCCGCCCGACCGCCACTCGTGGGTCTCCCAACGGCTCGCATGGGTGAAGCTGGCGGACAATCTGCCGCAGCATCCGCGAAGTTCTACGGAATCCTGATTAATGCGCGGATAAAAAAACGCCGCGGCGCAATTGCAGCGCGCCGCGGCGTGTGCGTCGATCAACGATGCTCGGTGACGAACTTCGTGACCAGATACGCTTCCATGGCTTCGGTGCCGCCTTCCGAACCGTAGCCCGAATCCTTCACGCCGCCGAACGGCACTTCGGGCAGCGCGAGGCCGTGGTGATTGATCGACAGCATGCCGGTCTCGACGTCTTCGGAGAGCGCCGCCGAAGTGGCGCTCGAACGCGTGTATGCATACGCGGCGAGGCCGTAGGGCAGGCGATTCGCTTCGGCGATGGCGTCTTCGTAGCGCGAGAAGCGCGTGATCGGCGCGAGCGGGCCGAACGGCTCCTCGTTCATGATGCGCGCGGAGAGCGGCACGTCGGTCAGCACGGTCGGCGCGAAGAAGTAGCCTTCGCGGCCCACGCGTTCGCCGCCCGTGAGCACCTTCGCGCCCTGTTCGCGCGCGTCGGCCACGAGACGTTCCATCGCGGCGAGGCGGCGGTCGTTCGCGAGCGGGCCCATCTGCACGCCTTCTTCCAGACCGTTGCCGACCTTCACCGTCTTGATGGCCGCCACGAAGTGCTCGACGAACTCGTCGTAGGCGGCGTCTTCGACCATGAAGCGCGTCGGCGAAATGCACACCTGACCCGCATTGCGGATCTTCGCGCTCGCGAGCAGCTTGGCTGCGCGCGGCACGTCGGCGTCGGCGAACACGATGGCGGGGGCGTGGCCGCCGAGTTCCATCGTCGCGCGCTTCATGTGTTCACCGGCCTTCGAGGCGAGCAGCTTGCCCACCGGCGTCGAACCCGTGAACGAAATCTTGCGGATCGCCGGATGCGCGATCAGATACGACGACACTTCCGAGGGCACGCCGAACACGAGGTTCAGTGCGCCTTGCGGCAGGCCCGCATCGACGAACACCTGCACCAGCGCCGCGCAGCTTGCCGGCGTTTCTTCCGGTCCCTTGAGCACGACGGTACAGCCCGAGGCGAGCGCGGCCGAGACCTTGCGCACAGCCTGGTTCAGCGGGAAATTCCACGGCGTGAAGCAGGCGACCGGGCCGACCGGTTCGCGCGTGACGATCTGGCGGACGGCGTCGGTACGCGAGGGCACCACGCGGCCATAGGTGCGGCGGCCTTCTTCGGCGAACCAGTCGATCACGTCGGCGCCCGCGAGCGTTTCGGCCTTCGCTTCGCCGAGCGGCTTGCCTTGTTCGCGCGTCATGATCGCGGCGATATCGCCCGCGCGTTCGCGCAGCAGGTCGGCGGCGCGGCGCATGAGCTTGCTGCGTTCGAGCGGCGAGACCTTGCGCCATGCGTTGAAGGCGCGCGCGGCGGACTCGGCGGCGTCCGAGAGATCCTGTTCGCTCGCGAGGCTCAGGCGGCCGATTTCCGCTTCGGTGGCCGGGTCGATCACGGCGATCGTCTTCGCGCCGGCGCGCCACGCGCCGTCGACGTAGATCTGGGTATGCGGATAGGGCTTCACGCTGGAACTCATGATGGGGCGATCCTTTGCAACGATGCAACGGTGGGGGGAAGCCGGCGGCGCGCTCGGCAACGCGCGTCGCGTGGGCCGCGAGACCGCTCATTGTGCCATCGCTTCGCGAGGCTTGCAGGCGGCCCCCAAAGCACAAGGCCTTTCGACAAATGCGAAAGGCCTTGTGGACGGCCCCGTGTTTCAGGGGCCGAAGCGCATTGCGACGGAGAGCGTCTATACGGCGCGCATCAGAATTCGAGCGTGGCGTTCGCAACGAACGTGCGCGTGGCCGACGGCATCACGTAATAGCCCCACGCGGCGGTCCAGTAGCGGCGGTTGAACAGATTGTTCACGCCCGCGCGCAGCGTCACGTCCTTGCCCGCAACCTGGGTTTCGTATTTCGCGCTCAGATCCCACGTGGTGTACGCCGACACGAACTGCGTGTTGGCCGCATCGACCGCCATGTTGCCGACGTACTTGCCGCCGAACGCCACGGTCAGCGCGCGCAGATAGGACGGGTTGTACTCCACGCGGCCCGTCGCCGTGAAGCGCGGCGCGCCGTAGACGCGCTTGCCGTCCACGCTCGGATCGTCGACGTCGACGGCCTTCGCGTCCAGCCACATCACGCCGCCCATCAGACGCCAGTCGGCAGCGAGTTGCAGCCAGCCGCTCGCGTCGATGCCCTGATAACGCTTCGTGCCGCTCTGCACGAACACGTTGGCCGAGTTGGTGTACTCGTAGCCCTGGTCGATGCGGAACAGCGCGAGATTCGCGCCCCAGTTGCGATGATCGGCCTTGAGGCCCACTTCGTATTGCTTGCTCTTGAGCGGACCGAAGGTCTGCGGATAGTTCACGTTGGTGTTGCTCGACGAACCGCCTTGCTGCAACGCTTCCACATAGCTCGCGTAGACCGTGGTGTCGGGATCGAGCTTGAACATCAGCGCGCCGGTGGGCGTGACGGGGTTCGCGCTGTAATCGGCCTGCACCGACTGATCGACGTTATAGACGCGGTCGCGGAACTGCGTATAACGCAGGCCGAGCAGCGCCGAAAGACGCGGCGTGATCTGCACCGTGTCGCTCGCGTAGAGCGCCGTCTGCGTGGTGCGTTCGTGGCGGAACAGGTTTTCGCCAATATGCACCGCGTCGTTCGTGAGCAGCGTGCTCTGGTACAGATTGCCGGTGCCGAGGCTATAGCCGTCGTTCCAGCCTTCGCTGTCGTCGTATTCGCTTTGCTGGGTCTGGTAGCTCGCGCCGATCACCACGTCGTGCTTGAACGGACCGGTGTCGAACTTGCCTTCCACCATTGCGTCGACGTTCTGATAGAAGTAGCGCGTCAACGCCGCATACAGCGTGTTCTGATAATCGCCAGCAGCGTTATAGACGTAGAGCAGGCTGTCCGAGTTGGTGCGGTTTTCCTTCGCGAAGCGGTATTTCAGGCTCGCGTGCCACGCATCCGAAATGCGATAGTCGAGGCCGGTGCCGAACGAGGCGATTTCGGTTTGATAGAAGTTTTGCGGTTGCGTGAGGTCGCGCGTGACCTTGCCCGCGTCGGGAATGCCGAGCCCGCCGCCCACATAGATGCCGAACAGCGTTCCGTTGGTCTTGCGCTTCTGATAGAACGCGTCGGCGGTCCACGTGAGGTCCGGCGTGATGCGGAAGTCGAGCGCGAGCGACGCCACCTGGCGGCGCACGTGGCCGTTCGCCTCGGCGGTGTTGCCGTCTTCGTTGACGAGATTCAGGCGATAGCCGAAGCGATTGTCGTTGCCGAAACGGCCGCCCAGATCGATCTTCTCGCTGAACACGCCCGCCGATTGATAGCCGATCGAGAAGCTGCGGTACGGGTCGTCGGTGGGGCGCTTGAGCACGTAATTGACGATGCCGCCGGGCGTGCTGAAGCCGTACATGAAGCCCGAAAGACCCTTGAGCACTTCCACCTGCTCGAACTGTTCGAGCGATAGTTCGGTGTCCCAGGAAGGGAAGTTCTGGCCGTCGACTTTCACGCCGTTGAGCATGTCCACCGCGAGGCCGCGAATCGCGAACGCGGAATTCTCGCCGGTTGCGTTGTCGCCGACGATGGTCACCGCCGGATCGTATTTGAAGAGATCGTTGGCCGTGTTGGCGAGCAGATCCTTGCCGCGCTCCGTCGTCACGACATCGGTCGAGAACGGCGTGTCCACCTGGCGCCGGTTGCCGAGCGCGCCGGCCGTCACGCGTTTGGGCGAGGCCGTTTCGCTGTCGCGCGCCGCGTTCACCTTGACGGTGGGCAGCGCCTTGCCGTCAGCGGTGGTGTCGGTTGCCGGGTCGCTTTTGTCGTTGTTGTCGCTCTTGTCGTTATTCGTCGCCGGTTTTGTTTCTGTCTGCGCCGTGGCCTGCGCCCAGCCGGCGGTCGACAGCGTGGAAAGCGTGATACCGGCGCTGACGAGCAGCGCGGCGCTCAACGAGATGCGTGCGCCCCCAACATTTTCAGCGGCGAAGCCAGGGCCCGATCGGCGCGCGGCAGCAGTATTCTTCATATTATTCTGGTGAGTCGGATGACCGGGCGCCCCCGGCAGACGGTGTTCGCGTGTAAGTGCGATGAAAGAAGCGTGCAGATGGTAATAGAAATGATTCGCATCTACAACAAAACGCATAAAGGTGTCTGAAAGGCGCTGAATCGGACGAAACCGGCTTGCCTGGGCGGCGTTTTTGTGCCCAAGCCCGGCGCGCGTGGCAGGAAATCTGCGGATTGATGGCGCAGCAGGCGCACCAAAGCGCACGGCGCCCGGAGGCGCCGTGCGAGGACATCGGAGCAGCGGGCGAGCGCCCGCCGCGAGTGGGTGTTTAGCTGATCTGCGTGACCGGCGCGACCGCGGCCGGGTCGCTGATGCTCGGCTTGCCGGTTTCGACGTGGCCGGCGTAGCGGCGCGCGAAGCTCGTGTCGTCGCGGTTCGTCACCGTGAGGTCGTACCAGTGATGGCTCGACGCCAGCACCCACGGTTCCTCGATGCGCCCGCCCGCGGGCACCACGACCAGGCGCTCGCGCGCACCGTAGGCGTTGTCCGTGACCGTGAGGCGCGCGAGGCCGCTGCCCGTGTTCGTGAACTTGAGGAACAGGTTGCCGTTGGCGACGTCGTATTGCGCCGTGACTTCGGGTTGCGGCGTGCTCGTGTGCTTGCCTTGCTGCGTCGTCTGCGAAGCCGCGACCGTGCCCGAGAAGCGGCGCACAAAGCCGTTCGGACCGTGCACTTCGAACGCGTAGACGCCGTTGGTCGCGCTCAGGTCCCACGTATCGTCGAGCGACTTGCCCGCTTCCACCGTGTAGCGCCACGGGCCGTCGGTGCGGTTCGTGCCGTACACGTAGAAGTGCGCGCCCTGGCGGCCCTTGTTCGCGAACGTGATCGAGAGCGCGTTCTTCGTCGTATCGACGTGGGCGTTCACGTGCAGTTCGTAGGGCAGCGCGCGGGCGTAACGCACGCCGGGTTCCTGCGGATCGATCGGGCCGGGCGTGGCGGGCACCGTCGGCGCGGCGTTGACCGAGCACTGGTTATCGGCCATCGACATGTAATTGCTGGTGTCGGGCAGCGTGGGCATCGACGCATCGGGCGTGCGGAAGTCGAAGGCCGTCGTGAGGTCGCCGCACACAGCGCGACGCCATGCCGTGATGTTCGGCTCCTGCACGCCGAAGCGTTCTTCGATGAAGCGGATCACCGAGGTGTGATCGAACACCTGCGAGCAGACGAAGCCGCCCTTGCTCCACGGCGAGACGATGGTCATCGGCACGCGCGGACCGAGCCCGTAAGGCAGGCCGTCGGCGGTGTACTTGCCGCCGCGTGCGGGATTCACCACGTTATGGATTTCGCCTTCCACGCTCACCGTCGACTTGCCCTGCGTCGACGTCGTGGGCGGCTGCGGCGGCACGACGTGATCGAAGAAGCCGTCGTTCTCGTCGTACATGATGAAGAGGACGGTCTTGCTCCAGACTTCGGGATTCGAGGTCAGCGCGTCGAGAATCTGCGAGGTGTATTCCGCACCATACGCGGGCGTGTATTTCGGATGCTCCGAGAACGCGGCGGGCGGCAGCAGCCACGACACTTGCGGCAGCTTGTTCGCGAGCACATCCTGCTTGAGATCGGCGATCGTGCGCGCGGTCTGCGCACGCTGATAGAGCGCCGAGCCCGGCTGCGCGTTGATGAAGTTCGCGAAGTTCTGCAGGATGTTGGTGCCGTAGTTGCCGTTCAGCGGATCGCTGCCGTTGGTGCCTTGCTGATAGATCTGCCACGAAATGCCGGCGGCCTGGAGGCGCTCGGGATAAGTCGTCCACGACAGCAGTTGATACGCGGGCGGCACGTCGCCGTCGACGTAATCGTTGTTGTCGAGCAGCGGGCCGCCCATCGTGCCGGTCGGATCGACCATGCCGGTCATCAGATAGGAACGGTTCGGGTGCGTCGGGCCGGGCAGCGAGCAGAAGTAGTTGTCGCAGACGGTGAAGGCATCGGCCAGCGCGTAGTGGAACGGAATATCCGCGCGCAGGTAATAACCCATCGTCATGTCGGTCTTGTACTGCGGCCACTGATTGTAGAGACCGTTGTTGATCGCGTATTGCGTCGGGTACCACGAGTGATCGAGGTCGCCCACGCATTGCGCGCTGGTGGTCTGCGTGTCGAGGTGGAACGGCAGCACCGGCTTCGTGGCGTCCTCTTTCGACGGCTGATACCAGACCGGCAGGCCGCCCGGCAGCGGAATCGGCAGGCGGTCGTTATAGCCGCGCACGCCGCGCAGATGACCGAAGTAGTGGTCGAACGAGCGGTTCTCCTGCATGAACACGACGATGTGCTCGACGTCGCGGATCGAACCCGTGCGCGAGTTCGCGGGAATCGCGAGCGCGTTGCGGATCGATTCGGGAAGCACGGTCATCGCGGCGGCGGCTGCGCCCGAGGAAGCGACGGTTTGCAGGAAACGGCGACGGCTGGTTGACGTCATTGTTGTTCACCTTTCTGCTTGCGGATGGAATTAGGTGTGCATAAGCACACAACGGTGCATTACTGGCTCGTCGTTACGGTGCTGCTGGAATCGTTGCCGGTGGGGGCGGCCGTGGCGGCTGCGCCGGCTGTGTTGGCGTTAGTCGCTTGCGGCGGCTCGTCGCCCGGCGCGTAGCTCATGACGGGCGCGATCTGCTCGCTGTCCGCCGCGAGGCTCGCCTGCACGCTTTGCACCGGGTCGCTCGCGTAGCTCGCAGGGGCGGCGGCGAGGGTGTCGCTGCTGGCGGTGGCTGCGTTGGTGTTGCCGGCGCTCGCGTAAGCGTTCGCGGCGTTGGTTTCGGCGTTCGCGGTGAGATTCGGCGCGCTCTGCTGCTGCGGTGCCGACGACGCGTTGTCGCCCGGCCCGCATGCGGCGAGCATGATGGTTGCGAGCACAACGGAAATCGCGGTCGCCGTGCTAACGGCGAGAGGGCGTCGAGTCATGTGCGCGGGCACTCCCGAAGATGGATCGGCGCACAGTTTCCGGTAAGGAGAAGAAAGAATTGTGAAACGAGTGAAAACGTTTGCGCGCGATGAATTTTCTTTTGCAAACGGTATTGGGCGAATGCGAAATGCGTAAAAAGCCCGTGCTGCGCGATTTAATTCTTTCCAATCGCCGACAAAACTTTCTCGATGCTTTCTATTGCATTGATGCGCTGGATAAAAACGCGGAACGAAAAGCCCGTCCGCAGACGGGCTTTTCGTATCGCGCGAAACTTGCCGCGCGAGAAGCGTGATTTAGAAAGCGTGATTTAGAAGCGCGCTTTAGAAGCGAGTCAGCATGCCGACCGCGCCCATCACCTGGTTGCCCGTCGACGACGAGCCGCCCGCGTTGTACATCACCGCGACGTTCTTGTTGCCCGTCGCGTGCTGGTACATCGCTTCGGCGTACAGCTCGGTGCGCTTGGATAGCGAGTAGCGCGCGATCGCGTTCACCTGGCTCCACTTCGGATCGGCGCCATACGAGGTCGCGCCGCTCAGATGCGCGTCGGTGTACGCATACGACAGACCGGCCTTGAATGCCGGCGTGAAGTTGTACATGCCGTTGACTTCGTAATTGTCGAAACGCACCGAGCCGTTGCTCAGGCCGAACGCGCTCGTGCCTTGATATTGGCTGTGCGAGTAGACGAAGCCCACGACGGCCGGGCCGAAACCGTAGTTCAGGCCGGCGGCCACCGTGCGCTGCACGTCGGACGTGAGGCTGCCCTTGACTTCGGCCTGGTCGACCGCGCCGGCCGTGTTCGTGTACGCGCTGGTCGTGCCCGTGACCGTCTTCGCGCCCGAACCGTTGGTCTGGAGGTAGCCCGCGGCGGCCGTCAACGAACCGTAGGTGTAGCTCGCGGCGGCGCTGTACGCGCGGCTGACGGCGAAGTCGGTGCTGTTGCTGAAGGCGTACATGCCGCCGAACTTGAAGCCGCCGTAGTTCAGGCTCGTGTACTTGACCGAGTTGTTGAAGCGGACGCTGTGCTGGAGGTTGTCGTTGTCGTACGGGTGCGCGAAGCCCGAGTCGCCGAACGTGCCGGCCGTGGCCGAGAGCGGCGAAACGAAGTCGACGACGTCGTCGTACTGGCGGCCCATCGTGAGCGTGCCGAACGCGTTGCTGCTCAGACCGACGTACGCCTGGCGGCCGAACATGCGGCTGTTCTGGCCGAGCTGGCCGTTATTGACGCTGAAGCCGTTTTCGAGCACGAAGATCGCCTTCAGACCACCGCCGAGGTCTTCGGCACCCTTGAGGCCGAAGCGGCTGCCGCTGATGTTGCCGCTCGCGAGCGCAACGCGGCCGCTGCCGCCGACGTTGTTCGTGTAGGCGATGCCGGCATCGACGAGGCCGTAGAGGGTAACCGAGCTTTGAGCGTGGGCGGACGCGGCGGCGAATGCAGTAACGCACGCGGCGGCGATAGAGATTTTTTTCACTGTGGGACTCCAGTCCTGTAGAAACGCCGGGTTGAGACGGGAGCGAGTATAGGAAGGGTCGATTCGCGAAATGCGATTGGCGGTCCGCAAGGACTCTTCCGTGAATTGGAATAATGGATTCAAAAAATTGAAATAAATCGGCGCAAGTCATGCGCAGTCAATACTTGCGCCGAAGAATCAGTAAGGACGTGAGCGCCCGGTGTGTCCATTGAGTCGCATTTCCACAACATTTGCGAGTTCGGGGTTTGGGCGGCGTGTATCGCGCATTTCGGGCATTTCGCGCGTTTCGGCTCGCGTGCCGGAATTACGCATCGTGCCGCGCGAGTACATCGGTGGCGCGATGCGGCTGCGCGACCTGATCGATCAGGAATACTTCGCCGCTCGCGTGCCGCGTGCGCAACGGCAGGATCGCCTGGTAGGCGGGCGAGCGATACCACGCGCGGGCGCGTTCGCGATCCTCGAATTCGATGATGATCAGATCACCCTTGAATGCGCCTTCGAGCCGCTCGACGCGTCCGCCGTGAACGATGAACCGGCCGCCGAACGGCGCGAGCGTGGCGTCGATCTTCTCCAGGTATTCGACGATCTCCGCGCAAGGTTCGCAGCGGTGCAAATGGGCGATGGCGTAAGCGGTCATGGCTGTCCTCGGGGCGGGGTGCGGGTGGCGCGGAGCGAAACGATGCAACCGAGGATAGGGCGAGTGCTGCGGCGGGGCGATTACGTGGGAGGTAACGAACTTCGATGTCAAACCGGGCTTTGTCGTTTTCGTCCACTCGACATTTGCCTTTGTGTATCCTATAGGATACAGTTAATGCTAACGGCAGTTCGCGAGATGACGGTACATGAACACGGTCAACAGAACAGGCGAATTCAGTGAATGGTTGGGCGGCTTGAAGGACATTCAGGCCCGAGCGAAGATTCTGATCCGAATTCGCCGGGCCGAACTCGGCAACTTCGGTGAGTGCGAGCCGGTAGGCGAAGGCGTGTCGGAAATGAAAATCGACTTTGGGCCAGGATATCGGGTCTACTTCGCGAAAGAGGGGCGGGTGGTTTACCTTCTGCTCTGTGGCGGCGACAAATCCACCCAGAAGTCCGACATCAGGCACGCGAAAGCCATGTGGAAGCAAATTCGGGGCTAGCCCCAACTCAACGGAGTGAGTCGATGAAAGAGGTCAAGATTGCACGGTTCGACGCAGCGGATTATCTCGACAGCGAAGAAGCGATCGCAGCTTATCTCAACGCCGCCCTCGAGGAAGGCGACCCTGATCTTCTCGTAGCAGCGATCGCCGATGTAGCCAAAGCTCGCGGTATCGCTAAAGTGGCAGCCGACGCGGGCCTGGGCCGGGAAAGTCTCTATAAGACGCTCTCTCCGGGCTCCAAGCCGAAGCTGGAAACCATCTTTAAGCTCATGCATGCACTTGGGATCAAGCTGGTGGCGTCGCCCGAAACGCAGCGCGCGTAATCTGCTGTCCTGCTGTCCTGCTGTCTCTCGGCTGGTGAGACAAATGCCGTTTGGGGAATACGCACAGCCCAATGACAACGACGTTAAATAACGTCTGAACTAAGCGAAGGCTGAATCGAGAGAAAGTTATTGAAATACCCAAAAAATCGCTTGCAAAGTTTAGGGGAAAACCCTATAGTTGACTCGTCTCCTCCATGTCTCCTCCTGATATGGATTCAGCCCGCCAACTTAGGTGGGCTTTTTCTTTTGTGGCGCCGGTTTTGCAAGTGGGATTGAGTCCGCGTATTACCGCGTAATCCCCGGCTTCGCCCGCATCGGTTGTCACGATCCATCGAGAGTAAAATAGCGATATTGGCGTCCATTCGCGACGCTCCGCTCCCGACATCCCGATGAAACCGTCTCCCGCGCAGGAACCCAAGCGCAAGCGTCCGCCTACCTGGGTGCTCAATACATTGACCGCACTCGTCGGCGTGCTCACGCTCGCGCTGGGCGTCGGCTGGCTGATCCGCAGCTGGATCGTCGATATGGAAATTCCGTACTTCGCGATTCCGCTCGTGATGTGCGTGCCGGTGATCGTCGCCGTCGCGTTCCGCAATTTCTGGGACTAGCGCGGGTCAGCGGACCCGCGCCGCGCCTTCATTTGCGCACTCGATTGAGCCTTCAATCGCGCCTTCAATCGCGCACGCATCGAGCTTTCAGTCACCAAATTCCTGCGCACACGCTTCCCGCACGCGCTCGATGACCGCGCCCCACGTTTCGTAGTTGCCCTGTCGAAAGAGCCGCACGGTATGCGGATACCACGGCGAATCGTCGCGCGCGTGCAGCCAGCGCCAGTCCACGTCGCGGCGCGGCAGCATCACCCAGCAGGGCACGCCGAGCGAGGCGGCCAGATGCGCCGTCGACGTATCCACGCAGATCAGCAGATCGAGTTGCGATAGGATCGCCGCCGTATCGACGAAATCCGTCACCTCGCTGCCCAGATGCAGGATCGGCTGATTCTGCGGCGGGCGCTGCGCCTCGTCTTCCCCCGCGCCTTTTTGCAGGCTCACGAACCGTAGCCCCGGCACGCGCCAGAGCGGCGCGAGCGCGGCCAGCGACGGAATCGAGCGATGGTGATCGTTGTGGTGCTGCGGGTTGCCGCGCCACACGAGGCCCACGCGCGTGCCCGGGCCGAGCGTATCGAGGCGCGCGGCCCATTGCTCGACGAGCGCCGCCTCGGGCTGGAAGTTCGCGGGCGCGGGCGTCGTGTCGAGCGTCGTGCCCAGATGCATCGGCAGGCTGAGCGGGCTCGCCCAGTAATCGAATTGCGAGGCGCGCGAAACGGCGTCGGCATGATCGATCACGATGTCGATGCCTTCGACGCCCGTGAGCACGCGATGCAGCGTGCTTACGCACGCGAACGCGATATGGCGCGCGCCTTGCGCCTTCAGCAGCCGCGCGTAACGCGCGAACTGCAGCATGTCGCCGAGTCCGTCTTCCTGCCACAGCAGCAGCGTCTTGCCCGCGATCGGCTCGCCTTGCCAGTGCAGGCAGTCGAGCATGTCGCGCGAGCGATAGTGGATGAAGCCGGTGTTGTCGTAGCGACGTTCATAGAGGCGCCAGCCTTCCTCGTAGCGTCCCATCGCGATCAGCAGCGTGGCGAGGCGGAACTGCGCGTCGCCGTAGGCGGGATTCAGTTCGAACGCGCGCCGGTAGGCCGCTTCCGCTGCATCGAACGCGCCGAGTTCCTTCTGCGCGCTGCCGATGTTGAAGTGCGTGAGCGCGAAGCCGGGGTTGCAGGCGAGCGCCTCCTCGAAGACCGCGAGCGCTTCCTGCAATCGGTCGAGCGCGATGAGCACGCCGCCGAGATTGTTGAGCGCTTCCGTGTGCGTGGGCGCGAGGCGCAGTGCGTTGCGATAGGCGGTTTCGGCTTCGGGATAGCGTTCGAGCTGCCGCAGCACGACGCCGAGGTTGTAGTGCGCTTCCGCATGATCGGGGCGCAGCGCGAGCGCTTGCCGGAACACCTGTTCGGCCTCGGGCAGACGCTTGAGATCGACGAGCACGCAGCCGAGATTGATCACCGCCTCGACGTAATCGGGACGGATCTGGATCGCGCGCCGGCAGACCATTTCCGCGTCCCCGAGCCGGCCCAGCGTCTTGAGCAGCGCGCCGTAGTTGTTGAGCGCTTCGGGATACTGAGGCTGCACATTCAGCGCCTGGCGAAACGCTTCTTCGGCCTCGTCGAGACGGCCACTGACGCGCAGCAGATTGCCGAGATTGTTGTGCGCGCGCGCGCCTTGCGGATTGGCCTCGATCGCCGCGCGGTAGGCCGTTTCGGCTTCGTCGTAGCGGCCGGTTTCATGCAGCGCGAGGCCGAGGTTGTAGTGCGCGTCGGCGTGCGCGGGCGCGAGCGCGAGCGCCGCGCGGTAGGCGTCTTCCGCTTCCCGATGGCGGCCGAGCCGATGCAGCACGGTGCCGAGATTGCTCCAGCCATCGACGTGCGCGGGGTTCAAGGCGAGCAGCTTGCGCCACACCGTTTCGGCGGCGGGCAGCTTGCCGAGCGCCGTGAGCATCGCGGCGAGGCCGTTGTAGGCCTCCATGTGTTGCGGCTGCGCGTCGATGCAGCGCTGCCACAGCGCTTCGGCCGCGGCGGCCTGGCCCGATCCCATCGCGCAGAGCGCGGCGAGATTGAGCGCATCGATGCGCGTGGCGTCGTCGGCGCAGGCCTGCTGGCTCACGAGCGGCGCGATCGCGGCGAAGGCATCCGCGAAACGGCCTTGCGCGCACAGGGCGGCCGCCTCTTGCTGGCGGTCGGGGCGAAGGGGCGCGTCGGTCGTCGTCGTGGTCACGGTGGTGCTGGGCGAAATAAAGGACCGTATGAGCTTAAAGCATGCGCGGCCCGGGCAACGGCGCGATAAGAGCGCACAGATTGCGGTTGTTCCGCCGATAAGACCTTCATTGCGGTTACGTCCCCATGCACGCCGAACGGATCGCGAAAGCCCGGAAAGGATTCGAAAAATCCGGGAAGTTCGCTTGCAGATTCGTAAGGCGATGCGGGCGTCTTCTGCGTCTGCTGCAAAGCCGCGTTATGCTTCGCAGCATTGCGCGCCGACGTGCGCTGACGTGCGGTCTGCATTCGCTGGGCTGCATGTTTCGTTCGTCATTCGCGCGCCGCTTCCACAGGAGACATCGATGCAATACCGCCGTTTCGGCCAGACCGGCCTCACCGTTTCGCGTCTTTGCCTGGGCACCATGACCTTCGGTTTGCAGACCGAGGAGGACGTGTCCCGCCGCATTCTCGACAAGGCCGCCGACGCGGGCATCAACTTCATCGACACCGCCGACGTCTACCCGCTCGGCGGCGGCGAAACATGCGCGGGCCGCACCGAGGAGATCGTCGGGCGCTGGCTCAACGCGGAGAAGGGCCGCCGCGAGCGCTTCATCGTGGCGACCAAGGCGGTTGGCAAGGTCGGGCCGTCGCCGTGGGATCAGGGCGCGTCGCGCAAGCATCTGCTCGATGCCATCGACGCTTCGCTGCGCCGCCTCGGCACCGATTACGTCGATCTCTACCAGCTCCACTCCGACGACGCCAACACGCCACTCGACGAAACGATCGAAGCGCTCGACACGATCGTGCGTTCGGGCAAGGCGCGCTATATCGGCGTATCGAATTTTCTGGCGTACCGGCTCGCGCGCGCGCTCGGCCGCGCCGATTTTCTGCGCTGCGCGCGCTTCGTTTCGGTGCAGCCGCGCTACAACCTGCTGTTCCGCCAGATCGAGCGCGAACTGCTGCCGCTCGCGCAGGAGGAAGGGCTCGCGGTGATTCCGTACAACCCGCTCGCGGGCGGGCTGCTGACCGGCAAGTATCAGCAGGGCAGCGCGCCGTCCGAAGGCCGCTTCACGCAGAGCGTGGGCGTGGCCGGTTCGATGTATCAGGACCGCTACTGGCACGAGCGCGAGTTCGCGAGCATCGAGAAACTGCGGGGGATCGTGGAGCAGGGCGGCCAATCGTTGACGACGGCTTCCATCGCGTGGGTGCTGGCGCATCCGCAGGTGACGTCGGCGCTGATCGGCGCGAGCCGGCCCGAGCAACTCGATGCGTCGATTGCCGCCGCAGATCTCGTGCTCGACCCCGCGCTCAAGCAGCAACTCGACGAAGCGAGCCACGAATACCGTATGGGCGACGCGGCACGTTGATCAGGCATCCGAATTAATTGGGTGATCGTATCCTGGTGAGCGTGATGCGCTCGCCAGGATGCGCGATGAACTAGTGTGGTAGGCTTAACTTGCGAAGATTGGGGTAAGGCCACCAGTCAGGCGCGTGCGCGCATCACTTGTACCGCCGCGCAGTTAGTTGATTCGTAAACCAGTAAATTCCTATTTAAACAAAAAGCCCACGATTACAACATTTTCTGTGACGAAGGATCGACTGTTGAATAACTTCGCCTCGCCTTAATTTTTAATAATTATATAATTTCGTCATGCGAATTAAAATTTAGACGAAATAAGGTGAAAGGTGAGGAACTCTTGTCTCTGATTGGCTGCATTCGTTGCATGTCATCAAGACGCTTTCGCTCAAAGCGCGGTGACGCTATATGCCTTTCGGAACGCAGTTTCGACTGCACGTTGCCGTTGCTTTTCAATGGTGCCGACGCGCCGGGCTGCGCTCGCGCAGATGCGTGTTGGGACGCCTTGTTTCGAACTGGACGCGAGACGGGATGCATGCCCTATCGCGTTCATATGGGACATGGGGCGTTGATTGCGGGCAAGGAGAGCCCGTACTGGCGCACGGCCGAACGAATCAGAAAGGCGCCCGATCCGCATTGAGATGCTGTCACCTGTCCGTTGGACTTCAGATACTGCAGCATCGTTTCTTTAAGATTGATATTCGGAGCACCTGAATGACTCGATTGACGTCTGAAAGACTTGCCGCGTTGAACGATGGCACCGAAGCGACCAGCAACCTCGCTGAGTGCCTGGCTATCGACCAAGCCCTGTTGGCGCAGTCTGCAATTCCGGGTGTAGGGCTGAAGCAGGCGTTACCTCGCATCCTTGCCTCGCACAACGAGGTAGCCAACAAGGGAATCAGCTATCAGATTCGTGCAATTGGGATGGCGATTGCCGAGGAATTGCGAGGATCCAGAAGGGCCGCTATTGCGGAGGTGACTGAGCGATTGCAGTGTCATACATCGGACACGGTGCGTTCCTGGGCAGTCTTCGCACTGACGTGTGCGGATGAAACACGTTCGTTGGACGACAGGCTCCACTCGGTACGGCCATTCGCTGCGGATAGTCATTTCGGCGTGCGGGAGTGGGCGTGGATGGCAGCGCGGCCCTATATCTCGAGTGACATCGAATCCGCCATAACGCTGCTGCGAGGCTGGACAACTTCAACGGATGCGAATATTCGCCGCTTCGCCGTGGAGAGCACTCGGCCGCGCGGGGTGTGGAGCGAGCATATTGCACGACTCAAGGCCGAGCCAGGAATAGCCCTGCCCTTGCTAGAGCCGCTTAAGACGGACGACGTTCGCTATGTTCAGGATTCGGTAGCCAACTGGCTCAACGACGCAAGCAAGACGCAACCTGACTGGGTCGTTGCACTGTGTGCCCGCTGGGCGACTGCGGATGATCCGTCCACAGACAGAATCATCAAGCGCGCGCTACGAACACTGCAAAAAAAGAGCGATCTCGCAGCGTGCGCTGCGCACCGGAGTTAAGTCTTCCAACAGAGAGCATTGCGATATCACTCGCCTCTCAACTGGATGCACTCACGTCATGGAATCGTCGTGCGCCTCGACGACTTGTTGAAAGATGGCCCTGTCGTACTGACGTTCTATCGCGGTCAATGCTGGCCATTACAGCGTGCATGTGTTCTCCGGATACGCCTTCTGACGTTGCTTCCAAAATCGAAACGGGATCGCGGCCGCGCTGAGTTACTCTGAAGCGGCCAGCGAACCATTCCGATGGCCGCGATCGGGCGTGCCATTGCATTCTTAAAAGAGCCGTCCCGGGTTACAACATCCGGGACGTTATGCGCCGCTTCCGATAGCACCTTGTTATTTGAATCGATCGAATGCGCCTTTACGGCACCAACACCTGACGGCCGACCACCTTGCCGTGCGCGAGCGCGTCGAGCGCGTCGTTCACTTCGCCGAGCGGTCGCGGCACCACCGCTGAAGGCTGCATCTTGCCCTCGCGCATCAGCGTGACGAGTTCGCGCAACTCGGGCAGCGTGCCCACATAGCTGCCTTCGATCTTGAGCGGACGCATCGGAATGATCGGCAGCGAGAGCGTGATGTCGCCGCCCATCAGGCCGACCACCACCACGTGTCCGCCGCGCGCGCACGCATCGAGCGCGAGTTTCACCGTAGGCGTCGCGCCCACGAGATCGAGCACGGCGCGCGCGCCGCCGCCCGTGGCTTCGGCGATCTGCTTCGCGGCGTCGGGCGCGCGCGCGTCGATGGCGGCCAGCGCGCCGGCCTTGAGCGCGGCTTCGCGCTTGGCGGCGTCCACGTCGACGACGATCGCGCCTTTCGCGCCGAGCGCCTTGAGCACTTCGATCGCCATCATGCCGAGCCCGCCCGCGCCGATGATCACGACCGCGTCTTCGTGGATGCGATCGCCGAACTTCTTCACCGCCGAATACGTGGTGACGCCCGCGCAGGCGAGCGGCGCGGCCTTCACGGGATCGAGCCCGCCGAGATCGACCAGATAGCGCGGATGCGGCACGATCACGTAGTCGGCGAAACCGCCGTCGCGCATCACGCCGAGCGATTGCGGCTTCGTGCAGATGTTCTCTTCGCCGCGCTTGCAGGCCGCGCATTCGCCGCAGCCGATCCACGGATGCACCACGGCCACCGTGCCGGTTTTCACGTCGCCCGCATCGGGGCCTGCCGCGACGATCTCGCCGCAGATTTCATGGCTCAGCGTGAGCGGCAGCTTGATGCCGCGGTCGGCGAGCGACAGCTTCTTGCCGCCGCCCAGATCGTAGTAGCCCTCCCAGATGTGGAGGTCGGAATGGCACAGGCCGGCGGCTTTCACGCGCACGAGCACTTCGGTGCCCCTGGGTTGCGGCGTGTCGCGCTGGACGAGTTCGAGCGGTTGGCCGTGATGGGTCACGCAATAACAACGCATCTGCATGGATGTCTCCGTGTGTGTTGTGTCAAGCAGGCGGGCGATGTCGAATCTCTTGCATCATAGCGGATCGCGAAGAAATTCGTCCGGTCGTTCGTTTTTTTATGCGGCGCTTGTTATGAGTTGATAACCGGAAAGCATGATCGCGCATGAGCGTTCACTTTGCGGTCATATAAAAAGCGGGTCACGTACTATTGGCCGGTCCAACACGTTCAAAGCGCGAAGGTTGCCATGCGTCGCCTCAGGTTCGCTAACGGATCGCCCATGTCCACGAGCGTGCGCGCGCACGCAGCGCGCAAAGGCGCGCACGCATGAGCGGCCTCGTCGAATCGCTGGGCGTGTTGATCGGCGGCATCGGTCTGTTCCTGCTCGGCATCACGATGATGACCAACGGCCTGAAGCTCGCGGCCGGTCCCGCGCTCGAGGTGATCCTGAGCCGCGCGACGCGCACGCCCGCGGCGGGCCTAGCGTCGGGCGTGCTGGTCACGGCGCTGGTGCAGTCGTCGAGCGCGGTGACGGTCGCGGTGATCGGCTTCGTGAACGCGGGCCTGCTCGATCTCGGCGGCGCGCTCTGGGTGCTGTTCGGCGCCAATCTCGGCATGACGACCACGGGCTGGATCGTCTCGCTGCTCGGCCTGAAGATGAAGATCGACGCGCTCGCGCTGCCGCTCGTCGGCATCGGGATTGCGCTGCGCCTCACGGGCGTGGGGCAGCGGCGCGGCGCGCTCGGCGACGCGCTCGCAGGCTTCGGCATCCTGTTCATCGGCATCGCCACGTTGCAGGGCGCGTTCACGGGCCTCGTCGCGCAATATCGGCTGCCGCAGGGCGAAGGGCTCGTCGAGGTGCTGATGCAGGTGTTCGCGGGCCTCGTGATCACATTGCTCGTGCAGTCGTCGTCGGCGACCATGACCATCACGCTGGCCGCCGCGCAGGGCGGCATGCTGAGCACGCAGGGCGGCGCGGCCGTGATCATCGGCGCGAATATCGGCACCACGGCCACGGCGCTGCTGGCGGCCATCGGTGCGACGCCCAACGCGCGGCGCGCGGCGGTCGCGCAGGTGATCTTCAACGTGGTGACGGGCCTCGTCGCCACGGCGCTGCTGCCGTGGATGATCGACTTCATCGTGCGCGTGGGCGACTGGCTGCATCTGCCGCACGATCCGGCCATCGCGCTCGCGCTTTTTCACACGGCGTTCAACGTGCTGGGCCTCGTCATCATGGTGCCGCTCGCGGGGCGGCTCACGCGCTGGCTGCTGCGCCGTTTTCGCGCGCGCGAGGGCGACGAGGGCGCGCCGCAATTTCTCGACGACACCGTCGCCGTGGTGCCCGAACTCGCCGCCGACGCGCTGCGTCTCGAAGTGAAGCGCATCGGCGCGATCGTGCGCCGCATGGTGCGCATGACGCTCGCGGGCGGCGACGCTCACGCGCTCGCGCACGAGCAAGGCGCGACCACGCGATTGTTCAACGCGGCGCAGAAGTTCGCACAGCGAATGAATCGCCAGCAAATGGTGCCCGCGACGGCGGCCGCGCTCGCGGAGTCGCTGCGCGAGCTGCGTTATCACGAGAGCGCGGCGGAGCAGGCCATGCAGGCGGCGGCGCTCGCGAGCGTGCTGCCCGACGCGAACATCGCCGCAAGCTATGCGGTGTTCGAGCGCCGCGCGCTCGCGTTGCTCGATGCGATCGAGGCCGTCGATCATGCCGATCAGCCGGGGCAGGACACGGAAAATCGTCCGCGATCGCCCGGCGAAGACAGCGCGCTGATCGAAAATCTCTCGCAGTCGATGGAGGGCGCGTATGGCGCGCTCAAGGCGCAACTGCTCGGCGAAGGCGCGGCGGGCACGCTGTCGATTGCGGTGATGGAGGAGCTGCTGCGCCGTGACAGCGCGTTGCGGCGCGCGTTGCAGCAGGTCGCGAAGGCGCATTCACGCGCGCTCTCGTTCGCGGATTGAAGGTGCCCGAAGCGTGCCCGAAGCGTGCCCGAAGCGTGCCCGAAGCGTGCCCGAAGCGTGCCCGAAGCGCGTTCGAAACATGCGCGAAGCGTGCTCGAAGCACGCGCGAAGTCGCATCGGACGAATTCGAAAGTGCCTTAAAAAAGGACTCGATCGCGTGCGATTGATTGCATGGCTAACGACAAACGGTTATCCTGTGGCCATGTTCGATCAGTGTCTTTACTTCAACACGTCGGCGCTGGCCCGCCGCCTCGAACGCGAGTGGTCCGAAGCTTTCGAGCCTTTCGGCCTCACGCCGCCGCAGGGTTTCATGCTGCGCGCGGTGCTGGAGCGGCCGGGTTCCCTGCAGCACGAGCTTTCGGAAATGCTCTCGATCGCGCGGCCCACGGCCACGCGCGTCATCGACGGTCTGGAGGCGCGCGGCTATGTCGAGCGTCAGCGCACCGAAGGCGACCAGCGCGAAGTGGCCATCGTGCCCACCGCGCAGGCGCAGGCCATTCGCGAGGCGCTGCATCACGCGAGCGCGACGGTCACGGGGCGCATCAAGCGCTCGCTGGGCGGCGAGGCGTTCGTCGACACCGTGAGCCGCTTGCGCACGGCGCGCGCGACGCTCGGCTAGCACGCATCGATTTTTTCAGGCAGACAACAGCAGAACGCGCGCGTTCCGTCCATCGAGGGCCAACGTCGCGCGGGCAGTCAGTGGAGTGGCAACATGCGGCGCATCGGCGCTTTTTGTATTTCGACGTGGCTGGCCGCGTTGATTCTCTTTCTGGGCCGCCATTCGGTGCCGATGATGGCGCTGAGCGGCGTGGTGGTGTTCGCCGGGCTCGATCTGTTTCATCCCGAGCGCGCGGGCGCCGAGAGCGCGCCGCCTGGCGACGGACGCAACGATCGCGGCTAGTCCGCAGTGGGCGGATATCGTCGCGATAGCGTCACTCAAGCAGACTCAGGCAGACTCCGGCACGCTCAAACGAAAACGCCGCGCACGAAGCGCGGCGTTTTTTCATGCCTGAAAACTCAAAGCGAAACGATCAAGCCTCTTCGGCCCACGACATGTTCTCGCGCGCGAGCAGCGCCGACGAAGCCGCCGGGCCGAACGTGCCCGCCGTGTACGTGCGCGGACGGTCGTTCAGTTCCTTCCAGCCGTCGAGAATCGGCTCGACCCACGTCCACGCGGCTTCGAGTTCGTCGCGGCGCATGAAGTGCGTGAGACGGCCGCGAATCACGTCGATCAGCAGACGCTCGTACGCTTCCGCGCGGCGTTCGGGAATCGCCTGCTGCAGGTCCAGATTCAGGTTCACCGGCAGCATGTTCATGCCGCTGCCCGGTTCCTTCGCGAGCATCTGCAACTGGATCGACTCTTCCGGCTGCAACTGGATCACGAGACGATTGCCGTAATTGCGCGGGCCGCTCGGGAAGATCGAGAACGGCAGGTCCGCGAATTCGATCACGATTTCCGACTGGCGCTTTTGCAGGCGCTTGCCCGTGCGCAGGAAGAACGGCACGTTGGCCCAGCGCCAGTTGTTGATGTGCGCGCGGATCGCCACGAAGGTCTCGGCCTTGCTGTCGGCCGGCACGTTGTCTTCTTCCAGATAGCCCTTCACCGGCTGGCCGTCGACGGCGCCCGCCGCGTACTGGCCGCGCACCGTGTCGCGCGCGATATCGGTGAGCGACATCGGACGCAGCGAGCGCAGCACCTTGAGCTTTTCGTCGCGCACTGCGTCAGGATCGAGCGAGACGGGCGGTTCCATCGCCACGATGCAGAGCAGTTGCAGCAGGTGGTTCTGCACCATGTCGCGCAGCGCGCCCGTGTGATCGTAGAAGCCCGCGCGGCTGCCCACGCCCACCGTTTCGGCCACCGTGATCTGCACGCTGCGGATATACGGCGCTTGCCACAGCGGCCCGAAGATCGGGTTGCCGAAGCGCAGCACCATCAGGTTCTGCACCGTTTCCTTGCCGAGATAATGGTCGATGCGGTAGATCTGCGATTCCGCGAAGTGACGGCCCACCGACTCGTTGATCTCCTGCGCCGAAGCGAGGTCGTGGCCGAGCGGCTTTTCGAGCACGACGCGCGACTGGCTGTCGAGCAGACCGCCGGCCGAGAGGTTGTCGCAGATCGTCGTGAACAGTTCGGGCGAGGTCGAGAGATAGAACACGCGCAGCGCGTGCTCGCGCGAAGCCTGCTTCAGATGCGCGTAATCGGCGGGATCGTTCACGTCGATGATCACGTACTGGAACAGGCTCAGATAACGGTCCCACGCTTGCGCGTCGAAGGCCTTGGCGTCGATGAACGGACGCGACTGCTCCTCCATGAACTTGCGATAGTCGTCGATGGTCCAGTTCTTGCGGCCGACGGCGATGATGCGCGTCTCGGCAGGGAGGTTGCCGTGCAGATGCGCCATGTAGAGCGCGGGGAGCAGTTTGCGCGCGGCCAGGTCGCCTCCGCCGCCGAAGATGATCATGTCGACGGGCTGTTCGGGCGCGGCTTGGGCAGGCTGATTCGTCATGGCAGGTCGCTCGGTTGTGGCGATGTGTGGCGCTAAGTTGCGAAGTGTGCATCCGGCGCGGGGGCCGGCGCGTTGAAAACGGTAATGGTGCATGGTTTTGCGCGAGTTTGCACGCGTCACGCCGATCGGCGTTCGCCGACGCGGTGGTCGATGAACGGTTCGCGCACGCATAGGGGCGATCTTGCGCGAATCGCTCGGATTGGGCGTCGCGTGCTGCACGCTTCGCGCTGAAGCGTTGCTAACGTTGGTTAGCGGTCTGGTGAGGGCGGGTACTCGACGAGGTTTTTAGCCCGCTTTGTGCAGGGTTTTTATCGCGTGGCGTTAGATCATCAGCGCATTAGCCCAATCCCGGCACGCTCACGCCCAGCGCCTGCACGAGCAGCAGCGCGTTGAGCGCGAGCACGGCCACCGCGCCGAGCACCGCGAGCCACGCCACCCACGCGCGGTTCGCGTAGGCGCCCATGATGTCGCGCCGGCAGGTGAAGATCACGAGCGCGGCCATCGGAAACGGCAGCGCGAGGCTCAGCACGACCTGGCTCGCGACCAGCGCATCGGTGGCGTTCACGCCGAGCCCCACGACCGCGAAGCTCGGCGCCATCGTCACGAGACGGCGCAGCCAGAGCGGAATCTGGAAGCCCACGAAACCCTGCATGATCATCTGTCCCGCGAGCGTGCCGACCACCGAACTCGAAATGCCCGAGGCGATCAGCGAGACCAGAAAGATGCCCGCCGCGGCCACGCCGAACAGCGGCGCGAGCGTGTGCCATGCGGTCTCGATTTCGGCGACATCGGCGTGGCCCTGATGAAACGACGCCGACGCCATGATCACCATCGCCATGTTGATGACGCCCGCGAACGCGAGCGCGGCCACCACCTCGACGTTCGAATAGCGCAGCAGACGCGCGCGCTCGCCGTCGTTGCGCGGCCGCACGCGCGCCTGCGTGAGCCCCGAATGCAGAAAGAGCGCGTGCGGCATGACCGTCGCGCCGACGATGCCGACCGCGATCGTGACCGCCTGCGCGTCGGGCAGATGCGGCGTGAACGCGCCGCGCAGCACGCCCGGCCACGCGACCGGCACGATAAAAAGTTCAAGCAGATAGCACAGGCCGATCATGCCCACGAGCGCGCCGATCACGAGTTCGAGCGGCCGGAAACCCGCGCGCTCGAAGAACAGCAGCCCGTAAGTGACGAGCGCCGTGACGGCCATGCCCGCGATCAGCGGCAGATGGAACAGCAGCGCGAGGCCGATCGCGCCGCCGAGGAATTCGGCGAGATCGGTCGCCATGGCGGCGATCTCGCTGACGATCCACATGCACCAGACGAGCGGCGCGGGCAGGCGTTCGCGGCACAGTTCGGCGAGATTGCGGCCCGTGACGATGCCGAGTTTCGCCGAGAGGCCCTGGAACAGCATCGCCACGAGATTCGCGAGCAGCACGACCCACAGCAGCGCATAGCCGTAGCGCGCGCCCGCCTGGATGTTGGTCGCGAAGTTGCCGGGGTCCATGTACGCGACCGAGACGATCACGGCCGGGCCCGCGAGCGGCAGCAGCAGCGCGGCGCCGCGCCGGCGGCCCTCGAGCGCTTCGCGTACCTTGCGCACCGTGCCCGCGGAGAGACCGTCGGGCACATCGCGCAGATCGTCGTCGCGGGTGCGGTGGTGCATGGGCGCCTCGTCGCGGTTGCGGGGCCGGAACAAACGCGCCTGGCGCGCGCCGCCGCTCACAAATTGTCGGAAATCAGCAGAAAAGCGCGTCAGAATGTGCCGCGCGCGTCATCGGAATGCATCGCTCGCGCGTTAAGCAGATGATCCTCGGCGCGCGATTCGCTGCCCGGTTTCAATGAGGTTTCATCTGGCTTTCGCCCGCGTTGCGGCGCACCAGCACCTATCTCAGCACAAACCGGCCCCGCGCGCTTTTCCCGGCAATCCCCCCCGGTCTGACGCCCTTAAGAAATGTCCCATTTCCCGATTTTCTCCCTGACCCGCAAACGCGCCGCAGCGGCGCTCCTCGCGGGCGGCCTCGCGTGCAGCGCGCTGGCCCACGCCGACGCCAACGTCAATCCGAACGACAAGGTCATCGTGCTCGACTCCGGCGAGGCGCAGCTCTCGCTGATCGACGAGGCGAGCCGCACCGTCGTGGGCACCGAGCCCACCGGCAAGGAACCGCATCACCTGATGATCACGCCCGACGGCCAGTCGCTGATCGTCGCCGATTCGGTCTCGAACGACCTGATGTTCCTCGACCCGCACAGCGGCAAGGTGCAGCGTCGCGTCGAAGGCATCGAAGATCCGTACCAGCTCGGCTTCTCGCCCGACCGCAAATGGTTCGTGACCGCCGGCCTGCGTCTGGACCGCGTGGACATCTACAGCTACAACGGCCACGACGTCACGCTCGTCAAGCGCATTCCGCTCGCGAAGACGCCGAGCCACATCACCTTCGCGTCGGACAACAAGACCGCGTTCGTGACGCTGCAGGACACCGGCGAAGTGGCGGCCATCGACCTGCCGACGCAAACCGTGCTCTGGAAGCTGCATATCGGCAACACGCCCGCGGGCCTGTGGATGACGCCCGGCGACAAGTACCTGCTGGTCGGCATGACCGGCGAGGACGACGTGGCCGTGGTCGACTGGCACAACCGCACGCTGGTCAAGAAGATCCAGACCGGGCGCGGCGCGCACAACTTCCGCAATCTCGACGACGGCAAGCACATCGCCGTGTCGAATCGCGTCGAAAGCACCATCAGCATTCTCGATTACACGACGCTGACCAAGGTCGCCGACATCACGGGCCTGCGCCCCGGTCCCGACGACATGGAACTTTCCGCCGACAAACGCTATCTGTGGGTTACGTTCCGCTTCGCGAAGCACGTGGGCGTCATCGACCTCACGACGCGCAAGCTGATCGACACGATCGCCGTGGGCCGCTCGCCGCACGGCATCTACTTCGCGAACAGCGCGCCGTTCTACGCGCCGAATCCAGACTGACGAGCGGGAGTCCCGATGCTTGACACGCTGCTTTCGCAGGCCGACAACCTCGTTTCGTGGCTGCAGACGCTCGTCTACGTGGACGTCGTGCAGCCGATCTTCTACAAGGTCGGCCTGATGGGCTACGACGAGGACACCTACGACGCGCTCTACTGGGTGATCGTCGGCGTGCTCGAAATCCTGCTGACCTACGTGCTGCTGCGTCCGCTCGAAGCGCTGCGTCCGGCCGAAGCGTGGCAGGACCGCAAGGCGCTGCGCGCCGACGTCTGGTACACGTGGATCGCGAAGCTCGGCATTCTGAACATGGCGTTCTTCTTCATGCTCACGCCGCTGTTCAACCGGCTGCAGAGCGCGATGGCGATCCACAATATTCCGAACATCGAAGTGGACAGCCTCTGGCCCGGCGTGACCGACAAGCCCTACGTCTCGTTCGTGATCTATCTGGTCGTGCTCGATTTCGCGGGTTACTGGTATCACCGCTGGCAGCATCGCTTCGGCGTGTGGTGGGAACTGCACGCGGTGCACCATAGCCAGCAGCAGATGTCGCTCTGGTGCGACGATCGCAATCATTTCCTCGACGACATCGTGCAGGCGGCGTTCTTCGCGGCCATCTCGCTGTTCATCGGCGTGCCGCCCGCGCAGTTCGTCGTGCTGATCGCGGTGAGCAACTTCCTGCAGGCCGTGCAGCACGTGAACGCGCGGCTCGACTACGGCTGGGTGCTGGAGCGCATGCTCGTGAGCCCGGCGTTTCATCGCCGCCATCACGCGATTGGCTATGGTCACGAAGGCACGCGCTACGGCTGCAACTTCGGCGTGCTGTTTTCGTGGTGGGACGTGATGTTCCGCACGGCGTCCTGGGACAAGACGCTGGAACCCACGGGCATCCGCGACCAGCTTCCCGCGCCGCAGGGCAAGGGCGTGAACTACGGCGAAGGCCTGATGGCCCAGCAGTGGCTCGCGCTCGTGCGCATCGCGAAGCGGCTGGCGGGCAAGGGCTATCCGATGGGCGGCACGGCGAACTGAGCCGGTGAGCCCGCTCGGGCGCGCTGGTGCGTGCCAGGGTGACGCAAACACACAACGAGGCGGCCGCGAGCCGCCTCGTTTCGTTTACGGCGAAGATGCGGCAGATGCGATAATCGCGGCTTGTCCCCCGCGAGACGCGTGCGCCGCGTCCGCTTCATCTGCACGAAATCTGCATGGAAAGCGCAGGCGTTGCATGAGACTGGAGAGCACCTTGAGCCGTATCGACAACCCGCAGCACGACCAGGAAGTCGGCTTTGCCGACGCCACCCAGGACACCACCCGCATCGACGACGTGCGCATCGGCGCCGTGCGTCCGCTCATTTCGCCCGCGCTGCTGCTCGACGAACTGCCGGTGCCGCAGAGCACGCAGACGCTCGTCGAAACGAGCCGCGCGCAGATCGCCGAGGTGCTCGCGCAGCGCGACGACCGCCTCGTGATCGTGGTCGGCCCGTGCTCGATCCACGACCACGACCAGGCCATCGAATACGCGAAGCTGCTCAAGGCGAAGGCCGACACGCTGAAGGACGATCTGCTGATCGTGATGCGTGTCTACTTCGAGAAGCCGCGCACGACGGTGGGCTGGAAGGGCTATATCAACGATCCGCGTCTGGACGGCAGCTTCCGCATCAACGAAGGTCTGCGCAAGGCGCGTGAGCTGCTGCTCGACATCAACGCGCTCGGCCTGCCGACCGGCACCGAATTCCTCGACCTGCTGAGCCCGCAATACATCGCCGATCTGGTGGCGTGGGGCGCGATCGGCGCGCGCACGACCGAGAGCCAGAGCCATCGGCAACTGGCGTCGGGGCTGTCCTGCCCGATCGGCTTCAAGAACGGCACCGACGGCGGCGTGCAGGTCGCGGCGGACGCCATCGTGGCCGCGAGCGCGAGCCACGCGTTCATGGGCATGACGAAGATGGGCATGGCCGCGATCTTCGAAACGCGCGGCAACGACGCGTGCCACGTGATCCTGCGCGGCGGCAAGAGCGGGCCGAATTACGACGCGGCGTCGGTGGCCGCGTGCTGCGCCTCGCTCACGAAGGCGGGGCTGCGCGAGGAAGTGATGATCGACTGCTCGCACGCGAATTCGAGCAAGCAGCATCAGCGTCAGATCGATGTCGCGCGCGATATCGGCGAACAGTTGAAGGGCGGCGATGCGCGCATCGTCGGCGTGATGATCGAGAGCCATCTGGAAGAAGGGCGCCAGGATCAGCAGCCTGGCGTGCCGCTCAAGCGCGGCGTGTCGATCACCGATGCGTGCATCAGCTGGGCGCAAACCGAGCCCGTGCTGGATGGGCTCGCGGAAGCGGTGCGCGCGCGCAGGAAGGCGCGGGCGGGGTAAGCGGCGCGGTTGGCCTGGATAGCCTGGACGGAAACGAACGCGCGGCGGACATCGAGTCCGCCGCGCGTTTTTCATAGGCGTCGTAAAAGTTGGATCAGGCCTTGGCCGGCGCACCCGCGTCCGGCGCGCGGTGCTCGGTTTCGTCGCTGAAACCGCGCACCTTGCCGACCCACAGCACCGCCACCACGGCCAGCGCCGCCGCGAGCCAGCCGTTGTAGCCGAAGCCGACAATCGTGCCGTGCGGACCGTTCTGCAGCAGCAGCCCGCCGACCCATGCACCAATACCCGTGCCCAGCGCCTGCACCGCATTGTTTGCGCTCAGGAACGCGCCGCGCCGCGCGGGCTCGGGAATCGTCGTGAGCAGCGCCTGCATCGGCACCATGCGGCTCGACAGCGCGATCATGAACACCGCGAAGAAGCCGACCATCACGATGAACGGCAGCACCGGCAGATGCGTGACGAACAGCACCGGCGCAATCGACACGAGCGCCATCACGCGGAACACGCGGCGCTTGCCGTAGCGATCCGCGAGACGGCCGACCGCGCGCGCCGTGAGGAACGTCGACGCGCCGCCCGCCACATAGAGCCACGACAGCTGCTCGGGCGCGACGCCGTAGTTGGCGACCAGCATCGGCGAGATGAACGGGATCACGAGCATGTGCGCGCACATCATCGTGAAGGTGAGCGCGAACGCCTTCATATGGCGCGGCAGCGTGAGCAACTGCCACAGGCGCGGCACGATTTCGCCGAGCGGCGTGTCGCGGTCGACGTGCTCCGTGAGCGGCGGAATCACGCGCGAACCCGCGACCCAGATCACGGCCGAGAGCACGACGAGCAGCAGGAACGGCGCGCTCCAGCCGAAGTGCGCGCCGAGCACGATGCCGGCCGGCACGCCCGCGATCGCGGCCATCGAGAAGCCCATCATGATCACGCCGGTCGCTGCGCCGCGGCGCTGCACCGGAATCACGTCGCTGACGATCGCCATCACGATGGAGCCGAGCACGCCGCCCGTGAGACCCGCGAACGCGCGCGCGAACAGCAGCAGATGGAAGTTCGTCGCGAACGCGCAGGCGAGGTTCGAGAGCGCGAACAGCGCATACGAGACCTGCAGCAGACGGCGCCGGTCGAAGCGGTCGATATAGGTGGCCGCGAACAGCCCGGACAAGCCCGAGCACAACGAATACGCCGACACGGCCGTCGCGAACATCGCGGGCGTGATCGCGAACGCGTGCATGATCTGCGGGCCGAGCGGCATCATCACCATGAAGTCCATGATGATGGTGAACTGCGTGAGCGCGAGCAGCCAGAGCAGCGTGCGTTCGCGCAGCGGATTAAGCGTTAGGGTCATTCAGGGACCTTGTTCAAGCACGCGCGGCCCCGCGAAAGTGCGGGGCCGCGCGCGCGGGTTTCGACGATTGACGAATGACGGTGAATCAATCGTCGATCGTTTCGTGCGCGGCCTGCGCGCCGCGCCGCCAGTACGCCGACGCGCGAATGCGCTTCTTGTCGACGCCGCGCTCGTTGCACAGATGCGCGCGTACCGCGCGGATCACCGAGGCTTCGCCCGCGGCCCACACGTAGCCGTCGCCGGGCGGCAACCAGACTTCGCCGACTGCATCGACGAGCGGGTTTGCCGATTCGGATTCCTCACGATAGCACCAGGTCGCGTAGAGATCGGCTTCCGTCGGCAACTCGATGCGCGCCGCGGGGTTCGCCACTTCGGCGACCACGGCCACGCGCGCGCCGGCGGGCAGCTCGCTCAGGCGGCGCTGGATCGCGGGCAGGGCGGTTTCGTCGCCGATCAGCAGATGCCAGTCGAAGCCCGTGGGGATCACCATCGAACCGCGCGGGCCGCCGACGCCGAGATACTGGCCGGGCTGCGCCTGCGCGGCCCACGCCGTAGCGGGACCGGCTTCGTGCAGCGCGAACTCGATATCGAGCTCGTTGGCGACCGGGTCGAAGCGGCGCGGCGTGTAATCGCGCGCAGCGGGCCGCTCGACGCCTTCGGGAAACACGATGCCGTCGGGACCGAGACTCGGCAGCACCGGCTGGCTCGCGCCCTCGGGCGGGAAGAACACCTTCACGTGATCGTCGAACGACGCCGACACGAAGTCGCTGAGATCGCCCGTGAGCGTGACGCGCACGAGCGCGGACGACAGCGCCTCGACGCGCACCACGCGCAGCAGGCGGAACTTGAGCGGATGTCGCACGCGGACGACTTCGAGATTGCTTTGATTCTGCATCTTTGACTCCGATGTTGGGGCGGTCGATCGACGGGGAACGAGAAGGGGGCGTCAGGCGCCGCTGTTCTCGCCGCCGCCGTTGCCGCCTTCGATTTCCTGAGTGGCGCGCGCGAGGATCGCCGCGATGCGGCGCTGCTCGTCGGGCGCGACGTCGGTGCGGCGCAGCAGCGCGCGCTTGAGCGCGCGGCGCGCCTCGATCAGCTCGCGTACCCAACCCGTGCCGTCCGACGGATCTTCGCCCGCGAGCGCGCGGCGCATGACTTCCATCTTGCGGCCGAAGTGCGTGAGCTTGGCGAGGATCAGGTCGGCGCGTTCGCGATTGGCATCCAGATACTGGCGGCCTTCGTCGGACAGCTCGTAGCGCTTGCGGTTGCCTTCGAGCGTCACGCTCACATAGCCGAGTTCTTCGAGATACGTGAGCGCCGGATAGACCATGCCGGGGCTCGGGCTGTAGAAACCGTTCGAGCGTGCGTCGAGCGCCTTGATCAGCTCGTAGCCGTGGCTCGGGCGCTCGGCGAGCAGCACGAGCAGCATCAGTTGCAGGTCTTCCGAGCTGAACTTGCGGCCGCGGCCGAAACCGTCGCCGTCGCCGAAGTTGCCGAAACCGCCGCCGCGGCCGAAGCCCTCGCTGAAATCACCGGGGCCTTCGCCGCCGCGATGACGGCCCATCGCGTGACGCAGCGCGTGCAGCGGATGGTGCAGGGCGAAGCGGGCGGCGTTGAAGCCGTGGCGGCCGGCGTTGAAGCGGCCTTCAGCGGATTCGGTGCGCCCGGCGCGCTCCGACGGGTCGAGTGTTTCGCGGCGGCGGTCGGCGAATTCGCGCTCCGGCTGGCCGTGACGGCCCCGACGGCCGTGATGTGCGTGGTGTCCGTGATGACCGGACGCGTGATGAGGGTGGCGCATGGGGCCTCCTTGTCTCTGAGTGTCTTAAAACATGTCTTAAGATATATATCTTAAGAGTGTTTGTCAAAGGAAATCTGGAGCACAGACGCGCATCTGAAGTTCGAAAATATAGGGGCGCATCAAGGTGTGCCGCCTGGCGCGTATAGAGCGCTGGCTTTCGGCTCTCGGCTTCGCTGGCGGCAAGATGTTTGGAACCTTGGCGCCGTGCATTCAAGCTCTTGGGGATAGCCACAATCGTTGCAGCTCAGTGGGCTGAACTCAATTTCTATCGAGTTGAGGCAACCGGGGGGGGCTGGTGAGTGATGATCACGCGGTGTACGGGAAACACATCCGCCTCACCATATTAATAGGAATCCGAAAGACGTCGTAGCGATGACGCCGACCGCGCGGTAGCCAGAGACGGACGAGTCATAATGAACCGAAACTACGTTGTCGCGGCAGACGCGAACATGGAATGTTGCTGATGGCAGGCGACAGCTGGTTCACGTGTGCCGCTCGCGGCGGAAACGGACCACGACGAAAGGAACGTCTGAACCAGGGTTCTGCGCGTCCTCTGACCGTACTTCCACAAAGAGGGCGACGCTGTTGCGAAATGCGTCCCGCTGGCATGCGCCCGCGAAGGGGCTGGGCGCGTTCGCGCTGTCGACATCGCTATGGGGCGCGTCGAATACTATATCGAGGCGCTCACGCCTGGTTCCGCGCCGCCCGCCGATGCCGCCAATCCGAACGCGGTGTTCGCGCCGTACAAGTCGAAGCAGGTCGAAGTCGGCACGAAGCTCGATCTGGGCAACTTCGGCGCGACCTTGAGCGTTTTTCAGATCAAGGTGCCGAGCGGGGTGGTCGATCCGGTTACGAAGGTCTACAGCCTCAACGGCGAGCAGCGCAATCGCGGTATCGAACTGTCGGGCTTCGGCAAACTCGGGCGCGACGTGCGCGTGGTGGGCGGCGTGACGTGGCTCGACGCAAAACTGCAGCGCACCCAGGGCGGTGCGTATGACGGCAATCACGCGCTCGGCGCGCCGTCGTTTCAGGCGAACCTCGGCGCGGAATGGGACACGCCGTTCATGCCGGGATTCACGCTGACCGGCCGCCTGTTGTACACGGGCGAGGCCTACGTGAGCCAGGACAATCTCCAGCACGTGCCGAGCTGGACGCGCGTGGACCTCGGCGGGCGCTACACGACGCACATCGGCACGCGCGAGGTCACCTTGCGCGCGAACGTGACGAATCTCTTCAATCGCGACTACTGGCAGGCGAATCCCACGGGATACGTGTTCGCAGGTGCGCCGCGTACATTCTGGCTGTCGGCGTCGGCGGATTTCTAGGCGGGCTTGCCGCGAGGTGTCTGGATTGCGAATGCGTTGTCTAGCGTTACGTCTCGTCACGGCGGCCGGGCGCGACGCTTTGCGGTACATGTTCTTAATCGGGCTGGCAAAGCTGGAAGACGTTGCCTTCCGGGTCGCATCCGTCACACATCACATAGGGGAAACCGTCATAGCGTTTCATCTCCCGCATCCGCACATTCGCGGCGATCAACTTTGTGCGCAAATCGGCAAGGCCCGCAGGTACATGGAATACCAGCTTCGCATTGGACTGGCAGCCTGAGCCCGTATGGTCGCGATACGGTTCGCCGACGCGATGCAGAGCCATCTCCACCGAGCCAGCTTTGAGTACAACCCATTCGCCAGGGATGCGCTCGATTACATCGAGTCCAAAGTGGCTCTGGTAGAAGGATTCAAGAAGCGTTACATCGCGGACGTAAAGAATCAAACGGGTAATCGAGAGTTTCATCACGCTTATTGGCCGGTGCGGATAGATTAGATGGATTTTCAATCATAGGGATTTTCGAGGCTGGAGGCATAAGCCCGACGACTCCGTAGGGCCATGCAAGCATGGTTTTGAAGTTCAGCCCATATGTCGCCGTCGACAAGGCGTCGCTTTGTGGCCGCGCTCGGACGCTGCCCAGATTAAAGCCGAGGCCGTGTTGTCGCCCAGCAGTTCGGTGCGCGCATTACGCGGCCCCAGATCTTCGTAGTTGTTAGTCCATGCATCACGGAATCTAATTTCTGGCTCAGGTGGTTCGTTGTCGAGCCTTTGCAGTCTTTTGTGCTTTCCAAGCGAATGTCCGCTACCAAATTGAAACCGGACCGCAAGACGGACTTGAGCAGGAATTGCCAAGCAGCGCTGAAAGGGCTGCTTGGCCATCACGCTCAAACAGAGCGAAGCTTGACTGCCGCTCGCGAATGAAATGGGCGTGCGCGTACAGTCGTTCCAGACCCATAGCGAAGCGGCGATGTGCGAGCGTATCCATCGCGCCTTTGAAAACGCCATCGATGCGATGCCGATAGGAGGCGACGCGTGGACGCGTCCCGGCTAGTGCATTCTCGACGCGCTGGCGATCCTGGTGCGTCCCGTGGTCGAGTTGCATGTCGAACATCCAGGCACGTGGGTTGTTCAGGCACCAGGCAGTTTTCACGGAAATCGTCGCCGGCCAGATTTGCGGGCTAGGTTTGGAAAGCGATCAACTTGCGATGCAGGCGTCAGTCACGGTGAATAAGTAGAGGGCAGCGCGTTCGCGGTCGGACAACCACGGGAGCCGAATGCCAATGTAGTGGATTCCCCTGGAACCAGATTCTTGGGGTATTTTTGAAAAGTGCTTGATCGGTGACCACTCTTGAACTGCATTGGTTTCTCCAAAACCAATTAGGTGAGCCCCATCATGCGTCCCCTCATTACCACGCTGGCCATCGTCGCGGCCTTCAGCGCCGTCGCGGCGCAGGCACAGGAAGTCGTCGTGATCGGCCATTCCGCGCCGCTGACCGGCCCGCAGGCCGCGAACGGCAAGGACAATGAGAACGGCGCGCGGCTCGCGATTGAGGAGCTGAACCAGCAGCACGTCACCGTTGCGGGCAAACCTGTCACGTTCAAACTGGACTCGCAAGACGACCAGGCTGACCCGAAAGTGGGTGTGCAGGTGGCCCAGAATCTCGTCGATCACAACGTGGTGGCGGTGATGGGGCCGTATAACTCGGGCGTCGCGATTCCGGCTTCGCGTGTGTACAACAACGCGGGCATCCCGATCCTCCCGGTTGCGTCGAACCCGGCGCTCACGCAGCAAGGCTTCAAAACGATCTTCCGCATCGGCGCCAGCGACGAGCAACTGGGCGGCACGATGGCCGAATTTGCGGCCAAAACGCTCAAAGTCAAAACCGCCGCCATCATCGACGACCGCACGGCTTACGGTCAGGGCGTGGCGCAGCAGTTCGAGCAGGTCGCGAAGGCCAACGGCCTGAAGATCGTCGATCACCAGTTCACGAATTCGCAGGCTACCGACTTTCTGGGCATTCTCACGGCCATCAAGGGCGAGAATCCCGACGTGATCTTCTTCGGTGGCTATGCGGCGCAGGGCGCGCCGATGGCGAAGCAGATGCGTCAGCGCGGTCTGCGCGCCAAACTGCTCGGCGGCGACGGCATCTGCTCGGCCGACATGGGCAAGGTCGCGGGCGACGCCGCCTCGATCGTCTATTGCGCGCAAGGCGGCGTCGCGCTGGACAAGACCGCCGCGGGCCGCGAATTCCTCAAGAAGTATCACGATACGTATCACACCGACACGCAGGTCTACGCCGTCAACTACTACGACGGCGTGAAGATGCTCGCCGACGCCATGGTCAAGGCGGGCACGACCACGGACAAGGCCAGACTCACGGCGCAACTGGCGAAGGAAGACTACAAAGGCGTGGCGGGCACGTATTCGTTCGACGCAAAGGGCGACCTGAAGGGCGCGCCGACGACCGTCTACGTCATTCGCAACGGTTTGCCGGTCCCGTACGCACCCTGAGTCGCCATCACAGGCAGGAGAACTATCGACATCATGAAACCCACCCGCACCATTTCGACCGTCGAGGTCCACACCGGCGGCGAGGCGTTCCGCATCGTCACCAGCGGTTTGCCGCGTCTGCCCGGCGACACGATCGTCCAGCGCCGCGCATGGCTGAAGGAAAACGCCGATGACATTCGCCGCGCCCTGATGTTCGAGCCGCGCGGCCATGCCGACATGTATGGCGGCTACCTTACCGAACCGGTTTCGCCGGGCGCCGACTTTGGCGTGATCTTTCTGCATAACGAAGGTTATAGCGACCACTGTGGCCACGGCGTGATTGCGCTGTCGACGGCCGCCGTCGAACTGGGCTGGGTGCAGCGCACGGTGCCCGAAACGCGCGTAGGTATCGATGCGCCGTGCGGCTTCATCGAAGCCTTCGTCAAGTGGGATGGCGAGCACGCGGGCGCGGTGCGCTTCATCAACGTGCCGTCGTTTCTCTGGAAGCGCGACGTGACGGTGGAGACGCCCACTTTCGGCACCGTGACCGGCGATATCGCCTACGGCGGCGCGTTTTACTTTTACGTGGATGGCGCGCCGTTCGATCTGCCTGTGCGCGAAGCGGCGGTCGAAAAGCTGATCCGCTTCGGCGCCGAAGTGAAGGACGCTGCGAACAAGGCGTTTCCGGTGCAGCATCCCGAGATTCCCGAGATCAACCACATCTACGGCACGATCATCGCGAATGCGCCGCGCCACGCGGGGTCGACGCAGGCGAACTGCTGCGTGTTCGCCGATCGCGAAGTCGATCGTTCGCCCACCGGTTCGGGCACGGGCGGGCGCGTCGCGCAGCTTTATCAGCGCGGTGAACTGAAGGCGGATGAAACGCTCGTCAACGAGTCGATCGTCGGCACGGTGTTCAAGGGGCGTGTGCTGAAGGAGACGTCGGTTCAGGGCATTCCTGCTGTGATTCCCGAGGTCGAAGGCGAGGCGTATATCTGCGGCTTCGCACAGTGGATCATCGACGAACGCGATCCGCTCGCTTACGGTTTTCTCGTGCGCTGAGTGCGCGAGGCGAAGGCATTCTCTCCCCGTACCAGGGGTCTTCGGCGCGCGCCGGTTCGTCCGTCGCGCGTTCTTTTTTTACGTAGGCCGATCATGAAACTCGACACCATTTACGCGGCTATGTGGGGCTGCCTCGTCAACGGGACGCAGCCTGGCCACCAACCGTTCAAGGTCATGCAGGCCGCCACCATCGCGCTCGACGGTTCGCCGAATGTCCGCACGGTGGTGCTGCGTCGCGTGAGCGAAGCGGATAACGTGATCGCGTTCTATACCGATCTGCGTTCGCCGAAGATCGCCGAACTGCGCAGGCAGCCGCGCATCGCGATGGCCGGTGTCGATGCCGTACGCAATGTGCAGATTCGTGTGTCGGGCGAGGCGCGCATCGTGGACGATGGCGCGGCTTTGCGCGCAGCGTGGGACGCGAGCCGCGAGCAGAGTCTGATTGTGTATCGAACGGTTATCGCGCCGGGCACCCCGATCGCGCAGCCGCGCGATGCCTTCGACGACTCGCTTGATGCCGCGGATGTGGGTTTCGAGAACTTCTGCGTGGTCGAGGTCAGGCCCGATGCGATGGACTGGCTCGATCTCTCCGCCGCGGATGGGCACCAGCGCGCGCGCTTCGTGCGGGCGGGTAATGCATGGTCCGCTTCGTGGATCGCGCCCTGACTTGACGACGAGAACTCAGGCCGGCGCGATGTCGCGCTGCACGCGGTGAATGTGCTGCTCGACGTAGAAGGCGGCGGCGTCCGCGTCGCCGGTGACGATGGCCTCGTAAATCAGCCGATGCTCGGCCACATACAGACGGATGCGCGCGGGATCGTAGATGCCGTCGTCCTTGATGCGCTTCCACAAGGACTGATCCATCGTGTCGGCAATCTCCTGCGCGATCTTCACGAGCAGCACGTCGCCCGTCATCACGGCAAGTTGACGGTGGAACAGGCGGTCGCTGTTGTTCCAGAGCGCGCGTTCTTCGGCGTCGGCCACGTCCGTGAGCGTTTCCATCTGCTGGAGGTAATGCTCGGCGAGCGGGTCGCGTTTGCGGTGCGCCGCCGCGCGCCGCGCAATCGCGGGCTCCAGGATCAGGCGCACATCCAGCGTGGCGGACGGGCTGTAGTCGGCCTGCAGGCTGTTCTCGTTGCTTGGCGTGGGCGAGAGCGCGCGCGCCAGGACTGTCGGCGCGTCTTCGGAAACATAGGTGCCGGAGTTTCTGCGCGTGACGACGAGGCCTTCGTTCTGTAACGCACCGATCGCCTCGCGAACCGCCGGCCGTCCGACGCCGAACATGGCCGCCAGTTCGCGCTCGGACGGCAGGCGCGAATCGGGCAGATACCGTCCGGCGCGAATTTCGGCTCGCACTTTTTCGGAGACCTGTTCGTAGATCTGAAGCGGGCGGAAGCTGGCCGGGAAGTCGCTACGAGCGGAAGCCATTGGGAAGTCCTGTTGTGCGTTGGTCTTGAATATACCACTTAACAGTACCGGGAGCGACGGGTGGCCAGTTTCAAGCGCACATTCTGTCATAAGTGGTTTATTGGTTGCCAGAGTTAGCGATTTTGGCGTATTGACGGATTGATTTCAGACCAAAAGTGGTTTAATTTAAACCCACTTAACATCATCGACTATTCGAGACGCCACACTATGACCCACTCACTCAAGACGTTCGACGCCAACGAAACCGCGGCGCTGCTGGACTATCCGATGCTTGTGCAAGTCCTGCGCGAGACGATTCTCGACTACGCGGACGGCAAGATCGCGAGCCCCGAGCGGCTCGTCGTGCCGCTCCAGGAGGGGGGCGTGATGTTGTCGATGCCGTCGAGCGCGGCCGACATCGCCATCCACAAGCTGGTGAACGTCTGCCCCGGCAACGGCAAACGCCAGCTTCCGACAATTCACGGTCAGGTGATCGCGTGCGATGCGTCGACGGGTGCCATGCTGTTCGTGCTCGACGGTCCCACGGTCACGGGCCGCCGTACGGCAGCGATCAGCGTGCTCGGCATCCAGTCGCTGCACGCGGCCGCGCCGAAGGAGATCCTCATCATCGGCACCGGCAAGCAGGCGGCGAATCACGTGGAAGCCTTTGCGACGCTCTTTCCACAGGCGCAAATTCTCGCGCGGGGCATGACGCCCGAATCCACGCAGCGCTTCGTGGAGGCACTCGCGCCGCTCGCACCGAATCTCAGCGCGCTCGACGGAGACATTCCCGATTCCGTGGATGTGATCGTGACGGTGACGACCAGCAAGTCGCCGGTCTACGACGGACCGGCGCGCGAAGGGCGGCTCGTGGTTGGCGTGGGGGCGTTTACGCCGGACGCGGCGGAAGTCGGAAAGACAACCGTCGATAGCAGCTTCGTCGTCGTGGACGATCCGCTGGGCGCGAAGCACGAAGCGGGCGACCTGATTCGGGCCGGATTCGACTGGAGCCTGATGCATACGCTCGCGGACGCCATCAGGCAAAGGCTCGCGCCTACCGCGCCGGTGTTTTTCAAGAGCGTCGGGTGCGCAGCTTGGGATCTCGCAGCGTGTCGTGTTGCAAGGGGGAGAGCTTAAGCCGCACGAAGCAGGTTGCATCACGTGAATGTCGCGTTTGCCGCGCATTGCTGTCATTCTGGCGCGTGCGCGGAATGTTCGGGACTGGCTGACTTCCGCGCTGATGCGCTGCGCATGGACCAAAGCGGTATAAACCTGGGGCGACCGGCAGCGAGCGACCCAAAACGATCACACGACCTGCTATCTCCGAATGACCGACATTTCGCCGGACTGCGGACGCACGCATGTTGCATCCATTCGACACCGTTGTCGGACAAAGCGCGACACGAAACAGCGAAGCATGGAGAACGCCCGAAATACGTGCGCACTTCAAACGCGTCCAGAGACGCGTGATGGATGCGCGCTATTGCGGCAGACTGAGCTTCGTCATGCGGCCGCCGTCGACGGTCCAGACCTGACCGGTGACGAAGCTGGATTCGCCAGACGCGAGCCAGGCGACGAGGCTTGCAACTTCGTCGGGTCTGCCTGTTCGCCCGACTGGATGGATAACGCCGAGCCCACGCTGGAAGCGCTCCGGGTCCGGCATGCTCTCGATAAATTCCATGTTCAGATCGGTGTCGATCCAGCCAGGAGCGACCGCATTGCATCGCACACCTTCCGGGCTGTGATCCACGGCGATCGCGCGGGTCAGGCCATGCAGTCCGGCTTTCGTCGCGCAATAGGCAGCGTGTTTCGGATTCGCCCCGATGCCCTCGGTCGACCCGATATTGACGATGGTGCCCTTCACGGCGCGCAGGTGCGGTATCGCGGCCTTGATCAGCATGAAAGGCGTCGTCAGATTCACGGCGATCGTGCGCGACCAGTCCTCGAGCGACATCTCCTCTGCGAGCCGTTCCTGCATCATGCCCGCGCTGTTCACCAGCACATCGAGCCGTCCGGCTCGTCGGATCACCTCGTCAACCACACTGGCCGCGGCCGACGGATCGGCGAAATCGGCGGCGATGCCATCGAATTCGCCGTCCGCGCCTCGCTGCGCGGTGAAGACCTGCGCGCCTTCGTCACGCAGTCGTTGCGCGATCGCGCGGCCGATGCCGCTGCGGCCGCCGGTGACCAAAGCGGTCTTGTTTTCGAACCTCATCGTGGCTTGCCTCCGGGCACGTAGTCGGTCAATCAGCGTTGAATGTGCCAGGGCGATGCATCGTCGCCCTGTGTGTTCAGACCGCGATCAATCTCCGTTAATCCCCGTATTCGAAGCTGATTTCACCCCAGCCCGCGAAGCTTCCAGTAATACGCGTGTTGGGCTTGAGTTCGACCGCGGCGAGGCAACTGCCCGGCAGAATGATCTCGCCTTTCTTGAACGTCACGCCGAACTCCGCGACGCGGCGGCACAGCCACGCGATTGCAGAGACGGGATTGCCGAACACGTCGGCGGTATTGCCGCGCGCAACGACTTCGCCGTCGAAGCGGATTTCGCCAGCCGTGCCCGCGAGATTCACTTCGCTCAAACGACGTGGTTGCGAGCTGAGCAGCACGGAGCCGACCGAGCCACCGTCGGCGAGCGTTTCGAACAGGCCGATGCGCCAGTCCTTGATGCGCGAATCGATGATTTCGAGCGAGGGGAGCACGAAGTCGGTCGCGCGGATCACATCGGCGACGGTGACCTGCGCGCCGCCGAGATCGTCCTTGAGCACGAAGGCCGGTTCGAGTTCGACATAAGGCGCGATGAAGCTGGACGGCGCGAGGCGATGGCCCTCGTAGCGCAGATAGCTGTCGAGCAGATAGCCGAAGTCGGGCTGATCGACGCCGAACTTGTTCTGCATGGCCTTCGCGATGTTGCCGAGCTTGAAGCCGACGATGCGGTCGCCGTTCTCCACGCTGCGGCGCGTGACTTCACGCTGGATGCGCACGGCGTCGGCGACGGTGGTTTCGGTGCCGGCTGGCACCAGCGAGTCGAGCGGGGTGCCGGTGCGGCGCGCCTCGATGAGTCGGCTGGCGAGGTCGTCGATATTGATTGGCATTCCTGAATCTCCTTGACTGTCCTAATCGGTTTGGTACGGCGGGCGTTCAGGCCGCGCGCGAAGCAGGTTGCGAGGATTGTGCAGATTGATCGCCGAGGTGCCAGATATGCATGCACGACAGCAGTTCGCGCGGGTCCCACACAACCCATTCCTCGGTGATGCGGCCCTCGCGATGCTTGAGGAACGACGAGCCATGCACCGTCACCTTGCGTTGCGTGGGCGGCACATCCATGAACATGCCGGTGTGCAGCGCGGTCGTGCGCCAGTGCAGCGCGACCATGTCGTTCTGGTCGATCGCGTGCAGGATCTCGACCTTGAAATTGCTGAACGCCGCATGCGATTCCTCGATCTGCTTGAGCATCTCGGGCAGACGCACCTGCTCGCCGTTCTTCGAATAGCGCACGTAGCCGGGCGCGACGATGTTCTCGAACGCGGCCGTTTCGCCCTGGCCCCACGCGCGGGTCCACGCATCGGCGATACGCGGCAGCAGGGCGGCGGCGTCGATCTCCGCAGGCGCGGCCGGGGCATCGAACAGACTGCAAGCGCCGAACTTGCCGCCGCTGAAAACGAGCGCGTCGCCCGCGCCGGTGGTCATGGCGGTGACCGAACCAACGATCATGAAGTGATCGCCCGCCACCACTTCCGAGAGCACCTGGCAGTCGATCCACGCGACCGAGCCTGCGAGGCGCGGCGTGCCGATCGCGCTGCTGTCGTAGACGAGTCCGCTGAACTTATCCTCGCCCTTGCGGCCGAGCGCCTTGCAGACGTCGAGCTGCGCGGTCGAGAGCACGTTAGCGGTGAAGCGTCCTTTCGAGCGCAGCACCGGCCACGTGCTCGACGACTTCGCGACGCAGAACGTCACGAGCGGCGGTTCGAGCGAAAGCGACTGGAAGGTGCCGACGACGAAGCCGGTGGGCTTGTCGTCGGCGGTCATGCCCGTGATGGCGACGACGCCCGTGGGCAGAAGCCCGAAAATCTTGCGCTGTTCGGCGGGCGTGCAGGTTTGTGCGGTAGGTTGGGTTGCGGCCAGCATGGTTGTCTCCTCTTGACTGTCCCGGCCGTTCAGGCCATCTCAACTGCGTTCTTGCGATACACCGCGCCGGGGTGATCGTCGGCGAGCCGCGACTGGCCCGCGCCAAATACGTTCTCGCGCAGCGTCTCGCCGTCGTACGAGGTGCGCATCAGGCCGCGCTTTTGCAGTTCGGGCACGACGTGATCGGCGAAATCCTTCATGTCCTGATACTTGAGCGCGTGGCCGAGATTGAAGCCGTCAATGCCGGTGTCGTTGACCCACGAGAGCAGTTCGTCCGCGACGGTCTGCGGGCCGCCGACGATCACGGGCGCCGTGCCGCCCACGCCGATGTACTCGGCGATGTCACGCGGCGTCCACTCACGCTCGGGATCGAGCTTCGAGAAGATGTCGATCATCGTCTGGCCGGCGTTGGTTTTCACATGGCGCAGCGGCACGTCGGGATCGAGCGTCGACATGTCGAGACCGGTCCAGCCGCTGTAGCGCGCCATCGCGCCTTCGTAATCGACCAGCGCGCGGTATTCGTCGTATTTGCGCTGGGCGTCCGCGTCGGTGGCGCCCGTGATGACGGTGATCATCTGGAGCACCGCGACGTGCGACGGATCGCGGCCTGCCGCTGCCGTTTGCTCGCGCAGGCGATCGACCTGCTGCTTGAGGCCCGCCTTGGAGACGGCGTTCATGAACACGGCCTCGGCGGTTTGTGCCGCAAGCGCCACGCCCTTGCTGGAGCCGCCCGCCTGGAAAATCACCGGCGTGCGTTGCGGCGACGGCTCGCACAGGAAGATGCCCGGCACCTTGAAATGCTCGCCCGTGTGCGCGATCGGATGCACGCGGCGCGGGTCCGCATAGGTGCCGCTGGCTTTGTCGGCAACGGCGGCGTCTTCGTCCCACGACGCTTCCCAGAGCTTCAGCGCGACTTCGATGAATTCGCCCGCGACCGCGTAACGGTCGTCGTGCGCGCGCTGCACGCCGCTGCCGAGATTGCGCGCGGCGCTGTCCGCATAGGACGTCACCACGTTCCAGCCCACGCGGCCGCCGGTCAGGTGGTCGAGCGTCGCGAACTTGCGAGCGAGCGCATAAGGATGGTCGTAAGCCGTCGACGACGTCACGCCGAAGCCGAGGTGACGGGTGACCGCGGCCATTGCGGGAATCAGGTAGGCGGGGTCGTTGGCGGGAATCTGCGCGGCGTCTTTGAGCGCGGCATCGACGCTGCCTTTGTAGACGTCGTGATAGCCGACGTTATCGGCGAAGAAAATGCCATCGAAACATGCCTGCTCCAGCAGCTTCGCGTAATCCACCCAGAACTGCAGCGACTTGTATTCGCAGCCGCGATCGAGCGGATGGCGCCACAGGCCGGCGGACAGGTGCGCCGGGCCATTGAAGTCAAAGGCAAAAAGCTTGATCTGCTTGCTCATCGTCATCTCCTAACGTTCACAAAATGAACACTATGTTTGATTTGTGAACGTAGTGTAGAATCAGCCGCATGCGTCGTCAAGCAGTGAACGAAGGTTGTTTTTTCGTTCATAAATCGGACGATTGCTGACTCAAACCTCGCCCTGCAATGGAGCGGGCGACTAATACATGTGAGGAGCACAGATATGTCCGATCAATCGATGCCGACTTCGGTGGAGCAGCTCGCCGACTGCGTGACGGCAGCACAGACCGCTTACGAGCACAGCCGTGAGGCCACGCTCGCGCAGCGCGCGTCGTGGCTGGAGGCCGTGGCGGCGGCGCTTGAATCGCACGCGGGCGAACTCGTGCCGATCGCGCGCGAGGAAACCCATCTGGACGAGGCGCGCCTGCAAGGCGAGCTCAAGCGCACGGCGTTCCAGTTGCGTCTTTTCGCGGATGAGATCGTGCGTGGCGAGCACCTCGGTGCAACGATCGATCACGCGGATGCAACGTGGGGTATGGGTCCGCGCCCGGACATCCGCCGCATGAACGTGCCGCTGGGCGTGGTGGGTGTGTTCGGCGCGTCGAACTTTCCGTTCGCGTTTTCGGTGATCGGCGGCGACAGCGCGGCGGCGCTCGCGGCGGGCTGCGCCGTCGTGCACAAGATTCACGACGGCCATCGCACGCTGGCATTGCGCACGGGCGAAATCGTCGTCGCGGCGCTGCGCGAAGCGGGCGCACCGGTGGGCCTGTTCGCGACGATAAGCGGGCACGCTGCCGCTGAAGCGCTCGTCGATCATCCGCTCGTCAAGGCCATCGGCTTCACGGGTTCGATCGCAGGCGGTCGCGTGCTGTTCGATCGCGCGAGCCGACGCCCCGAGCCGATTCCGTTCTTCGGCGAACTCGGCAGCATGAATCCTGTGTTCGTGACGAAGGCGGCGTGGACCGCGCGCCGCGACGAGATTCTCGCGGGCTACGCGAACGCGGCGACGATGGGCATGGGCCAGTTCTGCACGAAGCCAGGTTTGCTGTTCATTCCCGAATGCGATGCCGCTGAAGTCGCGCAAGCATTGCAGGCCGTGTTCACGTCGAAGCAGGCCGCGCCGCTGCTCACGCCGCGCCTGCGCGAAGGTTTCGATGCCGCCGTGAAGGCCGTGGGCGCGCTGCCCGGCGTGCGCGTGCTGATCGAAGGCGATGGCGCACGCGCGCCCAGCCCGACCGTGCTGATCGCGGCATCCGCCGACGTTCGCGCGCAGGGAGCCGTGCTCAAGGAAGAAATGTTCGGTCCCGCGACGGTGATCGTGCAATACCGCGACGAATCCGAGTTTGCCGAACTCGCGCAACGGCTCGAAGGCCAGCTCACCTGCACCTTGCAGGCTGAGTCCGATGAAGACGTCGCGAAGCTGCTGAGCGTGGTGAGCGAAAAGGGCGGTCGCGTGCTGTGGAATGGCTGGCCCACGGGCGTGACGGTGTCGTATGCGCAGCATCACGGCGGTCCGTATCCGGCCACGACCGCGCCTTCAACGACCTCGGTGGGCACCGCCGCGATCAGCCGTTTCATGCGGCCCGTTGCGTATCAGACCTTCCCGGACGCGCAGCTTCCGCTGGTGCTGCGCGACGGCAATCCGTGCGGCATCACGCGCCGTGTCGATGGCCGGTGGCAACCGGCAGTGCGTTAAATACGCACGCATTGCGGCTCTGAATCATTCATACGTATAACGAATCAATTCGACGTCGGCGGCCAACCTGTTTTGCCGCCGACGCATCGAGTCACTCCAGGAGACAGTCGATGAACACGACCACCCAACACGAAGCCCACGCCATCGCTCAACCCGCCGGTTCGCGCCCGCGCCTCGCTTTCGTGCAGGCCTGCTGGCACCGCGACATCGTCGATCAATGCCGGACGGCGTTTCTGCAGGCGATCCAGACGCACGGTTATGCCGCCGGCGATATCGACTTCCATGAAGTGCCCGGCGCCTATGAATTGCCTTTGCACGCGAAGCGCCTCGCGGGCAGCGGCCGCTATGCGGGTATCGTCGCTGCCGGTCTCGTCGTCGATGGCGGGATTTATCGACACGACTTCGTCGCGCGCGCGGTAATCGACGGGCTGATGCACGTTCAACTGGAAACCGGGACGCCGGTGTTTTCCGCCGTGCTCACGCCGCATCACTTTCATGGCGGCGACGAGCACGTGGGCTTCTTTCGCGAGCACTTTCTCGTCAAGGGCGCGGAGGTCGCGCATGCGTGCGCGCAGACCGTCGCGAGGCTGGCCGCGCTGCCCGTAGCCGTCGCCTGAAACGGGCGGGGAGCCAACCGGCTGCTATCAGGTTGCAATCGGGCCGCCATCGCGCCGTTATCGCGCCTCGACGGCTGGCTCCCGACAGACATTCATCGCGCTCGCGCTGATATTCCCGGCCCGCGCGCGCCAGGTCGCACACTTTTTCCAGGCAATGACATGGACGCAACCGATTTGCCGCAATCCCGTTCCCTGTCGTTCAACGGCGCGCTGACCTGCATGATCCTCGCGACCGCGCTCTGGGCGTTGTCGTTCGTCGCGCCGCTGTGGCTGGACGCCTGTTCGCCGGTCGAGATTACCGTTGGCCGCTTCTTTTTCTACGGGCTGGTCTCCATCGCCGCGCTGCTCACGCGCTATCGCAACATGCGCCTGCGCTCCGGCCACTGGATGCGCGCCGCGCTCTATGGATTCGTCGGCAATATCCTGTTTTCGCTGCTCGTCAGCTTCGGCGTTCAGGACACCGGCGCGGAAGTCGTGGTGCCGATCACCGGACTGATCCCGATCTGCATTTCGGTCGCGGGAAGCGGTGCGTTGACGGCGAGCGCGTGGCGCAAACTGCTGGTGCCGTTCCTGATGCTGGCGATCGGCCTGGGCGTCGTGCTCGTCGTGCAAAGCGGCATCCTCGATCATGATGCGCGGCTGTCCTGGCCAGGCGTTGGTGCGGTCGTCGTGACCGTCGTGACGTGGACGTGGTACGCCTTGTCGAATGCGCGATTTCTGCGTGCGCATCCGTCGATCAGCGGCGCGCAATGGTCATGCGCGGTCGGCGCGGCGACGTTCGCGCTCGGCGCAGTGATCGTCTGCGTGGCTTCGCTGAGCGGGCACGGACTGGCGTCGAGCGCATCGATCTTCCATGGTCAGAGCGGCGTGCTTTTCATGCTGACTTCAGCCGCGCTGGGCTTGGGTGCGTCCTGGTTTGGGGCGGTGCTTTTCAACCGCGCCTCGCATGTGTTGCCGATGAGTCTCGTGGGTCAGCTCATCGTGCTCGAAACGGTGTTCGGCATCGTTTACACGTGCATGTGGAAGCAGACCATGCCGCCGATAACGCAGGCCGCGGGCATGGTGCTGGCGATTGCCGGCATATGGCTTTCCGCGCGCGAATTGCTGAAGTAGCCCACCACACAGCACATATCCATGCTCGCGCCGCGTACGGCGCGGCCATTCGCTTCTCCGCACGATGTCGTCATTGTGTCGATCGTGCGTGATAAAAGAAATAGTTAGGTATCCGGATCGTAATGAATTGAGCGAACGAATTCGCCTGCCATGAGGGACATCCCTGGATATTGATGTAGCGCAAAGTGCTTGGCCTTGATGTACTATAAATGAACGCCACGTTTACATTGTGAACGAAATAGGCGTCGAGGAATCCGCTCCCGCAGGCTGTATCCTGATCGGCAGGCGAGGACGGATTTCCATCAGACGAATCAAAGAGACAAGGAGACGTTCATGGTTTCAAGAATCGCCTCGCGCGCATTGCCTATGGAGGCGCAGCCTCCTCGACCCATGTCCGAGACGCAGCGAAAGTTCATCGCCAAACTGACCTTCCTGATTTCAGGCGGCATGTTTATCGATGGCTTCATTCTGGGCGGCGTGGGCGTGGTCATGCCCGCGATCACCGAAAGTCTGCGGCTTTCGCTGGCCTGGCAAGGCTTGATTGGCGCATCGACGCTGATCGGGATCTTTTTCGGCGCACCCATTGGCGGCTATCTCGCTGACCGCATCGGCCGCAAGCCCATGTTCATCGTCACGCTCGGCATTTTCCTGAGCGGCTCCGTGCTTCAGTTCTTTCTTCACGACGCGTGGCAAGTGTTCGCCGTGCGGCTATTCATGGGGATGGCCATCGGCGCCGATTATTCGATCGGCTGGCCGCTGCTCGCGGAGTTTTCGCCCGCGCGCATGCGCGGCAAACTGCTTACGGTGCAGGAAGTCGCCTGGTATGTCGGCTATCTCGTGTCGTTCGCGATGGGCTACTTCATGGTGGAGACGTTCAGTTCCGATTGGCGCCTGATCCTCGGGATGAGTACCATTCCTTCGCTGATTGTGTTCCTGCTTCGGCTGGGCTCGCCCGAGTCGCCGCGCTGGCTGATCAGCAAAGGCCGCGTGGACGAGGGCATGGCGGTCGCGCGGGAGTTTATGCAGGAAGAGGATGTCCGTGATCTCGAACGGGAAATCGCGGCCACGACTCAGCGCACGCGGACCAGTTTCCGCCTGCTGTTCTCGCCGAAATATCTCAAGACCACGTTTTTTATCTGCGTTTTTTTTCTCACGACCGTCACGCCGTATTTCGCGATCGGCACCTTCGCGCCAGCAGTGCTGCACGGGCTCGGCGTGGAGAACGGGCTGACCGGCGCGCTACTGATCAACGGTGTCGTGGTTCTGGGGTCATTGGCGGCGATGCTGCTGGTGGAGCGCGCGGGCCGTCGCAAACTGTCCGCTCCGCCTCTGTGGATCTGCACGATCGCGCTGGTCGTGATCGGTCTCTTTTCTCACGCTTCGCCGGTCATCGTCATTCTCTGTTTCGCCGTGTTCTCGTTCTTCAATGCGATCCCGACCGCGCTGACCGGCGTCTATCCGGGCGAGGTCTATCCGACCGAGATTCGCGGAGCAGGGGTGGGTTTCGGCATGGCGGTCTCGCGTATCGGCGCGGCGGCGGGCACGTTTGTGCTGCCGGTCTTCCTGAATCACTACGGCGTCGCTCCCACGATGCTTATTGCGGCGCTGATCTGCGGATTCGGTGCGATCGTGTCGCAGATTCTCGCGCCGGAAACCAAAGGGCTGACGCTCGGCGAATCGTCGAATCCCGAAGGCAGCTTGAAAGGCTAGGCGCGCCTGATTCAAAAACGGCGGCAGGACGAATATCGACTGGATTCATTCAGTTTTAGATAATTCGGTATGCAAACTAAATAGCGAGCAATGAGCAAGACAATGAAGATATTTGGCGAAAGCGATCGTAGCAGCGGGATGCAAGCGCCACGCTGGAACTTGAACGACGGGCAGACACATTTCGGCGCGTGGTCGAGTTTGCGCGATCCCTTGTCGATCGACCTGCTGGCCGCTGAGGGTTTCGACTGGATCTGCATCGATGCCCAGCACGGCGGCGCGGAACTGGCCGATCTGCAAACGCTCGTTCAGGCGGCGCACCTGTTTTCGGTTCCGGCGGCCGTGCGGGTGGCCGGGCACGACGCGGGCATGATCGGCCGCGTTGTGGATGCCGGCGCCGCCGCGATCATCGTGCCGACCGTGGAGGACGAAACCACCGCCGCCGCGCTGGTATCGTCCTGCCGGTTCGCGCCGCGCGGCACGCGCAGCTATGGGCCCACGCGCCTGAGCCCACGCTATCCGAAGCCCGCGCCGGGCAACGTCGAAGCGGACCCGCTCTGCATCCTGATGATCGAGACCGCAGCCGGACTGAAGAATCTGGACGCCATTCTCGCTACTCAGCCGGACGGCATTTTCGTCGGACCTTACGATCTCTCGCTGAGTCTCGGCATCGATCTGGAGGTGTTGCTCGGCGCAGGCAGCGACGGGATGCTGGCCGATATCGCACGCCGTTGCGAACGCGCGGGCGTCGTTCCCGGCGTCTATGCGGGCGAAGCCGATCTCGCGATGCGGATGGCGAATCTCGGCTACCGCTTCATGCCGATTGCGTCCGATACGAGCTTGCTCGCCGTCGCGGCCCGCAACATCGTCGCATCGGTGAAAGGCTAGAACCGCTGTGCCGCTCACGGCCCAGCGCCGTGACCAACCCCATGAGGCATGTTATTGTTCAACTTTTGAACAAATAGCGTCCGATTTGAACTCGCATTCGACAACGAAGCGCGGGGAAGGCTCGGAGCCGGATGGGGGCAACAAGTGGCGGCTGGAAGAAAGGCGAAACTCGCGGTAACGAACGACGTTCCTGAAGCCGGGGCAGAAGACGAAGCGAACGAACCCGGCGATCTGACCAACAAGTCGGTGATCAAGGCGACGACCCTGCTCACCGAACTCGGCCGCCACCTCGACGGCATCAATGTGACGGATCTCGCGCAGCAGGTCGGCATGTCGCGGCCGACCGTGTTTCGTCTCCTGCTCAGTCTTGAGCAGACGGGGTTCGTCGAGCGCTTCGAGAGCAAATACCGGCTGGGCTGGCGCGTCGCGCGTCTGGGTCGTCTCGCCGATCCGTACCGGGGCATCATCTCGCGGCTTCAGCCAACGCTGCGCGCGCTCGCGGACGAGTTCAACGAGATGATCGGCTACGCCGTCTACGGCGGCGACGGCCAGTTCGACCTCGTCGCCGAGGCGCATTCGACGCGCCTGATTTCGCTGACGAAGGGCTATATCGGCACGGAGTTTCCCGCCCACGCGAGTGCGACCGGGAAGATGGCGCTCGCCGAACTCAGCGATGAAGAACTCGAAGCCCGCCTGCCGAAGACCTTGCCGAAATTCGCAAGCCGGACCATCACGGACCGGTCGAAGCTGATTCGCGCGCTTCAGGAAGTGCGCAAGCAAAACTACGCGACGGTGGACGATGAGCTGGAGGAGAGTCTCTTCGCCATTTCCGTGCCGGTTCGCGACGAACGAGGCGATCTGATCGGCCTGCTTTCGGTGACGGGGCCGTCGGAGCGGATGAAGAAGCGGCCCCTGCATGAGATCGCGGACCAGCTGCATGTCGCTGCCGCCGATATCGCGCGTATTCTTTCGTCGAACCGATAGCGCTCAGTACACTGACCGCTACTGCAACGTTCCAGCTTGACCGAACACGGTTAAGCAATTTATCGAGGAATGCAGTGTTCATACGTGAGTGCTTGCGGAAGCGAGCGCCACTCGCTATGACTCGGTTTCGGGCTCCATCGCGCCTTCCGCGCAGAGCATTTCGACAAAAGTCTGCTGCACCGCCGTGCCGAGCCAGTCGGCACGCACCGTATAACCCACCGCTCGGCTCGCGCCAGGTAGTTCGAGGTTCAAGGCAACCAGCTCGCGCCCCGGATAAGCGTCGCGAATCTGTGCGCGTGAAAGTAGCGTGAGGCAATCGCTTTCCATGAGCATCGCCAGCATCATCGCAAGGGAACTGGTCTCCAGTACGAGTGGTGGTTTGACGGGCAACTGCGCGAAAATCGAATCGATGACCGCACGGCGCGGCACGTTGTGTTGAGGCATGACCCAGTCGTGATCGGCCAGATCGGCAAGGACCACGCTTTTTCGCCTCGCCAGTTTATGCCCTTTGCGCACAGCGACGACGTAAGGGTCGGCAAACAGTTCGGATTCCAGAACAGATCCAGAGAGGCGAGGCTCGCGCAGCCCGCCGACGATGAAATCGATTCCGCCGCTGCGCAGCTCGCGCAGCAAATGCGCATGCGATCCTTCCTCGACGGTGACCCGCGCCGCGGGATAGCGCTCGCGCAGACGTTGAATCGCGCGCGCGACGAGACGGGGCGGCAACAACGGCAACACGCCGATCGAGACTTTGCCGGTGAGTTGTCCGCGCGCGTAAGCCAGTTCGTCGACAGCCTGGGTTATTTCGTAGAGCGCGAGCCTCAGGCAGCGCGCGAACTCGCTGCCCGCGGCGTTTGCTGAGACGCTATGCACACGGCGTCGGTACAGCGACACGCCGACATTCTGCTCAATCTGGCGCGCAGCCCGATGCACCGCCGGTTGCGAGATGTCCAGTGAGAGCGCTGCCTCGGCGGCTGAACCCGCGTCGGCGATGGCGATGTGACAGCGAACCTGCGCATCGGTCAGGCGTCTGCAAATCTTGGCCGCATGGGCCGCAGACTGGCCGATGAGGGTGAGTACGGCGCGCTCCATCTGATCGAGCATGCGGCGCACGCGCCGCTGCACGATCACGCCGTCGCTCGTCAATTCGCTGCCGCCAAAGCCGCGTTCGAACAACTGACAGCCAAAGCTGGCCTCGAGCTTGCTGATCGCCATGCTCACGGCCGGCTGCGTGCGGCCTGCACGAACCGCGGCCTGGCCGATGCCACCGGCTTCGCACACCGCGTCGAACAGAAAGAGTTGCCTTAATCGAGCCAGATCGTCACCTGACGATGTCTGTCCATCCGCCTGCATCGAGCCTCCAGACTGCCCGCTCCAAAACCCTTAGCTTAACGGAAATTGATGGGAGGGGCCTCACTTCGTATTGAGGCGTTGGACGTCACCTCGCTTACAGTGAAGCTCAATTCAGCAAGACATTTCCAGTCAGGAGCCCCTTCATGTCCGTTGTCATCGACACGCATACGCACGCCATTTCCGCCGATAAACAGCGTTATCCGCTCGCGCCCGTGGGCGGGCATCAGTCGGAATGGTCGGCGAAGCGTCCCGTCAGCTTTGAAGCATTGCTCGCGTCGATGGACGAGGCAGGCATTGACCGCGCCGTGGTGGTGCAAGCGTCGACGGTCTATGGAAACGACAATAGTTATGTGGTCGAGGCGGTGCGACGTCACGCGGACCGATTCGCCGGCGTGTTTTCCATCGACGTGCTGGCGAGCGATGCCGTCACGCAAATGCAGCGCTGGCTCGACGCGGGCCTCTCGGGTCTGCGTCTCTTCACGACCGGCAGCACGATGCCTGGTCAAGCGGGTTGGCTCGACGACGAGCGCTCGTTCCCGGTGTGGGAATACGCACAGCGCAACAACGTGTCGATTTGCCTGCAGATGACCGCGCAAGGCATTCCCGCGCTGCTGAACATGCTCGCACGCTTCCCGAACATCCGTGTGCTGCTCGACCACCTTGCGCGCCCTGAACTCGGTGGCGGCCCGCCGTACGAAGCCGCTGCGCCGCTCTTTAGTCTGGCGTCGCATCAGGGCGTGTATCTGAAGCTCACGAACCGCACGATCGCCGAAGCGGGCCGGGGCGCCTCGACGCCTGCCGAGTTTTTCCCGCGCGTGCTCGATGCATTCGGCGCGCACCGTATTGCGTGGGGCTCGAACTTCCCGGCTGCCGAAGGTACGTTGCCCGAGCTGCTCGCACAAGCGCGAGAGAGCCTGTCGATGCTGCCCCCGGACGCACAAAAAGCAATTTTTGGCGGCACGGCACGCGCCATTTATCCGGCGCTCGCCAACTGACGCGTCGAGCACGGCGCAGATTTTGTTTGCAACAGGAATACCCGATCGTGAGCACTCCCATGCATCCCGTGGTCTTGAAGGCCGCGCTGAAAACCTATCCGCACACGAAAGCGCTGAAAGCGGGTGAATTGAGCGATCCGGCCGTCGAGCTTCGTTTCGAGGACGTCGAGCCGATTCATCGCGCGTTCGCGCCGATGGCGCGCCGCCAGGAGTACGACGTCAGCGAGCTGGCCATCGTGAGCTACCTGCAGGCGAAAGCCTACGGCAAGCCGGTCGTGCTGTTGCCCGCCGTCGTGGCCGCGCGCTTTCAGCAAGGCTGCCTGATTTACGACGCGCAGCGTGCGAAGCCGGACATCGGCCATCTCGCGGGAAAGCGCATTGGCGTGCGTACTTATGCGCAGACCACGGGCATGTGGGTACGCGCGATTCTTCGTGAAATGTACGGCGTGCCGCTGGAGGAGATCGAATGGGTGACAATCGAGGGCGGCCACCTGGAAGAATATGCCGACCCCGCGTTCGTCCGGCGCGCCGATGCGGGCAAGCAATTATTGCCGATGCTGCGTGCAGGCGAGGTCGACGCCGCAATCCTCGGCAACGATTTGCCGGACGGCCCGGAATTCAAGCCGCTGATCGACGATGCCGCTGCCGCCGACCGCGAATGGTACGGGCGTCATCGCTATGTGCCGATCAATCATGTGGTCGTGGTGACGCAGGCCCTTGCCGATTCGAATCCGCAGGCCGTTCGCGCGGTGTATGACCTGCTGCTGCGTGGCAAGGATTCGGTGGCCGCGCAGGACGCCGGGAAAGCGAACAAGCTGCTGTTCGGTTATGACGCGCTGCGTGAGCCGCTTGCGGAAACGATCGCGTACTGCGAGCAGCAGGGCCTGCTGCCGCGCAAGCTGACTGTCGAGGAAATTTTTGCAGACAGCATGCGCATTCTGGGCGACGCCGCGCGCTGACGCGGTGTTCGTCTGCTTCACGATGTTTGAGCGAATTCGAATTCGCCAGAGTTTGACAAGGAGACACTATGAGCCTGCCGGGCAAATCCTCTGCCGCGAAGCCCAGGGAGCGGCGTCCGTTCTATCGCGACCTGTCGTTCCAGGTGCTGGCCGGCATGGCTTTGGGTATCGCCACGGGCTACTTTTTCCCGAAGTTCGGCGTCAATCTGCAACCGGTCGGCGACGCGTTCATTCGCGTCATTCAGATGCTGATCGGTCCCATTATTTTTTGCACCGTATGCAGCGGGATTGCGGGTGTCAACGACTTCAAGAAAGTCGGGCGCGTGGCTATCAAGGCGCTCTTTTACTTTGAAGCGGTGACGTCGCTCGCGCTGGTGCTGGGGCTCGTTGTCGTCAACGTGCTCAAGCCGGGCGTCGGCATGAACGTGGACCTTCACGGCATGCATTCGGCCGCGGTCGATAGCTACGTCGCCAAGGCCCATCATGTCGTCACGACGAGTGAATTTTTGCTCAATGTGATTCCGCATACGGCGATCAGCGCCTTCGCGGGCGGCGATGTGTTGCAGGTGCTGTTCTTTTCGGTGCTGTTTGCGTTCGGACTCGCCGCGATCGGTGAACGGGCGCAGCCGGCTTTGAATCTGATCGATTCCGTGTCGGGCGCGCTGTTCTGGATCATCGGATTGACGATGAAAATCGCGCCGCTCGCCGCATTCGGCGCGATTGCCTTCACGGTCAGCAAGTTCGGTTTCGGCACGCTGATATCGCTCGGCAAACTCGTGCTCGAATTCTATTTGACCTGCGCGCTGTTTATTCTGCTGATCCTCTGGCCGATTGCGAAAGTCAATGGCTTCAGTCTGCTGCGGCTGATGCGTTACATCGGTGCGGAACTGTTGCTCGTGATCGGCACGAGTTCGTCGGAAACCGTTTTCCCTCAATTGATCGACAAGCTGGAGCGGCTCGGTTGCGAGAAGTCGGTGGTCGGACTGGTGCTGCCGACGGCCTATACGTTCAATCACGATGGCACGTGTCTTTACTTCGCCGCGGCGGCGGTGTTTCTCGCACAGGCCACCAACACGCCGATGAGCTGGCACGATCAACTGGTCCTGCTCGCTGTCTTGCTGCTGACGTCGAAAGGCGCGGCGGGCGTGTCCGGTGCGGCCATTGCCGTGCTCGCCGCGACGCTTGCCGCGTCGAACACGATTCCCGTGGAATCCATCGCGTTGATATTGGGCATTCACAAGGCGCTGTCGAGCGGCTTTGTGTTCACCAACATCGTCGGCAACACCGTGGCGACCATTGTCGTCGCGAACTGGGAAAAGGCGCTGGACCGCGTTGCGCTGCGTCGCGAGCTGAAGTCGGGTTTCAAGCCCATTGCCGCTTCGCCGGGCAGGCTCAATCAGACCCGCAGCGGACACGCGGGCAATTAGCGGCGTGAGGCCGGCGGAACCGGGAGACCGGGTCCGCTGACGAGGAGTCAGGGCAGAAAACCGTGGCGATCGTGCATATGGTCTTCGTTGTGTAGTTAGGCATCCAAATCGTATGGGCGAATTTATTCGTCACATGCAAAAAATAAAAAACATATAGATGGAGACATTAGATGAAAAGAGTCGCATGGAGAGGCATTGGCGTCGGATTGTCGCTGGCTGCCGGCGCGGTGCCTGCCTGGTCGCAGAGCAGCATTCAGATCTACGGCACGGCAGACGGCGGTATCCGTTATCAGACCAACGCGGTAAAAGGCGGCGGTACGGTAGTGACCATGAATTCGAACGGCTACTACAGTTCGAACAAACTGGGCTTTCTCGGCAAAGAGGATCTGGGCGATGGCTGGAACGCGCACTTCAGGCTGGAAAGCGGCTTCAATCTGGGCAATGGGCAACTGGACAACACCACCGGCACCTTGTTCAATCGTCAGTCGTTCGTGGGCATCGGCAACAGGAAATACGGCTCGATCGATCTCGGGCGCCAGTACACCATCGCGCACGACATCATCAGTATTTACGACCCATTCGGCTTTCACTACACGCCGATTCTTCCTTTGACGCAGGCGTCGGACGGCACGCGCAACAACAACTCGATCAAATACAAGAACGACTTCGGGCCCTTGCTGTTCGAGGTCGACAATTCGTTTGGCGGCGTGGCGGGAAATTTCAGCAGCGGCGCGACGCGCTCGGTCGGCGTGAGCTATGACATGGGGCCGGCCAGCGTAGGCGGCGTCTATGGACATCGGAACATCCTGACCGGCACGAACTACGTCGGCGACAGCTACTACATGGCGGGTGCCGCCTACGCGATCGGCACGGTGCGGGTCTCGGGCGGCTTCATGTCGGAGGATCTCCAGAATCCGGCAGCGCCGCATCAGGTGACCAATAACGCGTTCGGCGGCCTTTCCTGGTCAATCCAGCCGTACCTGATTCTTGGCGGTGGCTACTATCAGACCACGGTGTCAACCGACAAGGCGAGCCGCCGTGGCCTCGCGATCGTCTCGCTCGCTTATTTGCTTTCGAAACGCACGACGCTTTACGGCGAATTCGATTACACGTCGTACAAGCATGCGGTGGTGAGCACGTTGAACCCAGCCGGTGCGTCGAGCCAGACTGCCGTCACCGTGGGTCTGGATGTGCTGTTCTAACTGCGCATCCACGGAAAGCTAGCGGCTTCATTTTTAGTTGTCCTCGGAGTCTGGCTAGCTGTCTCCAACAACCTCGCCTGGTTCAGGAGGGCGCTGCCATGTATCGGGTTTCGAAGACCGGCGCTACGTGGAGCGCTCGTGTTCGCGCACGGGCTATGCCTGATCGCGATGGGCGAGTGGGCTTTCCGGTTCGTTCGCCAACGGTGGAGATTCGGATTGCTCCGTGTTTCCAGCCGTGTCACGCGGAAGCATAAACCGTGACAAAAAAATTCGGTTGCAATGTGGTCGACCGCACGGTGCGAAAACGCCATCTGTGGTCAAACTTCAGACGATGATGATTGGGCGCAGCGCAGGCTGATCCGCAATCACGCTCGTGTGGGAGGCCATATGAAGGGTGCATTGACGGTTTTGCTCATCCTCGCCGCGCTCGTGTCGCCTTCGGCCTGGGCTCAGAAAATCTCGGATCTACGCCCCGCGAGCACCCCAGCGGGCGTCGCTACCGTGCCGTTTTGGCAAGTACCGAATTACATACCGAATAACACCCAGGCGTATTTGCCAACCTACGCTCAAGGTTTCGAACCGAGTGGCGGGACTGGACAGCCATCGATCGGAAAATACCCAACGAACTGGCCTCCCACCGAAACTCAAACCGAGCCGCGGGCCGAACCGCCTGCATGCGCCTCGCAGAGTTCGGGCAGCAACGACCTGGAACTCCTCGGGCGTAGCCTAAAAATAACGGGTCTATCGATCCTTGTTCTGTCGTTCGGCTCCTTCGTGATATTGCTCGAATTCGTCGTGATGATCCTTCGAAAGCAGTCCTGGAGCATCGTCACAACGCGCGTGTTCGGCTTGACCTTGGTGATCACCGTGGGTCTGCTGCTTATCACGGCTGGCTACGACAATACGCAGATCGCTCCGATGATGGGCCTTTTGGGCACCATCGTCGGTTACCTCCTGGGCAAAGGGGATACGAGCGACACGCAGCCACGACCGGCAAATAACCGGGGAACCGGTGCAGGCCGGATCAGGCGCCGTTAGCCGTTACGCACGAACGCGCTTTGTATTCAGCGCCATCCCGACACCGTGCCTGATGGCGAAGCTTTGATGAGTCGCGTTGACGATGAAAGGCTGGCGATTCAACCGTATCCGGCACACCAATTCAGCCCCACGCATACGCGCGTGGGAATCGCTGGAAATTGACAGTTTCAGACCTGAATGCCGAAGCAAACGTGGGCGGACATCGCTCTGCGTTTGCCGCGCCAATTCGATGCGATCCTGATCCGTTGCGCGGGCATCCACGTGAGCGGTGTGATCAGACGATCGAAGACGAAGTCGGTTGTCCGGTGATCACGAGCAACGCGGCTTTGCCCGGGTATTGCCTGAAGACATTGAATATCAGCGCAAGCCCGGGTGGGTTTGGCGCGCTGTCAGGTTGAACGCCGCATAGTTTGACCTCTACCGCGCAGGGGGAAGCGAAAGCGCTCCGTGCCAACTCTCCCCCTCATCATCATCCCGCCTAAAAAGCGTGAACGATGCCGAAAATCCCGGTCGTGATGTCCTTGCCCGGCGAAACGGCAATGCCTGGACCCGCTGCGTCCGTCACGGTGAACGCCGTCGTGCCGTGATTATGTACGCCCGCTACACCGGCATAGAGCCCCGTGCGTTTGGAAAGCGGATAGTCATAGCGCAAGGCCCAGGACGTGGCGTGACCGTCGCCACCAGACTTCAGGAAGTACTGCCCGAAGCTTGCGAGAAGCGAGCCGCCCCCCAGATGGCGAATGAGTGCGTTCACCTCATAAAAGTCGTGGTTCGGCGTGGCGTAGGCGCTCGAAATCGACGTGCTCACGCCGGTCGCGTTGCGGTGCATCTGGTACAGCGCGGCCGTCTTGACGAAACCGAAGTCGTACGAGACGCCGATCAGGTAGTACCGTCCCGTGCCGACCGACGTGGTGGTGGTCAGCGTCGCCGTGTTGGCGAAGCGCTGCTGCAGATAGTCGACGTCGGCAGAGAACTGGCCGGCCTTGAAGTTCACGCCTGCGGAAAGTGTGTCGCCGAGCGAGGCGGGCACCCCACTCGTTCCGTTTGCGCCGCGTGCATACAGCGCGCGCAACGTGAAGCCCGCGAGTTCGTTCGACGTGTAGCGGATCGAGTTCGCCGTGCGCGCCGCCGGCACGAACACGTAGTTGTTGGTGGCGTTGCCCCAGGCGAGCGCGTTGAGTTCGCCGATCGAGTAGGTGACGTAGGAGAGAAACAGCGGCGTGTAGTTGTTGCCCGCCTGGATCTGGCCGAACGGCCCGCGAATGCCGATCCACGCCTCGCGGTTGAAGAGTGCGGTGCTGCTCGCCATCGCGCCCGAGTTCAGGTTGAAGCCGTTTTCGAGCTTGAAGACCGCGCTATAGCCGCCGCCGAGATCCTCCTTGCCGAAGAGGCCCCAACGGTTCGGCGCGACGGAACTCGACGCCTCGCGCACCACGGTGTTGCCGCCCGTGCGGGCGACCTGGATGGCGGTGTCGAGGATGCCGTAGAGCGTGACGGACGATTGTGCGTGGGCAGCGGGCGCGACAAGCGCGGCAGCGGCGAGCGCAGCGATGGGCGCAACGACGGGCGCAAGCGGAAAGGACGGCGCGAACGATAGCTTCATGAAGTCTCCTGAACGGTGCCGTCGGGACGCAGCACTCTATGAAATCAGGAGTTTTGTGTACGGAGTAATATTCCGTCAATAAAAAATATACAAAACTATCGAAAACACCAGGTTGTGTATGTTGAGTGCGCGGACGAGCGCAACCGCGCCCCAAAGGGGCGAGAGGCTGCGTTGACAGGGGAGCGGCTTAGCGGGAGGCGGGCGGGAACAGATCGGCGTCGGTGAGGATGATGTCCGCCGTCTGCTGGTAATGCGTGGTGAGGAGCTGGATGGCGCGGGCGGCATCGCCGGCCACGACCGCGTCGAGAATTTCCTTGTGCTCGGCGCCTTCATGGCGCTTGGGAAACACGCGCCGCACGGAGAGCTGGCGGTAGCGGTAGAGCTGATCGGCCAACTGCTCGCAGAAGTTGATGAGCCAGCGCGACTGGCAGCCGCCGATCAGCGCGCGGTGAAACTCGCGGTGGCGGCGCTCCCATTCGGGGTTTTCCTTGTACTCGCTCTCCGAAAGCGAGCGCGGGACCTTGGAAAGCCGGTGATACGCGAGCACGACGTCTTCTTCCCATTCGGTCGAACGGGTGGCGAAGGCTTCGCGCAGGGCGATTTCTTCGAGCCAGCAGCGCGTTTTGGTGATCTCGTGCAGGTCGGTTGCGCTGATGCCGGCCACGGCGAATCCGCGCTGGTCGCGGCGTTCGACGAGACCGTCGGAGGTGAGCCGGTTGAGCGCCTCGCGCACGGGCGTCTGGCCTGCCTGGTAGTGGTCGCACAGAAACTCGATCTGGAGCTTGCGCCCCGGTTCGAGCTTGCCGTCGAGCAGGTCCGCGCGAATGCGGTCATACAGGTTCGTTGCGAGGGTTGCGACGCTCGCGCCCCCCGTGCCTGCGGGCGCAGCGGGGTTAGCTACGATGCGGGACAAGTCACACCTCATGAGGAATCGATCTGGGATGAAGTATATCTGATTTGGGCAGCAACACCGATCCACAGTAGGGCTTCAGTGTTTTCCCTTGTCAAATACACAAAACGTTAGACAGTCTGATTTTGTATATATTATGATCCTCAACAGATCGAATCGTGACTGGAGAGCAAGGTGGACTCGTTAACGCTGGATCAGGCAAAGCGTGCCGTCGATACGGCACTCGCCGCGGCGCGCCGCGAAGGCTTCAAACCGATGGCAGTCGTCGTGCTCGACGAAGCCGGGCAATTGAAAACCATGGTGCGCGAGGACGGTGCGACGCCGCTGCGCGTGGACATCGCGCACGGCAAGGCCGCGGCGGCGTTCGGCATGGGCGTCGCGTCGCGCACGCTGCATGAGCGTGCCAGCGCCAATCCGGTGTTCTTTGGCGCCATCGCGCCCGCCGCGGGCGGCAAGTTCATCCCGCAGACGGGCGCGGTCGTGATCGTTTCCACGAACGGTCGGGTGATCGGCGCGATTGGCGCGAGCGGCGGCACCGGCGACGAGGACGAGGCCATCTGTATCGAAGGTCTGCGCCACGCAGGCCTTGCGTACCGATAAGGCGACCGCTCGCCATGCATCCGACCTACCGCTGCGCGTGCCAGGGCATCGATGTCCATGCGCATATCGTGCCCGCCGAATTCCCGCGCTATCTGGGCGCACGCGTGCCACGCGAGTGGCCGTCCATGCGCGAAGCGCATGCGTGCCATCGACATGTCGTGATCGACGAGAAGATCTATCGCACGGTCTCCGACCTGTGCTGGGACACGCCAAAGCGGCTCGCCGACATGGACACGCAGAACGTGGCGATCCAGGCGATTTCGCCGATGCCCGAACTGCTCTCCTACTGGATGGAAGCGCCCGACGCGCTGCCGCTGCTGCACTATCTCAACGACACGATCGCGCAAATGACCGACGCGAGCGCGGGCCGCATGGTCGGGCTCGGCGCGGTGCCGCTGCAGAATGTGGACATGGCGATTCGCGAACTCGAACGCCTGATGGCCACGCCGGGCTTCGCGGGCGTCGAGATCGGCAGCAACATCAATGGCGCGCCCATCGGCGCGGCGCAGTTCGATGCCTTCTTCGAGGCCGCCGCCGCGCTTGGCGCAGCCGTATTCGTGCACGCGCTGCGTCCGGCTGGCAAGGAGCGCCTCGTGGGGCCGGCGCAACTCGTGCAGGCGCTGGCGTTTCCCACTGACGTGGGGCTGGCCGCCGCCTCGGCGATCACCTCGAACCTGATCGTCAGGTATCCGAATCTTCGTATCGCCTTCAGCCACGGCGGCGGCACGCTCGCCTCGCTGCTGCCGCGCCTCGAACAAGCCAGCCGTGTGTTCGCGCCGCTGCGCGAGACGCTGCAGCAAAGCGCGCGCGAGCAGGCGCGCGGCCTCTGGTACGACTCGCTGGTGTTCGACCCGGCCACGTTGCGCCATCTCGTCGAGTCGTTCGGCGATACGCGCATCATGCTGGGCACGGATTACCCGTTCGCGTTCCGCGAGCGCGATCCTGTGGGCGGCGTCGAAGCGCTCGGCCTCGACGCGGCCGCAGCGGAACGGCTCATCTATCGCAACGCCCGGGAATTCCTGGGCATCAGGAATGGAGCATGACATGACGCAGTGCCTCGTCACTGGCCTCAGAGGCATCGAGATCGGCGTGCCGGATCTCGAACTCGCCGCGCGTTTTTACGCGGATACCTGGCATCTCACCGAACTCACGCGCCGCCCGGAGAAAGTCTATTTCCGTGGCACGGGCGCGGCGCATCACATTCTTACGCTCACGCAGAGCGAGCACGCGGACGTGCGCGCCATCGAGTTCGATGTGGCCGAAATCGGGCATCTCGACACGATCGCGCGCGCGGTCGAAGAACAGGGCGGCACGGTGCTGAGCGGCCCGGCCCCCACGACGATGCCGGGCGCAGGCGTCGCGCTCGACGTGCTCGATCCGCAAGGGCGCACGCTGCGTTTCATTGCAGGCGGGCGCAGCCACGCGGACACCGAGCCGGTCAAGGACCGCCCGATCAAGATCACGCACGTGGTGCTCAACAGCGAGAACGTCGCGGTGGCGCAGGCCTTTTTCGAAAAGGCGCTCGGCTTCCGGCTCTCGGACCGCACGCGCGTCATGGCCTTCATGCGTTGCGGCAGCGACCATCACAGCATCGCGCTGGCGGACGCGCAGGAGAACAGCCTGAACCACATCGCCTTCGTCATGCCCGACCTCGACTCGGTGATGCGCGGCGGCGGCCGCATGAACGACGCGGGCCATCCGATCGAGTGGGGCGTGGGCCGTCACGGTCCGGGCAACAACGTGTTCGCGTACTTCCTCGGGCCATTCGATTTCGTCATCGAATACACCGCCGAAGTGCAGCAGGTGGACGAGAGCTATCGCACCGGCGGCCCGGACGACTGGAAATGGCCGCCGGGTCGCATCGACCAGTGGGGCGTGGGGCGCAATCCTTCGGACCGGATGAAGGCCGCGCAAAAGACGATTTTCTTTCGCGCGCCGCAAGCTTCTGCAACCGGGTCGCGCTGAAGCACGAATTAATATCGCATAACGAATCAATTTTTCTTGAAAGATAAAACATCATGAAACTGGTTACCTTCCGATCGGGCGACACGACGCGCCTTGGTGTGATCGACGGCGACGATGTCGTCGACCTCAATAAGGCCGACGCTTCGGTGCCCGCGGATCTGCGCGCGGCGCTCAAGGCCGGCGTGGACCTGAACGCGGCTGCACAGCGCGCCATCGAGAGCGGCGAGCACCGCGCGCCGTATGCGTCGCTCACGCTCGCGCCTGTCGTGCCGGAGCCGGGCAAGATCGTGTGCCTCGGCCATAACTTCTACGATCACGCCAAGGAAGGCGGCAATCTCAAGCCGGTTTATCCGCTCATCTTCTTCCGTGGCGCATCGTCGCTGATCGCGCACGAAGATCCGGTGATCCGTCCGCGCATTTCGGAAAAGCTCGACTACGAAGCCGAACTCATGATCGTGATCGGCAAGCGTGCGCGCCACGTGAAGCGCGAGAACGCGCTCGACTATGTGTACGGCTATGCCTGCTTCAACGACGTTTCGGTCCGCGACTACCAGAAGCGCACGTCGCAGTGGACGATCGGCAAGAACTTCGACGGCACGGGCGCATTCGGCCCGTGGCTCGTGACCGCCGACGAACTGCCGCCGGGCGCCGAAGGCCTCAAGCTGCGCCTCATCCTCAACGGTCAGGTCATGCAGCAGGCGAGCACGAGCGACATGATCTGGGGCGTGGCGGAAACCATCGAACTCCTGAGTGAATGTCTGACGCTCGAACCGGGCGACGTGGTCGCGATGGGCACGCCCGCAGGCGTGGGCTGGGCGCGCGATCCTTCGGTGTGGCTCAAGCACGGTGACCGTGTGGAAGTGGACATCGAACGCGTGGGCCGCCTGCAAAACACGGTGCAGGACGAGCAGAACGCAGTGGGCGCATGACGATGGAACGCAACAACCATTACGAAGTGGTCGTGGTCGGCTTCGGCCCGTCCGGCGCGGTGGCGGCGGGGCTGCTCGGGCAGCGCGGCCGCAAGGTGCTGTGCGTGGACCGCGCGCGCGAGGTGTACGACAAGCCGCGTGCGATCGCCGTCGACCACGAGATCATGCGCGTGTTCCAGGGGCTCGGTGTGGTCGAGCGCATTGCGGAGCATGTGGCCGTGTTCCCGCCTTCCGAGTATTACGGCGTGGACGGTCAGCTGATCAAGCGCATCGACACGGTGCCCAAGCCCTGGCCGCTCGGTTACATGCCGACGATGGTGTTCACGCAACCGCCCGTCGAAGCCGCGCTGCGCGAGCATGCGAGCGCGTATGACACGGTGGAAATCGCGCTGGGCACGGAACTCGTGAGCTTCGACGAAACGGCCGGGGGCGTGACGGTTCATCTCAAGGACGACACGGGCGCGACGCGTACCGTGACGTGCGATTACCTGCTCGGCTGCGACGGCGCGTCGAGCACGGTGCGTACGCAGCTGGGCATCGAATACGAGGATCTCGTGTTCGACGAACCGTGGCTCGTCGTGGACCTGCGCGTGAACGAGCGCGGCATCGAAAAGCTGCCGAAGGTCGCGATCCAGTATTGCGAGCCGTCGCGGCCCTGCACGTACATCGTCGGTCCGGGCGGCCATCGGCGCTGGGAAATCATGCTGATGCCGGGCGAAGATCCGCGCGACATGCAGCAGGAGGAGCAGGTGTGGAAGCTGCTCTCGCGCTGGCTCACGCGCGAGGACGGCGAACTGTGGCGCGCGGCGAGCTATCGTTTCCATGCGCTCGTCGCGAAGCAATGGCGCCGTGGGCGCGTGTTCATCGGCGGCGACGCGGCGCACCAGCAGCCGCCGTTCATCGGTCAGGGCATGTGCCAGGGCATTCGCGACGTGGTGAACCTCGTGTGGAAGCTCGACGCGGTGATGGCGGGCACGGCGCAGTCCGACCTGCTCGACAGCTATCAGGCCGAACGCAGCCTCCATGTGCGCCAGCTCACCACGCGCATCAAGGAGATCGGCAAGCTGATCTGCGAACGCGACGTCGACGCCGCTCGCGAGCGCGATGCGCGGCTGCTGCGCGAGGCGGGCGGCGTCGTGAAGACGATCGCGCGCCAGGACATCGTGCCGAAGCTCGACGCAGGGCTGCTGTCGCACGCCGCCCACGCAGCGAACGGCACGCTGTTCCCGCAACCGCGCGTGCAGCACGCCGACGATGCCGCATTGCTCGATATCGTGGCGGGTGGCAACTGGCGCGTCGTGACGCTGGGCGGCGAGCCGCTGTCGAGCGACGCACAGCAGGCTGCGGCGCGTGTCGGCGCGCAGATCGTCGAACTCGCGCCGGATGGCGACGCCCACCATGCGGCGGTGCTGCCCGACACGCATCGCATCGTCGAAATCGACGGCGTGCTCGCGGCGTGGTTCGAGCGCAATCGCTGTTGCGCGGCGATCGTGCGTCCCGATCACTACGTGTACGGCGTGGCGGGCGACGCGGCAGACCTCGCGCAATCGCTCGCGACGCTCGACGCGGCGTTGCACGGCTAACGCACGCGGACAGGCCGCAGAACGCGGCCTGTCCAGCAGCCTCGTTTCAGACCGCCATAAAAAAAGGCGGCACGGGTCCCGCACCCGACCAAACGGAGACAAACCTTGGCAACACCCATCAATGTCAGGGAGGAGCTGGCGCACGCGCGCATCGGCGGCTTCCATCTGCGCTTCGCGGTCCTCGTCGCCTGCATCATGTTCTTCGACGGCTACGATCTCTTCAACGCCGCCTACGTGATTCCGCTCGTGCGGCACGCATGGCAGCCATCGCCTGCGATGATCGGCATCATGCTCTCCAGCGGCATCGTCGGCCTTTCGATCGGCTCGGTGCTGCAAGGCCTGCTCGCCGACCGCATCGGCCGGCGCAAGGTGATGCTCGGCGCGTTGTGGACCCTGACGCTTTCCAGCGGCCTGCTTGCCACCGTGGTTCACTCCGCCGCGAGTTTCGCGCTCGCGCGTCTCCTGATGGGCACCGCGCTCGGCATGGTCACGCCGCTCGCGCTCACCTGCATCAACGAGTGGGCGCCGCGCCGCAACGCGAACACCTTCGCGACGTGGGTGTTTCAGTTCGGCTTCTCGGCGGGCGGCATTTTCGCGGGCGTCGCCGGGCTCACGCTCACGCCGCATCTGGGCTGGCAGTCGCTCTATTTCGTGGGCGTGTTGTCGGCGCTCGTCGCGGCGGCGGCCATGAAATGGCTGCCGGAATCGGCCCAGTATCTCGCCCTGCGCGGGCGCACCGACGAAGTGCTCGCGCTCCTCAAGGCCGCTCGCCCCGAGCGCGAGCCCGTCTATCGCGAAGGCCATATCCTGCCGATGCGCGCGACCTCGCGGCCCGGTTCCGTGCGCGACCTGCTGTCCGCAGAGTATCGCCGCAACACGCTCGTTCACTGGGTCGCGGGCGCATTGAGCCTGTTCTGCATCCACGGCCTGACCGGCTGGCTGCCCACCATGGTCGTCAACAAGGGCGGCGGCGTATCGTCGGCGTTCGGCTATGGCACGGTGGTCATGATCGCCTCGGTGTTCGGCGGCATTTCCATGGGCTGGCTCGCCGACCGCCTGCATAGCCGCATTCGGGCGATGGTGGTGGGCTATATCGTGGCGGGCATGTTCATGGCGGTGCTCGCCGTGACGCTCGGCAAGGCGGGCTCGATGGTGCTGATCGCGTGCGTGGGCTTCTTCATCTTCGGCGCGCAGGCGATCATGAACAATTACCAGGCGATGTGCTATCGCACGGAAATTCGCGGCACCGGCATGGGGGTCGCGGTCGGATTGAACCGGATAGGTGGCATACTCGGGCCTGTTATCGTGGGCGTCATCGCTTCGATCAACTCCGATCCGGTGTGGACGTTCGCGTTGTTCACGGGTGCGCTGGTGCTCGCGGCGGGCGTGATCGCGCTCGGCAAGACGGAGATCGCCGCATTGCCGGCAGCGGCGCAGAACGCCGCGAGCGTGCACGACGACGATGCGCTGCCTGCGAACGCGCAGCACGATCCCGGCGTGGCGGGCTGAGCGCCCGCGACCGAAAGGCCGATCGTTTTGAATAACAGGGCCGCCCGATGAGGCGGCCTTTCGCATGGAGACGCGAAAAATGCGCTTTAACAGGCTGGACCTGAACCTGCTCGTCACGCTCGATGCGCTGCTGGACGAGCGCCGCATCACGCGCGCGGCGGAGCGGCTGAACCTCAGCCAGTCGGCGATCAGCGGCATGCTTGCGAAGCTCAGGGAATACTTCGACGACGAGTTGCTGGTCCCCGTGGGACGCAATCTGGAATTGACGCCGCTCGCGCGCGAGCTGGTTCAACCGGTGCGCGATCTGCTGCTCCAGGTGCAGACGATCGTCGCGATCGATCCCGAGTTCGAGCCCGCGAATGCGCGGCGGCACTTCAAGATCGCGACCTCGGACTATGTGATCAACGTGCTCATGCATCGCCTGATTCCGGTGATCGAGCCGCTGGCGCCGCACATCACGATCGAATTCATGCCGCAAGTGGAGGATTCGGCGGAGAAGCTGCGCCGCGGCGAATACGACTTCCTGATCATTCCCGAGCCGTTCATCGCGCCGGATCATCCGCATCGTCCGCTGTTCGACGACCGTTACACCTGCGTGGTGTGGGAGGGGAACACGAAGGTCGGTGCGCGGCTGGAGAGTGTCGAGCAGTTCGAGCGCCTCGATCATGTTGCCGCGTTGCTGGGGTGGCCGCGCGCGCCGACCTACGATAGCCGCTATCTGGAAGCGCAAGGCATCGAGCGGCGCGTGCGCGTGACGACCTCGGACTTCTGTTCGATCGCGACCGCGCTGATCGGCACGCAGATGATCGCCATCATGCACCGGCGTCTCGCGAACGAGTTGTCACGCAGACTGCCGCTGCGTCTCGTGGACACGCCCATCGAGATTCCCACGGTGAGGGAGTTTTTGCAGTGGCACGAGTACAGGGAGAAGGACCCGTGCCACCGGTGGCTGCGGGAGCGTCTGATCGAGGCGGCCGCCGGGCTGGCGGCATGAGTGTCGCGCCGATCGGAACTTGAGGAAGGACTTGAGCCAGGGAAGGTCGCCTTTGGCGGCATGGCGCGCATAGCCCCGATGCTGCCGGGCGAAAAACGCCGAAACGGACAACGCGCGGACTGCGGAATTGAATCCGCTGTTCAATCCCGTGTCCTTGCGTCGTACTCGGCTTTTCGGTGTTTCAGTGCCGCTGCATGAAGTCGAGCAGCGTCGAAGCGAGGCTGTCGTCGGCGGTGTTGATCGCTTCTAGCTGGGACAAATGGTTGTGGCCGCGAATCACGGCGACGTCGGGGCCGAAGTCATGTTGCGTGGTCAGCCGCGCAAACAGTTCGCCCGCCTGGATCTGCATTTGCGGCGGATCGAGTTCGGCCCACGTGATGAGCAGCGGGAACGGTTCGCTGTCCACGTTCTCGACCGTCGACATGGCAGGGTAGCCCGCGAAGTCGCTGCCGAAATACGCTTCGTTGCGCGGATCGGGACTCGGAATGCCGAACTGCCGGCGCGCGAGCTTTTCCAGTTGCACGTTGTAGACGCCGGAGACGAGCAACGCAGCGCGCGGCGCGCTGACGCCCGCAGGCCGGAAGCGCCGCATGAGCGTGGCCGCCGCGACATGCGCCGCGCCTGCGGATTCGCCCGCCACGTAGATGCGCTGCGGATCGGCGCCGAACGCCGCGGCGTTCGCGTGCGCCCACGCCCATGCTGCGGCGACATCCTGCGCGCCGGCCGGCCAGCGGTGCGCCGGGCCGAGCCGGTAGCTGGGGACGACCGTGACAAAGCCTTGCCGCGCAAACCACCAGCCCACGTTGGCGCGGTCGCGGCGATCGCCGCGCACGAAACCGCCGCCGTGCACGAATAGCAGCAGCGGACGGCCTTTCGTGTCGCCGGTCGTCGGCAGATAAACGTCGAGCTTGTGCCGCTCGTCGTCGCCATAGGCGATGTCGTGGCGCACGTCGGCGCCGTCTTTGCGCTGCGTCTCGCGCAGCGGCGCGTACCAGCTTTTCACCAGCGGCGGATCGATCACGGCGCCCGTCGTACGGATCAGCCGGTCGAGTTCATCGGCGCACGGAGGGGCGTTCTGGCTCATCGTCGTGTGCTCCTTCGTTCAGCGTGCGGCGCGCAGCGCGTGCGGCGTCTTGTGGAAGCGGCCGTCCTTCATGATGCCGGTCAGGCGCTGCTTGTCCTGGAGGATGGCGACGTCTTCGGTCGGGTCGCCGTTCACGATCAGCAGGTCGGCGAGATAGCCAGGGGCGATACGGCCAAGCTCATCGGGCAGGCCCATCAGCGCGCCACCGAGCGCCGTAGCCGCATGCAGGGCTTCGGCGGGCGTGTAGCCGAACAGTTCGACAAAAAGCTGAAGGTCTCGCGCGTTGCGGCCATTCGGATTGAACGGGAAACCATAGTCGCCGCCGGGCAGCACGCGCACGCCGCGGCGGCGCAGTTCCGGCACGAGGCGCTGTTGCAGCTCGCGCACTTCGGCCGCGCTGCGCTTCATGTGCGTCATGTCGAAGTGGGGCGGCGGCGAGGCGTCCAGCGTCGCCTGAATGATGCCGATGGCGGGCGCCACGAAGATCTGGTCGCGCGCGGCCTCCAGCATGTCGAGCGCTTCTTCGTCGGCGTAAGTGCAGTGATAGAGCACGCGAAAGCCGTTGCGCAGCGCCATCTTCACCGCTTCGGCGGCCTGCGCGTGCGCGGCGAGCCAGACGCCTGCCGCGGCGGCTTCATCGCCTGCCGCCTGCGCTTCGGCTTCGCTGTACAGCAGTTGCTGCGACGCGCCCGGCTGCAAGGCGTCTTCGCCCGAGAGCAGAAACTTCACCGAGCGCGCGCCCATCTCCGCGCACGTGCGCACGAAGGCGCGCACGGCGTCCGGTCCCACGCCGTGCGGGTCCACCTCGCCGGGGTTCAGTTCCTGCTCGTCGGCGGCGACAGGCGGCGTGCGCTCGATGGACGACGCCACGAGCCGCGGACCGGGCATGCCGCCGCTCTCGATCTGCTCGCGCAGCGCGACTTCCACGCGCTTGCTCAGCGAGCCCGCCGAATAGGCGCTCGTGAAGCCGTGATCGAGCAGGATGCGCGCGTTGCGCGCGGTGGTGAGCACGAGTTCTTCGGGCGGCAATGCCATGCCGGGCACGAACTTCTCGACCGAACTGGGCCAGGACAGATGCGCGTGCGCCTCGACGAGACCGGGCATCAGCGTGGCGCCGCCGCAGTCGTAGAGGTCGTCGCCGTCCTGGGCGAGCGAGGGCGACTGCGGCGCCGCGAGCGCGACGATCCGGTTGCCCTCCACGCGCACCTGCGAAGGAAAGGGCGCGGAACCGCTGCCATCGAATACACGAACGTTCTGAAAAACTATGCCTGCCATGATTGGGGTCTCAAGTGAATTGTCGGAGAGTGATCGTCAGCGCGCCGGGGGAAGCTCGAAGTGCGTTTGCGTGCGCGCCACCGAGCGCAGGCGGCTGAAGAAGAGGAAGCTGAACAGGCCGATCAGGACGGCCGCGAACCCGAGCGCGCCGAAGCCGAAGCGCACGATCAGCATGCCGCCGAGCAAGGGGCCGACGGCCGAGCCCGCCATCAGCATCGCGGGGGTGTAGGCGACCGCGCGGCCCGTCTTGTCGAGTCGTGCGAGCAGGCCGAACAGGAACGTGTGGGTGAAGATCATCGCGAAGACCCACAGGCTCGCCGCGAGCGCATACGGAGCGAACGACGTCGTGTTGCAGAGCACGAGCGCGAGCACGCCTTGCGCGATGGGGCCGGCGAGCGCGACGTTGCGCGCGTCGAGCCTGCCCTGGAGCAGCGCGGCGAGCGCGGACGGCAGCAGATTGACGAGGCCGACCGCCACGAGCACGGCGTTCACGCGGGCATCGCCGAATCCGTGTGCGAGCCCGATGCGCTGCGCGAAGCTGAACACCATCGCCTGGTTGATCGCCATGAACACGATACCGATGATCGCGCTCCAGCAACCGCGTTCGAATCGTGTGTCCATGAGACGCGTGGCTTCGCGGCGCGGCGCGCCCGCATCGGCTGCCGCCGTGGCGGGCCATGCGAGCGCGAGCGCCAGCGCGGCGGCGATCGAGACCGCAGCGAACACCACGAACAAGGCCGCGCCGCCATGCAAGGCGATCAGCGTCGGCGTGGCCGCAAAGTAGACGACGCCGAACAGGGCCAGCGCGAGATGACCGAGCGCGAACAGCCGATGAGGATTGGCCGTCCTGCCGATGGCGCCATGCGCGACCGACAGCCCGCCGCCCACGCCGATGCCCGCCGTGGCGTGGGCGGCCAGCATGCCGCCGAAGGTCGTGGCGTGCGCCGCCAGCGCGAAGCCGCAGGCGGCCAGGGCGAAACCGCTCGCGGCCGCGAGCCGCCCCGGCAGCCGGGCGATCAGCGGCGCGATGCAGACCGAGCAGACGACCGCGCAGGCGAGGTAGGCCGTGGCGAGCGCACCGGCGCGTTGGACGTCGAAATGAAATCGCTCGATCAAGGTGTTGACCCACACAGGCAGGGCGACCAGGTCGATCATTCCCGCGACGTGTGCGGCGACAAGCGCAAAAGGTGAGCCGCGTCGGGCTGACATGTCTGTCTCCAATGTTTTTTGATGTGACGCAAGGCATTGCGTGTGCGGTGAGTGTAGGGGCTCGGCGCACAACGAGCAGACGCGTTTCGCGATACGGGCTATCACGTTTCGCGAGGGCTCGCCGCCCCCGAGCGCGCGCGTGCCTTGCACGTGCCAACGCCGCGTCACGTATCGCGAATCGAGATAGCAGGTATCGCCAAACAAGGCGTTACAGACCTGGAGGCGGCCTCTAGAATCCTGCCGGCACATTTGACATGGCGCAAAGCGCCGGTCAGCCATTCGTGCTGTGGCACGGCTAAAAAAATCAACCTGCTGCTTCCGCGCTGGCGGACGGTCTGGAAATATGGAGACAACATGACCACGCGGTTCAAATCGTCGGTGGGCGCGCTCGGCGCCACGGCGCTGGTGCTTTCCCTGTCACTGCTTCCGCCTGTTGCGCTGGCTGCCCAGACCGCCGCCGTCGCGACGTCGCCGTGGCCCGCACAGGTGGGCGTTGCAACGTGGCGCGCGGGCGTGGGACCGTTGCGCGCCGCGCGCATCGTCAGCGTGTCGGGCGATGTGTCGAATGCGCAGGCGCTGGTCACTGGCGGCGTCACGGTCTTGCGCTATCGCGCGGGTGGACCGGCGCCGGTCGTCGTGCTCGACTACGGACGCGAAGTCGGCGGCGTGCCGTATTTCGACGTGACGGCGCACACGGGCCAGCCCACACTCGCGGCGACCTTCAGCGAGAGCCGCGCGCACCTGGCGAGCGGCGACGTGACGGCCGGGCTGACGGTCGCCGTGGATCCGGCGCGCACGAGTCAATTTCCGGTGCTGCGCAACGGCACGATCTCGCATCCGGTCGTGCAGGGCGGCGAGCGCTATCAGGTGATCTCGCTGTCGACGCCGGGGACGGTCGTGCTGTCCGGCGCAGGCATCCGCGCGCTGAACGAGGCGAGCGCAGACACGCACGCCGCCCTGAACGAAGGCGCTTTCATGTCGAGTTCGGACGCGCTCAATCAAATCTGGAATGCAGGCGCGTATACGGTCGAACTCACGCGTCTCGATGCAAGGGCGCTGCCGTTGGCGTGGCGGATCAGCGACGCGGGCCTGACGCTGGGCGCGACCGGCACCGGCATCGTGCAAAAGAGCGGGCAGTGGCCCGCGGACTATGCGATGTCGTTCGACGTGCGCGTGGATCGCGACAGCGCGGGATGGGTCATGCGCGATCTGTCGAACCTGAGCACGCTGCGCTTCGTGCTGCATGCCGATACGGCGAACAAGGAGATCGCGAACACGCTCGAATTCAGCGCGTTCAGCACCTTTGCCGGGGGCAACAAGCGCGTCGCCGTGCTGAAGCTGCCCGCGACCGTGTCGCCGGGCACGTGGCACAGCGTGCGCACCGACATGCGCGGCCCGCGGCTGGAGGTGTTCCTGGACGGCAAGCCGGTCGGCTCGCTCGACGCCGACGCGCTGGGCGCCACCAGCATGCTGCTCGCGCCGGTGGGCAGCGCGGGTTTCTTCAACGAGCCCGGCGCGCTGGCGACCTACCGCAACCTGTCGATTACCGACGTGACGGACAAGGTCCTCTACGCGAACGCGCTCACGAACCCGGAGGCCCTGAACGACTTCTCCGCTCACACGAACGACATGGCCTTGCTCGTCGATGGCGCCAAGCGCGATCGCACCATCTGGTCCGCCGATCTCGCGGTCGCCGCGCCCACGCTGTTCTACACGTCGAATCGCGTCGACGCCATCGAAGGCTCGATTCGCCTGCTCGGCAGTTATCGCCTCGCCAATGGCGAAGTCTCGACCACCCATAGCTCGCAGGATCCGCTGATCGACACGCCTGCCGACGCTTACGGCATGACCGGTTTCTATTCGACGCAGTACTCGATGTACTTCGTGAAGCTGCTGCGCGACTACTACCAGTACACGGGCGATCTCTCGCTCGTGCGTGCGCAGTGGCCTGCGCTCGAAGGCGAGCTGCGTTATCTGGGCGATCACGTCGACGCCAATGGACTGATCTCGGTGGACGCGCGCGAGGCACAAGACTGGCTGCCCGATTTCGCGCATCCGGTGACCGGCGAGGTGACCGCCACCAACGCGCTCTATTACGGCGTGCTGGGCGACGCGGCCTATCTGGCCGGCGCGCTCGCCAAGGCCGACGAAGAGAGCGCATGGCATCAGCAGGCCGCGCGCGTTCGCCATGCGATCAACCAGCAGCTCTACAACGAACAGGCCGGGTTCTACGCGATGAGCGCGAACCGGCCGGGAGCGCTGGCGCAGGACGCCAACGCGCTGGCTGTGCTGACCGGCGTGGCGTCGCCCGAGCGTGCGCGCCAGGTGCTGGCGAGTGTGGCGAGCGGCCTGGCCAGCGAACATGGCCGCCTGGCGTTTTCGGGCGACAGCGGGCGTGCATCGATGATCAGCCCCTTCGCGAGCGACGCCGAGTTGCGGGCGCGACTCGCCACGGGTGATACGACGGGCGCGCTCGACCTGATCCGCTCGCTGTGGGGAACGATGATCGCGCCGGGCGACAACTACACGGGCACGACATGGGAAGCCATGAGCGCGGCGGGCGAGCCCGTCAGCCCGCAAACGAGTCTTGCGCACGGCTGGTCGTCGGGACCCACCTCGGCGCTGTCGCAATACGTGCTGGGCATCCGTCCTGCGAGCCCGGGCTATGGGCAGTGGCTCGTCAAGCCGCAAATGGGCGATCTGCGCTGGGCGCAGGGCAGCGCGCCGACGCCCCACGGGGCCATCGCGGTGAAGTGGAGCATCGATGCGCAGGGCGCCATCGCCATGCATGTCGTCGTGCCGAAGGGCACGAGCGGCACCATCGCGGTCCCGGCAACGCGCGGTGGCGTGCACATGAACGGCAAGACCGTGGCGACGTCCGCTGTGTCCGCGCTCGACCCGTACGGTGTGCATAGCGACGGACGCGCCTATGCCTATATCAACGACGTGGGCCCCGGCACTTACGACATCGAAGCCCTCAATTAATCGAGCGACGCGGCTGTCGAAGATGCAGCCGCCGCGATCTCGAAGCAGGCCGACTCATCCGACCGCGTCATGAAGCCCGCCTCGCAGCGGGCTTCATGCTTTTGGACGGTTGCCTGCGGACAGGCATCGTGAACAACGAAACAGACGAGGCGCCAGGCACACGGCGAGGCGAAACGCGTTCCCGATTACGCATCGCGATTCACGATAGCGGGTATCGAGAATGAGGCGGATTGCTGAAGAGGCAACCCTATAAAATTCGATCAAATGTTGATGTGACGCGTATAGCCGAGCCGAGATTCGTGCTTACGCGCGCCCAAGAACAGCCGACCCGATCTGCGTCCCCGCAAACGGCCCGGCCACCAGGAGACAAACAGGTTCCCACGTACCAAACGGTCGGCCGATGTTCCCGGTCGTGCGTCGTTGCGCTGATTGACTGAGCCGCTGCCTTGCCAATTCTTCCATGCGAAGTGGGGCTGTCAAAAGGGCACGACCTATTCCGCTTCACGCACAACGCGATCGGCAACGAACGCACGCCATGCCTGCATCGACCCATCCAGATCAGGTAACGACCGTATGAAGCCTCTGAACACATAACACTTCGGCTGACGAAGAGGCGTAGGCAGCAACCACGAAGCACAGCCGATGAACAAAATAGACACGGAGACAGGATGGCATACTCAACACAACTAAAGATCGCTGCATTGGCTTCGCTGATCGCCGCCGGTACCGCACACGCGCAGTCGAGCGTTACCTTGTTCGGCATGATCGACACCGGGATCACGTATTTCAGCAATCAAAGCGGACATTCGAACGTGATCGAGGACGGTTACGTGAATGCGCCAAGCATGATTGGATTCACGGGGCGAGAAGATCTCGGCGGCGGGAACCGGGCGATATTCCGGCTTACCCAGTCTTTCCAGTCGACCAATGGCAAGGCGATGGCTTCGGGTTCCGCTTTTGGCATGGAATCGTTTGTCGGCCTGGAGAGCGACCGGTATGGGACGCTCACGCTCGGTCGTCAGAACGATTTCATGGTCGAGATGTTGCAGTACACCGGGATTGTCGGGCCCATTTATGGTTATCACCCCGGCGATTACGATCGCATCACGGGCGAGCAGCTCAACAACTCGGTCAAGTACGATAGCCCGGAAATCGCAGGAGTACAGGGCGGAGCCATCTACAGTTTTGGTTCGACTTCCGGCAACGCGACGAATACCGGCCGGGCTTTCGGACTGAAGCTGAAGTATCACAATGGGCCATTCGCCATTGGCGCGGCCATGACCGATATTAATGGCACGACGATCAATCCCGCCGGAATCGGTCTCGCTTACGCGTTCGGAACTTCAACCGCGTCAACCGCGTCCAGCGGTATCGAGCTTCGCAACCTCACGACCTCAGCCATCGGTGCGGCCTACCAGATGGGTCCCGCCAGGTTTGTCGCCTCTTATTCCTATGTCCACTTTATCGCGCTCGACGGCGCTAAAGATCGACTTCAAACGGGTGACGTGGGCGTGATGTACGACATCCGGCCGGACTTGAATGTGGCAGCGGATTATGGCTACTCGGTCGGACTCGGCGGGCGTTGGCATGTCTATAACGCCATGATCAATTATTTCCTTTCGAAGCGGACCACCGTTTATCTCGACGCCGATTTCGAGCATGTCACCGGCGCGGGACAGGTGGCACAACTGCTTTACGCCAGCCCTTCTTCCAATTCCGATCAACTCGCCCTGCGGGTGGGGATATCGCACAAGTTCTAACGCGTAATTATTTTTTGCGGGCGATTCGTCTGGCGAGGGGCGCAACCTGGCTAGCGAAATCACCGGATTAATATCGACAGGAATATGGACAAATTGAACGCCAATCTTGATAGACGTGCCATGTTGAAATTGATGGCAACGAGCGCAGCAGCAATGCCATTCTCCAAAGCAGCTTTCGCCGAAGGCTACAAAAACCGGTCGAATTCGTTTCTTTGGGGCGTCGCGACGGCCGGTCACCAGTACGAAGGCAACAACACGAATGCCGATACATGGATGCTCGAGCACGTTTCCCCGACTATTTTTCAAACGCCGTCCGGCGATGCAGTCGACAGTTTCAGCCGATGGCGGGAAGACCTGGATATCGTCCGCGATCTCGGGCTGAATACATTCCGCTTCTCGATCGAATGGTCGCGGATCGAGCCAGCAAAGGGCGAATACTCCATTGCGATGCTCGACCACTATAGAAGGGTGATGGATGGTTGCCGTGAGCGGGGCCTGACGCCCATGGTGACGTTCAATCACTTCACGACGCCGATATGGTTCGCCGCTGCGGGAGGTTGGGAAGTGGAAGGCTCAGCCGATCATTTCGCCAGGTATTGTGAGCGGGTTGCGAGTCACATGGGCGACAGGTTGAGTTATGCGACCACGCTGAACGAGCCAAACATCCTGAAAATCATTTCGTGGTTGCCGCTGGCATTTCCACCCGGATTCGCGGAAGGTCAAAAGGCGATGCTGGCCGCAGCAGCAAGGGCCAGCGGATCGACGAGATTCTCGTCAGCGAATGTCGGCGATGCGGAGCCCAAAACGGCACAGATGATTCTGGCCCATAAAAAGGGCGTTGAAGCGATAAAGAGCGTCAATCCGCGAGTCAAGGTGGGAGTTAGCCTGTCGATCACGGACGATCAGGCCGTGGGCCCTGACAGCAAGCGCGATCAAAAGCGGCAGGATGTCTATGGCGTCTGGATGGAAGCCGCGCGTACAGGGGACTTTATCGGCGTTCAAAACTATGGACGGCAGCGTCTGGACCGGAACGGCGCGATGCCGCCACCGGCGGGGGCGGAAATGACGGCTAACGGGGAAGAGTTTTACCCGGACTCCCTGGAGGGTGCAGTGCGCTACGCCCATAGCGCGACCGGTTTGCCGGTGATCGTGACTGAAAACGGCATTGACGGGATCGATGACGCTCAGCGCGTACGCTATATCCCACTCGCCATCGAGGCCATGCAGCGCGCCATGAAAGATGGCGTGCCGGTACATGGGTATATTCACTGGAGCCTGCTTGATAATTTCGAATGGCTGTTTGGCTATGGGCCAAAGTTCGGGTTGTATTCGGTCGATCGTACGACTTTCGTTCGCACCGCAAAACCGAGCGCTTCAGTGCTTGCTTCCATCGTTAAGAGCAAGCGTTTTTTGGCTGCCTGATTTCGTCTGGTAGCCCGGGTCATCAGCAGAGTTGGCGTGAATGATGGCAGGGCGAGCATTAGCCCCCGGTATGACCTCGCGGTAATACCGGGGGCTAATAAGTATGCCGCTTGCCGGATTCAGTGAACCAGGCATTCCTGTGCCTCGCACCAGCAAACTCTCGCTTTTACATCTTCATATCAAGACGTCCGTAAAGACCATCGGCCTCCTTGTTCGGGCCTGCCGCAAAGAACAGCGTATTGGAGGGCTGATTGTTGAGGCCGTTGCCAAACGCGATGCCCCACAGTCCATCCTGTTTGAACGGCGTGTTGTTCGAGAGCGTGACGGTCGCCATGAATGCGCCGGTTGCCGGATCAAATGCGTTGATCGTGCCGTCGCCGAAGTTGCCCACGAGAATGGTCCCGCTCAGGCTGCCTAAATTGGCGGGCGCCTGGGCGATACCCCACGGTGCATTCAGTTGCCCGCGCGAGGCGAAACGCTGCAACAGGTTGCCCGCGGTGTCGTAGATATCGACGAAGCCCATGCCTGCGCCGGCGACATCGTCGTGTTTCGCCGCGTCCTGCATGGCGTAGGTCACGAACAGTTTCGTGCCGATGGCCTGAATGCCGAATGGCGCGAAGCCGGCTGGCAGCGTCGGGTCCTGAAAACCGCCGGGCATCGTCACTTTCGCGAAGTGCGTGTCGAACACGTCGATCTTGTTGTTGTGGAAGTCCGTCGCGTAGAGAAAGTTCGCGCCCGCATTGCTCGCAAGCGCGAGTCCCTTGTACACGGCGCCGCCGCTTTGATCGTCGTACGCAACGATCGCGTTGGTGGCGTTCACCGCGGGCGACCACGCGGTCAACGTGCCGCCTTCGCCATCGAAGATAAACGCGGCGACACCCGATTTCCCGCCTGCGCTGATGCTGAAGCTGGTCGTGCCATTGAAGACGATGCCGGTCGGATCTGCCGAGCCGCTTGCGCCCGTCGGGAGCGTGACGACGAGCGACTGGGGCACGCCATTTCCGTCGTAGAGCGTGGCGACGGAGCTGCCGTTGTCAGCGACCCAGACGAAGCCCGAAGGATTGAACGCGATGCCCCACGAGTTCTGCAGATTGGGATCGGTGTGCGAGGCCGCTACCGCGCCGTCCGAGACCAGCGCTGTTTCCGTGAACAGCGTAGCGGCAGCGGGCATCGACGATGATGGCATGGAATTTCCAGAGCCACCGCACGCAGCCAGCAATAACAGCGCGGCGCTTTCGGAAAGAATAAGACGAATGACAAGACCCGGGTTCATGATGGTACCTCCGGCATCGTCACAGCAAACTCACGTGGTCTAAACGGGCACCGATGTGTCTGTATTCCACGGTGAATGGAATATCTCTGGAAATAAGGGAAAGCCGCAAGCGCGCTGACGCACGATCATCAGGATCGTGACGTCAACACGTCGATTCACCGGCTTCCCTCGTTCGATGACAACTCGAATACGCACCGATCGGCTTTAGGGCTTCACGGTATGCCATATCCCCTTGAATCCGTCGCCGTTCATTTGTCCCGGCTGTTTGTCCTGCGCGAAACGATACAGTGGCCGGCCCTTATAGGTCCATTGATGTTTGCCATCACTGGTCGCAATGAATCCCCAATCGCCATTTGCCTTGTCGTACGAATCGGCGATTGCGGCCGGCCACATCGTGGCGCAGGCGCCGGCACAGGCACTCTTTCCCGGTACGGTGTCCTTGTCGAATGCATAAAGCGTCATCCCGTCATCGTCGACCACCATTCCATTGGCGATTTTCGGTGTCTCCGCGAATGACGCGACGGGCAGTGCGAGGGTCGCGATGGCCGCGAGGCATAACAGGGCTCTTTTCATGGTTTCAGTCCGTTTAAGGAAAGGGCGCAACGCATTCGCACGGCGGGACGAGGTGCAGACCCGGCGCAATCGCGATGACGTATTGGAACAGTGGCGATCCGCACTGTCCTAGCGCTTAAACGGACGGGGCGGGGGAGTTATTCCGTGATTGGCGCTCAGAACCTGTGCCGGATCCCCACCCGCAACGCCACCTGCTTATCGGTTGACGAAGGCGTGAGCCCGGTGATCTGCGCGACCGCCGCGCGGCCGGTGGAATCCATGCCGTCAGCCTTCTCATAGACCGCGATGGAATACACATCGGTTCGCTTCGACAGAAACCAGTCGATTCCGGCGCTAAACAAATGATAGTCGGCGCCTTCCTTGCCGCCCGCACCGCCATTGCGCGTGTAATCGTACGCAATGCCGGTGAGCAGGGAGGGCGTCATCTGGTATTGCAGATTCACTTCGACGTTATTGAATGCCGCGGTGCCCGCATAGTGCAGCGGATCAGGTCCTGCCGCCGAGCCGAGATTGCCGAACCGTGTATTCGAATACGCGACGTTCGTATTGAATGCGCCGAGTGTCAATCCCATGCCAGCCGCGGCAATTTCCATTCGGCCCGCCGACGCATAGCCCGCGAATACGGGATTCGATTCGGGACTCGTCGCGCTGCCGAAACTGCCGAGATTATTCGACGTCGCGGGTCCCGCATTCGGATTCGCGCCAAAGAACGAGAGATTGGGGTTGCTCACATTGAGGTAAGCGGCACCCGCTGAGAACGGTCCGGCCGCATACGATGCTCCTGCGCCCCAGATCGAGTTCTGTACGAATGAACCGGCGACGCCGCCGAGTCCCAGAATCGCTTCGACGGTCAATCCGTTCCATGTGCTGCTGCGGAACTTGATGGAATGATTGATGCGCCGGGTATTCTGCGCATTGTCGAGGTCGCTGGGGTGCGCGGTCATGTAACCGCCCCATTGCGGCGAGGCCAGATAAGGCCGGAAGAAATCGACGACGGGATCGTATTGCCGCCCGAGCGTGACGGTGCCCAGATCGCTTTTGATGCCGACGTAGGCCTGTCGTCCGAACATCGCGCCGCCTTGATTGAGTGCGCCGTTATTGCTGTAGAAGCCGCTTTCGAGCAGGAAGATCGCCTTCATGCCGTTGCCGAGGTCCTCGCTTCCCGTGATGCCCCAGCGGCTGCCTTGCAAGCCTGCCGAGCCGCCTTCGATCATCGCGATCTGATGGCCGCCGCTAAAGGCGTTCGCGGTCTTTCCCTTCTGGATGTTATTCGTATAGTTGATGCCGCTGTCGATCACGCCGTAAAGCGTGACGCTGCTTTGCGCGCTGCCAGCCGACGAATAGGCTGAACCAGTAATCAGGATACCAAAATAAATTGCGGACTTTTTCATTCGCGATGTCTCCAGTACGCGTTTGTGCCTTTGTTTTCCGGCGCTTCATCCCGAAGCGCCGCAGGTGCCGACTAGTGGTGAGAATTGGCCATCGAACCTGCCTCGTCGCGTTCGGCCTGTTCGGTGAGGCGCAGGAACAGCGTCATCAGGAACGCGAGAACCAGCAAACCGGCGAGGAACAGCAGGCCGGGCGTCGCGCTGGAGCCGCTGCCCTTGATATAGCCGATCGCAAACGGCCCCACGAATCCGCCGAGATTGCCGATCGAATTGATGACCGCGATGGAAATCGCCGCCGTCGAGCGCGACAGAAACAAGGTGGGAAGCGCCCAGAACGGCGACTTGAACGCGTAGAGTCCCGCGAGGCTCAGGCTGATCATCGCGATCGACACATACGGGTTGACCGACAGTCCCGCGCCGAGCAGCGCCAGCGCGGCCACGCCCAGCGGAATCGCGGAATGCAGGCGCCGTTCGTTGCGGCGGTCGGAATGGCGCGACCAGAGCACCATGACGATCGTGGCGAAGAGGTAAGGCACCATCGCGATCAGGCCGATCTGCGTATGCGTGAGCGCCGTCGAAAATCCCTTGATGATCTGCGGCATCCAGTAACCTACGCCAAGACTGCCGCACTGATACACGAAGTAAATGAACGCGAGATACAGCACCTTGGGATTACCCATCGCCTTGAGCGAACCGAAGTGACGTGCATTCGGCCGCGCGCGGGCGTCGGCGGCGAGCTGGCCTTGCAGCCATTCGCGTTCGGCGGGCGAGAGCCATTTCGCATCGGCGGGGCGGTCGCTCAGGAACAGGAAGCAGACGATGCCGCCCGCCACGGCGGGCGCGCCTTCGAGCACCAGCATCCAGCGCCAGCCGCTCCAGTCGAACCATTGAACGTGATCCATGATCCACGTGCTCAACGGCGCGCCCACGATGTACGACACCGGAATCGCCGCCGTAAAGAGCGCGACCGTGGTGGCGAGTTCCTTCGCGCGGAACCAGTACGTGAGATAGACGATGATGCCGGGGAAAAAGCCTGCTTCGGCCACGCCGAGCAGAAAGCGCACGACATAAAGCTGCGTCGCGGTCTGCACGAAGGCAGAGGCGACCGAGATCGCGCCCCATGTCACGAGAATCCGGGCGATCCATACGCGCGCGCCGAACTTCGAGAGCATCACATTGCTTGGCACTTCAAACAAAAAATAGCCAATGAAGAAAATGCCCGAAACGAAGCCGAATGCTTCGCTACTGAGCGCCAGTTCGCGGTTCATCTGCAACGCCGCGTAGCCGATATTGGCGCGGTCGAGATAGGAAATGATGTACAGCACGAACACGAACGGAATGATGCGCCAGGCGATCTTGCGCACGACCGCGCGTTCGTCGAGGGTCGTAGTGGGGAAGTGCATAGGTCTCCAGCGGCGGGGCGAGCCCGCCGCATGCCTCTGAAATGCGGAATGACGATGAGCGGGCGGATCAGGTCCGCGCGTGCGAGAACACCATGCAGACGGGGCTGCCCGATTTTTCGACGAAGCCGGTGGGTGCGAGGCGGCCCGTTTGCGCGTCGATCGCGAGCGCGACGATGGTGTCGCTGTCCTCGTTGAGCGCGTACATGAAGCGTCCGTCGGGCGTGCTCGTCATGAAGCGCGGCGTCTTGCCGAGCGTCGGTTCTGCGCTCACGAAACGCAGATGGCCGGTCGACGCGTCGATGCGGAACACGGCGATGCTGTCGTCGCCGCGATTCGAGGCGTAGACGAAGCGGCCGTTGCGATCCACCTCGATTTCCGACGCGCGGCTGTTGCCCGTAAAGGTGTCGGGCAGGGTCGACAGCACCTGCAGCGGCGTGAGCGCGCCGGTGTCGGCGTCGTAGCGGTAAGCAGTGACCGTCGAATCGAGTTCGTTGACGACCCAGGCATATTCGCCGCCCGGATGGAACGCGATGTGGCGCGGTCCCGCGCCTTCGCGCGATTCCACGAAGGGCTGCGCGGCGGGCGTGAGCGTGCCGTTGTCGAAGCGGAACGCGAACGTGCGGTCGAGGCCCTTGTCCGGGACGATCACGAAGCGGCCGCCCGGACCGAACGGGTTGAAGTGCGGCTTGGCCTGCTTCTGTTCGATGCGGTGCGGGCCGATCGGGCCGTCCAGATGCACGAGTTGCGTGAGCGGTTCGAGCGAACCATCGGCGGCGATCGGCAGCACGGCCAGGCTCGCGCCGATGTGATTCGACACCACCACGTAACGGCCGCCCGGATCGATCGCGAGATGCACGGGGTTCTTGCCCCCGGTGCTCTGGCGGTTCAGAAACGTGAGCTTGCCGGTGGCCTTGTCCACCTTGAACGCGCTGATGTCGCTGAGATCGCCGTGCACGGTATAGAGCCGTTCGCCATCGTGCGAGAGCGCCAGAAACGACGGGTTGACGAGATCCTTGACGAGTTGCACGAGCGTGAGCGCGCCGGTCTGGGCATCGACCTGATACACGCTGATGCCATCGCCGCGGGCGTTGCGTTCGCGCGTGGTGCGCGAGCCGACATAAGCAAACATGGGGTTCATTCCTTTTAAAACGCGTGGGCCAGAGGCCGTTTCAGCGGAGAAAACCGGTCGCGGCGCGCTGCCCGTCAGCGCCATCGCACCGAGCGCCGCGCCCGCCTGGACGAGCCGGCGGCGCTTCGTATTCAAGCGCGCAGCAGAGGCGTCGCGGCCGGATTTTTCCATGCTTGTCTCCAGATTGTTATGTTTGGGGTTTTCACTATGATTGCATTTTGTCCTGGAAAAGTGCAAAAATACAGTCATGGAAAACACTGACACCCCACTGACCGGCCACCTCGACGTCGCCGGGGCCCGCTTGCGCTTCGTCGATCTGCCGGCGATGTTCGGCGCGAAGCTCGGCGAGCTGCCCGTCGTGCTGCGCCTGCTGCTCGAAAACGTCATCCGCAACATGGACGGCGACGAGCGCCGCGCGGCCGTCGACGCGATCCTCGCGTGGCGCGAGCGCGGCACGAGCGAGCACGAAATCGCGTATCAGCCCAATCGCGTGCTGATGCACGACACGACCAGCACGCCCGCGCTCGTCGATATCGCCGCAATGCGCGACGCGCTCGCCGAAGCCGGTGCCGATCCGTCCGCGCTCAATCCGGTGCTGCCGGTCGATTCGTCGGTGGATCACTCGCTCGCCGTGGAATATTTCGGGAAGCTAAACGCTGCGCCGAAGAATCTCGCGCTGGAACTGCGCCGCAATGCCGAGCGCTATCGCTTCCTGCGCTGGGCCTCGCAGGCGCTCACGGGCGTGCGCATCCATCCGCCGGGCACGGGCATCATGCATACGATCAACCTGGAGCAGCTGGCGACGGTGGTCACGCGCGTCGAGCGGGAAGGGGAAACGTGGGCGGTGCCCGACACGATGATCGGCACGGACAGCCACACGCCGATGATCAACGGCATCGGCGTGCTCGGTTGGGGCGTGGGCGGTCTCGAAGCGCAGACGGTGATGTTCGGCATGCCGGTGATGCAGCGCATTCCCGACGTGATCGGCGTGCGACTCACGGGCGCGCTCAAGCCCGGCGTGCTCGCGACCGACCTCGCGCTCACGGTCACGCAGCGGCTGCGTGCGATTGGCGTGTCCGGCGAATTCGTCGAGTATTTCGGGCCGGGCGTGGCGACGCTGACGGCGGGCGAGCGCGCAGTCGTGGCGAACATGGCGCCGGAGTACGGCGCGTCGACGGGCTTCTTCGCGGTGGACGCGCACACGCTCGATTACCTGCGCGCCACGCGTCGCAGCGAAGACGCGATCCGGCTCGTCGAGGCGTACACGCGCGCGGCGGGTCTGTGGTTCGATCCCGAGGCCGCGCCGCGCTACACGCGCACGATCGAGATCGATCTGGCGTCGATCGGCATGCACGTGGCCGGGCCGCGCCGTCCGCAGGATCTGCTCGATTACACGATGCTGCCCAAGGCGCTCGCGAAATTCGACTTCGTGCCGACAACACCGCACGCGCAGCCCCCACGCATGCCGCGTCATCCCGTGGCGATCGCCGCCATCACGAGCTGCACGAACACATCCGATCCCGCCTTGCTGATCGCCGCCGGGCTGGTGGCGCGCAAGGCGCGCGCGAAAGGGCTGAACGTGCCCGCGTGGATCAAGACATCGCTCGCGCCGGGTTCGCCCGCGGCCGCCACGTATCTCGCGCGCGCCGGTTTGATCGACGACCTCGCGGCCGTGGGTTTCGATATCGTCGGTTATGGCTGCACGACCTGCATCGGCAATTCGGGGCCGCTCACGGAGAGCGTGCGCGCGGCGCAGGCCGAGGGCCGCATTTATCCCGTCGCGGTGCTCTCGGGCAACCGCAATTTCGCGGGCCGCATTCATCCCGATCTCGATCTCGGCTTCATCATGTCGCCGCCGCTCGTGATCGCGTTCGCGCTGGCGGGCAACGCCGAAATCGATCTGAGCCGCGAGCCGGTGCAGACCGCCGCCGACGGCACGCCGGTCTATCTGCGCGATCTCTGGCCCACGCGCGAGGAAGTGGCCGCGCTCGTGGCGCAATCGGCCGATCCCGAGGATTATCCGCGTGCGTTCGCCGTGGCGAGCCGCAATCCCGCGTGGCACGACCTGGAAGCGCCGTCTTCGGCGCGCTTTCCGTGGGACCCGAAATCGACGGCCTTGCGCCGCCCGCCGTTCGCCGCCGCCGATCAGGGCAGCCAGCTCGGCAGCTATCGCGCGTATCCGCTGCTCGTGCTCGGCGACGACATCACCACCGATCACATTTCGCCCGCGAGCGCGATTCCGAAAGACAGCTTCGTGGCGGACTTCCTCGTCTCGCGCGGCGACGATCGCGACGATCTGAACGTGTTCGCCTCGCGGCGCGGCAATTGGGAAGTGATGATGCGCGCGGCGTTCTACAACAAGACGCTCGTGAACCGCCTGAAGCCGGGCATGCCGGTCGCGCACACGCTGCACGTGCCGAGCGGCGACGTGCTGCCGATCTTCGAGGCCGCGCAGCGTTACGCCGAGGCCGGCGATCCGGTCGTGCTGATCGCGGGCGAACGCTACGGCACGGGCTCGTCGCGCGACTGGGCCGCGAAGGGCCAGCGGCTGCTCGGCATCCGCGCGGTGCTGGCCGCGAGCTTCGAGCGCATCCATCGCTCGAACCTCATCGGCATGGGGATTCTGCCGCTGCGTTTCGCGCCTGGCACCCATCCCGATACGCTCGCGCTCCAGCCGGGTGATATGCTCGACGTTCAGGCGGATGCCGCGACGCTCGCGCCGCGCTGCGCGGTGCCGGTGCGCATCGTGCGCGCCGATGGCCGCATCGAATCGATCGACGTGCGCGCCGCCGTGGAAACGCAACTCGAATGCAGCTTGCTGCGCTCGGGCGGCGTGATTCCGCTGATCCTGCAAAACACACTCGCAACAGGGGGCCGCTGAACGAAGCCCCGACGTTGCGCGGCTGGCTGAATGAGATGATCGACCGATCCATTGCGACGCAAATTATCGACCTGATTCGTACCGAAGGCATGGAGGCCGGCGCGCATCTGCCCGCGCAGATGCTGGCCGACCGCCTGCGCGTTTCGCGCTCGCCCGTGAACGAAGCGCTTGCGCTGCTGCACGAGAAGGGCGTGCTCACGCGCGAGAAGAATCGCGGCTTTTTCGTGGCGCGGCCGGTGCTCGATTCGCTGTCCGATGTGGTGGACGAACTCGGTCTCGCCGAAACCGACCTTGTGACGCGCGTGTATTTCCAGATCGCCGACGACCGTCTCAAGGGCGAGCTGCCCGATACCTTTTCCGAGCAATTGATCCGCACGCGCTACGGTCTCACGAGCGGACAACTGAACGCCGTGCTCGGCCGCATCGCGCAAGAGGGCTGGGCCGAGCGCAAGCCGGGTTACGGCTGGGAGTTCTCGCCCATGCTGACGACGCCGGACAGCCTGCTCAAGTCCTATCGTCTGCGTCTCGCGCTGGAGCCGGCCGCGCTGCTCGAACCGGGCTACAAGCTCGATCGCAAGGTGCTCGAACGCTGCCGTGAAGTCGAAAAGCATCTGCTGGCGGGCGGCATCGAAACGGATACCGCCGATCAGCTGCACGAACGTGGCGTGCGATTCCACGAGTCGCTGGTCGAAGCGTCGGGCAACAGTTTTTTCATCGACACGATCCGGCGCGTGAATCGCGTGCGCCGTCTGCTTTCGTATCGCTCGATGCAGCATCGCGAGCGCTATGTCGAGCACGCGAAGCAGCATCTTTATGTGCTCGAACTGCTCGAGCAGGAGCGCAACGAAGAAGCCTCCGAGGAATTGCGTCAGCATTTGCTGCATACGCTCGACGCGCTGTCGAACATCCGCGAAATTTTTGAACCCTGAATCGACGCCCGGCACGCGGCGTTGCACCCACACCATGACTATCGATCCCGCTGTCGTTCAAGCTTTTGCACCCACGGGCGTGTTGCGCGCGTCCATCAATCTCGGCAATCCGATTCTCGCGAATCGCGATCCGGCCACGGGCGAACCGTTCGGCGTGTCCGTCGATCTCGCGCGCGATTTCGCCGCGTATCTGGGCGTGCCGCTCGAACTCGTGGTGTTCGATGCGGCCGGCAAATCGGTCGAGGCGGTGAGCGACGAGCGCGCGGATTTCGGCTTCTTCGCGGTCGATCCCAAACGCGGCGAGACGATTGCGTTCACCGCGCCCTATGTGCTGATCGAAGGGTTCTATCTCGTGCGCGACGATTCGCCGGTTCGCAGCAACGCCGAGGTGGACGCGCCGCACAATCGCGTCGCCGTGGGCAAGGGCAGCGCCTACGATCTGTTCCTCACGCGCGAGCTGAAAGCCGCGCAGATCGTGCGCGCGCCGACGTCGCCGACCGTCGTGCAAACCTTCATCGAACAAGGGCTCGAAGTGGCCGCGGGGGTGAAGCAGCAATTGCAGGCCGATGCGCGCCAGATTGGCGGCCTGCGTTTGCTCGACGAGCGCTTCATGGTGATCCGCCAGGCGATGGGGGTGGCGAAAAGCCGTGGCGAGCAGGCCGCCGCCGTGCTCGCGGATTTCGTCGAGCAAAAGAAGGCGTCGGGCTTTGTCGCCGAGGCGCTGGCGCGGCATGGGATCGAAGGGGCGTCGGTGGCGCCCGCGGCCTGAACACGCGAGCGCCTTTCGTCCTTCAATCTGTCGATCGATCAATCGATCAATCGGCCTGAACGGCTCGCGCCAATGTCGTTGTCGACGCAACGACAAGCGGGCGAGACTCCGCGATCTCATCGCTGATCAGTGTGGCGACCGCTTCTGCCGTCGCCGCCGACAGCGTCCAGCCCAGATGGCCGTGGCCCGTGTTGTAGAACACGTTGCGCTGCCTGCCTCGGCCGACTCGGGGCAACATGCCCGGCAGCATGGGCCGCAAGCCCGCCCACGGAATCACGCGCGACGTCGAGATCGACGGGAAATGCGTGCGCGCCCAGCGCACCAGCGGCTCGATACGGTCCGAGCGGATGTCGCGATTCGCGCCGTTGAGTTCGGCAGTGCCCGCAATCCGAAAGCGATCGGCGCCCAGGCGGCTCGTGACGATCTTCGCGGCGTCGTCGAGCAGGCTGACCCACGGCGCGGCCTCGCGGCTCGCCGGATCGTCGAGGCACACGGTAATCGAATAGCCCTTCACCGGATACACGTTGACGTGGTCGCCGATCTGCGCGGCGAGCGCGCGGCTGCCCACGCCCGCGCAGATCACCACGCGATCGAACGTTGAAACGGCAGGCAGCGCATCGCGCACCGTGGCGATCGAGACCCCGGCGTTGTCCGCATCGTCAATCGACTGCACCGTGGTGTCGTAATGAAACTCGACGCCAAGCCGTTCGCACGCCAGTGCCAGGCCGCGTGTGAACTTATGAATGTCGCCAGTCGAATCGGATTTGGTAAAAAAGCCGCCGTGGAAATCGCCTTGCAGCGTCGGCTCGATCGCGCCTATTTCCTCCGGCGTGACCGCGCGCCGATCGAGTCCGCCTTCGCGCAACAGCGCATTCACTTTCGTGGCCGACTCGAATTCCTTTCGCGTTGCATAGAAGTGCAAAATACCGCGCTGCTCGTGATCGAATTCGATCGACTCGCGTTGCGCAATCGAAAACAGATGTTCGCGCGCGGCAATCGCGAGACGCACGGTTTCAATCGTATTGCTGCGGTAATTCGGAATCTGGCGCAGAAACTCGCCGATCCAGCTGTACTTGTGCCAGCTCGGGCGCGGGTTCATGAGCAGCGGCGCGTCGCGCCTGAGCATCCAGCGCAGGCCCTTGAACACGGTGGCGCGGCTGTTCCAGACTTCCGCATTGCTCGCGGAAAGCTGGCCGCCGTTCGCGAACGAGGTTTCCATCGCGGCGTAGCGGTGACGATCGATGACGGTGACGTGATGGCCGCGCCGTGCGAGCGCATAGGCGGTGGTGACGCCGGTAATGCCGGCGCCGATAACGGCGATTCGTGACATGACATGGTCCAGTGTGCATCGCTGCGCGCAGTGATTGCGTTAGGCATCGCCGGCCGATTGCAACCGGCGCCGATGCCCCATCTGTCCATGTACCTGAGAGTTTCGCCCGCGCGTTGAATGGGCGCGTGGCTCCCCTTCGGTGGGCGCCATCGCGATGATGCGCCGCTCTCCAGATGTTCCGGCTGCGTGGTCCTTTTGCCTGAGAGTTTCCGGGGCGGTTGCTCCGTCGGCGTCGTTCCGGTCGAACGATCTCTCCCATGCAGCGTGTGCGAACGCGTCAAGATTAGCCGCGCACCGCGCGCACGGCAACCGCTTTTTCAAAATTCGCTCTGCGATGTTTTGCATGAGGGTTTTGCCGGATTGAATGCGGCGAACCCAAAAAAACCGCGTGGCGTTGCGGTTAAACTGCGATCTGCCTTCCCGTTCTTCTTCCATTGTCCAAATATGAAACTGCATCAACTGAGAGCGCTTGCCGTCGTGGCGGAAACCGGCAGCATTCTCGAAGCGTCGCGCGTGCTGCACGTCACGCAATCGGCATTGAGCAAAGCGCTCAAGGAACTCGAAGGGCAGGTGGGCGCGACGCTGTTCGTGCGCTCCAGCAAGGGTGTTCAGCTGACCGCTTCGGGGCAGCGTCTCGTCGGCCATGCGCGGCTCATCAGCGAAAACGTGCGCCGCGCGCGCGACGACATGGAGGAGATGAAGGGCAACGCGGTCGGCGACATCAGCATCGGCGTGACGCCAGTGACCGCGCTGCTGCGTCCGCTCGCCGATTGTCTTTCGGCCTTCCGGCGCGATTATCCGCAGGCGCGTTTGCGTCTGCTGGAAATGCGGCCGAACCAGTTGCTCGAACAGGTCCGCGAAGGCACGCTCGATTTCGCCTTGAGCTCGCAGCGCATGGCGCCCGACAGCCTGCTCGACTGCACGCCCGTGCTGAACATGGCCACGCTGGTGGCGGCGCGCAAGGGGCATCCGCTGAGCGGCGAGCGCTCGCTGGCCGCCTTGCGCGAGGCCGAATGGATCGTGCTCGATCCGCTCGCGGACGCGAGCACGCCCTTCGTGCATCTGTTCGCCGATCACGGCCTGCCCTTGCCCGCGCGCGTGATCGAATGCTCGTCGATGTCGCTCGCGCTGGCGATGTGTTCGCAGATGGACACGCTCATCCTGCTCTCGGCCGAATCCACGAGCAGCCGTTTCATGCGCGAAACGATGGACTTTTTCGAACTCGCCGAGCCCTTGCCCGCACGCGTGATTTCGCTCGTGACGCGCGATCGTCATACGTTGCCGGGTTCGGCGGAACGCCTGCACGACGCCATCGCCGCCGCGTTGCGCGATTACGACCCGACGCGCCCGCACACGCTCAAACCGTGAGCCGCTATAACCAGACGTCAATGGATTGAAAATCCGTCACTTGTCGCGTGGATTTTGGCAACAAACACTGGTTTCCGGTGACGCACGCCGCTATCCGATCGCTCCGACAAGAGGACGTCAATGAACGAAATGCCCCACGCGCTGAACGACGGCGTGTCCGCCATGAGCCACACGTTGAATTCGGCCGAACCCGTCCGACGCGCGCCCACGCGCCGCGCCATCGTTGCCGCCGCGATCGGCAACGGGCTGGAAATGTACGACTTCACGCTGTACAGCTTCTTCGCCGTGACCATCGGCAAGCTGTTCTTTCCGGGCGGCAACGCGCTCACGTCCTTGCTGCTGTCGTTCGCGACATTCGGCGCCGGGTTTCTGATGCGCCCGCTCGGCGCGGTCATCATCGGCAATCTCGCGGATCAGCGCGGACGCAAGGCGGCGCTCACGCTGACCATCGCGCTGATGACGGCCGGCACCGCATTGATCGCGCTGACGCCCAGCTACGCGAGCATCGGTGCGAGCGCAACGATCATGGTGGTGCTCGGACGCCTGTTGCAAGGGCTCTCGGCGGGCGGCGAGATCGGCGCGGCTTCCGCGTTGCTGATGGAGTCGGGCAGCAAGGCGCGCCGCTGCTTTTTCGTGAGCTGGCAAGCGGCGACGCAAGGCGGCGCGGCACTCGCAGGCGCGCTCGCGGGCGTCGCGGTGTCCGCATCGCTGTCGCCCGAGGCGCTGCAAGCGTGGGGCTGGCGTCTGCCGTTCCTGCTCGGTCTGTTGATCGCGCCGGTCGGCCTGTATATCCGCAGGCATCTGGAAGAAACCCACGCGAGCGCAAAACCTTCGGCGCGCAACGGCGTGGGCGCGGTGATGCGCGAACACGCTCGCACGCTCGTAATCGGCACGTTTCTGATGACGAGCACGACGTCGTCGATGTACGTGATCGTGTTTTATATGCCGACCTATCTGGTGCGCACGCTGCACATGCCGCCGGTGACCGCGTTCGCGGCGACCTGCGTGTCGGGTCTCACGATGCTGGTGCTCGCGCCCATCTTCGGCCGTTTCGCCGATAAACTGCCGCGCCGCAAGCCGCTGCTGATCGCCAACAGCCTGCTCTCGATGTTGATTGTGATTCCTAACTTCACGCTGCTTTCGTCGGGAGCCGGGCTGCCGCTCGTGATGCTCTGCGTAGCGATCTCCGGCACGCTGATGTCGATCGGCACCGGCGCGGGCACGGCGATGATGATGGAAGCGCTGCCGCGTCATCATCGCGCGACCGGCATGTCGATCATGTACAGCTTCGGCGTGACGATCTTCGGGGGCTTCGCGCCGCTCGCCGTCACCTGGCTCATCAGCGCGACCGGCAGCCGAATGGCGCCCGCGGGCTATCTGCTCTGCGCGTCGCTGATCAGCTTTATCGCGCTTCTGCTTTATCCGAGCCATCCGGGCCGCGATTGAATCCGCTTGCCCGCCGTATCGACATTCCCACGACTCGACCCACTGCCATGAATCAGCGCGATCCTGTTCCCGCCGCTCTTGCGGCTTCGGCGGAGCGTTTTGCCGCGATCCGCCATCGCATCCACGCTCATCCCGAACTCGGCGCCGACGTGCCGGATACCGCCGCGCTCGTCGCGCAACTGCTGACCGAATGGGGCTACGACGTGCATACCGGCATCGGCGGTCACGGCGTGGTCGCCCAGTTGAAAGTGGGCGAGGGCACGCGCCGGATCGGCCTGCGCGCGGACATGGACGCGTTGCCGATGCAGGAACGCACCGGCCTGCCTTACGCGAGCACGATCGATGGCCGCATGCACGCGTGCGGTCACGACGGCCACACGGTGACGCTGCTCGCCGCCGCCGACTACCTCGCCGCCACGCGCGCCTTCGACGGCACCTTGAACCTCATTTTCCAGCCCGACGAAGAAGGCCTGAGCGGCGCGCTCGCGATGATGAACGATGGCTTGTTCGAGCGCTTTCCGTGCGATGCCGTCTATGCGTTTCACAACGCGCCGGGCCTGCCGGTCGGCAAGGCGGTCGTGCAGGCCGGGCCGCTCGGCGGCTCGTCCGATCGCGTAACGGTGACGTTTCGCGGCAAGGGCGGACACGGTGCGATCCCGCATCGTGCGGTCGATCCCACGCTCGCGCTCTGCATGACAGTGGTGGCGTTGCAGGGCATCGTCTCGCGCAACGTCGCGCCCGTGGATGCGGGCGTCATCAGCGTGGGGCAGATCGCGGCGGGCAGCACGTATAACGTGATTCCCGAAACGGCCACGCTGAAACTCACCGTGCGCGCGACCGTGCCCGCCGTGCGCGATCTGCTCGAAGCGCGCATTCGCGCGGTGGTCGAGCATCAGGCGATGTCGGCGGGCGTGCAGGCGGAGATCGTCTACGAACGCATGGTCCCGGCGATCATGAATACGCCCGCCGAAGCGCAGATCGCGCGCGCGGCGATCGCGAGCGTGCTGGGCGCGGACAAGGTGATTCAGGTGCCGCCTTCCACGCAGATGGGCAGCGAGGACTTCGCCTGGATGCTGGAGCGCATGCCGGGCTGCTATTTCTCGCTGGGCAACGGCACGGGCGAGTGGGTCGGCTGCTCGCTGCACAACGACGGTTATGACTTCAACGACGCCGTGATTCCGATTGGCGCGGCCTGTTGGGTGGCGCTCACTGAAGCGTATCTGCGTAACGATCGATAGCAGAACTCGCGCGAATTTTTTCGAATTCGCGCGCGGCAATTGATTCGGATATCGAAATAATTATAAATCGTGGAAACTGGAGCTCTTTTCATGCGGAATCGCGCAGTCGCAGTGACGATGGGAATGATGATGACGGGCACGCTTGCGAGCGTGGCGCACGCGCAATCGAGCGTCACGCTTTACGGCGTCGCCGACGTCGGCATGGTGTTCAATTCGAACTCGGGCGGCAAGCCTCAATATGCGCTCGCGAGCGGCAACGCGAGTTCGAGCGTCTGGGGGATCAAGGGAGCCGAGGATCTGGGCGGGGGACTATCGGCGATATTCACGCTGGAAAACGGCTATAGCGCGACCTCGGGGACGATTTCACAGAACGGCACGTTCTTCGGGCGGCAGGCGTTCGTCGGGCTGTCGGGCAATGCAGGCACGCTTACGTTGGGCCGCCAGTATTCGAGCGCTTACTGGTACACCGGCTATCTCACGGCGGGCGGCAGTTGGGCGGCGTCGGGCGCAGGCTACGGCGCGCATCCCGGCGACGTCGACAACCAGGACACGTTCGCGCGCGTCAACAATGCAGTCAAATACACGACGCCGCCTTTCCACGGCTTCGCGCTATCGGGCATGTACGCGTTCGGCAATCAGGCCGGATCGATGGCCACCAACCGTATCGTCGCGGTGGGCGCCGGTTTTGTGCGCGGACCGCTGAAACTGGGCGTCGGTTACCAGGACGCCGACCGGCCGAATTATTCCTTCTTCGGCAACAAGGCAAACGACAGCGCCACCGCGAACAATATCTACAGCCCGGTTTATGCGGGCTTCGCATCGGCGGGCACGCAGAAGATTTTCTCCGCCGCGGCGGCTTATACGATCGACCGGACGACACTGGGCCTCGCGTATAGCAACACGCGCTTCACGGATCTGGGCACGGTGGCCGTGACGGGGCTCACGGCGGCCGAAAAAGCGTTTCGCGGCACGGCGACGTTCAATATCGGCGAGGCGAATCTGAAGTTTCAGCTGAGCCCCGCGTTGATGCTGGGCGCGGCGTATTCATATACGCAGAGCAGCGGCGTGACGCACGCGCATTATCACCAGGTGGATCTGGCGCTCGACTATGCGTTGTCCAAGCGCACCGATCTCTACGCGATGGCGTTTTATCAGCACGCGTCCGGGACGGATTCGCGCGGATTACCGGCGGTGGCTGCGCTCGGCGGCGTGAGCGCTTCGCGCAGCGACAATCAAACGCTCGTGACGGCGGGTATTCGGCACCGGTTTTGAACACGATCAGGCGGGCCGCAGCGCGCGGTCCAGATCGCCGAGCAAGCGGTCGATCGCCGAGCGATTCGGCTTGTAGTAGACCCAGTTTTTGATCTTCTTCGACGTCACCAGATCCGCCGCCGCCAGCGCCTGCATATGCGTGGTCACCGTGGGCTGACTCAAGCCCGTCTTCTCGGTGATGAAACTGACGCAGACCCCATCCTTCACCAGATCGGCGTCCCGCTGCGGCGGGAAGTGCTTTTCCGGCTCGGTGAGCCAGATCAGTATCGTCAGCCGGTGGCGATTCGAAAGCGCGTTCAGCGCTTCTTGCAACTGGACCTCATCGAAGGTGTCCTTTTTCGGCATGGCTTGAATTTTTCCTCCACGTTTTCCTTGACTCGTCCGATCTATATTGTAGTCTATCTATATAGATATTTATCGATATAGAAAGCACGAGGCGACGATGACGACGAACGCCATGACGTCTGCAAGCACTCAGTCGATCGCGCGCACGATCAGCGTGGCCGTCGTCTTTACGCTGTTCGTGGCGGTGGTGTTCGGCTTTGGGCTCTATCTGTTTGCGCTCGTGGTGCCGGTGATGCGCCAACGGCTCGGGTTCGACTATACGGCGATCGGCCTCGTCACAGGCGGGGCGCAGACCGCGTATCTCGTCGCGGCGCTGGTTTGTCCGCGCCTCGTCAAACGTTACGGGGCGGGGCAGGTCATCGTGGGTGCGGTCGTTGCGGCGGCGCTGCTGTTGCTGCTGGTCGCGCAGGTCCAGAACGTTCTGTCGGTTGGGCTCGCTCTCGCGGGCTTGGGCGCGACGGCGGCGTTCATGATGATCCCGACCGTCGGTGCCATCTCGGAGACGGTTCCATTCGATTACCGGTCGCGTGTGAACGGCCTCGTATCCAGCGGGACGGCCTACGGGCAGTTCGCGAATGGCGTGCTGGTGGCGCGGCTCCTGCCGGAGCATGGCTGGCGCTCGATCTGGATCGTGGCGGGCTCGGCGTCGCTCGTCATCGCGCTTGTCGGGCTGCTTGCGCTGCGCGTTTTCGCACCGCAGGTTTTCGTCCGCGAGGCGCCGCCGCGCGCGGAGCATCGCTCTGCATCCGGCGGCGTGTGGCGGCTCGTGACACGTCCCAACGTCACAGTCTGGATGCTGCTGGCATTGAGCGGCATGGCCTGCGGGCCGTGGCAAAACTATCTGTCGAGTTTTCTGGCCGATGAGCGGCACCATTCGCTCGACATCATCGGCCAGGTCTGGTCGACGATCGGCGTGGTCGGGCTGTTCAGCGGATTCGCGGCGGGCATGGCGGCGGACAAGGCCGGTGTGCGGATCGCGCTCGCGTTTTCGTTCGCGGCGCTGGCCGGCTCCGGTCTGCTGATCGCGTTCCATGCCGAAGTCTGGCAACTGCGTGCCGCCGCCGTGTGCTTCGGCCTGTCGTTCTACGCGATTTACGGCCTCATTCCCGCCTATATCAGCAAGACGGTCGATGCGATGGCCGCGACCGCCGTGTTTGCCGTGGCCAATGTGCTGCTGGGCCTGGGCACGACAGTGGGCAACGTGCTGGGCGGCCATTTTCCGGGCTGGCTGGGATCGCTCAACGCGGTCTTTATCACCGCGTCGGCGCTGGCCTGCGTGGCGATGTTGCTGACGGCGACGCTTCGCGACGAACGAACGGCCGCCGCCCAAAACAACGTCAAGCCTTCCTGACAAACTCCGACTTCAAGCTCATCGCGCCAAAACCGTCGATCTTGCAATCGATATCGTGATCGCTGTCCACGAGGCGGATATTTTTCACCTTGGTGCCCATCTTGACCACGCCGCCCGAGCCCTTGAGCTTGAGGTCCTTGATGACCGTGACGGTATCGCCGTCCTGGAGAATATTGCCCGCCGAATCGCGATACACCTTCGCCGCCGCTTCGGCGGGCGCGCTGGCTTCGCCCGACCATTCATGCGCGCATTCGGGGCAGATGAACATGCCCGCGTCTTCGTAGGTGAACGCGGAATTGCATTTCGGGCAGGGCGGCAAAGTGCTCATGGGGATTCCTTGGTGCGTGAAGCAGGGCAACGAAAGCGCGCAAGTATACCGCGCCCCGCCGCGTGCCTGCCTGTGTTTGCCCTTGCCGCGAGCCTCAAAAAATCGAGCGGCCGATGCGCGTCGTCAACCATTCGAGCGCCAGTGAGCCGACCGCCGAGTTGCCCGTCGCATCGAGTCCCGGCGACCACACGCACACGGCGAACTCGCCCGGCAGCACCGCGACGATGCCGCCGCCCACGCCGCTTTTCGCGGGCAGGCCCACGCGATAGACGAAATCGCCGGCCGCATCGTACGTCCCGCAGGTCAGCATCAGCGCCGAAAGCCGCTTGGCCGAACTCGCGTCGAGCACGCTGTCGCCGCTCGCGGGCGACACGCCGCCGTTGGCGAGAAAGAGCGCGGCGCGCGCGAGTTCCACGCAGCTCATCTCGATCGCGCATTGACGGCAATACGCGTCGATCACCGTATCGGCGGGCATTTCCAGATTGCCGAAGCTGGCGATGAAATGCGCCATCGCGCGATTGCGCTCGGCGTGCGCGAGTTCCGATTGCGCGACGCGCAGATCGTAGCCGATGCCCGCTTCGCCCGAGAGCCGCCGCACGAAATCGACGAGCGCGGTTTCGGCCTGCACGAAGCGGCGGCACAGCACGTCGGTGACCACGAGCGCGCCCGCGTTGATGAACGGATTGCGCGGCTTGCCCGCTTCGAATTCCAGCTGCACGAGCGAGTTGAACGCCGTGCCCGACGGTTCGCGGCCCACGCGTTCCCAGAGCGCGTCGCCGAGCAGCTGGAACGCCAGCGTGCAGGCGAACAGCTTCGAGATGCTCTGGATGGAGAAGCGCACGTCGGCGTCGCCGGTGCGGTGGACCTGGCCGTCGACGGTGACGATCGCCATGCCGAAATGATCGGCGCGGACCTTGGCGAGTTCGGGGATGTAATCGGCGACGCGGCCCGAGCCGAGATGCGGTTGCAGGTCGCGGCGGATCGCGTCGAGGATGGGCGTGTAGTTCATGGACGTCGCGGGCAAGGGCGAGGAGCGAAGGGCGGCGCGCAGACGTTCATCAGTGCGCGCCGCAGTCCCGCCGATTGTAGCGGCTCCGGCATTTTTGGCCGCTGCGTTCGTGTGTGCGTGCGCGTCGTGCGCGCGTTTATCGACGCTCGCGAGACGATGCGGCTGCGTTTGTTACGCCGCGTCGCCCTTCATCTCGCGCAGATGCTTGTAGACGGTCGCGCGCCCCATGCCCAGCACCTTCGCCACGTAATTCGCCGAACTCTTGCCCTTGAACGCGCCTTCGGCATGCAGCGCCTCGACCAGCTCGCGCCGATGCTCGCGCGTGAGCGAATTGAGCGCCACCTGACGCTCGCGCAGCCAGCCGTGCAGGAAGGTGTTGATGCGCTCCTGCCAGTCGTCCTTGAACAGCTCCTCGGGCTGCGCGATCACGCCCGCGCCGCGCAGGAACAGATCGAGCGTCGCCTGCATGTCCTCGAACGCCGCGATGTTCAGGTTGATGCACATGACGCCCGCGGCGCGGCCCTCGTCGTCGAATAGCGCGGTGCTCACGCAGCGCATGCGGCGGCCGTCCCAGTTCACTTTCTCGTAGGGGCCGAGCAGCTTGTTGCGCGTGGTCTCCTCGATGTCTTCGAGCGCGGAGTCGTCGCCGATCTCGCGCTTCGAGAGATTGTTCGAGAGATACGCCACGGTCTGATCCGCGAGATCGTGGATCACGACTTCCGCGAACGGGAAGAACAGCGTCGTGATGCTGTCCGCGACGTGCGCGTAGCGTTCGAGCAGACGCGCGCGCGTGTCCGGCGTGCTGGCGGCACGGGGCGGGCGGGACGCGGCGGACTTCGCGGAATCTTTCTTCGGCATCGGTGCGGACCTGTGGCGGCAATGAAGCGGCAATGAAGCGGCAGTGAAGGTGACGTGAAGGACGTCGATGATACTGCTTATCGCGCCGCGCGCAGATGCGCGTAGAGCGCGTAAGCGATGGCGATGTCCTCCAGGCCCAGGCCGATCGAGCGGAAGAATGCGTGGCGCGCGTAGGCCGGGCGCGGGCAGGCGTCGTTGGCGAGATCGGCGAGATCGCCCACGATCGCGTCCGGCGACCAGCCGTGCTCGCGCGCGGCGATCGTCATTTCGCCCGCGCTTTGCGGCGTGGTGAGCCGATAGTCGCAATAGACATCGAGCGCGGCCAGCGCGGCCGGATCGATCTCGTGCGCCTGTGCGACGTTCGTGCTGATCGAGGTGATGAGCGCGGGCTTCGTGAGCGCGTCGAGCGCGAGCACCGGTTTGCCCGACGAGGTGCAGAGCATGACCACGTCGGCATCGGCGACGCAGGCTTCGGCGGATGCTTCGACGCTCACGCGTGCATCCGTCGCGCGCACTTGCGCCGCGCGTGCGGCATCGTCCGCGAGTGACGGCGAAAACACGCGGATGCTCTCCCACGCGCGCAGCGGCGCGGTGTGGCGGATGTGCGCGAGCGCCACCGCGCCCGCTCCGATCACGGCGAGACGGCGCGCCTCGCGCGGCGCGAGCTGGTCGACGGCGAGCGCCGTGGTGCCCGCGGTGCGCTCGGTCGTCAGCAAACCGGCGTCGCACCACATGAGCGGCTGGCCGGTCTGCATCGACATCAGCGCGGTCCAGGCCGTGATGATGGGCGCGCTTGCGCTTGCGCCCCCATTCGTCCCCGCGATGTACGGCGAGAGCTTCGCGCCGAACACGCCCGCTTCGGCGAGCACGCCCAGATAGGTGATGAAGTCGCCCGCCTGCTGCGGAAACAGCGCGAGCGTCTGCGGCGGCTGCACGGCTTCGCCGCGTCCGAGCGAGGCGAACAGGCGCGCGAGCACGCCGCGCACGTCGAGATGGGGCAGCGCGGCGCGCACCGTCGCGGCATCGGCGATAAAGGGGGCGGCAGCCGGAGCGGCGTGGGAAAGCGTCGGCGAAGCGGTCGTGGCGGACATGCTGAATTCCTTCGAAGTCTCGCGGCGGGCGGGGCGCGCCGGACGGGGTTGGGGTGTAGACATTTTTGTCCATTCTAGACTTTATTTTCATTTTTGGTCTATATTCGTTCTGCGGCCGCGACGTTTGCGAGGCACACTGCGCAGGGGCGCGCCGCCCGACCCATGAGACCAAGGATGACGACGATGAACACGAAGACGATTCGCTGCGCGCGCGTGGCGGGACTGGCCGGCCTGCTCGCGACGGCGCTCGGCATGAGCGCGCTGACCTCGGGCGTGGCGCACGCGCAGGATCCGCAGACGCTGCGTTTCGGCGTGGAGGCGTCGTATCCGCCGTTTGAGAGCAAGGCGCCCTCGGGCCAGTTGCAGGGCTTCGACATCGACATCGGCAATGCCGTTTGCCAGCGCATGCAGGTGAAATGCGTGTGGGTCGAGAACAGCTTCGACGGCCTGATCGCGGCGCTGGAGGCGCGCAAGTTCGACGTCATCAATTCGGCGATGAACATCACGGACAAGCGCCGTCAGCAGATCGATTTCACGCCGGCCGTCTACGTCATGCCGATCCAGATGGTCGCGAAGCGCGGCTCCGGTTTGCAGCCCACGCCCGCGAGCCTCAAGGGCAAGCAGATTGGCGTGCTGCAAGGTTCGACGCAGGAAGATTACGTGCGCAAGCACTGGGCGCCGCAGGGCGTGTCGATCGTCACGTATGAGAATCAGGACCAGATTTTCGCGGACCTCGCGGCGGGCCGTCTGGACGGCGCGGTCCAGGAAGTGCAGACTGCCACCGACGGTTTCCTCGCGAAGCCGCAAGGCAAGGATTACGATTTCGCGGGCGCGCCGCTCAAGGACCCGGCCACGCTGGGCGAGGGCACGGGCTTCGGTCTGCGCAAGAACGACGCGGCGCTCAAGGCCAAGGTGGTCGCGGCGCTCGATTCGCTGCGCAAGGACGGCACGCTCACGAAGCTGTCGATGAAGTATTTCGGCCGCGACATCGTCGCGAAGTAACGCTAATCGAAGCGCAACGATATGGACTCCAGAGGAATCGCATGAGCAAGAGCGCGATCGTGCTCGGCGCGGGCATCGTCGGCGTGAGCGTGGCGCTGCATTTGCAGCAGCGCGGCGTGCGCGTGGCGCTGGTCGACCGGCGCGCGCCCGGCGAGGAAACCAGCCACGGCAACGCGGGGCTGATCGAGGCGTCGTCGGTGGTGCCGTATGGCTTTCCGCGCGACTGGCGCACGCTGCTGCGGCTCGTGCGCAACGACTCGACGGTGCTGCGCTACGACGTGCGTTCGATGCCCGCTTACGCGCGCTGGCTCGCGTCGTTCTGGCGCGAGTCGTCGCCCGCGCGGCTGGCGGGCGCGGCGCGCGACATGCTGCCGCTGATCGAGCGCAGCGTTGCGGAGCACGAGGCTTTCGTCGCACGCACCGACTTGCGCGCGCTCGTGCGGCCGATCGGCTGGCTGGAGGCGTATCGCTCGGCGCAGGCGTTCGAGCGCGAACGCGCGGCGGCGCAGCGCGTGGCCGCCGAGCATGGTCTGCACATCGAGACCTTCGACGCCGCCGGTTTGCGCGCGGCGGAACCGTCGCTCGCGGCGGGCTACGCGGGCGCGATTCACTGGATCGATCCGGCCAGCGTCGCCGATCCGGGCGCGCTCGTGAAGGGCTACGCGGCGCTGTTCGAGCGCGAGGGCGGCACGATCGTGAAAGGCGACGCGCGCACGCTGCGTGCGCAGGGCAGCGGCTGGTCGGTGCAAACCGACGACGGTTCGCTCGACGCGGAACTGGCTGTTGTCGCGATGGGACCGTGGTCCGATACGGTCACGGCGCCGCTCGGTTATCGCGTGCCGCTGATGGCCAAGCGCGGCTATCACATGCACTACGCGAGCGAGGCGCCGGCGCCGCTGACGCGGCCTGTGGTCGATATCGAAGGCGGTTACGTGGTCGCGCCGATGCGGCGCGGTCTGCGTCTGACCACTGGCGTCGAACTCGCCACGCGCGATCGCCCGCCGAACTATGCGCAACTCGACGGCGCGGAGCGCAACGCGCGGCCCGTGTTCGGACTGGGCAAGCGTCTGGACGACACGCCGTGGATGGGCATGCGTCCGTGCACGCCCGACATGCGCCCGCTGCTCGGGCCCGCGCCGCGTCACGCGGGTTTATGGTTCGCGTTCGGACATAACCATCATGGGCTCACGCTTGGGCCGGTGTCGGGGCGGCTGCTTGCGGAGCAGATTGTGGGCGAGACGCCGTTTACCGATCCCGCGCCGTATTTTCCGGGGCGGTTTGGGTGATCCGCGGCGTAATCAATGCGCTCCCGCCGCGCCGCCACCACCACCACCCTTGGTCGATTTCGTGATCCAGATAAGCGGAATGATTGCGAGAAAAATAATCGCCGAGATATAGAAAATATCGTTCAGGCCCATCATCGCGGCCTGGGTCGTCAACTGGAAATCGAATAGCGCGCGCGCCGCCGGCTCGCTCAGATGCAGCACCTGCTGCGTCTGCTCGATCGATTGCCGGAAGATCGGATTGTTGATGCTCGCCTGCTCGGTGAGCCGCTCGTGATGCAGGATCGTGCGGTTATTCCAGGCGTTCGTCGAAATCGACGTGCCCACCGCGCCGCAAAACACCCGCACGAAATTCGACAGACCCGCCGCCGCCGGAATGCGTTGCGGCGGCTGTCCCGCGAGGATGATCGCCGTGAGCGGCACGAAAAAGAGCGCCATCGGCACGCCTTGCAGCAGCGTCGGCAGCACGAGGTGGAACGTGTCGATTTCGATCACATAGCGCGAGCGCATGAAGAACACCACCGCGAACAACACGAACGCCGACGTGGCGATCACGCGTGCGTCCGAGCGCGGCAGAATGCGGCCCACGACCGGCGAAAGCAGCAGCGCGAACACGCCGAGCGGCGCGGTCACGAGGCCCGCATCGACGGAACGGTAGTTCAGATACTCCTGCATCCATTGCGGCAGCAGCACGAGATTGCCGAAGAACACGCCATACGCCACCGAAATCGCCACGGTGCCGCCGAGAAAGTTACGTTGTCCGAATAATCGTAAATCGACGATCGGATGTTCCTCCGTCAATTCCCAGACGAGAAAGAACGCAAAGCTGATCAGCGCGACGACGCCGAGCCCGACGATCACGGGCGAGGCGAACCAGTCGAGGTCCTTGCCCTTGTCGAGCAGGATTTGCAGCGAGGCGACCCACGCGATCAACAGACCGAGACCCACGACGTCGATGGGCGGCTTGCGCGTGGCCGACTCGCGCTGCCGGTAGATCGACCACGTGATCGAGGCCGCGAACAGCCCGACCGGAATGTTGATGTAGAAAATCCACGACCAGTTGTAGCTGTCGGTGATCCAGCCGCCGAGCGCCGGTCCGGCGATCGGGCCGACCGTGGTCGTCATCGCCCAGAAGGCGAGCGCGCTGGCGGATTTGTCGCGCGGCCAGGAGCCGAGCAGGATGGCCTGCGAGAGCGGAATCAGCGGACCGGCCACGGCGCCTTGCAGCACGCGCGCGACGAGCAGGAAGGGCAGTGTCGGCGCGACGCCGCAGAGCCACGAGGCGAGCACGAAGGACAGAATCGACGCGACGAACAGGCGGATCTGGCCGAAGCGCTGCGTGAGCCAGCCGGTGAGCGGAATCGAGACGGCGTTGGCGGCCGCGAACACGGTGATGACCCACGTGCCTTCGTCGACGGACACGCCGAGGTCGCCGGAAATCGTCGGAATGGCGACGTTGGCGATCGAGGTGTCCAGCACGTTCATGAACGTGGCGAGCGCGACCGCGATGGTCGCGAGGATCAGCTTGCCGCCTTCAAGCGGCGGCGGGGGCGCGGGCGGCGCGCCCGGCGTGTTGGTGGCGGCAGGCTGGTTCAAGCGTCTTCTCCGCGGATTCGGTTACGACTGGCTTTCGGCGTGCCGGCGTCTGACAGGCCGGATGTCGCGCAAGGATAACCGCAATCGCAAAACCCATGCCGCGCAGGGGTTTTGGGGGAGTTCGGGCCCTTAGGTGGACGGCACCGGCATGCCAAGCTCCCGCCGCAACTTCTCGATATCGACTTCGCTCAGATAGCGGCGGATGTTCTGCCAGATCGCATGAAAGCCGAAGCCGCCGTTCAGCAATTCGTCGAGCGCGGCTTCGCGCGTCCAGTCCTGATAGATGATGCGATAGAGCGCGCAGACGAGTCCGGTGCGGTCCGCGCCATGCTGGCAATGCACGAGGATCGGGCCGTCGCGCTCCGCGTGGCGCAGCGCCCGCAGCGCGGCGAGCATGTCGCGGTCGCGAATGTTCCAGGTGTTGATCGGAATGCGCAGCGTGGCGATGCCGGTGCCCGCGAGAATGCGGCGATCCGAATGAAACGCGCGAAAGCTGATGACCTTGCGCACGCCGAGTGCCTGCAGATGCGCGACGTCCTTGCGCGAAAGCCGCGCGCTGCGAAACAGCGAAGGCGTGAGGCGAAACAGGTTATGAACGGCCATAAAACGCGTCTTTCGAAGTGCGCCACCAGCCGCGCGACAGCTGGAACAGCACCAGCGCGGCGGCGCCCATGGTCCAGTAATCGGTGGGCGCGGGGCCGAACCAGTGGATGTGCCACGGCACGTTGGCGGGCTGGAATCGCGCGAGCCCGAACGCCGGGTTCAGCACGAACCACAAAAAATCTTCAGTAATCCAGAACACCATGATGCAGGCGATCAGACGCGCCTCGATGCGCCACGTCCATCGCGCGCTAAAGATGGCCGGCAGATGGAAGAACAGCGCCACGAACGGAAAGACCCACGCGTGATAGCCAGTCATCGGGCGGCCACCCCAGAAGATGTCCTGCAGCCAGCTCTTTTCGATGCGCCAGGTCGGCAGATTCGCGGCCCAGCCCGCGCTGCCTTCGATCTGGATTTCGACGTTGGCGAAAAAGAAGGCGAGCAGCATGACCCACGCGACCAGCACGACGGTGCGCCGTGCGGGCACGAAATGCGCGAGCGTCATGTGGACGCTCCAGCGGCCGCTCCGGCGCCGGTCACGAGATCGAGCACCGCGCGCGCGGCGAGCGGGCGGCCGAGCGGCACGCTGCGCTGACGCATGGCGTCGAGTTTCGCGGGATCGTGCAGCAACGTGTGCACGCGGTAGGCGAGGGCGTCGTCGTCGATGGCCTTGAGCGCGACGCCTTGTTCGAGCAGAAAGTCCGCGTTGCGTTCTTCCTGGCCGGGAATCGGCGAATTCAGCAGCATCGGCAGATTCATCGCGAGACATTCGGAAGTCGTCAGGCCGCCGGGCTTCGTGATGACGAGATCGGAACAGGCCATCAGGCGTTCGACTTCACGCGTGAAGCCGTGCGGAAACAAGCGGCCCGGATGCGCCTTCGCCTGCGCTTCGAGCGCACCCAGCAATTCGCGATTGCGGCCCGCGAGCGCGATCAGCTGAAAATCGCCGTCCATGTCGAGCAGACGCGCCGCGAGCTGATCCATCGGTCCGAGCCCCGCGCCGCCCGACATCATCAGCAAGGTGCGGCGTGTCGGATCGAGGCCGAGCGAAGCCGCGCATTCGGCGCGGTCGAGCGGCTGGCTGAACGCGGGCATCACCGGAATGCCGGTCACGTGGATCGCGTCCGGCGGCAGGCCGCGCGTGCGCATGCGCCACGCCACTTCGTCGTTGGCCGCGAAATAGCCGCTCAGGTGCGGGACGACCCAGAGCGTGTGCAGATCGAAATCGGTGACCTGAACCCAGACCGGCACGTCGAGACGCGTCTTGCGGATCTCGCGCGAGAGCAGTTCGGCGGGCAGAAAATGCGTGCAGACGATGGCGTCCGGCTGCCATTGCTCGATTTCGGCGAACAGCGAACGGCAGTTCAGGCGCTCGACGGCGCGGCGCAGTTTCTGCGAGAGCGCGGCGGGATCGGTGCGATCCGTCTTCTGATAGAGGTAGCTCCAGATCGCGGGCTGCGAGCGCACCAGCGCGAGATAGAGGTCCGTGTAAATCTTGCGGAACGTGGACGGCACGAAGTCCATGACATCGAGATGCAGCGCTTCGATACCGGCCGGATGCGTCGCGGCGTAAGCGCTGATGGCCTCGGCCGCACGCGTGTGGCCCGCACCGGCGCTGACGCTCAGGACCAGCAGTTTCTTGACGGGTGACTTCATTTCACGCGGGTCGTGCATGTCAGGTTTTCCAGGCAGGGACGGACGGCGGGCTGGGCGCGTAGTTCGGCGCACGGTTCGGCACATCGGCGGCCTCGCCCGTGAACAGACTGCGGATCAGATTGAACAGCGACAGAAACGGGCGGATCGTCACCGGCTGCGCATCGGGATTCGCGCCCAGGCGCACGCGATAGACGAGCCACGCGGGCACTTCGCGCCAGCTCGCATAGAGGTCGCGCAGATGGAACGTGCGCGGATAGACGCCGTAGACCGCGAACGCGTCGCCACCGGCGCGCGTGACCGCGAGACGCGCGCGCGGCAAGTGGTAGTACTGGCTGACGAGCGTGACCGAGCCGAGATGGCGCTCGCGCATATAGGCGATCAGATGCTGGGCGCTCGCGAGCGTGTTGTCGCCGGCGCGGTCGGGGACGATGTCGTGCGGCTCGACGCCGTGCTGGATCAGATAGTTCTGCATGGCCAGCGTCTCGTCGAGTCCGGGGCCGTCGAGGCTGCCGCTGATAAAGAGACGCTTGCAGCGGCCCGCGCGATAGCAGTCGAGACCCGCGTCGAGGCGTTCGGCGAGCAGCGTCGCGGGCGTGCCGTCGGCTTCGAGACCGTTGCCGAAAATCGCGCCGAGTTCGGATGGCGCGGCGGGCGTCGCGAGGCCCGAGGCGTCGATCGCCAGCGCCGCGAGCGCCCAGACGATACTGATCAGCATGCAGAGGCGAAGCAGGCGGGGCCGGCTTCGGGGTGTGTGCGTCATGACAACCTTGCTCGATTGCTGGCGTTCATTGGCTGCGCGGCCGTCGTGGACCGCGGCGGCAACGATACCACGCGATATCGGCGCCGATCAGTTGCGGGCCGCGAGCAGGTGGCGACGCGCTCAGTGCACGTGTGTCCTTCGAGGACGGACGCCGCGCGCGCCGGCGTCGAGCCGTGACGCGATTCTGGCGAAGTGTGTCGGGTGGCGTCCGAACGCGTGAACGACGCGGTTAGCGGAACGAAAATGCGTCGTCGAATGCGGGAATTCGATTCGCGCACGCCGAAATCCGGCCTCAACCTTACCGCCGCCTTTCGCTCGCCCGCCTCGCCGACGCCCCGCGCGCGGGCGTCGTATGCTTGCGGCTGGCGCGCGGGGCGCAAGGGCGATGCCCGGTCCGCGATCCGCGCATGCATCCGACGATCAAGCTCACAGAGGAATCGCAACAATGAGCTGGGAACAATTCGATGGCGGCTGGCGTCTCGCGCCGGCCGAAGGCGCGCCGCGCGCGCTCGTCGTGCTGCTGCACGGCGTGGGCAGCAACGCACGCGATCTGGTGCCGCTCGCTGACGCCTGGCGCGACGCGCTGCCGGGCGTGGCGTTCGCGTCGCTCGACGGCAGCGAGCCGTTCGACGGCGGTTTCGGCGGCCGCCAGTGGTTCAGTCTGCGCGACGTGAACGAAGCGAATCGCGGCGCACGCGTCGCGGCGGCGTTGCCCGTGCTGCAAAAACGTCTCGCCGACGAACTCGCGCATTGGGGCCTCGGCTTCGACGCGCTCGCGCTGGTGGGCTTTTCGCAGGGCTCGATTATGTCGCTTTATTACACGGCGACGCAGGAGCAGGGCGCGGCTGCCGTGGTCGCTTACGCGGGTCGTCTGTCGACGCCCGTGGTCGCACATAGCCGCACGACGCTCACGCTCGTGCATGGCGAGGACGACGAAGTGATTCCCGTGCAGGAACTCGAACGCGCGGCCGTCGCGTTCAGCGACGCGGGCTATGCCGTGGCCGCCTACGCCTTGCCTGGCGTGGGTCACACGATCACGGCGCAGGGCGCGATGCTCGGCCGCGACGCGCTGGTGCGTGCGTTGCAGACGCCGCAGGCCTAAGTGCACACGCGCCCGCGTGCAATGCGCGGGCGCTAAAATCGCGCGGTCGAAGCGGAAAATCGCCTCGAATCCGCAGACAAATTCGCCGATATTCGCAGACAAATTCGCCGAGTAATCCGCTGAAGAATCGACTGTAAAACGGGCCGAAACCGTGCCGAAATCGCGCGGTCCGACTTTAATTCTTTACATTCCTTAATTAAACTGCCGGGTTATTTTTGGCGCGATTAAAGTCTCGCCCGGCTTGGCCGTTAACAGGAGCCAGTGGGCCACGGGGCCCCACGCGCCCGGTTTGCGCTTTACAGCGCGCGCATGCGTTCAGACGATGGCGACCCACGAGGTATCGCCCATTTTTCTCGACGACGGCAACCGGGTCAGAGATCCGGGGCGGACCGCCGGCAGGTCCGTTCCACACACACAAGACGACATGGCTCAAGCCGCGCGGCACTCATCCTTTTTGCACAAGCTGTCCCGCCACGACGTGGCGCTCGATCTGGGCACCGCCAACACGCTGATCTATACGGCGGACGAGGGCATCGTGCTCGATCAGCCTTCGGTCGTCTGCTTCGAGCGCGGCGGCGCCTTGGGCAAGGCCGGCGAAACGACGGTCGCCGCCGTGGGCCGCGACGCGAAAGCGCTCGTCGGCCGCGCGCCGCAGAACCTCGAAACCGTGAAGCCGCTCGTGCACGGCGTGATCGCCGACTTCTCGGCCGCCGAGCACATGATGCGCCGCTTCGTCGCCATGGCGCAGCCGCGCCGCCTGTTCGGCCGTCGTCCGACGTTCACCGTGTGCGTGCCGGGCGCGGCCACCCGCGTGGAGCGCCGCGCGATCCGCGAGGCCGCGTTCTCGGCGGGCGCAGCGAGCGTGAACCTGATCGGCGAATCGCTGGCGGCGGCGCTGGGCGCGGGGTTGCCGGTCGGCTCGTCGACCGGCTCGATGGTCGTCGATATCGGCGGCGGCACCACCGAAGTGGGCGTGATCGCGCTCGGCGCGGTGGCGTGCAGCGGCTCGATCCGCGTGGGCGGCGACCAGTTCGACCGCGCCATCATCGACTACGTGCGCAGCCTGTACGGCGTGATCATCGGCGAGCAGACCGCCGAGCATCTGAAAAAGACCATCGGCAGCGCGTTGCGCGGCGAGCCCATCGAGCGCCTGCGCGCGACGGGCCGCAGCCTCGACGACGGCCTGCCGCGCACCGTCGAGATCAGCAGCGAGGACATCGCCGACGCGCTGGCCATGCCGCTGCGCCAGGTGATCGGCGTGGTGCGCCAGGTGTTCGAGACCGCGCCGCCCGAACTGGTGACCGATATCGCCGATACCGGCATCGTGCTCACGGGCGGCGGCGCGCTGCTGCGCCGTCTCGACCAGTGCTTCCAGGCCGAACTCGGCGTGCGCGTGCGGATCGCCGACGAGCCGCTCACCTGCGCCGTGCGCGGTGCGGGCGCGGCGGCGGCGGGCGCCGTCGAGGCCGGCCAGCCGGACTTCCACGGCCACGACTGAGCGTTTGCGCACGCCGCCCAGGGCGTTCCCCAGGTCACCTCTCACGCACGTCGGGCCGACGTGCGACAATACGCGCCTTTCCCGGCGCGCCGCGCGTCTTGTGTACGCGTTCGCGCACGCGCAGCCGGTTTGTCGTCTCCATATCATCCAGCCGTGAATCAAGCCGTTTTTCCCGCTCCCGGGTCGTTTGTCGAACTCCCCGGCGGGCAACCCATGCCGTATATCGAACGCGGCGAGGGCGAGCTGCTCCTCTTCATCCACGGGTCGCTGTGCGACTACCGTTACTGGCAGCCGCAAATCTCGGGACTCTCGGAGCATTACCGCTGCGTCTCCGTGAGCCTCACGCACTATTGGCCCGCGGCCGCGCCGACGCCCGCCGAACCGTTTAGCTGGAGCCGTCACGCCGACGAGGTCGCGCAGTTCATCGACGCCTTCGGCGCCGGTCCTGCGCACGTGATCGGCCATTCGCGCGGCGGCTCGGTCGCGTATCACTTCGCGCGCCGTTATCCCGATCATCTGCAAAGCCTGATGCTCGCCGATCCGGGCGGCCCGGTGCAGATGCCGGGCCAGAGCCTCGCGAAGCTGCCGGAAACGGTCAACGCGCTGCGCGCCCGCGCGGTGCAGCTGATCGAATCCGGCGACGTGAACGGCGGCCTCGAACTATTCGTCGATTCGGTGAGCCGTCCCGGTTTCTGGGCGAAAAGCACGCAGTCGTTCCGCCAGATGGCGACCGACAACGCGCACACGCTCGGCCCGCAGTTCCTCGATCCGCTCGCCGCGTACACGCGCGAAGAGGCCGCCGAGGTGACGTGTCCCGTGCTGCTGATCGACGGCGAACTGAGCCCGCAGATGTTCCAGCGCGCGGCGGCGGCGCTCGAAGAGTGGATGCCCGATGCGCGCCGCGCGACCGTGGAAGGCGCGTCGCACGGCATGAATCTCGCGCGTCCCGGCGCGTTCAACGATCTCGTCGATCACTTCGCGAGCGGTCACGGACGCTGAGCGTCGCTCATGGCACAAAAAAGGCCGCATTTTGCGGCCTTTTTCGCATCCACCGATACGTATCGGAATCCTGATTAATTGGCGCGGACGAAAATCCGCGAATGTATGGCGTAAGCAGAAAGTAATGAAGGCGGGGCGGTCCGAAATGTCGATGAGTCGAGATCGGGCCGCCCGAGGCCTGACGCGCGTGGAATGCCTGACGCGCGAGGAATGCTTAGTCGCGGCCGTGCGCGTGCGCGTCGAGCTTGTGCTCGGCCGCTTCGCCGACGAGGCCCGCGTAGTAGAGGTGCACGCCGATGGCGAGCGAATCGTTGCGGATTTCGTGGAAGGCCTTCCATGCCTTCACCGGGTCCTTGAACACGAGGTAGTGCGCTTCCTGGGCGACGAGGCGCGCGACCTGATGCAGGCCGTGGCCGTTCAGCGCGTCGACGAGCGCGTCGAGGCTGCGGTGCGTGCGCGCATCGGTGCGCGGATACAGCATGTGGAGCACCGCCACCCGTTCGTTCGCGAGGGCCGCCGACAGGGCGACCACGATGTCCTGGTGATTGAGGGCCGTGACGACGGCGCCCTCGGCAAGTTCGTCTTCCGCGAACAGGGTGTCGATCGAGATGTTCATCTGTTCATTCCTTACGTTTTGCGTACAGCGCGTGTGGCCTTAGAAAAAAGGCCCGCCTTCGAGGGCGGGCCAATGATGCATGCTCTGACAGGGGAAGTCGTTGCATGTCAAGCAGTATGTCAGAGCTAAACCCGCTCATGTTGTGCTGCAGAGCAAAATATTGTTGCAGGAATCGATGTTAAGGAAGCTGCAAGTATTCAGTGTTGCGGGGTTCAATAGGCATTGTTGCAGCCTGGACTATCAATCGATGTTGCATTGCGCCGTAAAATGCGTCAAGTGGTCGCAGTGAGGCCGGCCCGGATTTCCGGGCGACGGGCGGCGCTGCGTCTTGCGAGATGACTGCAATTCAATGCAAGGAAAAGACATGATCGATTCGAAGACTCACGCCACTCTCACCATCCCCGGCCAGGCTGAAGGCGTCCAGCTGCCGGTCTACAAGGGCACGCAAGGCCCGGACGTGATCGACATCCGCAAGCTGTACGGCCAGACCGGCATGTTCACGTACGACCCGGGCTTCATGTCCACGGCGTCGTGCAACTCGGCGATCACCTATATCGACGGCGACAAGGGCGAACTGCTCTATCGCGGCTATCCGATCGACAACCTCGCGCAGAACGCCGACTTCCTCGAAAGCTGCTACCTGCTGCTGAAGGGCGAACTGCCGACGCAGGCGCAGAAGGACGAATTCGTTGCGACCGTCACGAACCACACGATGGTTCACGAGCAGATGCACTTCTTCTTCCGTGGCTTCCGCCGCGACGCGCATCCGATGGCGATTCTGGTGGCGGCCGTCGGCGCGCTGTCGGCGTTCTATCACGACTCGCTCGACATCACCGATCCGAAGCACCGTGAAGTCTCGGCGATCCGCATGATCGCGAAGCTGCCGACGCTGGTGGCGATGGCGTACAAGTACACGGTCGGCCAGCCGTTCGTGTATCCGCGCAACGACCTCTCGTACAGCGCGAACTTCATGCAGATGATGTTCTCGAACCCGGCCGAGGAGTACAAGGTCAACGACGTGCTGGTGCGCGCGCTCGACCGCATCCTGATCCTGCACGCCGACCACGAACAGAACGCCTCGACCTCGACGGTGCGTCTGGCGGGTTCGTCGGGCGCGAATCCGTTCGCGTGTATCGCGGCCGGTATCGCGTGTCTGTGGGGCCCGGCGCACGGCGGCGCGAACGAAGCCGCGCTGAACATGCTCGAAGAGATCGGCTCGGTCGACAACATCCCCGAATTCATCAAGCAGGTGAAGGACAAGAACTCGGGCGTGAAGCTCATGGGCTTCGGCCACCGCGTCTACAAGAACTACGATCCGCGCGCGAAGCTGATGCGCGAAACCTGCCACGAAGTGCTCAACGAACTCGGCCTGCACGACGACCCGCTGTTCAAGCTCGCGATGGCGCTCGAAAAGATCGCGCTCGAAGACGAATACTTCGTGTCGCGCAAGCTCTACCCGAACGTCGACTTCTACTCGGGCATCGTGCAGCGCGCGCTGGGCATCCCGACCGCGATGTTCACCTGCATCTTCGCGATGGCGCGCACGGTGGGCTGGATCGCGCAATGGAACGAAATGATCGGCGACCCCGAGCAGAAGATCGGCCGTCCGCGTCAGCTGTTCATCGGCAACACGCCGCGCGAAGCGAAGCCGATTTCGCAACGCTAATCCGCCAAGCTGAGCCACCACGCTCAGCCACAGCGACGATCGCCTACACCTTGCATTAACGCTGCATAACGTTTGAGCACGCGGCGGCCACGAGCTGCCGCGTCGCGATCGACGGGCGCCCGCACGTTTTACCGTGCCGGCGCCCGTAATTTTTTCCGGCGCGTTTTTTCATGCCGGTCGGGCGCGCACGATTTGACGCGAACCCGTGTTGAGCCACTACAATCGAGCGGAAGGCGATGTGTACGGAACGGCTCTAAAGGAGACAACGTAATGCAGGATCCTGAAACACTCGGTGGCGTCTCGCGCTCCAGCGGCGTGGATCATCCCGATCAACCCGCCGATGGCGCATTCATCGCGCCCGAAACCCCCGAAGTCGCAAGCGCCGACCAGCATGTGCTGAAGTCGGGCGACACCTTCATCGTCAACGATCCGCTGGGCGATATCACCGGCATCGACGACGGTCTGTTCGTCAACGACACGCGCGTGCTGTCCTCGCTGCGTCTCACCTTCGGCGGCCGCGTGCCGTCGCTGCTTTCGGGCAGCGTGAGCAGCGACAACACCGCGTTCACCGCGCATTTCACCAATCGTCCGCTGCCGCCGCTCGGCGGCACGAGCACGCCCGAAGGCGTGATTCACGTCGAACGCGAGCGCGTGCTCTCGGGCACGATGATGACCGAGGCCATCGAGCTCACGAACTACGGTACGCAAGAAGCGGTCGTGCCGCTGTCGATCTCGTTCGCGAGCGACTTCCGCGACATGTTCGAAGTGCGCGGCCTCAAGCGCGAAGTGCGCGGCGAACTCAAGCCGCCGCGCGTGGAAGGCAGCGAGGTGCGGCTCGAATATATCGGGCTCGACAAGGTCGCGCGGCGCGTGCGCATCGAGTTCTCGCCGAAGCCCGACAAGCTGCTCGCCGACCGCGCCGACTTCACCGTTGCGTTGCCGGCGCAGGCCTGCGTTTCGCTCTATCTCACGGTCGCGATCGAAGTCGAGCCGCTCGAAGGCGCGGCCTCCGACACGCCGAGCGCGGGCATCATCAAGCCCAGCCATTGTCTCGCCGAGTCGAACGGCCAGAGCGTGGGCCGCGCGGCCATTCGCGCCGCGCTGGTCGACGCGCACATCGTGATGCGCGAGCGCCGCCGCCAGACCGCGCGCGTGCGTTCGAGCAATCCGCTTTTCAATTCGTGGATCAACCGTTCGATCGCGGATCTCGGCCTGCTCACGACCGATCTGCCGACCGGTCCGTATCCGTACGCGGGCATTCCGTGGTTCTCCACGCCGTTCGGCCGCGACGCGATCATCACGTCGCTGCAAACGCTGTGGCTGCAACCGGCGCTCGCGCGCGGCGTGCTGCGTTTTCTCGCCGCGCATCAGGCGCGCGAGGACTCGGCGTTCCGCGACGCGGCGGTCGGCAAGATCATGCACGAGATGCGCAAGAGCGAAATGGCGGCCACGGGCGAAGTGCCGTTCGCGCTCTACTACGGCGGCGTGGATTCGACGCCGCTGTTCGTCGTGCTGGCGGGCGCGTATGTCGAACGCACCGGCGACCTCGCGCTGATCGACGAACTCTGGCCCGCGCTCGAACGCGCGGCGGCCTGGGTCGCGGGCGTCTGCGACCGCAATCCGCATGGTCTGCTCGATTACCGGCGCGAGTCGGAAGGCGGGCTCGCGAATCAAGGCTGGAAAGACAGCCACGATTCGGTCTTTCATGCCGACGGACGCTTCCCCGATGGGCCGATTGCGCTCGTCGAGGTGCAGGCCTATGCGAGCGCGGCGTTCGAGACGATGTCGCGTTTCGCCACTCAACGTGGACTGATCGAGGACGCCGCGCGCTATGCGGGCCGCGCCGCGAAGATCCGCCGCTGCGTGGAAGAGAAGTACTGGATGCCGGAGTCGGAGTTCTACGGCATCGCGCTCGACGGCCACGGCGATCTGTGCCGCGTGCTGGCGTCGAATGCGGGGCATCTGCTCGCGTTCGGCCTGCCCGAGTACGAGCGCGGCCGCGCGGTCGCGGAGATTCTCGAATCGGCGCTGTTCCATACGGGCTGGGGCGTGCGTACGCTCGCGGCCGGTCAGGCGCGCTTCAATCCGATGGCCTATCACAACGGCTCGGTCTGGCCGCACGACAACGCGCTGTGCGCACGCGGGCTCGCGCGTTATGGACGCAAGGAAGCGGCGGTGCGTCTGCTGCAGGCCTTGTTCGAGGCGGCGGTGACCTTCGATATGCGTCTGCCCGAGCTGTTCTGCGGGTTCCCGCGCCGACGCGGCGAGCCGCCCACGGCGTATCCGGTCGCGTGTTTGCCGCAGGCGTGGGCGGCGGGCTCGCCGTTCATGATGCTGGAAGCGTGTCTGGGCGTGAGCATCGACGCCACGCGCCGCGAAGTGCGCGTCGAGCAGCCGATGCTGCCTGAAGGCATCGACTGGCTCGAAGTGGGGCATCTGCGCGTGGGTAACGCGGCGGTCACGCTGACATTCCGTCGCGTGGACGGCAAGGTCGTGGCCTCGGCGGATCGCAGCGACGTGAAGGTCGTTGCGGTGCTGTAACGCGTCGCGCTGCCTGCGCTGTGCGGTGAAAATCGCGCGGCGCAGGCAGGGTTCATCGTTTCAACGCTTCATGTTTTGACGAGCGTGCAACGCGCTTCGAGCGCGCCCGTATCGACGCCCCGGGTGTTGAGCACGTGCGGCGTGTCATAGGCGCGCAAGGCGGCCAGTTGCTCCGGCGTGCCGATACCGAGTTGCCGCAACACCTCGACGACGATCGCGTACAGCGCCGTCTGATTCCCATCCTCCACTTTCACGGCGATGCCGAGCGCGCCCGCGTTCGCGCGCTTCACGCCGATCGCATAGCTGCCCGCCGCGCCCACCTTGCCGACCACCTCGCCGCCGAACGCCCGCATGAGCGTCGTGCAAAAGCGCTGCTCGCCCGCGACCATTTCCGGGTGCGCGGTCATCGCGCGGTAGATGCGGGCGAGTGCTTGCGCTCGTGGCGACGCGTCGCGTGCGCCGCTTGCCTCGGCGTGATCCGCGGCATCGGCGAGCTTCGCGTACAGGCGCGCGAGACGATCGAGCGGAAAGGCCGGCGTCGGCAGATTGCAACCGTCGATAGCCCATTGCACGCCGTCGTCGGGCAGATCGCAGACATCGGCGACCGTATGCTTCACGCGCAGTTGCAGCGGATGCCCGTCGACGTGGTAATCCTCCAGCGGCGCGCCGATCGCGCGCGCGCCCGCGAGCATCCCCGCGTGCTTGCCTGAACAGTTGCTGCATGCGGGACCGGGTTCGAAGCCGCGCTGGACCCAGTCGCGCCACACCGCGTCCGACAAGGGCGGATGACCGCCGCAGCGCATGTCGGCTTCGTGCGCGCCCACTTTGCCGAGCATCGCGAGCGTGCGCTCGATATGGCGCGCCTCGCTGTTGTTCGAGCCGCACATGAGCGCGAGATCGGCGTCGTCGAAATGGAAGCGGTCGAGCGCGCCCGTTTCGATGACGGCCAGCGCCTGCGCGGGCTTGGCCGCCGAACGCACGAGCGTGAGCCGGTGCGGATCGCCGAACGTATGGAGCAGCGTGCCGTGCGCATCGACGACGGCGATATGGGCGAGGTGCGTGGTTTCGACAAGGCCGCCGCGATACAGCACGGCGGCGGGCGGCGTAGCGGTCGTCATGGGGTGTCTCCGTGTCATGCGGTTCGGGTCGCGCGGCGCACAGGACACGGCGCACGCGTGATGCGGATTCTAACGCCGCATGGCGCGCGGATTCGTCATCTGAATACCGATTTGAATCCGATCTTAAGCGGACGTGAATCGACATATGAAACATGCATTGGCCGTGCGTAATGTTCACGTCCGAATAAATCGATATATCGGCGGTTCAGATTTCATTTTCTTTACGATCGAGTCTGAATCGCCGATTTAATGCATTGCGTGCGCATTTTTGGGGCGCGAATTGCACCGCTGATGCACGCATTATTTGCAGGTGTTCTTTCGGCGCAACGCCTGCCTCAATTTCAACGCAATTTTTATTTTCGAAGCCTTATGATGCGCCTGATCGTTATTTCCGCCGCAGGGCACGGCGCCACGAGCGCGCTGCCCGGCATGCCTGCCTTATTTCGCAAGTGAAGGCCGGCATTGCGTTGTTCGCAATAATCGCTTGTCGTTATTGAGGTATTTCGCAATTCAGGCGCGATTCGCATGGATCTGCGAAACGCGCGGGCCGCCTCACCATGTGTTGTGTGGAAAGCGCATTCGATTCAATGAATTAACGCCAAAACTCGGAGCCATAAAACATGAAAAAATCGCTAATCGCCCTCGCACTCACCGGCGCGTTCGCCGTCTCCGCGCATGCGCAAAGCAGCGTCACGCTCTACGGTCTCATCGACACGGGTCTCGTCTACACGAACAACCAGATGGGCCATAGCAACTGGCAGCTCAACAGCAGCTCGACGCAGAACACGGTGTTCGGCCTGAAGGGTACGGAAGACCTCGGCGGCGGCCTGAAGGCGATCTTCAAGCTCGAGCAAGGCTTCATCCTCAACAACGGCGCGCAGGCATTCTCGGGCGACATGTTCGGCTCGCAGGCGTGGGTCGGTCTGCAGGCGGATCAATACGGCACGGTCACGTTCGGCCGCCAGTTCGACGTGATGAACGACCTCGTCGGCCCGCTGACGGCTGAATTCAACACGTGGGGCGGCAGCCTCGCGGCGCATCCGTTCGAGAACGACAACCTCGCGGCGAACTCGGTCGTCATCAACAACTCGGTCAAGTACGCAAGCCCGACGTGGTACGGCGTCACGTTCGAGACGATGTACTCGTTCAGCAACCAGACCACCTTCGCAAGCAACCGTTCGTATGGCTTCGCCGTGTCGTACGCACAAGGCCCGCTGAACCTCGCGGCCGGCTACCTGCAACTGAACGGCGCGGGCAACGGCAGCGGCGCGGTGCAAACCAGCGACGCGAGCGCGAACTTCGTCGCGCAACGCCAGCGCGTCTGGTCGCTGGGCGGCAACTACACGTACGGCCCGATCACGGCCGGCCTCGTGTGGAGCCACTCGCAGATCGACAACGCGTCGGGCGTGTTCTCGTTCGGCACGGGCACGTACCTCGGCAGCGACGACACGTCGGCAGGCTCGCTCTCGGGCTCGCTGCGTCTGGACAACTACGAAGCGAACCTGAAGTACGCGATCACGCCGGCATGGTCGGTTTCGGGCGCGTACACGTACACGCACGGCGCGTACAACGGTTCGGCTCCGGGCTGGAACACGGCGATGCTGCAGACGGACTACGCGATCAGCAAGCGCACGGACTTCTACCTCGAAGGCGTCTACCAGAACGTCCACGGCGCGCCGGAAGGTTCGGTGCTCTCGCACGCGATGATCAACACGCTGTCGCCGTCGTCGACGGATACGCAGGTTGCCGTCACGGTGGGCATGCGTCACGCGTTCTGATCGACGGGTCTCATGACTCGCGCGCGCGGCGGATGTCGCGCGCGTCGATTGGGCAATGCGGGTTCGTCCTTTGTGGCGAGCCCGCATTTTCTTTTGTGTCAGATGATTCGGACGGCGAAATAATTAGTCGCGCGCGTCGGCCATCAGCTTGACTGCCACGGCGCTCGCCAATGCGACGATGCCGCTCACGAGCAGGGCGCGCGCGAAACCGTGCGCGAAAGCGAGCGGCGCGGCGCGGGCCAGCAGATGCGCCGTGGGCGCGTCTAGTGTGCGCAATGCTTCGCCGAGATCGCCGGCCAGCAGGCTCGCCATGAAGCGCGCATCGACGGCATGGCGCGCGGCGGGCACGTTGGCGATCAACTGGGCGAGCGCGCTCTGCGTGTGCGCCGCGAGCACGGCGCCGAGCACGCCCACGGCCGTCACGATGGCGCTGAAGCGCGTGGTCGTGCTGATGCCCGAGGCCATGCCGGTGCGTTCGCGCGGCACGCAGGCCATGATGGCTTTCTGCGTGTCGCCGTTCATGACGCCCGCGCCCGTGCCGGTCACGAGCATCGCGAACGCCACCGCGAGATAGTGGCCGCCCGCCGCGCACGCGGCCATCGCGAGATTGCCCGCGCCGATCAGCGCGAGGCCCGCGCTCAGCACGCCGCCGGTCGTCGCTCGACGAGCGAGCGCGGCGCCCAGCGATGGCCCGGCGATCATCGCCGCCGCGAACGGCAGCATGCCGAGACCCGCTTGCAACGCGGAGAAGCCGAACGCGATCTGCAAATAGAGCGGCAGGAACGTCATCATCACCTGAGCGCAGGCCGCATAGCCGAACATGCCGAGCAGGGCGCCGACGAAACGCGCGCGCCGGAACAGGTTCAGATCGATCATCGGCCGCGTTTGCCAGCGCTGGCTGCACACGAAGGCGACGAACAGCGCGATGCTCGCCGCGCCCCGGCCGAGCGTCGAGGCGGACTGCCAGCCGTCTGCGGGAATGCCGATCAGCATCCACACGGCGCAAGCGAGCGCCGCCGCGAACAGCACGCCGCCGGGCAGATCGAGGCGCTTCGCGTGCGGGTCGCGCGATTCGTCGATGGCGCGGCGCGCGCCGAGCGCGAGCAGCGCGCACACGGGCAGATTCATCAGAAAGATCCAGCGCCAGCCCGCCCATTGCGTGATGGCGCCGCCGACCCACGGCGCGACGGCGGTCGCGATCCCCATGCACATGCCCCAGACCGCCCACGCGCGTTCGCGCGCCGGGCCTTGTGCGAAGCGATGCGCGATCACGGCGAGCGCGGACGTGAGCAGCAGCGCCGCGCCCAGTCCCTTCACGGCGCGCGCGGTGATCAGCAGCGCGGCCGTCGGCGCCGCGCCGCAGCCGAGCGACGCGAGCGCGAACAGCGCGAGACCGTAGAACAGCACGCGGCGTCGGCCGAAACGGTCGGCGATCGCGCCGGCGGGCAGCAGGCAGGCGGCGAACGCGGTCATGTAAGCGCTCACGACCCATTCGATGTCGGCGAAACTCGCGTGAAAAGCGTGCGCGATCGAGGGCAGCGAGACGGCGACCACGTTGGTATCGAGCACGATCAGCGCGCAGGTCGCGGACGCGACGGCCAGCGTGATGTTCGGATGGCGGTGGGAAAACGAATCGGGATCGGGGTGCGGATCGGTCAGCGCGGCGGGGTCGAGCGTTGCGCGGGACACGGATGAGTCGGACATGGCGATGGCAGTGGCGGTGAGCGAGGCGGGTTCGCAAGAAGCAGCCCGCATCGTCGCATCATCGACGGTTATCGGTCATTGCCATAAAATAGCAATTTGCTTCACGAAACCGGTAATCATGAGTCGTCTCGAACTGCGCCACGTGCGGGCCTTTCTGTGTGTGGCGCGGCACCTGCATTTCGCGCGCGCGGCCGAGGAGCTGGACATGGCGCCGCCCGCGCTCACGCGCCACGTTCAGGAGGCCGAGCGTCATCTGGGCGCGCGGCTGTTTCATCGCTCGCGCAGCGCGGTGTCGCTGACCGCGGCGGGCGAGGCGTATTTGCCCGAAGCGGCGGCGGCGCTCGAACATTTGCAGCGCGGACAGGAACTCGCCGCGCTGGCGGCGCGCGGCGAAGTGGGGCGCATCGTGGCGGGCTATGTGTCGTCGGCGGTGTATTCGGGCGCGCTGCAACGCTCGATCGGCGAGTTTCGCGCCGCGTGGCCGCGCGTGGAAGTGAGCGTCACCGAAATCCCGATGGAGGACGTGGCGCGGCGCCTGGAGACGGGCCTGCTCGACGTCGCCTATGTGCGGCCGCCGCTCACGCTGCCCGACACGGTGCGCGTGTTCACGTTGCAGCGCGATGCGTTCGTGGCGGCCGTGCCCGCGGACTCGCCTTATGCGGCGCAGGAGACGCTGCGTCCGGCCGATCTCGCGGAGGCCAGTTTCGCGGTGCCGGAGCAGGAGTTCGGCACGCTCGAACTCGCGCGCCGCGGGCGTTTCGTGCCGCGCATCGCAGCGCGGCCGGGCGGCTTGCTGGCGGTGCTCGCGTGCGTGTCGGTGAACGGCTGGGTGGCGGTGATTCCCGACGCGCTGGCGGGCTGCGTGAGCTTGCCGGGCATCGTCTATCGGCGCATTGAGGGCAAGCCGATTACTTCTGAGCTTGCGCTCGTCTGCCGCAAGCACGAGCGCGCGCCGGCGGTGCGGGCGTTTTTGAGGTTGGTGCCGAAGGCGAAGTGAGGGGCGGCGGTGATCGCGCCGCGATTACTTGAGCATGTTCGCGGCGTGGTGCTGAAGCCAGTCGAATACTTCAGCCTGATACGCCTTTGCCGTGTCGATCGCCTCGGCCACATCGTCCTGCGTTGCCGAGAATGCCGCGATGTACTTGCGGTTGCGCCAGTCCTGAAGCGCTTCGACGCTGTCCTGCAGGCTCTGCGCAAGCTTCATGACGATGGCGGCTGCTTCAAGCACCTTGACGTGATGGCCGGGCTTGGACGTCGCGCGATAGCCCTGCGTGCAGATCACGCCGAGCGCGCAGAAAAATACCGCGTCGTAGGCGGCGTCCATGCGCGTGCTTTCGCTGATATCGGTGTTGCCTGCGTCGCGCAGTTTCTTGTCGGCTTCGCCGAGCCATGCGCGTAGATCGTCTTTGTTCGCGGCGCGCCGGATCAGAGGCGTATTGGGTTCGTTCAGCAACGCATCAAGTGTTTTCATCCAGCGCTCCGATTAGCGGAATCGATGGATTGTGCAGTACGTCGGCGATGAACGTGTCCTGCTTATCGACGAGTTCACGATATAGCGCAGGGCGAATCACCGTTGCATTGATGGGGCGCCCGCATTGGCGCGCCAGCGGCTTGAGCAGCGCGTTGATTTTCAGCTCGGGCACGTTGCCGAGGATCAGCACGTCGATATCGCTCTCGGCCGTTTCCTCGTGGCGTGCATAGGAGCCGAAGATCGCGGCCGCCACGATGCCGGGGATGGCTTCGAGCGTTTGCCTCAGACCGTCGACGAGTTCGCTGCTTTGCCGAAAGAGGGCGCCGAGCGGCGCGAGCGCCGGATCGGTCGAGGCCTGATAGCCGACCTTTCCCGACCCGCGCAGGATGCCGACGTCGGCCCATTTGCGCAGCCAGCGATGAATGTTGCCGGGATCGACGCCGGTTTCCTCGGCGAGTTTGCGTGCGCTGTAGAGCTGCGCCGGATGTTCGAACAGATGCTGTAGCACCTTGTATCGGCCGCCGCCGCCGAATAGCTCGGAAAAAAGCGCTTCGTTCATCGAGGGCTCCGGTCGGGCGCGGTGGATGGGCGTTGTATATTAGACAACACGTGTTGTGTTTTGTACAACAACAATCGGCCATTTGTTGACCGGCTGTTGTGTATTGTACAACGCCTGTTGTTCAATCTACAACGCCACGCCGACCGCAATCCTCACGCCGCCGCAAGCTGCATCCGCACGATCTCCGCAAAATACCGCGCCCCAACCGTCAAAATGCGGTCGTTGAAATCGTAGCTCGCGTTGTGCAGCGGCGTGCCGCCATCGTCCGCCTCGATGCCGTTGCCGATAAACACGAAATTGCCCGGCACGACTTGCAGGAACGCGCCGAAGTCTTCCGAAATCATCATCGGCTGAACATTCGCGTCGACCTGGTCCGCGCCCGCGACCGTGCTCGCCGCCGCAACGGCCACGTCGACGAATTCCGGCGTATTCACCGTCGGCACGAATTCATGCGTGTACTCGAAGGCGCATTCGGCGCCATGCGTGCGGCAAATCCCTTCGCTCACTTCGCGCATGCGCGTGGCGAGCAGGTTTTGCACTTCGGGCGAATAGCTGCGCGTATCGCCTTTGATGATGACGTTCGAGGGGATCACGTTACGCAGGCCGTCGGTGATGATCTCGGTGCACGAGATGACCGCGCATTGGCTCGGGTCCAGATTGCGTGACACGATGGTCTGCAGCGCAAGCACGATCTGCGAGGCAATCACAATCGGATCGATGCCCATGTGCGGCCGCGCGGCGTGCGTGCCTTTCGCCTTGATATGGATAACGAAGTTATCCTCGCTCGCCATGATGCCGCCAGGCCGCGTCGAGAAACTTCCAGCGGGCAATCCCGGCATATTGTGCGCGCCGAAAATCGCGTCGACCGGAAAGCGCTCGAACAGGCCATCGGCGATCATGGCTTTCGCGCCGCGGCCATGTTCTTCGGCGGGCTGAAAAATAAAGCGCACCGTGCCGTCGAAATCGCGGCGTTCGGCGAGCAGTTGCGCCGCGCCGAGAATCATCGCCATATGGCCGTCGTGACCGCACGCGTGCATTTTTCCGGCATTGCACGACGCATAGGCGCGGCCAGGCGCATTCTCGGCGATATTGAGCGCGTCCATTTCCGCGCGCAGCCCGACCGTGCGCGTGCCTCCGCCGACTTTCAGATTGGCGACGAGCCCGGTTCCGCCGATGTTGCGGTGCACCTCCATGCCGAGCGTCGTGAGAATCCGGGCGACGTAGTCGGAGGTTTGCACTTCCTCGAAACCGGTTTCGGGATTGCGATGCAACTGGCGGCGCCAGCCTTGCAGTTTTTCTTGCAGCGACGTTTCCATCGTGTGACCTGTCTCGTGATCTTCTGGTTTGTCGATATCAGTGTTCGATCGCGCTCATCCACTCGGCCTGGCGCGCGCTGACGCTGGCCGCCGTTTCGCCGATCAGCGCCTCGTAGACGCCGGGTGCGGTCGCGCTTTCCGTGTTGATGACGAGCACGTGAGACGCCGATCCCAGTCCGACCTTCACCGACAACTCAGGATTCCGAATCAAGGCGGCCAGGCCCGCGAATCCCGCCGCGCCCGATTCGCCCGCGACCAGCGGCGCATCGCGTTCCGAACCGGCGGCGAGCGTGCGCATGGCGGCCACGGCGTCGTCGTCGGCGATGGTCATGAAGTGGTCGACGCAGCCGTCGAGAATTTTCCATGCGAGCGGCGAGGCTTCGCCGCAGGCCAGCCCGGCCATCACCGAATCGACGCTGCCCGTCGCGCGGGTCGCGTGACCTGCAATCGCGCTCTGATAAAGGCAATCGGCCTGCTGCGGCTCGACCACGATGAATTGCGGGCGCTGCGCGCCGAAGTGCTCCCAGAGATAGCTGGCGACGCCCGCCGCGAGGCCGCCCACGCCGCCCTGGAGAAACACGTGCGTGACGGGACTGTCGAGTTGCGCGAGCGTTTCGGCGGCAATCACGCCGTAGCCTTGCATGACGTCGCGGGGAATCGTTTCGTAGCCTTCATACGAGGTGTCCGAGACCACGTGCCAGTGGTTGTCCGCTGCGAGTTGCGCGGCGTGTTCGACGGAGGCGTCGTAGTCGCCCTCGATGCGGACGATGCGTGCGCCGTAGTGCGCAATCGCGTCCTCGCGTTCGCGGCTGACGTTCGCATGCAGCACGATCACGCACTGGCAGCCGATATCGCGCGCGGCGGCGGCCAGCGCCTTGCCGTGATTGCCGTCCGTCGCGCTGATGACCGTGAGGGGCGCCAGCAGCTCCGCGTAGTCGCCGCGCAGCAGGCCTTGCGGATTCAGATCGTGCGTGTGCCAGAGGCGCAGGATCAGACGCGTCAGTGCAATCGGTGCGCCCAGCGCCTTGAAACTGCCGAGCGGCGAGCGCAGGCCTTCGTCTTTCACGCTGAGGCGCGCAATGCCCAACGCGGCGGCGGCATCGGGCAGATCCCACAGCGGCGTGGCGGAGCGGGAAATCTGGCCCCAGCTTGCGAGCCACGCGCCGCTTTCGTCCGCTGCGCGCACGTTCAAAATGCTTTGGAGTGCAGAGGGATAGGGGGTGTACAGGGCACGCGGGTTTGCAATCAGCATTTAACTCACTCCGTAAGACAGGCGTCGATTCGATGTGTGAAATAATATTGCGATGCGTGCGTTATTTGTAATCGTATTTCGGCATTGAAATGCAATAAATTCTCGCGCATTGCGGCGAACTTCCTTGGAATCGCGATCATTCCGGCACTTCTCTACGAGAATTTTTCTTATGGCCACGACCGACCGCGGTATAGAACTCGACGACTTCGACCTCAAGATTCTCGCCATCGTCCAGCGGGACAATCAGGTTCCCCACCGCGAAATCGGGCAGCAAATCAATCTCTCGGTGCCGTCCGTCGCGCGGCGTTTGCAGCGCCTGCGCAAGAGCGGCGTCATCGAAAGCGATTGCAGCGTGCTGAATCCGGGCGCGCTCGGTGCGCATGTGACGGTAATCACGCATGTTTCGGCGGAGAATGAAGCGGTCGAATTGCTCGATGCGATGAAAGCCCGTTTCGAAGCGTGCGAGCAGGTCCAGCAGTGTTATTACGTGACCGGCGATGTCGATTTCATTCTGATTTTCTGCACGCGGGACATGGCCGAATACACCGCGCTCACGCGCTCGCTGTTTTTCGCGGAAGGCAATGTGAAGAGTTTCCGAACCTTCGTGGCGATGGAGCGCGTCAAGACGACGTTGAATGTGCCGGTCGGCGGGCGCGGATAGGGCACCTGGAAGCGCGATTCAGTCCGCTATATCAATCTCAAAAAAAGATTGATATAGCATGCATGATTTCCATGTAAGATGATCAAGTGTCGGGTCAGCGAACGAAATGAGGTCACTATGAGCGTGAAATCTTCAGGCACTCTTCTGGAAATCCTGGGCATCGAGAAGCCCATCGTGCAGGCGCCCATGGCCGGCGTGGCAACGCCCGCGCTCGCCGCGGCGGTGTCGAATGCCGGTGGACTCGGGTCGCTTGGCCTCGGCGCGATGAACGCCGCCGACGCGCGCAAGGCCATCGACGCCACGCGTGCGCTGACCACCAGGCCGTTCAATGTGAATCTCTTTTGCCACGCGCCTGCGGTGGCGAATCGCGAGGTCGAGCAGACCTGGCTCAACTGGCTGCAACGCCACTTCGCGCAATACGGCGCCGAGCCGCCCGCGCTACTGCGCGAAATCTATACGAGCTTTCTCGCCGATGAAGCGATGCAGACGATGCTTCTGGATGCGCGTCCCGCAGTCGTGAGTTTTCACTTCGGTTTGCCCGACGCGAAGCTGATCGCTGCGTATCAGCAAGCGGGCATTCGCCTGCTTGCGAGCGCGACCAATCTGGCGGAAGCGCGCCAGGTCGAAGCGGCGGGCGTCGACGCGATCGTCGTGCAAGGCATCGAAGCGGGCGGCCATCGCGGCCTGTTCGATGCTTCGACGGAGGACGATTATCTCGGCACGTTCGCGCTCACGCGGCTCGTCGCGCGCCAATGCAGTCTGCCGGTGATCGCCTCGGGCGGCATCATGGATGGCGCGGGCATCGTGGCGGCGCTGGCGCTGGGCGCATCGGCGGCGCAACTCGGAACCGCCTTCGTTTCGTGCCCGGAAACGTCGATCGACGACGGCTATCGGCAAGCCTTGCTCGGCGCGGCTGCCGAACATACGACCTTCACGCGCGCCATTTCAGGCCGCGCGGCGCGTTCGATCGTGAATAAATTCACGCAGCTCGAACACGAGGAAGGCAGCCCGAAAACCGTGCCCGCGTATCCGATTACCTACGATGCGGGCAAGGCGTTGAATGCCGCCGCGAAGGCGAAGGGCGAGTTCGGCTATGGCGCGCAATGGGCCGGTCAGGCCGCCGCGTTGTCGCGTGCGATGCCTGCCGCCGAACTCATGCGCACGCTCGAAGCGGAAATGCGGGCTTCGGTTGCGCAGCTTCATTCGACCGTTTCGAACCTCGCTTAGCCACGCGATGCTTTGTTCGCTGCCTTGTTTCCTGCGTGGCTCCCGATCGCGCCAGGGCTTGCAGTAAAATCTCGTAGCGAGATTAATTTATGCATCGTGTTCGTTAATCAGGAATTTGCCGGATGGAGCTGCTCGATCTAGAGATTTTCAGCCTGGTCGCGAAGGAACAGAGCGTCACGCGCGCGGCGCAGTTGCTGCAACGCGTGCAATCGAACGTGACGACGCGCGTCAAGCAGCTCGAAGAGGAACTGGGCGTGCAGCTCTTTTCGCGCGAAGGCAAGCGCATGACCTTGACCGGCGACGGGCAGCGCCTGCTCGGTTACGCGCATCGCATGCTGACGCTCGCTGAAGAGGCGCGCCAGGCGATGCAATCGAACGTCCCCGTGGGCCGGTTGAGAATCGGCTCGATGGAAAGCACGGCGGCGGCGCGGCTGCCGGGCTTGCTCGGCGCGTATCAAAGTCTCTGGCCCGCCGTGCAACTGGACATTTCGACGGGCACCACGCGCGCGCTCATCGACGACGTGAAGGCCAGCCGGCTCGATTGCGCCTTTATCGCCGAAACGGATGAACGCGCCGCCATCGAATTCAATACCGGCGCCGATGCCGATCTTGCAGCGATCCCGGCGTTTCGCGAGGAATTGCTGCTGCTGGTCCCGAGTCGCCTCGGTTCCGCTTCCGAAAGCGTGACGCACTATCCGCTCGCCGCGTTCGCGAAGGGCTGCACGTATCGGCGAATCGGCGAGCAATGGCTTGAGTCGAAGTGCGCGGACCAGGGATCGCGTCCCGAGAGCGTCGGCGAGATCGTGGAATACCACTCGTATCACGCGATTTTCGCGGCTGTGTCCGCCGGGACGGCGGTGGCGGTGTTTCCGAAGTCGGTGCTCGCGACGCTGGCGGTGGCGTCGACGGTGCAATCCATTCCGCTCACGGAAATCACGACGTGGATGGTGTCGCGTCCCGCGTATCAAAGTCTCGCGTTAAACGAATTGAGCCGACTGCTGCCCGCGCGATAAGCGGGCGCGGCGAATGCACTGGCATTCCGTGCATTCGCGCGCGATGAATCATTCGGATGACTGATCAATCGCTAATCGGCCTGAAAATCAGGCCGAAAATCACTTCGCCACCGCATTCTGCTGAATACCCGCCAGAATGAAATCGATCCCGGCGACAAACTGCTCGCGATCGTCGTGACTCGCTAGCATCGCGGCCACCTGACGCACGAACGGGTGCTCGGCGGGATCGAGTTGCGCCCATTTCGCGGCGACGCTCTCCAGCACCTCGACCCGATCCATGCCTTCCGGCGCCACCTGCGGACGCGTCGCGTACTGTCCCGCAAGCCCGAGAATGAAGCTCAACAGGGCCGTGGCCGCGTTGAACTGCGCGGGCTCGGGCACGCCCATCGCCTGCACCTGCGCGCCGATGCCTTCGAGGATCCGCAGCACCGCGTACTGCCACGGATCGCGCGACAACTGCGCGCCGACCCACGGATGGGCGTCGATCGCATCGAAAATGCCGAGCGCCAGCGCGCGGATCGCGTCCTGCGGTTGCGGATTTGCCGCCGCCTCGCTCAGTGCGGCGGCGATGATCGGATCGGTGGCGGCCGCGAGCAGCGCCTGCTTGTCGGCGACGTGCCAGTAGATCGCGCCGCTGCCGGTCGCCAGATGCGCCGCGAGCGCGCGAAAGGTCAGCGCGTCTTCGCCGTCCCGGTCCAGGATCTCGATCGCCGCCTCGACGATCCGCTGCCGGGTGAGCGCATCCGCGCGTCGCCGTGTCCGAATTTCCGTTGTCATATCCATAGCTTGACACTGATGGAACTTCGTTCCAATATGTTTTTTCTTTGGAACGACGTTCCAATCTCAATGAAAGGATATTCGATGACGGCTCCGGTCACCATAATCGGCGCGGGACTCGGCGGGCTGGTGCTCGCGAGGGTGCTGCATTTGCATGGCATTGCCGCGACGATTTACGAGGCGGAGCCGTCGGCGCAAGCCCGCACGCAGGGCGGCATGCTCGACATTCACGAGAAAGACGGTCAGGCCGCGCTCGCGGCGGCCGGTCTGAGCGACGCGTTCCGGGCCATCGTCCACGCGGGCGGCGAAGCGACGCGCGTGCTGGACGCGCACGGCGCGCTGCTGTTCGACGAGTCCGACGACGGCACGGGCGGGCGGCCCGAAGTGCTGCGCGGCGAGTTGCGGCGGATTCTGCTGGCGTCGCTGCCGCCGGACACGGTGCGCTGGGGCAAGAAACTCGGCGACGTGGCGCCGCTCGGCCACGGCGAGCACCGGCTGACGTTCGCCGACGGCACGACCGTGACCAGCCAGTTGCTGGTCGGCGCCGATGGCGCGTGGTCGAAGGTGCGGCCTCTGCTCTCGGCCGCGGTGCCCGAGTACATCGGCACCACGTTCATCGAAACGTATCTGCACGACGCCGATACGCGGCACCCCGCATCGGCCGAGGCTGTCGGCGGCGGCGGGATGTTCGCGCCCGCGCCCGGCAAGGGGATCTTCGCGCACCGGGAACCCGGCGGCGTGCTGCACGCGTATATCGCGCTGAACCGGCCGCTGGCGTGGTTCGAGTCGATCGATTTCGACGATGCAGCCCGCGCGAGCGCCACGATCGCGGCGGAATTCGCCGGCTGGGCGCCCGCGCTCACGGCCCTGATCACCGATGGCGAGGCCGCGCCTGTGCCGCGTCCGCTCCATATGCTGCCGGTTGATCATCGCTGGGAGCGCGTGCCCGGCGTGACGCTGCTCGGCGACGCCGCGCATCTCGCGCCGCCCGCGGGCGAGGGCGCGAATCTCGCCATGCTCGACGGCGCGGAACTCGGCGCGGCGCTCGCGGCGCATCCCGGCGACGTCGAGGCTGCGTTGGCGGCCTACGAAGCGACGATGTTCGAACGCAGCCAGGCGGCCGCCGCGGATGCCTGCGCGATTCTCGCGCTGTGTCTGGACGAGCGCGCGCCGGCCGGCCTCGTCGAGTTTCTCAGCGGCGCGGCCGCCGCAAAACTCGTCACGACCTGACGCGAGCCGCCGCGCCCGGCGTCGTCCGTCGAATTCAAGCCGGATCGCGCGGCGACCAGCGGCGCAGATCGTCGGCGACGGGCACGCACGCAAGCGTGAGCAGCGCGGCCGCGAGCAAGGCGGCGGACGAAAAACCCAGATGCCGGAACGCGAGCGCGCCGCCCAGGCCGCCGAGCAGGAACATGCCGAGCAGCGACGAGAGCACGCGCACGCGCGGCATGTCCGCGCGCACGTGTTGCGCGGCGCTCGCCGGCACGCCCCAGTTCCAGTACAGACCCTTGCCGAGTTCGATGCCGAGATCGGTCACGATGCCGGTCATGTGCGTCGTACGGATTTCGGCGCGCGAAATCTTCGTGATCATCGCGTTTTGCAGGCCCATGACGTAGCAGAGCAGCGCGACGGTGGCGGGCACGAACATCACGCGATGGTGCTCCATGTTCGCCCCGAGCAGCGCGAAACCCATCAGCAGCGCGGCTTCGAGCACCATCGGCAAGGCAAAGACGCTGCGCACCGCGCGGCGGCGGCCCCAATTGATCAGCACCGCCGAAGTGGCCGCGCCGCCCGCGAAAGCGAACATCGCGCTGATCGCCGCGAGCGCGAGGCCGATGTCGCCGAGCGCGAGGTTATCGGCCACCGACGACACGATGCCCGACATATGCGAGGTGTACTGCCCGACCGCGAGGAAACCGCCGGCGTTGGCCGCGCCCGCGATGCAGGCGAGCGCGCGGCCGAGCCGCAGATTGGCTTTCTCGGTGCGTTCCACGGACGTGAAGCTGCGCAGATACTGGATAGGCACGGGCGGTTCCTCGGCGGGCGACGGTACAAAAGTGTAAGACCTGCCGGCTTGATGGAATCGAGGTCCGCAGCGCGATAGAGGTGCGGCGGATTGCCGCGATGGCTCGGATCGAGCGTGCGCTTCAGGTGCGGCGCACGCTCATCGCGGCTTGCGGGTCATCGCGGGATTCGCAGATATTCGCGCACTGCGATGACCGGTCTGCTGACTTCGCCCACTGACTTCGCGTCGCTTACTTCGCGTCGCTTACTTCGCGTCGAGCGCCGGACCGCCCGCCGCCGACGAACCCACCGCAGCGCCGCCCACCGCGCTGTTCTGCGCGGCGACCTTGGCTTCGGCGGCCTGGATCGCTTCCGGGTAGTGGGCGTTGTCGCCGTCGCCCGGACGATAGCCGGTCTGTTCGAGCTGCACGAGTTCGGCGCGAACCTGCGCGCGGGTCAGGCCGCCGTTCGACTGGGCGAACGCGGCAACCGGGAGAGTGAGAGCCAGGGCAACAGCGGCAACGGGGAAAAGCGACTTCATGATGACGACCTCCGATCTGTTTCGTGATTGGCTGCGGCAACTCGCCGCAATCCATGACCCAAAGTCTAGAGATCTTGCTCCCCAGGGTTAACCACTAATTCGCCAAGGCACTGTTCTGGCTGGCGGAAGGATCGCCGGTTGTGCTTGTGCTCGCCACGGGGCCGGTGAGCGCGTGATAACCCTCGGCGTCGATGCCGCGCTTCGCGCGCAGGAACGCCGCGAGCTGCCAGAGCTGCGTGTCGTCGAGCGATTTGCCGAAGGCGGGCATCGCGGTCATCTTGACGCCGTGGCGCATGACCCAGAACGTCGATTGCGGACCGTTATGGCGTTTCGCGGCGAGCAGATCGGGCGCGCGCGGCGCAATGCCCGCGCCGATCGGATCGAGAGGCGCGCCCGGCGCGCCGTGGCAATAGACGCAGTGCTGCGCATAGAGATGCGCGCCCGCGCGCACGTTGCCGTCGTTCACGAGATTGTCGGGCACCACGACCGCAGCCGACTGCCGGTCGAGCGAGCGCTGGTAGGTCGTGTGCAGGAACCACGCGACGAGCGGATTGTCCTTGTCGGTCGCAGCCACATCGACGTAACCGGAAAACGCCCAGACGGATGCACCCGCGCCGAGCAGCACGAGCATGAGGAGGGCGGCGAAAATCGCGCGCGTGGCGACGGCGGAACGTGGGCTCATGAACAGGCGTGCGCAAGGGCATTGACGGAAAACTCCGCATCCTACCGTTGCACGCGTGTGTCAACGTTGAATAATTTCGCTGACTTCATGAGTCGCGCGCATGGTGTGGTTTTCATCTCCGCGCGCGTCTGCGTCTTAACGTTTTCTTGAGGTGTCGATCGTTATGATTCGAGCGAGGGCGATGCAGGCCGGTACATCAAGACATCGATTGGCCCTGTTTTTAAGGCATTTTCTCAATCGATCGCGGCTTTGCTCGCCGTGAGTTCGATGCGAAAGCGTGTACCCGCGCCGGGTGACGAATCGAGCGTGATGCGCCAGCCTTGATGCTCGCAGATGCGCTGCACGAGCGAGAGCCCGAGGCCGAGATTGTCCGCGCCCGCTTCGCCGCCGCGCACAAACGGCGTGAACAGGTGCGGCTTGACGCTGGCTGCGATGCCGGGGCCGTCGTCGGCGACTTCGAAGCTGGCGGTGTCGGCGCGCACGAGAATGCGCGTGCCGCTGGCCGCGTGTTGAAGCGCGTTGCGGATCAGGTTCGACAGCACGATGCGCAGCAGTGCCGCCGGAAAAAGATTCGGCATCCCAGGCAATGCTTGAGCCGGGGCGAATTCGCCTTCCATGCGCAAGCCGAGTTGCGTCGCGCGCGGCGACCAGTGCGCGATTTCCTCGCGCGCCACGCTGGCGACGTCGCTTTGCGCGAAACCCGTGGCGGTGGCCGAGCCGCGCGAGAGCATCAGATAGGCCGCGAGCTGCTGATGGATGTCGCGCGACGCCGCGTGCGCGCGTTCGAGCTTCGCGCGCTGCGTGGGCGTGAGCGCGGGGTCGTCGAGCAGCAGTTCGCAGGAACTCGAAATGACCGTGAGCGGCGTGCGCAATTCGTGGCTCACATCGGCGGTAAAGAGCTTTTCGCGTTGCAGCGCGGCTTCGAGTTCGTTGTAGGTCGCGTCGAATGCGGCGGCGAGGCGGCCGATTTCGTTCTCGGGATACGCGTGCGCGAGACGCGTTTGCGGCGGCAGCGCCGGGCGTTTGACGACCTGTTCCGCGAGCCGGATCAGCGGGCGAACGAAGCGGCGCGTGACGGCGCCGCCGAGCAGAAACGCCACGAGCAGACTCGCGCCCACGCTGAGCACGGTCAGCCAGTGCGAATGCACGCGCCGTTCCTCGAAGGCCGTGTAGTCACGCAGCAGCATGTAGCGCACGCCGTCGTGGTCGTCGGCCATCACGTGCCAGTCGCGGTCGCCGTGTTCGCGGCGCGTGAAGCCGGGCTCGACGTCGCGCAGCCACGTGGGAAACGTATCGCTGCCGGGCTCGCCGTGAAAGAAGCGGTTCACGCGGCCCACGCTCTTGCCCGCGAGATATTCGTCGCGCACGCGGTCGAGCGCCATGCCCATGTCGATCTGCTGCAAATGCGTTTCGAGGCGGTTGACGGTCCACATCGACACGAGCGAAAGCAGGCCGCCGACGAGCAGCGCGAGCACCAGATACGCGAGCACGAAGTCGCGCGCGAGCGTGCGGCGCGGGCGCGTTTCCGGGCGCACTTCCGGGCGCGCTTCGTTCGAGGTGGGCGGGGTGTCAGCGCGCATCGTCTTGCGCGGCGCGTAACTGGTAGCCCACGCCGTGCACGGTGTGCAGCAGGGCGCGCTCGAACGGCTTGTCGATCACCTGGCGCAACTGATGAATATGCGTGCGCAGGCTGTCGCTGTCGGGCGGCGAATCGAGCCACAGCGCTTCTTCGAGACGCGCGCGCGCCACCACCGACGGGCTTTCCTGCATGAGAATTTTCAGCAAGGTCATGGGCGCGGGCGGCAGGCGCAGCGTCTGGCCCGCGCGTGCGAGTTCGCGCGTGTCGAGATCGAGCACGAGGTCGGCGACCTGCAGCGTGCGCACGACCGAACGTTTGCGCGGACGTTGCGACAGCGCCTTCACACGCGCGCCGAGTTCGGCGAGCGCGAAGGGCTTCACGAGATAGTCGTCGGTGCCCGCCTGAAAACCGGCGAGCCGTTCGTCGAGCGTGTCGCGCGCCGTGACCATGATGAGCGGCGTTTCGCATTGCGCATCTTCGCGCAGGCGGCGGCACAACTCGTAGCCGTCGAGGCGCGGCAGCGCGAGATCGAGAATGATGACGTCGTATTCGTTGCGCGTGGCGAGTGCGTAACCTTGCACGCCGTCGAGCGCGCAATCGACCATGGTGTTTCGGGCACCGAAATAGCTGGCGATATTGCCAAGAATGTCGGGGTCATCTTCAATGGCGAGAATTCGCATGGTCGGCGCGCAGAATACGTAGCTGAAATCAGGCGGCATTTTACCAGCGCGCAGCGAAACAAGCTGTCCTGAGCGATGCGCGCGGGCGATTCAATCGGTGAATTCAGTGCCGGATGCGACGTTCGAGTCCATGCTTGACGGCGAGCGTCGCCATGGCGATGAACGCGAGCAGGCTCGCCGCCGCGAATGCGCCCGCGGAGTTGTAGCCGTCGTACATCACCTGCACATAGAGCGGCAGCGTGTTGGTGAGGCCCGGTACGTGCCGGTCGTCAAGGTGTCGTTGATACGGCGGCGCGCGGGCCCAATGTCGCCCCCGCGCGACACAGGAAAATCCTCCGCGCTTAACGAAAATTTGATAAGGGCTGCCGCATACTTCGGTGTGTTTCCGTCACGGATAGCCCGAGCATGGCGCACTATCGCAAGTTCTCGCATGAACCCCGGCAGTTATCGGCTGGGATAGTGGGCGTGTCGCTCACGGTCGCCGCAATCGGCTTCGTGCTGATATTCGCCAGAAGCGCGAACGCGAACGATCAATGCGCAATCAGAAGCCGATTCGCCGCGCAAACGTCCGTGAATGCCTTTCTCGAACGCGCCAGACTCGACGCCTCGGGTCACGCCAGTTTCGAATCGTCTCCCTCGCGCCAGGCCGCTCGACACGGCTGGAAGGTGCCGTTCGAACTCGACGGCCAAAATCTGGTGGCGACGGTGAAATGCGACGGAGGCGTCAGCCTCGATCCCTGAATCACGATGTTTCAACGATGCGCGGTAACGTCCGCGTCGGGTTCGACGCGCAGCCGCGTCATCGTGGGCGAGGCGATGGCTTCGAATGCCGAACCGGCGACCGCGCCGCCGAAATGCGAGCCCTTGGTGGGCGATTCGATCGACACGGCAATTATCACGCGCGGATGCTGCGCCGGAATCAGGCCGACGAACGAGGCCCGATACTGGTGATAATCGTAGCCGTGCTGAGTCCAGCGATACGCGGTGCCCGTTTTTGCGGCCACCGTGTAACCGGGCACCACCACTTGCGATGCGGTTCCGCCTTTGCTCACGACGTTCTCCATCATCGCGCGCACCGATTGCGCGGTCTTGACCGAGAAAATCCGTTTGCCGGTGGCCGGCGCGTGTTGCTGAAAGATCGTCGCGGGCACGAATACGCCGTCATTGGCGAAGGTCGTGTAGGCCTGCGCGAGTTGCAGCAAGGACGCCGAAAGACCGTAGCCGTAGGCCATCGTCGCCTGCTCGATGCGCCGCCAGTGATGCCAGTCGCGCACCGTGCCCGCCGCTTCGCCCGGCAAACCCGCGTGCGGTGCGAGACCCAGACCGAGATTGCGGAAGTTGTGCCACATATCGCGAGCCGAAAGCAGCATCGATATTTTCGAGGTGCCGACATTGCTCGACTTTTGAATCACGCCCGCGACCGTGAGCGTGCCGAAATCCGCGTCGTCGTGAATGGTTTGGCCATCGAGATTCAATTTGCCGCCGTCCGTGGTCACGATCGAATCGGGCGTCACGCGCTGCTGCTGAATGGCGAGCGCGATGGTGAGCGGCTTCATCACCGAGCCGGGTTCGAACGCATCGGTTGCGGCGCGATTGCGAATGGCTTGCGGATCGGAGCGGGTGCGGCTATTCGGGTCGTAACTCGGCCAGTTCGCCATCGCGAGAATTTCGCCCGTGTGCGGGTCGATGACGATGGCCGAACCGGATTTCGCGGCGAAGCGCGTGACGGTATCCTGCAGCGCCTGATAAGCGGCATATTGAATCGGCAGATCGATCGAGAGATGAATATCGTTGCCGTTTTGCGGCGCGAGCCGCGTGAGATTTTCAATGGCATTGCCGCGTGCGTCGTGCAGCACGTCGACGCGGCCGTTGGCGCCGCGCAATAGCGGCTCCGCGGTGCGCTCGATGCCTTCCTGGCCTTTACCGTCGATGCCCGAGTAGCCGACGATATTGGCGGTGATGCCGGCCTCGGGATAAAAGCGTCGCGAATCGGGACGATAAAACACGCCGGGCACATTCAATTGCTGCGTCAGCGCGGCGACATCGGTGGGAATCTGGCGCGCGAGATAGACGAATTGGCGATGCGAGGCGAACGCGGCAACGATCGCGGAGGGCTCGATCTGGAGAAGATGGGCGAGCGCCTGGACCTGCGATGCCGACGCCGGTTGCGAAGTCGATGCGGCATCGACCCAAACCGTATCGGTCGGAATGCTCATCGCGAGCACGCTGCCATTGCGGTCGAGAATCCGGCCGCGCGCGGCGGGCAGTCCACGATCGCTGACCTGGCGAATCTCGCCTTGATGCTGATAAAAACTCGCGTCGTAGCACTGCACCCACGCGGCGCGCAGCGCCAGCGAAAAAAACGCTACAGCGAACACAAAACCAAGCGTACTTGAACGGCCATGGCGCGGTTTGAGCGTCAAGGCCGCATGACGGGAAAAACTGAGAAACTTGCTGGGAGGCGGCATCAGCGTGTTCGGGGCTTCTCCGAGGAGCGAACTTCCGGGATTGACGAATTGAAATGGCGTGCGCGTGACCGTCGTCGATCAGACGGTTACGCGGCGTTCGAGCGGCGGGTGACTTGCGAAATACTTGCGAATGCCGTCGTAGATTGCATCGGCCATTTGCTGACGGTAAGCGGGATTCTGGAGTTTGAGTTCTTCATTCGGATTGCTGATGAATGCCGTCTCCACGAGAATCGACGGAATATCGGGCGCTTTCAATACCGCAAAGCCCGCTTGCTCCAGACCGTTGCCGTGAAGATGATTGATCTTGCCGAGCGATTCGCGAACGAGCGCGCCATATTTGAGCGAGTCGTTGATCTGCTGCGTCGTCGACATATCGAATAGCACCGGCGCGAGCGCATGATCGGCGCTCTTGATATCGAGTCCGCCGATGGCGTCGGACGCGTTTTCGCTTTGCGCGAGCCAGCGCGCGGCCGCGCTCGACGCGCCGTGTTCCGAAAGCGCGAACACCGACGAGCCCGACGCAGCAGGCGTGGTGAAAGCATCGGCGTGAATGGAGACGAACAGATCGGCGCGCGCGTGGCGCGCTTTGGTCACGCGCGTGCCGAGCGGCACGAAGAAGTCGTCGTCGCGCGTCATCATCGCGTCCATGTCGGGCGACGCGGCGATCTTCGCGCGCAGGCGCCGCGCGATATCGAGCACCACGTGCTTTTCATAGGTGCCGCCGCCGCCGATCGCGCCGGGATCTTCGCCGCCGTGGCCCGGATCGATGGCGACGATCAGCTTGCGTTGCGCGCCGCGCTCGGGCGTCGAAGCGGGCGCGTTGTGCGTGGCTTGTGTGGGTTGCGTGGATTCAGTGGCTCGTGCGGCGAGCGTGTCGAGTGCGTCCTGCGGTTTGCCGTCCGCCGGATAAAGATCGAGCATGAGCCGATACGCGTATTGGCCCGCAGGCGTGGTCGAAAACACTTTCGGCGTGACCGCGCCCTTGAGATCGAGCACGATGCGCACGACGTCGGGCGTGAATTGCCCCACACGAACGGCGCGAATATACGGATCGTTGGGATGCACGTTCGAAATCAGCGCGCGCAAAGCCTGATCGAGCGTGAGTCCTTGCAGGTCGACCACGAGGCGATTCGGCGAGCCGAGCTGGTGTTCCTGCACCTGCAACGGCTGCGTGGACTCGATCGTGACGCGCGTGTAATCGGTGGCGGGCCACACGCGCACGCCGCGTATCGTCGGCCGTGTATTGGCGAGCGCGAGTCCGGGATCAATGCCGACGAGCACCAGCGAGGCGCCGAGTTTCAGCAGACGTCGCCGTGCATAAGGATGGCGATTGCGCGGGTGCGGTTGCGGCATCGCAGCGGGCTTATGATTCGATTTCATGGCGGCGTCCTGTATTGGAGATTGAATAGCGCGAATGCCAGAACGATGCGCGCGGGAAGGGCTGGTAATGAGGGACCAGCTAATGCGGGCGTTTAAACTTTGCTGCCGAGCATGAGCTGAAGCGAATCCCACGCGCGGTCGAGCAAACCGGCTTGAGGCACGGCCCAAAGCGTTGCGAGCGGCACCTGGGTCAGCACCTTGCCCTGATCGAGAATGGTCACCGTGCCCACCTGTTCGCCGGCGCTCAGCGGCGCAATGAGCGGCGTATTCACCTTGATGCTCGACGTAATCTGGGCGCGCGTTCCGGCGGGAATCGTGGCCACGACATTCTGCGTCGGTGCAACGTCGACATTCAGACGCGTGCCTTTATAAACGCGCGCAAGCGATATCGCCTGGCCTGCGCGGAAGAACGGCACCGCATCGAATGCGTGATACGCGAAATTCAGCAGCTTGAGGCTGTCCGCTACGCGAGCGGGCTCCGTGGGCTCGCCCATGACGACGCTGATCACGCGTCGCGACGTGCCGGGTGCGCCTTCGACATCGCGATTCGCGCTGGCGATCAGGCAATAGCCGGCCGCCTGCGTGTGCCCGGTTTTCAGACCGTCCACGCTCGGGTCGAGCCAGAGCAGGCGGTTGCGATTCGGCTGGCGAATCCGGTCGTAGGTGAATGTCTTCGTCGAGAAGATCGGGTAATACTCGGGAAAGTCGCTGATGATATGCGCGGTCAGCGTGGCCAGGTCGCCCGCGCTCGTATAGTGCTGCGGACTGGGCATGCCGTTGACGTCGGAGAAATGCGTATGCGCCATGCCCAGGCTGGCGGCTTCGGCATTCATCATCTGCACGAATTGCGCCTGACTGCCGCCCACGAGTTCGGCCAGGGCAATCGCGGCGTCGTTGCCGGATTGCACGATCAAGCCATAGAGCAGGTCATGCACGCTCACGGGCTTGTTCGGCTCGATGAACATGCGCGACTCGTCGGTGCCGACGCTGCGCACCGCTTCGCCCGGCAGCACGGTCTGATCCATCGTGATGCGCTTCGCGTGCAGCGCCTGAAACACGAGATAGGTGGTCATCAGTTTGGTCAACGACGCGGGTTCGGCGCGCGCATCGGCATTCGACGACGCGAGAATCTGATCCGAACCGGCGTCCATCAATACCCACGCGCGCGCCTGAAGCGCGGGCGGCGCCACTTGCGCGGAGGCCTCGGCGCTCGTTAATGCGGTCAATGCAGTCAATGCGGTAATGAACGCGGCGCACACGGTACGGCGTGGAAAAGAAAACAGCGAGAGGCGGCAGGGCGTGCGGCGCATGATCGGGTGTAGATTGATTTGAATAATGAAAAGCGGCGGCTATCGAACGAACGAACAAACAAACGAACGATCGATCGATGGACTTGCGTTAGCTACGCTCATAACGCGAGTCGACTGCGGCCGCCGATGCAGCCGTCATGCGTGCCTTGATACGGCAGAGCGAAAGCCATTGCTGCGCCCAGACACCTTTTCCGTAATTGCGTCCGCGCTGTTCCGGCCGATCCAGTTGATCCGTAATACCGGTCGGTTCCACTGCGGTTTCCCAGGAAGCCGTGCGGAAAATCATGTCCCACCATGGAAACAGCACACCGAAATTGCAGCCATAGGCCGTGCCGGTATGGCCGTATTCCATGGCGTGATGGCGCCGATGAAACGACGGGCTCACGATGACGCGTTCGAGCCACCATCCATAAGGCAGGCGCGCATTCACGTGCTGGATCGCCTGCAAGGTATTGCTGACCGCGACCAGCACGACGAATTGCCCCGGCTGAACGCCAATAAACAAACCGACCACGGTAAAGAAAGCGGTTTGCACGATGTCGTCGACGAAATGATTGCGGTCGTCGTTCCAGAGCGACATCTGGCGCTGGCTGTGATGAACCGCATGCAGTTCCCACCAGATGCCGAACCGGTGTTGCCAGCGGTGATACCAGTAGCCGAGAAAATCGAGCACCACGAGATAAATCGCAAATGAAACGAGCGGCTGATCGGTCAGGCCGGGCGCGATCTCGTCGAGATTCACGGTCCAGATGTTTTTGACCGTCATCCACGTTTCCAGATGATTGATCGTGGGTTGGAGCCAGACGAAAAAGAGTGCATTGACGATGCCCAGTTTCGCGATCCACGTGTACCAGACGTCGGGCCACAAAGCGCGGCGCTGTTCCCATTGTTCGATCGGACGCCATGCCTCGAGCGGACGCAGAATCGCGAACGTCACTGCAATTTCGAGCACGCCGACCACCGCCCAATAAAGCGCGTCGTAGGCGTCTTCGTCGTAGTCCATCAAATGAAGATGGAACAGCAAGGGCTGGACGATGTAGATATAGGCGTCGGTTTGAAGCAAACCGACGAAGCGCTCAAATTCAAGGCCCATTCCTGTTCCTATTGCATGCAGCATCGTTCTTTCCTGCCAGTCTATCAATCAGGATTGGGCGCGTAGACCGGCGCGCGGTCGCCCATGAAAATGCCGTGCGGAGAACGGCCCACTTCGATCGTGGACACGAGCTTGCGCGTCGCGAGGTCGATCACGCCCACGTGGCGCGAGAAGCGGAACGTCACCCAGAGATGGCGGCGATCGGCTTGCAATTCCATGTCGTCGGGGCCGGGCATGAGGCCGGTGATATCGCCGGTATTGGTGAGCGTCTTGTAATCGAGAATGCTGATGGTGCTGTCGACGCGATTCGTGACGGCCACATGCGTGCCGTCGTCGAGCGAGCGGAAATTGTGCGCGCCACGTCCCGTATGAATCTTCTTGACGACGGTGTGCGTCTGCGTATCGACTACCGTCACGTCGTCTTCGCCCGTCATGCCGACCAGCAGAAAGCGGTTGCCCGGCACCATCCACAGGCCGGCTGGATCGTCGCCCACATGCACGCGCCAGAGTATCGTCTGCGTCGGCAGGTCGATGGCCGCGATCTCGCCGGATTCCTGCAACGAGACGAACACCGTCTTGTTGTCGAGCGAGAACGTCATGTGGCTGGGCATTTTGCGAATCGGCACGTGTTTCGCGAGCGAGAAATGCTCGCCGTCGTAGCGATAGATATCGACGCGATCGAGTCGAAGCCCGTTCGTAACGAACCATTTTCCATCTGGAGAAAAGCCGAGCTGATACGGATCTTCCATGTCCTGAAGCCAGCCGCGCACGGCGCCGGTGTGCGGATCGAGGAACATGAAATTGTCGGAAATGGAATTCGCGACGATCAGCGTTTTGCCATCGGGCGTGATCATCAGATGATGCGGTTCTTTACCCGCGGGCATGACCGCGACGACCTTGCGCGTCGCTTCGTCGATCAGATTGATCTTCGCCTCGCCGGAATCCAGCACGACCACGTTCTCGGCCATCGCGCCGGGAAGAACTCCCGCGAGCGCAATCAACAGGGTGAAATTGTATAAACAGCGAAAGCGCATCGAAATAAACTGGATGACGGTTGAAAGGCGCGGATGAAGCGTGGAGAATCAAGCGGCGTGCCGCGAAGTTGAGCGCGAATGTATCGGGAAAAAGCCGTGTATTCCAATTACTCGTTTTCATGAGTGAATGAACGACGCGAATAAATAGTACGCCTTTCCATCTTGATTGACGGAAAGGGTCGTTTTGTTGAAAAAATGCGACGTATTAACGTTTTCTTGAGACGCGGGCGTGTAGCATCGCCCGCGCGGAGAGCCGGTGTTCGACGATTTCAGTCGGTCTTTCTTATATTTATCTCGCCGACGAAATCAATCTAAATAATCGGTAATGCGCGTGCGTGAGAATGTTTATGGTTCGGCCGAAACCGTTTGCGCTGCGCCCGCTTCCATTCCGCTTCGATTGCGAAGAAAACGTTGCGGCGTTTCGCCCATCGCGCGCCGGAACATGGTGATGAAGGCGCTGGAATTGCGGTAGCCGAGTTCGGTCGCGATGGTCGAGACCGCCATGCCCTTGGCGAGCCGCGAAATCGATTCGACGAGACGCAGTCGCTGACGCCACTGGCCGAAGGTCAGCCCGGTCTCGTCCTTGAAGGCGCGCTCCAGCGTGCTTTCGCTCGCGCCCACGCGCATGCCCCAATCGTTGAGCGGCGTGTTGTCGGCGGGCGCGTCCATCAACTGGCCGCAGATCTGTTGCAGGCGTCGGTCCTTCGGCAGCGGCAGCAGACCCTCAGTGGCGAGTTGTGCCTCGCGCATCTCCTGGAGCAGCAGCGGGTCGATCAGCGTCGATCGGCGCTCGGGCTGGCCGTTCTGCTGATCGAGCACGAGTGCCGCCACCAGTTCGTGCAGCAGCGCCGAAATCATCAGCACGTGGCAGCGCGGCTCGTCGCGCGGCGCGACATCGACTTCGAAATAGACCGTGTACATCACCGTCGGGCTGACCGCCTGCAACTCGTGCGCGACCAGCGGCGCGATCCACAGACCCCGGTACGGGCCGAGCGTCCACGCGCCGTCGGGCGTGATCACGCGCAGCACGCCGCGCGTCGTGTAGACGAATTGCGGCTGCGTATGCGAGTGCCAGCTTTCGCTATCTCCGGTCTCAAAGTCATAGCGTTTGGCAATGACTGGGCGCTTGAGATAGCGCCGCTGCATGCCGTTAAAGCGTTGCCAGATCTCGGTCATTTTGTGAGTCGGGGAGAGAAATGCGGCGAAACCGTCAAATTTCGAAGGTTTCGCGCAGCTATTTGACAGGACGTCGGCGAAGTTCAGCCCGTATTCTATCCGTCGCGTGCCGCTTACGAATGACAATAGTAATGAGTCGTATTTGTATTGAGGCGAATCTTAAATTTTGAACAGGGCGCATGGGCATGAATCGGGGATGGGGCGGGGCGTTGTCGAACGACATGAATAACGAAACGGGTGAAGCGGAAGCGGGCGGCAACAGGCGGATCAGGCTGCGCACCATCACGGCGGTCGTGGCGCTGGCGATTGCGAAGATCGCCAGTGCGCAGACGGCCGCGCCCGTGGCAGCGTCGGATGCGTCGGCGACGCAAGCCGCGCAAGCTGCGCAGGCGGGCGAGCAAGGTCAGCAGCTTCCGGCCGTGATCGTGAAGGGCGCGGGCAGCGCGGAAACGGCCACCGGTCCGGTAGTCGGCTACGTGGCGAAGCGCAGCGAGACGGCGACCAAAAGCGACACGCCGATCATCAAGGTGCCGCAGGCGATCTCGGTCGTCACGCGCGACCAGATGGACGTGCAGGGCGCGCAGAGCGTGGCGCAGGCGCTGCGCTACACCTCGGGCATCAATCCCGAGCAGCGCGGCACCAACACCGACTCGCTCGAATATCTCTACGCGCGCGGTTTTCTCGTCGACGAATTCTGGAACGGGCTGCGCACGCCCGGCCCGAGCGGCGGCTTCGGCTACAACGTGACGAGCTTCGATCCGTACATGTTCGAGCGCATCGAACTGCTGCACGGCCCGGCTTCGGTGCTGTACGGCCAGGGCTCGCCAGGCGGCACGGTCAACCTCGTCAGCAAGATGCCGACCGAGACGCCGTATCACGAAGTGGGCGTGCAGACCGGCAGCTATGGCCGCATTCAGGGCTTCTTCGACATGAGCGGCCCGATCGACCAGGACGGCAAGGTGCTCTATCGCCTGACCGCCGACGGCTTCAACACCGGCACGCAGACCGATTACGTGAACCAGCAGCGCTTCTCGATCGCGCCGACCATCCAGTTCCGCCCGACCAAAGACACCACGTTCACGATCTTCGCGAACTATCAGTCGGACCCGGAAGCGGGCATCTACAACTCGGTGCCGTACACCTGGACGAGCCGCAGCGAATATCCGGGCGAGCCGACGTGGGACAGCTTCCGCAAGACGCAGGAATCGATCGGCTATCAACTGGAGCATCGCTTCAACGACGTGTGGTCGTTCAAGCAGAGCTATCGCTTCATGCGCAACACGCAGACGATCCAGTACGTGGGCAACGACGGCTTCAAGGCGGGCACGGACACGCTCGCGCGCACCGCGTATCTGAACTTCGGCAGCGTGAATTCGCATACCGTCGATAACCAGGTGAACGCGAAGTTCAACACGGGGCCGCTCAAGCACAACGTCACGTTCGGCCTCGATTATCAGAACATGCAGTTCGACCACTATTTCTATGGGGGTTCGGCGCCTGGGCTCGACGAAAGCAATCCGCTCTACGGCCAGACGATTCCGTATCCGACGACGATGTTCGCGACCTCGAACGCCACGACGATCAAGCAGTTGGGCGTCTACGCGCAGGATCAGATCGACATCGGCAAGTGGTCGTTCCTGTTCGGCGTGCGCGAAGACTGGGCCGACGAGGAGCAGACCTCGTACAAGACCGGCGCGACGACCGAGCAGTTCAACCGCGCCTTCACGTGGCGCGCGGGCGGCGTGTATCAGTTCGACAGCGGCATCGCGCCGTACTTCAGCTATTCGCGCTCGTTCCAGCCGCAGATGGGCACCACGTACACGGGCGAGGCGTTCGCGCCGCTCACGGCCGAACAGTACGAACTCGGCGTGAAGCTGCAGCCGAAGGGCTATAACAGCTTCGTCACGGTGTCGGCGTTTCATATCACCGAGAACAACGTCGCGACCAGCGATCCGCTCCACAGCGGCTCCAGCGTGCTGACGGGCCAGGTGCGCTCGCAGGGCTTCGAGGTGGAGGGCCACGCGAGCCTCTCCAACAACCTGCAGCTGATCGCGAGCTACACCTACACGAACCTGCTCAACACGAAAAGCAATACCGCGCTCGACAAGGTGCCGGTCGGCATTCCGCGCAACACGGCTTCGCTGTGGGCCGATTACACGATCTCGGCGGGACCGCTCGCGGGGCTGCTGTTCGGCGGGGGCGTGCGTTACATCGGCGGCTCGTATGGCGATACGGCGAATACGTTCATGACCTCGTCGGCGACGCTCGTCGATCTCTCGCTGCGCTACGACCTCGGCCGCCGCTTCTCGAGCCTGCAAGGCTGGACCACGTGGCTCAACGTGTCGAACCTGCTCGACCGCAAGTACTTCGCCTCGTGTATCGGCGCGAACTACTGCTACTGGGGCCAGGGCCGGCTGTTGACGGCAGGAGCGAAGTATCAGTGGTGATCGCGCTTGACCTTCTCGCAGGTCTGATCCGATGAAGCGTCGGACCTTGCTCGCCGCGCTGCTGGGCGGCTGTCTCCCTCTCGCGAGCCCCGGCGCGCGTGCCGGCGTGCCGCGCCGCGTGATCGTGCTCGACTGGGGGCTCGCAGAGCTGACGCTCGCGCTCGGCGTGGTGCCGGTGGGCATGGCGAACACGCCGGGTTTCCGGCGCAATTTCGCGGCCTGTCCGGTGCCCGATTCGGTGGTCGATCTGGGCCTGATGTTTCAGCCGAACATGGAGCTGATGCTCGCGCTCAGGCCGGATCTGATCGTCATCACGCCCGCGCATGCGTCGATGCGCGGCTCGCTCGAACGCCTCGCGCCGACCGTCACGCTCGGCCAGTTTCGCGCGAGCCCGACGCCGTACACGGGCGCCTGCGAGGAGACGTTGCGGCTCGCGCATCTTCTCGGCTGCGCGGCGCAGGGCGAGGCCGCCGTGGCGCAATCGCGGCGCGCCATCGCGGCGGCGCGCGCGCGGCTCGATGCGCTGCCTGCGTATGCAAAAAGCGCGGGCGGCGCGCCCATCTACATGACGCGCTTTATCGACGAATCGCGTCTGCGCGTGTTCGGCACGGCGAGTCTGTTCGGAGAACTGATGGTGCAACTGGGCTTGCGAAACGCGTGGGAGCACGCGGATCGCGCGTCCACGGCGATGATCGGCTTCGACGCGCTCGACGCCGATCCGCGCGCGACGCTCGTCTACGTGAGGCCGCTGCCTGCCATGACCGCGTCGATGATGCGGACGAGTCGCGTCTGGCAAGCGTTGCCGTTCGCACGCGCGGGGCGCATGACCGGCATGGCCGAGGTGCCGCCCGAGGGCGGCATCCTGAGCGCGGCGTATTTCGCGGATGCGTTAGTGGATGCGCTATCGACGCTGCCCGCGACGTCCACGGCGCAGACACAGGCCCAGGAGGCTGCATGAAGCCGGCCATCACCACGCCCTTCGCGCCGATGCGCCGCACGCCGCTCTGGCCGGTCTGCGCGTTGTTCGCGCTCGCTACGCTGCTGTTCGCGCTGCGTCTGGATGCGCGGCTCGCGCCCGCCTTCTGGTGGCATGCGCTCGTCGCGCCGTCCGATAACGATGTCGCGCAACTGCTGGTGCACTACAGCGATTTCCCGCGCGTGGCCGTCACGCTGTTATGCGGCGCGGCGCTCGGGCTCGCGGGCGTCGCGACCCAGCAGGTGCTGCGCAATCCGCTCGCCGAACCGATGACGCTCGGCGTCTTCTCGGGCGCGTGGCTGGCGCTCGCGCTCGCCACCGTCTACGCGCCGTTCCTGCTGACGGGCGGCCGCGATATCGTCGCGCTCGCGGGCGGCGCGGCGGCGCTGGCGGCCGTGTTCGCGCTGGCGGCGCGGCGCGGGATGTCGCCGCTCGCGCTGATCCTCGCGGGCATGATCGTCAATCTGTGCGGCGGCGCGTTCTGCCTCGCGCTGGCGATCTCGCACTACGACCTGCTGAGCGGCCTGCTCGTCTGGGGCGGCGGCTCGTTCGCGCAGCACGACTGGCGTGTGGCGCTCGCGCTCGCGCCGCGCTTCGCGGCCTGCGCGTTGCCCTTGCTGCTGTTGCTGCGTCCGATGGCCGTGTTCGATCTCGGCGAAACGGTCGCGTCGAGCCTCGGCGTGTCGATGCGCTTCACGCGCGGCCTCACGCTCGCGCTCACGCTGCTGATCGCCGCGTTCGTGGTGAGCGCGGTGGGCGTGATCGGCTTCGTCGGTTTGTCGGCGCCCGCGCTGGCGCGGCTTGCGGGCGCGCGCCGACTGCGCGAACGCGTGATCTGGTCGTCGCTGTTCGGCGCGGCGCTGCTCTGGCTCGCCGATCAATTCGCGCAACTCTGCACGGCGCGCTTCGGCATGGCGATGCCCACGGGCGCGATCACCACGCTGATCGGCGCGCCGCTGCTGCTGGCGATGCTGCGCCGTCTGCGCGGCCGTCCCGATCTCACGCAGACGTCCACGCCGCGCAGCACGCCGCTCTCGCCGCGCGGGCTGCGCGTCGTCGCGCTCGCGAGCGTGATCGCGCTGGCGCTGGTGGTGATCGTCTCGCTCACACTCGGACGCGGCCTCGCGGGCTGGCATCTGAGCGATGCGCGCGAGGCGGGTGCGCTGCTGTTCCTGCGCCTGCCGCATGTCGTGGCGGCGGCGGGCGTGGGCGTGCTGCTCGCGGTCTCGGGCGGCGTCGTGCAGCGCATGACCGGCAATCCGATGGCGAGCCCCGATCTGCTCGGCATGTCGGCGGGCGGCGCGCTCGGCCTGACTGGCGCGCTGTTCTTGACCGCGCATCCCGACCTGCCGACGCTGCTCGTCTGGTGCGCGGCCGGGTCGATGCTGACGCTGGGCGCGCTCGTGCTGATCGCGCGCGCCTCGTCGTTCGCGCCCGACACGCTGATCCTCGCAGGCATGACGCTGAGCGCCGCGTTCCAGGCCGTCTCCGTGATCGCGGTGTCGAGCGGCGATCCGCGCGTCATCGTGCTCTACAACCTGCTGGCGGGCTCGACTTACAACGTCGGCCCGGCGATGGCGGCGCTCGTGGCGGTCTGCGCGCTGGTCGCGCTGGCGGCCGTGCCGTTGTGCCGCCGCTGGCTGGAGATCCTGCCGCTCGGCGACGCGGTCTCGGTCGGTCTGGGCGTGCGCATCGGCGGGGCGCGCCTCGGCCTGCTGATGCTGAGCGCGCTGCTGAGCGCGGTGGCGACGCTCGTGATCGGGCCGCTCTCGTTCATCGGCCTGATGGCGCCGCACATGGCGCGCATGCTCGGCATCCGCCGCGCCATGCCCTTGCTGTTCGTGTCCGCCGCGTTCGGCGCGACGCTGATGATCGGCTCGGACTGGCTCGGCCGCTGGGTGCTGTTTCCGCAGGAAATGCCGGCCGGCGTGATGGCGACGCTGCTCGGCGGACTTTATCTGATCCTCACAATGTTCCGGCGACCGGCGCAAGATCGGCCCGGTGCATGACGCACTCTCCCAAGGAGTCTCATGTCTTTGCTTTTTAAGCTCGCGCGTCATGCGCGATGGACCTTGTTCGTTGCGCTAACAACGAGCCTGATCAGCGGCTTCGGCAACGCCGGACTGGTCGCGCTCATCAATCAGGCGCTCACGGCCTCCACGGCGCAGCTCGCGCAACTGGGCTGGCAGTTCGTCGTGCTCGGCGTGATCGTGCTGGTCACGCGCACGCTGTCGCAAACGCTGTTCATGGATCTCGGCCAGCGCGCCAAGGCGGACCTGCGCATGCAGACGATCCGGCGTCTCGGCGACGCGTCGTTCCGCCATCTGGAGCAGCAGGGCGCGGCGCGCTCGCTCGCCGTGCTCACGCAGGATCTCGATGCGATCGTGATGCTGTTCGTGCGCATGCCCGCGCTGGCGATGCAGAGCGCGGTGATCGTCGGCTGCCTCGCGTATCTGAGCGTGCTGTCGTGGCCGATCCTGCTGGTGGCGATCGTGACGATCGGCATCGGCGCGGCGGGCTTTCGCGTCGCCAATGGCCGCGCGCTGTTTCATCTGCGGGCGTCGCGCAAACGCGAGGACGATCTGGTGCGCCACTTCCGCGCGCTGTTCGACGGCGCCAAGGAACTGAAGCTGCATCGCCTGCGCCGCGCCGCCTTCATCGACGACACGCTCTCGCCGAACGTCGAAGCCGTGCGCGTGCAGCGCACGCGCGGCTACGTGCTCTACGCGGCGGCGGCGAGCTGGGGCAGCTTCATCCTGTTCGCGTTCATCGGCATCACGCTGTTCGTGGTCGCGCGGATTGTTCCGGTGAGCACGCACGTGATGTCGGGATACGCGATGGTGTTTCTCTACATGATCATGCCGATCGAGTCGCTGCTCACGGCGATCCCGAACATCAGCACCGCGCGCGTGGCGCTCGAACGCATCGAGGCCGTGAACGCCGAACTGCCGCTCGAAAGCGGGCTCGATGCGCCGGTCAAACGCGGTTTCGAGCACCTCGTGCTCGACGGCGTCACGCATCGCTATTTCCGCGAGAAAGAGAACGACGTCTTCACGCTCGGGCCGATCGACCTGAGCTTCACGCCCGGCGAACTGGTCTATCTGATCGGCGGCAACGGCAGCGGCAAGACCACGCTCGCGAAGATGATCGTCGGGCTCTATGCGCCCGAAAGCGGACGCATCGTCGTGGATGGCGTGCCCGTGAGCGAAGCGGATCGCGACAGCTACCGGCAGCTGTTTTCGGTGGTGTTCAGCGATTCTTTTCTGTTCGACAGTCTGCTCGGCCTGCGTATCGACGGGCTCGACGGGCTCGACGAGACCGCGCGCGAACTGCTCGTGCAACTGCAACTCGATCATAAGGTCCGTATCGAAGACGGCGCGTTTTCCACGCTCGAACTCTCGCAGGGACAGCGCAAGCGGCTTGCGCTGCTGGTCGCGTATCTGGAGGATCGGCCGTTCTATCTGTTCGACGAATGGGCCGCCGATCAGGACCCGCTGTTCAAGGACGTGTTCTATCGCACGCTGCTGCCCGAATTGAAGGCGAAGGGCAAGACCGTGCTGGTCATCACGCACGACGACCGCTATTTCCATCTCGCCGACCGCTATATCAAGCTCGATTACGGGCAGCTGGTGGAAATCGGTGCAGGCGCCGATCTGGGCGCGCGCGGGTTGGGGAGCGGCGACGCATATGCGAAGACGGCGTCGCGCTGATCGCGAATAGATAAGGATTGCCAATGAGTTTAACGACGATGAATTTTTCGCGCGACGAGACGGCGACCGAAGCGTCCGAACACGCGCCCGCGCTGTTCACGCTAGACGGCGTCTCGTTCGAGGCGGGCGGCCGCACGCTGCTCAAGCCCTTGTCGCTGACGCTCGCGCGGCGCAGCATGGTCGGCCTGATCGGCCACAACGGCTCGGGCAAATCGACGCTCGTGAAGCTGCTCGCGCGTCAGCAGCCGCCCGCCGCGGGCGCGATCACGTTCGCGGGCCGGCCGCTCGCGCAGTGGGAGAGCCGCGCGTTCGCGCGAAAGGTCGCGTATCTGCCGCAGCAACTGCCCGCCGCCGACGGCATGACCGTGCGCGAACTGGTGGCGCTCGGCCGCTATCCGTGGCACGGCGCGCTCGGCCGCTTCTCGCGCACCGACACGCAGAACGTGCTCGAAGCGATGGAGCAGACCGACGTGCTGCGCTTCGCCGATCGCGCCGTCGACAGCCTCTCGGGCGGCGAGCGCCAGCGCGTCTGGCTCGCGATGCTGGTCGCGCAGGACAGCGATTGCCTGCTGCTCGACGAGCCGATTTCCGCGCTCGATATCGCGCATCAAATCGAGGTGCTCGCGCTGGTGCGGCGCTTGAGCGAGGAGCGGGGCATCGGCGTGGTGGTGGTGCTGCACGACATCAACATGGCGGGGCGCTTCTGCGACGAACTCATCGCGCTCAAGGGCGGCAGCCTGCTCGCGCACGGGCCGTCCGCCGAGCTGATGCGCGCCGAGACGCTCAGCGCGATCTACGGCATTCCGATGGGCACGGTCGCGCATCCGCACGGCGGCATGCCGATCAGTTTCGCGCATTGACGCGCTGCTCGCCGTGCGTTTGCACTACGCTTGAAGTTCGCCCGAAGTTCGTCCGAAGTTCGTCCTCGGTCCGCTTGACGCCACCATGCCCGACGCCACCACGATGACACGCGACTCCGCAGCAGGCCGTTTCCTCACGGGCGCGCTCTGCGCCGTTTTGCTCGCCGCGTGCGCGCAGTCCGGCGGCGAACGCAACGCGCTCGCGCCGCACGAACCCTATCGCGTGGACATCCGCCGCACCGCCGACGGCATCCCGCATCTGCGCGCCGACGACTGGGGCAGCCTGGGCTACGGCGCGGGCTACGTGCAGGCGCAGGACAATCTCTGCACGCTCGCCGACGCCTTCGTGACGTTTCGCGGCGAGCGCTCCGCGCAGTTCGGCGCCGAGGCGCGTCCGCCCGCGGCGGCGTCGTTCGGGCAGCCGCACAATCTCGACGCCGACTTCTTCTTCCGCTTCGTCGCGGGCGACGACGCCGTGGCGCGCTTTCGCAACGCGCAGACGCCGCGCACGCGCGCACTCGTGGAAGGCTACGCGGCGGGCTACGACCGCTATCTCGACGATTGGCGCGCGGGCCGCTTCGCCGGGGCGCATGCCGCCTGTTCGAACGCCGCGTGGCTGCGCCCGATCGACGCCGACGATGTCTATCGTCGTCTGATTGCGGCGACGCTGGCGGGCGGCGAGGCGCGCTTCGTCGAGTCCATCGTGCACGCGAGGCCGCCGCAAGCCGCGCGCGGCGCGGAAACGAGCACGGACGCAGACACAAACACATCAGCGTCAATCGACATCGCACCGACGCGCTTCGAAATCGACCAGCGCGCGGGCATCGGCAGCAATGCGATGGCGTTCGGTGCGGCGCACACGCGCGAGGGCGCGAGCCTGCTGTTCGGCAATCCGCACTGGTTCTGGCAGGGCCCCGACCGCTTCTACGAAGCGCAGCTGACGATTCCTGGCCAGCTCGACGTGGCGGGCGCCGCGTTTCTCGGCGTGCCGGTGGTGATGATCGGTTTCAACGACCACATCGCATGGACGCACACCGTTTCGCAGGCGCGCCGCTTCGGCATCTTCCAGCTCGCGCTGGTGCCGGGCGCGCCGACGCACTATCTCGTCGACGGCCATGACGAAGCCATGCAGGCCGTGCCGATCACGGTGCGGGTGCGCGGCGCGGACGGCACGCTCACGAACGTGACGCGCACGCTCTACCGCTCACGATTCGGACCCCTGATCAATCTATCGACGATGTCGCCCGCGCTCGCGTGGAATGCACAGCACGCCTTCGCGCTGCGCGACGTCAACGCCGACAACCCACGCGTGTTCGAAAACTTCCTCGCGTGGGGCAGCGCCGCTTCGCTCGACGACTTCATCGCGATCCAGAAGCGCTACGCGGCGATGCCGTGGGTCAACACCTTCGCGATCGGGCGCGGCGATCCGCGCGTCTGGTTCGCCGATATCGGCGCGATGCCGGGCGTCGACGACGCGCTCGCGCAAGCCTGCACGCCGCCGCTGGGCCGCGCGTTCGACGCGAAGGCGCCGGGCGTGCCGTTCCTCGACGGCTCGACAAGCGCCTGCGAATGGCGGAGCGCGGCGGGCGCGCCGCAAGCGTACACGTTGGGCGTGGCGCAGATGCCGTCGCTCGCGCGCGACGACTACGTCGGCAATTTCAACGGCAGCTATTGGCTCACGAATCCCGCCGCGCCGCTCACGGGCTTCGCGCGCGTGGCGGGGCTGACCGGCACGCCGCAGACGCTGCGCACGCGGCTCGGCCACGCACTCGCCGCGCAATGGCTGGCCGCGCCGGGCGGTGTCACGCGCGCGGCGCTGGAGCAGGGCGCGCTGGCGAGCCGATCGATGTCGGAAGAACTGCTGCGGCGTCCGGTGCTCGACGCGCTCTGCAAAGGCGACGCGCCGGCCACATCGAATCAGGCCGACGATGCCGATGTCGCGCAGGCCTGCAAGGTGCTCGCGAACTGGGACGGCACCGCGCGACGCGACGCGCGCGGCGCGAATCTCTGGGACGAGTTCTGGACCCGCGCGAACCAATTGCCCGCCGACAAGCTCTATCGCGTGCCCTTCGATCCGGCCGCGCCGCTCACCACGCCGAGCGGCCTGAACAGCGGCGACGCCGAGACCGTCGCCGCGCTGCGCCACGCGCTCGCCGAATCCGTGCGCGCGCTGCGCGGCTTCGGCTTCGCGGCCGATTCGACGCGCGGCCAGTTGCTCTACACGCAGCGCGGCGCGGCGCGCGTGCCGCTCTACGGCGGTTGCAGCGACACCGGCTATCTCACCGTGGTCTGCGCGCAGCATCCGCTCGATGCGGGCGGCTACGCGATGGATGGCGGCGGCCACGGCGACAGCTATGTGCAGGTCGTGAGCTTCGGCCCGCAAGGCGTGAACGCCGACACGATGCTCGCGCACTCGCTCTCCGACGATCCCGCTTCGCCGCACTACAGCGACGCGACGCGCGCGTTCGCGAGCGGCACCTGGCAGCGGTTTCGCTTCACCGGGCGCGAGATCGAGACCGATCCGGCCTTGTCGACGACGACGCTGGAAGCGCCGCCCGTACCCGCGCGCTGATCGGCGAAATCGCCCTGACCATCGCAGGGTGACTCACCGGGTGACTTCAAGTAAATGAGAATCATTGCTATTATGGAGGGGATCAAGACGAGCAATTCGGACGCGGATGCCTGCGAGGGTGAATGGACATGGTGGCGACGGATCTGAACTGGGTAAGCCTGTGCGACGAGCACGGCAGGGTGGTTCGGGAGTTGGGGCGCGCACAGCGGCGCGCGTCGGCCGTCATCGTCGAGCAGGCGAAGCGCATCGCGGCGCTGGAGGCCCAGGCGATGCAGCTGCGGGCCGCCGTGGTGATCCGCGAAACCGCGCTCGCCTGGACGCGCGATGAACTCCAGGACGTGAAAGCGGCCGTCACCGGGCTGCCGAAGCGGCTCGCGCTGGTGCAGCAGGTGCGCGTGCTCGAAGCCCGGGTGCAGGCGCTGACGCGCGGGGCATCGGGCGCGGCGTCCGCAACTGGGTCCGCCGGGCGAAGACGCGTCGTCGTGTGGATCAGTCAGGATCGGCAAGTCGCCGCCGACACTGCGGACACCGCCGATCTCGCGGATACCACTGATAGCGCCTCTTCCACGCACACCGAACGCGCGCTCGCGCAAAGCGGCGTGCGCCTGTTCCGCACGCACGCCGCGAGCGCGGAGCAACTGAAGGCCGGACTCGCGGACGCCGATCTGGTGATCTGCCAGGCGGGATGCGTGAGTCACGGCGACTGGTGGCGCGTTCAGGACTACTGCGCGCGCACCGGCAAGCAATGCGTGCTGGTCGCGCAACCCGACGCGCTCGACCGCGTCACGATGTCCAGAAACCCGGCATCGGCCGATAGCGCCGACTAGCCCGTTCCAGAAATTTGATCTCAATCAATACAGACCTCGGAATCCTGATTAAAGGTTCCGGGTGCGCGGCGCGCGGCCGGATTTTGCCCCGCCGCGATCGTATGATTGCCGCCCGCGCGTACGCGCGCGCGCCTGTGCGCTCCGTGCTGGCGGCCCGCTTATTATTATTAATCGAGGTAATTCGACCTATGACTGCACCTGTCCAGCCTATTCCGCCAGGTGACCCGTTGCCGCATCGCAAGATCCTGCGTTCGTGGCTGGTTTCGCTCTCAGGACGCACGACGGCGTATCCCATCGTCCTGCTGCTGATCGACTACGCCATCTTCGCCGCGCTGATCGCGCTCGTGGTGTTCGCGCACAGCCTCCTGCTCAAGTTCGCCGGCGCGCTGCTCATGGGCTTCGTCATCGGGCGTCTGTTCATCATCGGGCACGATGCCTGTCACCAGAGTCTCACGCCGCGACGCGGGCTCAACAAATGGCTGGGCCGCATCGCGTTCCTGCCGTCGCTGACGCCGTACAGCCTCTGGGAAGTCGGCCACAACGTCGTGCATCACGGCTACACGAACCTCAAGGGTTTCGACTTCATCTGGGCGCCGCTGAGCCTCGACGAATTCCGCGCGCTGTCGCGTCCGCGCCGCATGCTGGAGCGCATCTATCGCAGCGGCTGGGGGCCGGGCCTGTACTACATGGTCGAGATCTGGTGGCGCAAGATGTTCTTCCCGACGAAGACCGCCATGCCGACGCGCCGCCCCGTGTTCTTCCGCGACTGCTGGCTCGTCAGCGTGTTCGCCGTGCTCTGGATCGGCGGGCTGGTCGCGGCCGCGCTCGCGACCGGGCAATCGGTGCTGGTGCTGCTGCTGTTCGGCTTCGTGGTGCCGTTCCTGTTCTGGTGCTCGATGATCGGCTTCGTCGTCTATGTTCACCATACGCACGAGCGCGTGCGCTGGTACGACGACCGCACGGCGTGGGCGAATGCGCAGCCGTTCATCTCGACCACCGTGCATCTGACGTTCCGCTGGCATTTCGGCGCGCTGATGCATCACATCATGGAGCACACCGCGCACCATCTGGACATGAGCATTCCGCTGTACCGGCTCGAAGAAGCGCAAGCGACGCTCGAAACGCTGCTGCCCGAGCGCATCGTGATCCAGCCGTTTTCGTGGCGCTGGTATTTCTCGACCGCGCAGCACTGCAAGCTCTACGATTTCAGCGCGGGACACTGGACCGACTACAACGGCCGCGCGTAGTCGTGACCGGATGAAAAGCGGGCGCGGGCCATCATGGCACGCGCCCGCTTTTTGCACTTTCAGGCTGCATTCAGGCCATATTCAAAGCGCGTTCAATCCTCGCTGAGTTCGCGCGCAATCCTCGCTGAGTCCGCGCTCAAACTCCACTCAGACCCGGCAGCGCAACGCCGAACGTCTGCAGCAGTAACACTCCGTTCAACACCAGAATGACGCCCGTGGCGGCGATGGCCGCGATATCGGTCAGGCGGCTGTTGACGAATTCACCCATGATGTCGCGGCGTCGCGTGAAGCACACGAGCGCCACCATCGGCACCGGCAGCGCGAACGACAGCACGACCTGGCTGACGATCAGCGCCTGCGTCGCGTTCACGCCGAGCGCCACGACGACGAAGGCAGGCGCCATCGTCACGAGGCGGCGCAGCCAGACCGGAATGCGAAAGCCGACGAAGCCCTGCATGATCATCTGGCCCGCCATCGTGCCGACGACCGAACTGGACACGCCCGAGCAGAGCAGCGAAACGAGGAACAACGTGGCCGCGCCCGCGCCGAGCAGAGGCGTCAGCGTGCGATACGCGGTGCCGATTTCGGCCACGTCGCTGTGGCCCGAGTGAAACGCGGCGCTCGCCATGATCACCATCGCCATGTTGACGAGCCCGGCGATCGACAGCGCCACGATCACTTCGAGATTCGAAAAACGCACGAGCAGACGGCGCTCGCGCGCATCGCCGACGGTGATGCGGTCCTGCGTGAGTCCCGAGTGCAGATAGATCGCGTGCGGCATCACCGTGGCGCCGACGATGCCCGCTGCGAGGACGAGCGCGCCGCCGCCCGGCATCGACGGCAGCAGCGCATGGCGCGCGACTTCGCCCCACGCGACGGGCGCGATGAACATCTCCGCGAGATAGCAGAGGCCGATCACGGCGACGAGCGCGCCGATGGCGATCTCCATCGGCCGGAAGCCGTTTTTCTCGACCAGCAGGATGGCGTAGGTGACGATGGCCGTGATCGTCATGCCCGCGATCAGCGGCAGATTGCAGAGCAGCGCGAGCGCGATCGCGCCGCCGAGGAATTCGGCGAGGTCGGTGGCCATGGCCGCGATTTCGCTCGCGACCCACATCGCGTGGACGGCGGGGCGCGGGAACTGCTCGCGGCACAGTTCGGCGAGATTGCGGCCCGTGACGATGCCGAGTTTGGCCGACAAGGCCTGAAACAGCATCGCCACCAGATTGGCCGCGAGCACGACCCAGAGCAGCGCGTAGCCGTAGCCTGCGCCGGCCTGGATGTTGGTCGCGAAGTTGCCTGGGTCCATGTAGGCGATCGAGGCGATCACCGCCGGGCCCGCGAACAGCAGCAGCGAACGCGGTCCGCGCGGGCCGCCTGCGAGCACTTCGCGGATTGCTGTCGTGGCCCGTCCGGTGAGCGTGCCGCTGTCTGTCGCCGTGTTCATCGCGCCTCCCGCATGACGCCGCGCGTCACGCGCATGTTCGTTGCCTGATGCGGGGCGTCAGCCGCGTGCGGTTTGACGTGCGGCGTCGTATCGGCGGGCCACTTCCGGCCAGTCGATGACGTTGTAGAACGCGCCGATGTATTCGGGACGCCGGTTCTGGTACTTGAGGTAATAGGCGTGCTCCCAGACGTCGAGGCCGAGAATCGGCGTGTTGCCCGACATCAGCCCGGCCATTAGCGGACTGTCCTGATTGCCCGTGCTTTCCACGACGAGCTTGCCCGCGCCGTTCACGCTGAGCCACGCCCAGCCGCTGCCGAAGCGCGTGAGCGCGGCTTTCGTGAAGGCGTCCTTGAACGCTTCGAAGCCGCCCAGATCGGCGTCGATCGCGGCGGCGAGCGCGCCATCGGGCGTGCCGCCGCCGCGCGGCGACATCACGGTCCAGAACAGGCTGTGATTGGCATGGCCGCCGCCGTTGTTGCGCACGGCGGGGCGCAGCGCCTCGGGCAGCGACTCGATGCGCGCAATCAGCGTGTCGACGGGCAGATCGCGAAACTCGGTGCCTTCGAGCGCGGCGTTGAGATTGTTGACGTAGGTCTGATGGTGCTTCGAGTGGTGAATCTCCATCGTGCGGGTATCGATGTGCGGTTCGAGCGCGTCGACCGCATACGGCAAATCCGGCAAAACATAGGACATCGAAACACTCCTTGCGGGCTGGCCGAAGCGGCGCAGCAAAAAGTTCAGTGGCGGGATTTAGTGGCGGGATTCAGTGCCGCGTGGGGCCGTCGACGTTCAACGCGAGGCAGGCGCGGCGCAGCACAGCGGTGACGAGCGGATGCGGGCCGTGGCTCGCCACATGGGCGATCAGCGCGAGGTGCGTGGCGCGGCTCTGGCGCAACGCGGCCTGGCGCAGCGGGGCCGCGCACGCGGGATCGGCGATCAGCGCGATGAGCGCCTCGTGCGCCTCGCAGCGATAGCGGACGGCGGCGTCGGCGTCGCCTTGTTCGGCGTGCAGATCGGCGAGGTTATGGCAGGAAACGACGAGGGCCGCGACGCACGCCTCGGCGCGCGCGGGCGGCGGGTCGGCGAGCAGCTGGTGCGCGATCGAGAGCGCTTCCTCGTGGCTGGCGAGCGAGGCCATCGCGCCGGTTTCGCGCGCGGCGGCCAGCGCCTCGCGCGTGACGGCTTCCCAGCGGGACAGGCTCAAGTCCCGTGCTGGCGGATGGCCGGGAGCAAACATGGCATGCCGGTGCATGATCGAGGCTCCTGTGGGTGCCTTGACGCAGACCGGATGTCCGCGTCGTCAGGATCTGTAAATGATAACCATTATCATTTAATGGTGAGGAAATAACCGGAGTGGCAGTTGGGTTATGTGTCGGGTGATGGGGGGCGGAACGGGGGGGGAGGCTGAAAGCCGGGAGGGCGAGCGTGCACCGGGCCAGTCGGCCCGGCAGCGGCCCAGCGCTCAGCTTTCCGCGGCGCCGCCCGGGCGGCGCGTGCCGAACGCGAAGGCCCGGACGTGTCCGAGGCCTTTGCGCACCGGGCTGTTCGCGGAAAAGAGCGCGGTGGCGAGCATGATCACGCCGATCAAACCGGTGGCGATCTGGTCGAGTCCGCCGAAGCCCGCGAGGATGCCGCCGGCGCCCACTGCCGCCGCGCAGGCCGACAACGCGTCGATTCTGGCGTGCCAGGCGCTCGCGCTCAGCACGCTCGCGGCTTGCGAATCGGTATCGGAGACTTGTTCGGCGGTCGCGCTGAGCCGCCGCGCCATGTATTCGCGGATCGCGATCACGGGCAGCGCGGCGAGCAGCACCCAGCTTTCGGCGCTGTCGCCCGCCGTGGCCGGATCGGTCGAGATGATCCCCAGGCCTTGCGCGAGCAGCGTCGCGCCCGCGAGCGCCGACAACGCCGTGCAAAGCGTCGCGGGCGTCCACGACATCGCGCCCGCCGACAGACCGCGCCATTGCCGGGCGCGCAGAAACAGGGAGGCGAACAGGACTGCGTCGACGAGCAGATCGACGAGCGTGTGCGTGCCGTCGGCGATGATCGCACGCGAATCCGCGCACCAGCCTATCGTGAGTTGCAGGGCCACCAGCGATGCGCTCGCGAAGACGCTGAACCGGGCGGCGCGCAGGGATGCCCGGTCGCACACCGGGGTGACGGGTTGCATGCGAAGCGGAGGATGGGAGTTTTTGTGGCCCCTAGCGTACAAGGCGCAGATGGCACATTGATGACGGTGGGCGTGTCGGAAGGCCGTGCCGTTGCGCGCGCTTTATCGGTGACAAGGATGTGTGTGCAACCAATCGGCGCTTGCGGACTCCACTCGCGCCGCTCGCGACGATGCACCGATCACGCCAATCCGCCGCGCGTGCATCGCCACAAAACCCGCGAACGCAGCCGCTAAAGTGCCCTCGAACCGGCCCGCGAACGATCCGCAAACCCCCGCGCAGCGATCGTCCCAGACACACCGCGAGGCGCGCGCCTTCCTGCCCTTGTTCCTGCCAAACGTGCTGCAATCGCGCCGTGACGCAAGCGCGCGAAGGCAAGTAGGACTTTGGTCCGATTGCTCCAGGCAGGCCGCCGACACATTCTGAACATCAAGTGAGCATCAAGCGCGGAGCGGGCATGCATGCCGTCCGGCGCGCATCACGAAGCGTACGGGACAGACCGTGCATCGCGGCGGCCGACGTGGTCGGGCGCCGAAAGACGATGCCACGCGCGTCGGCCGGTCCTGTACGGAAACGATTCGTTCTACCTGGCGTAGCGCCAAGGAGGAGCCGTGAGCCTGTCAATCAAGCGCTGCCTTCGTGCCGTGATCGCCGCGGGTTTGCTGCCGGCGAGCCTCGTGAGCGCGAGCCCGATCGTCTATCCCGCGAAGGGGCAGAGCGCGCAGCAGCAGCAAAACGACGAAGGCGCGTGCTACGGCTGGGCCAAAAGCAATACCGGTGTCGACCCCACCAAGGTGACGTCGGCGCCCCCGCCATCGGGTCCGGCGGTCGGCGGCGGCGAGCGCGTGGGCGGTGCCGCGCGCGGCGCGGCGGGCGGCGCGGTGATCGGCGCCATCGCGGGCGATGCGGGCAAGGGCGCGGCGATCGGCGCGGTCGGCGGCACGATGGTGGGCGGCGCGCGGGCGCGCCAGAACCGGCGCGACGCGCAAGCCAATTCGCAGGCGCAGTCGCAGGGCGCGATGGATGCGTTCAATCGCGCTTACGCCGCGTGCATGGAAGGCCGCGGCTACACGATCAAATAGGCGCGTGCGTGGATTGACGCGCGCGATGTGAGTCGAGAGAAGTCGTCGCCGACGCGGTCGTTGCGGAGGCGTGATGGGGTGTGCCGCGCCGTGCTGTGTCGAATTCGCTGGCGGTGAGGGTGGCGATGGTGGCGATTGGGGCGATATAGGACCAAGGCCCGATAGGTGCTCGCGATTGCCTTCGACATAATGCAATGACGCGTCACGCGGCGTTGCATGCCGACACGGGCGCACGCGTTGCGGATGGCCTTTGAGGGTTGCCGGAGGACGATAATGAAGCGAAGAAGTTTTGTGCTTAGGGTCGCTGTGATGGCCGCCGCCGTGGGCGCGGCCGTATCGGGTTGCAGCACGACGAGCGGCGGCGGCAAGAGCGAGGAAACCGACGCCTCGAAGCGCCAGAAGATCGACGCCGAGGTGGACGGCACGATGTCGCGGCTCTATGCGATGGTGGGCGGCTCGCAGGAGCTGGTCTCCAAGGCGCGCGGCGTGCTCGTGTTCCCGTCCATCGTCAAGGCCGCGTTCATCGCGGGCGCCGCGTATGGCGAGGGTTCGTTGCGCGTGAGCGGCTCGACCGTCGGCTATTACAGCTCCGCGGCGGCGTCGTTCGGATTCCAGGCGGGCGCGCAATCGACGGCGATCATCTTCCTGTTCATGACGCAGGAGGCGCTCGACAAGTTCCGCAATTCGGCGGGCTGGTCGGTCGGCGGCGACGTGCAGGTTTCGCTGCTGAAAGTGGGCGCGAACGGCACGCTCGACACGCGCACCGCGACCGCGCCGGTGTCGGCGATCGTGATGACCAATACCGGGCTGATGGCGGACGCCTCGCTGTCGGGCACCAAGGTCACGAAGCTCAATCTATAGCGGCCGGGACGGCGCATTCGACGCGGCGGCGCATCTCGATCGATGCGGGAAGTGCGCCGCCGTGTAGCGCGGGCGCTGCGGCCCGCGACGTCATATCCCCAGACGGAGGCATTCATGCCGAAGCTCAAACTGCTGGCAGCCGCGTTGGTCATCGGCTTCGTCCAGCTTGGCAGTGTTCAGGCGCAAACGGACGCTGCCGTGGTGAAATCGCCCGGCAAGGCCGCGGTCGCTGCGAAGCGCACGGTCACGGCCGAGGTGCTGAGCGTCGATCCCGCGACGCGCACCGTGCGGCTCAAGCGCGAAGACGGCAAGACCTTCGAAGTGCAGGTCGGCGAGGAAGCGCGCAACTTCGATCAGCTGAGGATCGGCGACAAGGTCACGATGACGTATCGCGAAGGCCTCTCGCTGAGCCTGAAGAAGGGCGGCGGCGAAGCGACCTCGGTCGAGGAAACGCCTTCGCTCGAACGCGCGCCCCAGGGCGCGAAGCCTGGCGGGACCATCGGCAGGCAGGTGCGTGTGGTCGCCGACGTCGTCGGCGTGAACCACAAAACGAAGATGGTGACGCTCAAGGGACCCGAGGGCGATACGGTCGACCTCAAAGTTGAGGATCCCGAACAATTAGCGAACATCAAGAAGGGCGATCAGGTCGAGGCGGTCTACACGGAGGCGCTGGCCATCTCTGTTCAGCCCGCGCACACCAAGTAGTGAGTGCGCCGTGCCCGCATGCCTGGCACGCGCATGCGCGGCACCGACCTGTCCGCAGCCGCTGTTTGTCGGGCGTTGATGGCTCGGGAGCGACCAATGCCAGCACCGGTTTTGCTGTCGGGTGGACCAAATGAGCGCTTCCAGTCATTCCGTGGCGATCGTCGACGACGAAGCATCCGTCGGGCGTGCGATCCGGCGTCTGTTGAAGTCCGCGAACATCGACGCGGTGGCGTTCGCGAGCGGTGAGGCCTTTCTCGACGCGCTGCACGCGGCGGATCCCTATCGGCCCGCCTGCGTGATTCTCGACTTCCAGATGCCTGGGCTGAGCGGCATCGACGTGCAGCAGCGTCTCGCGGGCTCGGGTCTGCCGGTCATCATCATCACGGCGCACGACGAGCCGCGCGTGCGCGAGCAGGCGCATGCGGGCGGCGCGCTGGCGTATCTGTGCAAGCCGTTCGACGAACTCGATTTGATCGACGCCGTGCGTTCCGTGCTCGACAAGGATCGCGACGCGTGAGCGAGTAGCCGCCATGAGATTCGAGGCCGATGTTCTCCACCGTCTAGTCCGCCGTCATGCGCCGCGCCGCCGGATCGCGCCGCGCATGCCCGCATGGGAGCCGCCGCCATGAAGCACGAAGGCCTGCTCCTGTGCCACGAATGCGACCTGCTGCAGCGGCGCGCGCCGTGTCCGCATCACGGCGTGCTGCGCTGCCGCCGCTGCGGCGCGGAACTCGAACGCGATCACACCGACAGCAGCCGGCGCTCGCTCGCGCTCGCCTCGGGCGCGCTCGTGCTGTACGTCATCTCGAACCTGTTTCCGATCGTGGGCCTCGCCGTCAACGGCAACGTCATCCGCGCGACCTTGTGGGGCGCGGTCGAGGTGCTCTATTTCGACGGCATGTGGCCGATCGCGGGTCTCGTGTTCGTCACGACGATCCTGATGCCGGCCACGCAGATCGTCACCTTGCTGTGGCTGCTCGTGCCGCTCGAATTCGGCCGCAAGCCGCGCGCGGCGAATCTGGTGTTTCGCGTGATGGGCGTCGCGCGCACCTGGGGCATGACCGAGGTGCTGATCCTCGGGCTGCTGATCGCGCTGGTCAAGCTCTCGCATATCGCGACGGTGGTGACGGGCGTCGCGCTCTGGTCGTTCGGCGCGCTGATGATCGTGCTGGCGGGCACGGGCGCGGCGCTCGACGTGCCCGCGCTCTGGCATCGCATTTCGCCGACTTCCGGGGCGGGGCCGAAGCCTTTGACCGGATCGGCTGCCACGACGCCGACCCGGCCGGTTCGCGGCCTCACGGGCGCGGCCTGCGGCCTCGCGCTGTGCCCGTGCTGCGAGCTGATCGTGCGGATGCCCGCGAGCGGCCGCGCGGTCGCGTGCCCGCGCTGCGCGACGCCGCTGCATCTGCGCAAGGCCGGCAGTCTCTCGCGCACGTGGGCGTTCCTGACCGCCTCGGTCGTGCTCTACGTGCCCGCGAACGTCTTGCCGGTGATGGACACGAGTTCGCTGTTCGGCTCGCAAAAGGACACCATCATGAGCGGCGTCGTCTATCTGTGGGTGTCGGGGTCGTGGCCGCTCGCGATCGTGGTGTTCATCGCGAGCATCGCCGTGCCGATGATGAAGATTCTCGGCCTCGGCTATCTCGCGGCCTCGGCGCAGCGCGCCTCGCACTGGCTGCCCGAGGAACGCACGCGCATCTACCGGATGATCGAGCTGGTGGGGCGCTGGTCGATGCTCGATATCTACGTCGTCACGATGCTGGTCGCGCTGGTGCAGTTCAAGGCGCTCGCGACCATCAAGGCCGGACCCGCCGCGATTGCCTTCGGCTCGGTCGTGGTTATGACGATGTTCGCGGCGAGCGCGTTCGATCCGCGCCTGATCTGGGACCCCTTGGAGCGCGATCATGCCTGACTCCGGCCCTGGCGATAACCTGCCCGATCTGCCCGAAGCGAAACCGGTCGCGGGCTCGCGCTGGCGCATGCAGATCGTCTGGCTGGTGCCCGTCGTCGCGTTGCTGATCGGCGGCTGGCTCGCCGTGAAAGCGATCCTCGAAGAAGGCCCGACGATCACCATCAGCTTTCGCAACGGCGACGGCCTGGAAGCCGGCAAGACCAAGATCAAGTACAAGGACGTCGACATCGGCATCGTGAAGTCGGTGACGCTCTCGCGCGATCACAAGCGCGTGATCGCCACCGGCGAACTCGTCAAGGACGCGACCAGCATGCTCGTGGCGAACACGCGCTTCTGGGTCGTGCGCCCGCGCATTTCCGGCGGCACGGTCTCGGGTCTCGGCACGCTGCTGTCGGGCTCGTATGTGGGCATGGACGAGGGCAATTCGAAATCGACGCGGCGCGACTTCGTCGGTCTCGAAGTGCCGCCGGTGTTTCCGAGCGACATGCCGGGCCGCGAGTTCGTGCTCAAGAGCGCCGACATGGGCTCGCTCGACGTCGGCTCGCCGGTGTTCTTCCGCCGCCTCGAAGTCGGCCAGATCGCGTCGTACGAACTCGATCCGAACGGCAAGGGCGTGACGATGCGCGTGTTCGTGAACGCGCCCTACGACCGCTTCGTGCGCAGCGAAACGCGCTTCTGGCATGCGAGCGGGCTCGATGTGTCGCTGAGTCCCGACGGCGTGCAGATCAACACGCAGTCGTTCGTCTCGCTGCTGATCGGCGGGATCGCGTTCGAGACGCCGGACACCGACCGCGATCTGCCCGAGGTCGCCGACAACACCTCGTTCGATCTCTACGCGACGCGCGGGGAAGCGATGAAGCAGCACGACCGCATCGTCGATACCTATATCGTCACGTTCTTCGATTCGGTGCGCGGGCTGACCGTGGGCGCGCCCGTCGATTTCCGCGGCGTCGAGGTGGGCGAGGTCACGCACATTTACACGCGCTTCGATCCGGTGAAGAAGCAGTTCAGCATTCCGGTCGAGATCAGCCTGTACCCCGAGCGCTTCACGTCGCGCTACCGGACCAATGCGCAGCAGGGCGGACGCCTCACGTCGTCGCCGCGCGAACTCGCCGATTTCCTGATCGCCAACGGCTTCCGCTTCCAGTTGCGCTCGGGTAATCCGCTCACGGGGCAACTGTATGTGGCGTTCGACATGTTCCCCGATTCGCCGAAGGCGACGATCGACTGGAGCCGCACGCCGCCCGAACTGCCCACGGTGCCGCGCACGCTGCAATCGTTGCAGGATTCGCTGACGCGGCTGCTCGCCAAGCTCAACGGCATTCCGTTCGAGCAGATCGGCTCGCAGGCGAAGCAGACGCTGGAGAACACCAACGACGTGATCGCGAAGCTCGGCAACGACGTGGTGCCGCAGGCGCAGGGCACGCTGTCGTCGGCGCGCTCGGCGCTCGATTCGGCGAATTCCGCCTTGCAGCCCGACACGCAGCTCCAGCAGAACGCGAGCGACGCCATGCGTGAACTGGCCCGCACGGCGGCCTCGATGCGCAACCTCACGGACTATCTGGAGCGGCATCCCGAGGCGGTCGTGAGGGGCAAGCCTGGAGACAAGCCATGATGCGCGCGCGTGCCCGTGCGGGCGGTCTGATCGCGTCCCTCGCGCTGCTCGCCAGCGCGGGCTGCAGTTCGCCGACGCCGGTCTTTTACTCGATGCACGGCGATGCGCGCATGAGCGAGGCGTCCGTGCCCGCGACGATGAGCATCGTCGTGAGTCCCGTGACGGTGCCCGATCTCGTCGACCGTCCGCAGATGGTCACGCGCACCGCCGACAACCGCATCGAGCTGAACGAGTTCGCGCGCTGGGCCGAGCCGCTGAAAACCGATATCGCCCGCGTGATCGCCGCCGATCTCTCGCAGCGTCTCGCGACGGCGCGCGTGTCCGTGCTGGATACGGGCGCGGGCGGGCTGCCGCAGTGGTATGTGCGCGTCGATATCGTCAGCATCGACAGCGTGCCGGGCGACGCGGTGACGATCGCCGCGCAATGGACCGTGCGCCCGCCCGCGAAGGGCGCGGCGCTGCTCGGGCGCAGCGTGGCCCGCGAGCCGGTCGGCGGGCGCGATGACGGCGCGCTGGTGGCGGCGCACGAGCGCGCGCTCGGTGCGATCAGCGAGGAGATCGCGGCGGCGATCCGCGCGGGCGTGCCGCAGTGAGCAGCGCGCGCGGTGTCGCGACACCTCACGCGGCTCAACGATCGAACCAGCGATACTGAAGCGCCACCGAGACGATCTGATAGTTGCCCGCGGCGCGCGTGACGAAGCCGCGCGAGTACGCGAATTTCGTGGACCAGCCGCGCCCGAGCGGCACGGCGAGCGTGACGCCGCCGCGCAGGTTGCCCTGCTCGATGCCGTTCTCCACGCCGTTCACGCTGGTTTCGCCGCCCTGCGCGTAGCCCATGTCCACGGCGAGCCACAAGCCGGGCCGGAAGCTGTAGCCGCCGTGCAGCTGCACGATGACGAGCGGCGCCTGGCTGCGGTCGTGGCCGTTGTAGAAGTCGTGGTTGGGCGTGAAGAACCACGCGCCGGCCGCGGCTTCGAGAAACCAGTCGCCCCACGGCTGCGAGATGCCCGCTTCGGGCTTGAAGGCCCAACGGTGATTGCCGATGTTGACGAGCCGCGTCGGCACGTACTGCCCGGTCGGCGCCTGAATGGTGAGGCTGAGGCCCGCCGACGTACTTTGAGGCGTCGCGGCGAAGACCTCGGGCGAGGCGGCCGGATTGCCGAACAGATTGATGGCGAAGCGCATCTGCAGGTCGCCGTAACCGGTGCGGTTGATCTCCCGCGGCGCGCCGATCACGAGACCGTTGAGATTGGCGTCCACGTACGGCAGCACGAAGCCCGCCGAAGCCGTGCGTCCCGCGAGCGCGAACGTGCGCACATAGCCGAGCAGAAACGTGTCGATGCGCGCGTTGACGCCGCTGATCGGCAATGACGGATCGGTGAGCACGTCGCCGCTCACATGCGCATAGCCCGCGATGACGAAGTTCGTGCCGACCGGCGAGGGCGAATAGCTGCGCGGCTCCAGTTCCTGCGCGCGGGGCGCGCCGCAGAGCACGAACAGCGCGGCCAGGCAGAGGCCGCGTGCGATGCGAACGGTCAGGCGGCTCATGGCCGCAGGCGGCGCGCGATCCGCGCGCGGCGAGTCGAATCGGCCTCGCCACGCCGCGCGTGAGGCGGGTTCGCCCGCTGTCTTAAAGCGCTAACGTGAACTATTCTTGACATGACACATCATCCGTTCTGCCTGGCCGCATCAGCGCCGAATGTGGGCGATCCCTGCATGAATCATCCACGAATCCGATGAACCACGCGCGTTGACGGACCTGCAATCGAACGCCACGCCGCACGATCCATTCGACACATGCAAACCCCTACCTCTGGTCTCGACAACGCGCATGCCGCGAGCGCGACGCACGGATGGTCGAAGTGGCTGCCTGGCCTCGTCACGCTCAAGAGTTACCGCTTGAGCTGGCTGCCGAGCGACGTGGCCGCCGGGCTCGTGCTGACCACCATGCTGGTGCCCGTGGGCATCGCCTACGCCGAGGCGTCCGGCGTGCCCGGCGTCTACGGGCTCTACGCGACGATCGTGCCGCTGCTCGCGTACGCGGTGTTCGGTCCGAGCCGCATCCTCGTGCTCGGCCCAGACTCCGCGCTCGCCGCGCCGATTCTGGCCGTCGTGGTGGCGGCCGCCGGCAGCGATCCCGCGCGCGCGATCGCGGTCGCGAGCATGATGGCCGTCGTGTCCGGCGCGTTCTGCATCCTCATGGGCCTCTTGCGTCTGGGCTTCGTGACCGAACTGCTCTCGAAGCCGATTCGATACGGCTATATGAACGGCATCGCCATCGCCGTGCTGATCAGCCAGTTGCCCAAGCTGTTTGCGATTTCCATCGACGATGCGGGTCCGTTGCGCGACCTGCTGAGCCTCGGCACGGCCATCGCCGACGGGCAGGCGAACTGGATCAGCTTCGCGGTGGGCGCGTGCAGCCTCGTGGTGATCCTCGCGCTCAAACGCTTCGACAAGGTGCCCGGCATCCTGATCGCCGTGGTGCTCGCGACGCTCTGCGTGAGCGTGCTGCATCTCGACGAACGCGGCGTCAAGGTGCTCGGCAAGATTCCGCAGGGCTTGCCGACCTTCGCGCTGCCCTGGGCGAGCGGCGCCGATCTGGTCAAGATCGTGCTCGGCGGCTGCGCGGTCGCGATGATTTCCTTCGCCGACACCAGCGTGCTCTCGCGCACCTTCGCGGCGCGCTACAACAGCCGCGTCGATCCGAGCCAGGAGATGGTGGGGCTCGGCATCGCGAATCTGGCGGCGGGCTTCTTTCATGGCTTTCCGATCAGCAGCAGTTCGTCGCGCACGCCGGTCGCGGAAGCCGCTGGCGCGAAGACGCAATTGACGGGCGTGGTGGGCGCGCTGGCCGTCGCGCTGCTGCTGCTCGTCGCGCCGAACCTGATGCGCTATCTGCCGACCAGCGCGCTCGCGGCGGTGGTCGTGGCGGCGGCGATCGGCCTGTTCGAAGTCACCGATCTCAAGCGCATTTACCGCATCCAGCAATGGGAGTTCTGGCTGTCCATGGTGTGCTTCGCGGGCGTCGCGGTGTTCGGCGCGATTCCGGGCATCGGCATCGCGGTGGTGATCGCGATCATCGAATTTCTGTGGGATGGCTGGCGGCCGCATTTCGCCGTGCTCGGTCGTGTGGAGGATGTGCGCGGATATCACGACATCACGCGCTATCCGCATGCCGTGCGCATTCCGGGACTGCTGCTGTTTCGCTGGGACGCGCCGCTGTTCTTTGCCAATGCGGAGTTGTTTCAGGAGCGTCTGCTGGAGGCCGTCGACGCATCGCCGACACCGGTGCGCCGGATCGTGGTGGCCGCCGAACCGGTGACCAGCGTCGATGTGACGTCGGCCGACATGCTGCGCGAGCTGATCCAGTCGCTGAATCATCGAGGCATTGCGCTGCATTTCGCCGAGATGAAGGATCCGGTGCGCGACAAGCTCAGGCGCTTCGAACTGCTCGATCTGCTCGGCGATGCGCGCTTTCATCCGACCGTGGGTAGTGCAGTCGACGCTTATCTCGGCGATGCGGGCCGCGATCCGGCCGCCGATCGTCTGGGGCAGCCCGCGCCGTGACCGGCGCGCGCGCCTGGCGTGATCGATTGCGTGATCGCCAACGCTGTTATCAAAGTCTGCGACGACGCTACTGCTCGGGCGTCTGCTCGGGCGTCTGCGCGGCGTCGCCCGCATCCTGCTCCGTGTCTTTCTCTTTCGCCCAGCCCGGGCCCGGATCGAACGAGGTCATCGCTTCGGCCTTGGTCGCGGTACTGGGTCCGAGGTCACGCCCGTAGACCTGGCCGTCGTGACTCACGAGGAAAGTCTTGATGCCGGTGTCGCCGTATTTGACCGGCCACGCGACCACCGCGAAGCCGCCGAACAACTGGCCGCGCACGAGGTAGTCGTAGGCGCCGCCCGGCGCGTGCGGTCCCTGCGAGGTCAGCAGCATGTAGTGATAGCCGTTGTAGCCCGCGCTGCGCGAATTGCGCGAACCCGCGGCGGCGAAGTCCTCGCCGAGCGGGCTCGGTTCCGCGTCGGCGGCGGTCGGCCAGTAGAGCCCATCCTGCTTGCCCGGCGAACTCGCGAGGCGGCGCGCGTACACGTAGGTGTCGTGGCCGTCGTGATACGACGAGGCGTATTCGCGCTGCGCGTCGTAGATCGCGAGCATGGTCTGGATCGCCGCGAGTTCGTTGCGGCCGATGCGCCGGATGCGCATTTCCTCGGCGCACGCGGCCATGTCGAAATGCCAGCCCTGGCCGCTCTTGACGAGCGGGCAGGGGAAAGTCCAGCCGTCGTTTCCGACCGCGATATGCGCGCGATGCTCGCCGTCGGTCTTGACCGAATGGCTCACTTGCCATTCCTCAAGGAAGCGCATGCGGATCTGCGCGCCCTCGGGTGGCACGAGCCGACGGAAATCGGCGCCGAATAATTTCTTCAGTTCTGCTTCGTTATTGCCGGAGACGGCCTCGCCGAATGCGCTCATGGCGGCTTCGGGCGAGGCGAACGAGGCCTGCGCCGCCGCGGCGAACGGCTGCGTCGGCGCGAAGGCGAGTGCCGCCGTCAACGACGCCGCCGCGATCAGGCCGGGCAGCACGCGAGGCCGCGACCGGTCTTTCACGGGTGCCTGCAGAGTTGCTTTCATGGGTGCTTTCATCGCTGCTTTCATCGCATCGCTCCCTGGCGTCTAGCGTCTGCCGCCACCACGGCCGCCGCCACCGCCGCCGCGCATGCCGCCACCACCACCGGCACCGCTGCGCATGTTGCTGCTGCCGCCGCGATTGAAGCTGGACGACTGCATGCTCGACGTGCCTCGGCTGATATCGCGTTGCGTGGCGCCACCGCCACCGACGCCCTGAAATGCGCTGTCGCGTCCGCCACCGGCATTGCCGCCGCGTCCGCCGGGGCCGCCGACTCCACCCGCGCCTCCGGGTCCGCCCGCGCCACCGATGCCGCCTGCGCCACCAGCCCCACCTGCGCCGCCGGGCCGTCCCGCGCCACCGGCACCGCCGACGCCGCCCGCACCACCGGGCCGTCCCGCGCCACCGGCACCGCCGACGCCACCCGCGCCGCCAGGCCGTCCCGCGTTACCGACGCCGCCCACGCCGCCAGGTTTGCCCGCGCCCCCGGCACCGCCCACGCCGCCGGGCCGTCCCGCGCCACCGACGCCGCCTGCACCGCCGACGCCCCCAGCGCCACCCGCGCCGTTACGGCCGCGATAGTCGCGGCGACCGGCGCCGCCCGGCACGTCGCGCGAAAACTTGTCGCGCGTGGCGTTATCGCGGTACGACACGCCCTGACGATGGCCGGGGTCGTGTTTCCACTTGCCGCCCTGGACGTTGTTGCTGTTGAAATTGCGGTTGACGTTCCTGGCCTTGTTGACGTTGACGTTGACGTCGCCGCCGCCCCAGTTGCAACTGCCGAAAATCGCGCCCGCCGCCGCGAGACCGACGCCCCACGCGAAGCCCGTCATCAGTGCGCCGCCGGGGTAGTACATGGGCGAGGGCGGCCAGTAGTACGGCGGATAAGCCGGATAGCTCCACGCGCCGTACACCACGGTCGGGTTGTAGGCGGGCACGTAGATCACTTCCGGATTGGTCGGCTCGATGCGCACGACCGTCGTGCCGCCTTGCTGCGCCGGCTGGTCGACGATCACCTGCTGCTGCTCGTTCGATTTCAGGTTGCCCGCGTCCTTGGCGCGCGCGCGCAAGCGCTGCACGGCGGCCAGCACGTCTTTTTCCTGGGCGAGAAAGGCGTCGCCGAGCTTCTGCGTCCAGTCGATTTTTTCGTTCATCGGTTCGAGAATCTGCGGAAACGCCACCAGCGATTTCACGCTCGTGTCCCACGTCTGATCCTGAACCGCCTTGACGGCTTCATCGCCCTTGAGTTTCGGATGCTCCTTCGACCAGCGCGCCGCATGGACGATTTCCAGCGGATAGGTCGAGGCCATCAGCACCTGCGCGAGCACGGAGTCGGGATAGAGCGCGATAGGCGCGACCAGCGCTTCGAGTTCTTCTGGCTTATACGGCGCGGGTTGCGCGGCTTGTCCAGATTGAGCCGGCGGTGGTGCCGCTTGTGCGGGTTGCCCAGGGGGTGCCGGGTTTTGCGCGAGGGCCGCGCACGACACCGCGCTCATGAACGCGAGCATCAGCAAGCGGATCATGCCGGAGATTCGTTCAGTCCACGAGGTCATGGCCACTCCTCCCATTGCCCAGCCGTACCAGCCGATGCGCAAATCGCGACGCGACGCAGCCGAGGAAGGCTATTCGACTAGTCTTGTCGTCGCGCGCGGCGGGATCAATCGGACCAGAGTCCTATTGACTATTTGTACCGGCACGCAAATGAATGTCGTTGCGCAGGCAGGGAAAAACCGGAATGGCGTTTCATTATTCCGATAATTATTCGCGGTGATTCAATCTTATTTCGAATGGCCGGTATTGAAGTATTTTGCGTATAACGCCCGCTTGCGCGGCTGAAGCGTTCCGGCGACTTAATGAGCTTAATAAGACGCAGGGTGGTGTATCACAATGTTCATCAATTGAGGTGAGAATCATGTTCATTACGCATGCAAGGCGATGGCGGCTGGCGGCGATGGCGGCGGCGATTGCATCGATTACATCGATTACGTCGATCTGCATCGTGCCGGCCTATGGGCAAACCGGATCGCCAGGTATGAAACAGATGCAGGATGCACAGCGAAAAGCCGGGGAAAAAGCGCGCGCCTCCCAGCAGTCGCAGGACGCGCAGTCAGATCAGCAGAAAGCCGCCAGCGGCACTGCGCCCGCGTCGGCGCCGGGGCAATCGCACTAGCGTGCGTTCAAACGAATGGCGGCATACCGGTTTGCAAAGCGTTTGCAAATATCCCGCGCCGATGTCGTATGCCGCCATACACGCATGATGTAAGCGCATTACGTATGAATATCGCCATTGCATAACTGATGTGAATGACCAACAGATCGAAAAAAATTACCGACTTTAAAAATAAGTCAGGGAAAGACATGATTTTTTTCGTATAATTTACGCGTACTGTCTCGATATAGACAGTGCTGTTTCCCTTCATCCGGTGTCGTTGCAATCGACATACGTAAGTCAAGCCTTGCACGTTTCAGTACTTCATTCGCCAGGAGCGGGCAAGACCGCTTCGCCGCACATCGAGAAGAAGCGGCAGTTGGCCACCGTTGTGAATCTTTGAATATCGCGGCCAGCATGCAGGTTCTGAGAGATATCGCGCATCTATGCATCGGTCGTTTGCGTCAGGCTCATTAGCTATCAGGATAGCTAATCGAATCGTTGACCCTGTCGCACAACCCGGGCTGGATCGCGTTCGGAGGGCACCATGTACGGAGAGAACGTGGGGAACGGAAAGCGCACTTTCAGGCTCACAGGCCTGGGGCAAGGCCGCGAGGATTGGCTTTCGTGGCTTTCCGCAGTCACCGGCAGATTCACTCATCGGGCATTACCCAGGCTCGCGGCGCCGGCAACGCGCGTGAGCGCGGACGGCCGGCGCGTCGCGCCACCCATGCTGGGCAGCATGATCGACGTGATGCCGTCGGCCGCGCTGGCGGTCGACGCGAACGGCACCATCGTCGCGGCCAATGCGCGAGCGGCGCTGCTGTTCGGTTATTCGATGGCGGAGTTGACCGCGTTGCCGCTCGACGTGCTGGTGCTGCCGTCGCCCGATAAAGACATCGTCGCGCCCATCGGCAGGTCGTGGGTGATGCGCGGCACGCCGGGCAGCACGACGCGTCCGGCCGTCGTGCGTAAAAGAGACGGCAGTCAGGGCAGCGCGCAGGTGACGAGTTCCGTGTCGTTTGCAATCGAACGAATGCACTACGCGGTGCTCGTGATCGACGCGCTGTGCGACGAGGGCGACGAAGGCGGCACGGGTGACGCCGCGTGCGCCGCGAAGTCCGGCGTGCGGGGCGCGAATCAGGCGCTCGTGCATCACGATCAGGCCTCCGACGTCGGCGACATGGCGGCCGCGCTCGCGCACGAAGTCGACCAGCCGCTCACCGCCATTCTCAGCAACGCGCAGGCGGCCCGGCGCTTTCTGGCGAGCACGCCGCCCAACATCGGCGAAATGTTCGAACTGCTCGACGAGATCGTGTCCGATAGCGCGCGCGCGCACGCCATCGTCCGCAAGATGCGGCAGTTCGGCAAACGCCAGCAGACCGAATTGAGCACGATCGACATGGGCTGTCTCGTGCGCGACGTCATGCAACAGCTGCACCGCCGCGCGCGCGAATGCAACGTCTCCTTGAGTTCGCATATCGAGAACGGCTTGCCGATGCTGCTCGGCGACGCCGTGCAATTGCAGCAGGTCCTCGTCAATCTGATCATCAACGCGTTCGACGCCATGCAGGGCGGGGCGCCTGCCGGGCGCGCGCTGTTCGTGAACGTCGGCGCGGCGCCGGACCGCGGCGGCGTGCGCATTGCGATACGCGACAGCGGCCACGGCGTCAGCGACGAGCAGATGGCGACGCTGTTCAAGCCCTTTTCGACGTCGAAGCCGAACGGGCTGGGGCTCGGTCTGTCGATCAGCCGCATCATCGTCATGGGGCACGGCGGGCGCATGTGGGCCGAACGCAATCGCGAGCGCGGCATGACCTTTCAATTCGAGCTACCCGCGGAGGGCGCGACCACGAATAGCGGCGCGCACGAACCTCTATGACTACACCGCAATCTCTCGTGTTCGTCGTCGACGACGACGAGCCGGTCCGCAGAGCCTTCGGCCGTCTGCTCGGTTCGGCGGGCTACACCGTGCAGACCTTCGGCTGCGCCGGCGATTTTCTCGAACGCGCCGATCTGACGAGCCAGCCCGCGTGCCTGCTGCTCGATCTCGGGCTACCCGATCTGAGCGGCATCGCGCTGCAGAGCCGGCTGGTCGGCCGGGTGCCGATCATCTTCGTCTCGGGCCACGTGGGCACGCGTGCCGCCATCGCCGCGATGAAGGCCGGCGCGACGGATTTTCTGCTGAAGCCGGTCGACGAAGGCCCGTTGCTCGACGCGGTCGATCGCGCGCTCGCGCTCGCGCAGCAAATGTTCGAACAGCGCGCGCAGCACGCGGAAATCCAGAGGCGCGTCGCGCAACTGACGCCGCGCGAGCGCGAAGTCATGGCGCTGGTGGTCGCGGGGCGGCCGAACAAACTCGTGGCCGACGAATTGGGCGCGGCGGAGAAGACGATCAAGATCCATCGCGCGCGCGTCATGGAAAAGATGCGGGCCGAATCGCTCGCGGAACTCGTGCGGCTCGCCGAACGCGCGGACCTTGGCGGCGCCGCGACGGCGCACGCGCGCCATTCCTGAACGCGTCGTCGCTGCTGCGCCAAAAAAGCGAATCCATGCAAACAAGCGGGCGAGGCGGCCGGTTATCCAGACCGACCGCCTCGCCCGCTTTTTTTCGATCCGTGCTTCAGTTGCGTCAGTCTTCCCGTCTCGGCGGCATCACCTGCACGACGATGGCGCGATGGTTCCACTGGATGTTGTGAATGCGCGTTTGCAGCATGCGCAGCGCTTCGGGGCTGAGCTTGTCGAAACTCAGCACCACGGCGGGACGGTCGCCGGTGCCGGGTACGCGCTGGATCGCGTCGAACGGCGGGCAGCCGTATCGGCCGAGGAATTCATTGATCTCGTCCGGTGACACATCGGCGTCGATGTTTCCAATCCATAATTCGCCCATCATTGGCCTCCACATTCGCTTCGTAAGGCGAGCCTAGAATGCCTCCGGCACGCGCTTGCAGGGATGGTTGGGATCGACGTAATTGCCCGCCTTCTGCCGGCGCGGCAGCACGACCCGGTTGCGCGGCACGGTCTCATAGGGAATCGTGGCGAGCAGATGCGTGATGATGTTCAGCCGCGCGCGCCGCTTGTCGTCGGAGTGCGCGACATGCCACGGCGAAAAGTCCAGATCGGTCTTCTCGAACATCTCGTCGCGCGCGCGCGAATAGTCGTACCAGCGGCTATACGAATCGAGGTCCATCTGCGTGAGCTTCCACGTCTTGCGCGCGTCCTGGATGCGGTCTTCGAGGCGGCGCGTCTGTTCCTCCGCGCTGACTTCGAGCCAGTACTTGATGAGGATGACACCCGACGCGATGATCGCTTTCTCCACCAGCGGCACCGCCGCGAGAAATTCGTCGACCTGTTTGGGCGTGCAGAAACCCATGACCCGCTCGACGCCCGCGCGGTTGTACCAGCTCCGGTCGAAGATCACGACTTCGCCGGCCGCGGGCAGGTGAGGGAGATAGCGTTGCAGGTACATCTGGGACTTTTCGCGCTCGGTGGGCGCGGGCAGCGCCACGATGCGGAACACGCGCGGACTCACGCGCTCGGTGATCGCCTTGATCGTGCCGCCCTTGCCCGCGCCGTCGCGTCCTTCGAACACGATGCAGACTTTCGCGCCGCTTTCCACGACCCATTGTTGCAGGTTCACCAATTCGACATGAAGCCGGAATAGCTCCTTCAAATAGGCCTTGTTGCTCATCTTGCCTTCTGAATTCACGTCGGGCTGCGCCTCGGATTTCGCTGCGTTTTTTTCTTCGGCCTTTGCGGCGGCTTTCGCTTCGGCCTTCGCTTCCGCCTTGGCTTCCCGCCGCTTCGCATGGCTTGACGATCCAGACATGGTGCACTCCCACAGAGAAGTCCGTGCTCGATGGCGAGGCGTCGCGGCCAATTCGCGCGACGGTCATGGCTGAGAGCATGAACCGGGGGTCCGGGACCGCACCATAGGACCTTGGTCCTATGTCCCGATGCGGCCCGGCGGCGCGCGGGCGCGCGATGCTTTCACGCTGTATGCCGGGTCGCGCGGGCTAGGACCAAAGTCCGATTGTTGGCGCCCGAGGCCGTCACCATACTGAATCGCGGCGAATCATGGACCAGTCCGTGTCGGCACGTCCGCGAGTTCGCTGCGCAGTGCAATTTCCCAGCGGTCGGGCATGGCCTGACCGGTATGTTCAAGCAATCAGGGACCCGCTCTTTCGAGTGGCGCGCGTGCAAGCCAGGGACGTTGCTGGCGCTGTGCCATGCCGGGTCGAAAGCGGGCCTTGCGAGATCACCCTGAGGCGATGATGGCGCACGCGTGCAGGCATCAGAAGCAGCCGCTGCAATGGCGCATGGCGCCGGGCGCGGCCGTTGCGAAGGGCGTCCGTGCGATGGCCGTCGCCGTGGGCGCGGCAGCGTTCGTGGTCGCTGGCGCGGGCTGCAGCAAGAAGCCGGCGGCGGCGGCCGTGCCGCCCGTCGAAGTCACGGTGACGACGGTCGCGGCGCACGATACGCCCGTCGATTTCGAGTTCACCGCGCAGACCCAGAGTTCGCGCGAAGTGCAGATACGCGCGCGCGTGGACGGCTTCCTCGACCGCCGCATGTATGTGGAAGGCTCGCTGGTCAAGGTCGGGCAGACCCTGTTCCAGATGGACCCCAAGCCCTTCGAAGCCGCGTTGCGCACCGCGCAGGGGCAGTTGGCGCAGCAGCAGGCGCGGCTCGAAGTGGCGAAGGCGAACCTCGCGCGCGTGCGGCCGCTGGCGCAGGAAAATGCGTTGAGCAAGAAGGATCTCGACGACGCGATCGGCAACGAAAAGCAGTCGCGCGCCGCCGTGATCGCCGCGCAGGGCGAGGTCGATACCGCCGAGCTGAATCTCAGCTATACGACGATCAAGTCGCCGCTGAACGGGCTTTCGAGTTTCGCGCGCCAGCAGGACGGCAGCTACGTCACATCGACGCAGAACGGCCTGCTGACCTACGTCTATCAACTGGACCCCATGTGGGCCAACTTCAGCATTTCGGAGAATCAGCAGCTGCGCTACCGCGATCAGATCGCGGCGGGGCAATTGCGCTTCCCGGCGAACAATGCGTTCACGGTGTCGCTGCAACTCGCGGATGGTTCGACCTACAAGGGCAGCGGCGCGATCGACTTCGCCAATCCGGCCTTCAATACGGAAACGGGCTCGTTCCTCGTGCGCGCGGTCTTCGCGAATCCCACCGGCGTGCTGCGTCCCGGCCAGTTCGTGCGCGCGCGCGTCGCGGGCGCGATTCGCCCGAACGCTATTCTCGTGCCGCAACGCGCGGTGTTGCAGGGCGCGAAAAGCCACTTCGTCTGGGTCGTCAACAAGGACGACAAGGCGCGTCAGCGCGTGGTCGAGGTCGGCGAATGGCACGGCAACGACTGGTTCATTCTCGATGGCCTGAAAGACGGCGAGCGCGTGGTCGTCGATGGCGCGATCCGCGTGGTGGCCGATGCGCCGCTCAAGATCGTCGCGACTCCCGTGGCGGCGGATGCAGCGGCCGCCCCCGCCTCGGCCGCAACCCCGGCCTCCGCTTCGGCCAACTGAAGGGCGCTGACGATGAGCATCTCGCACTTCTGCATCGACCGGCCGATTTTCGCGTCGGTCATTTCGATCGTCATCACGCTCGGCGGCTCGCTGACCATGCTGGCGCTGCCGGTCGCGCAATACCCGGACATCACGCCGCCGCAGATCACGATCACCGCGTCCTATCCAGGCGCGAGCGCGGACGTGGTCGCCAACAACGTCGCCGCACCAATCGAGCAGCAGGTGAACGGCGCGGACAACATGATCTACATGAACTCGTCGAGTTCATCGACCGGGAATCTGACCGTCAACGCGTTCTTCGAGATCGGCACCAATCCGCAGCTCGCGCAGGTCGACGTGCAGAACCGCGTCAATCTCGCCTTGCCGCAGCTGCCGCAATCGGTGCAGGCGCAGGGCGTGCAGGTGCAGAAGAAGTCGTCGGCGTTCATGATGGTGATCGCGATCTATTCGCCCGACGAGCGCTACGACAGCACCTATATCGCGAACTACGCGAACATCTATGTGCTGGACGCGCTCAAGCGCATTCCCGGCGCGAACCAGTCGAGTATCTTCGGGACACCTGACTATGCGATGCGCGTCTGGCTCAAGCCGGACCGAATGGCGCAGCTCGGCATCACCGTGGCCGATGTGCAAAGGGCGGTGGAGAACCAGAACCAGCAGTTCGCGGTCGGGCGCATCGGGCAGTCGCCAACCGGCTCGAAGGTCGAGCAGTCGTTCGCCGTGACGACACCCGGCCGCCTCGCGCAGCCCGGCGATTTCGACGACATCATCCTGCGCGCGAGCAGCGAGGGCGCGGCGATCGTGCGCCTGCAGGACGTGGGCCGCGCGGAACTCGGGCAGAAGGATTACTCGATCCGCAGTCGCTATCAGGGCAAGCCTGCCACCATCATCGCGGTCTATCAGCAGCCGGGCGCGAATGCGCTCGACGTCTCGAAGCAGGTGCGCGCCGCGCTCGCCGAACTCAAGCAGTCGTTCCCCGAAGGGCTCGACTACAAGATCGCGATGGACACGACCGAGTTCACGCGCGCTTCGATCTCGGACGTCGTGCACACGTTCTTCGAAGCGCTCGTGCTGGTCGTGATCGTCGTGTATGTGTTCCTGCAAAGCCTGCGCGCGACGCTGATTCCGATTCTGGCGGTGCCGGTGTCGATCGTCGGCACGGCGATGGGCATGGCGCTGCTCGGCTTCTCGATCAACATGCTGACCTTGTTCGGCATGGTGCTGGCGATCGGCATCGTGGTGGACGATGCGATCGTCGTGATCGAGAACGTCGAGCGCAATATGACCGTGCACAAGCTCGGGCCCAAGGAGGCCGCCAAGCGCGCGATGGACGAAGTGGCCGGGCCAGTGGTCGCGATCGTGCTCGTGCTCTGCGCGGTGTTCGTGCCGGTGGCGTTCGTGAGCGGCATTACCGGGCAGTTGTACAAGCAGTTCGCGATCACCATCGCGATCTCGGTGGTGATCTCGGGCATCGTGGCGCTGACCTTGTCGCCCGCGCTCGCGGCGATCCTGCTCAAGAGTTCGCATCACGAGAAGAAGGGCTTTTTCCGCTGGTTCGAGAATGCGTTCGGCCGCATGACGCGCGGCTATATCGGCCTCGTGCATGTGGCGATCCGGCGTTGGGTGATGGCGCTGCTGCTGTTCGCGGGCATGATCGCGCTGACGGTCGTGATGATGAAGGCGATTCCCTCCGCGTTTTTGCCGCCCGAGGATCAGGGCTATCTGCTCGGCGCGGTGACGATGCCCGACGCGGCGAGTCTCGACCGCACCGGCGCGGTCTCCGATCAGGTGGCCGAATATTTCATGAAGCAGGACGCTGTGAGCGGCATCGCCACCGTCGACGGCTACAGCCTGCTCGACGTGCAGAACAAGAACAACGCGAGCACGTTCTTCGTCGGGCTCAAGGGCTTCGACGAGCGCTATTCGTCGGGCCACGCCAAGACGCAGAACGCGCGCGCGGTGTTGGTGGATGCGTACAAGGCGCTCTCGTCGATCAAGGAGGGGATCGTCATACCGGTCAATCCGCCTTCGATTCCGGGCCTCGGCACCACGGGCGGCACCGAAGTGTGGATCCAGAGCAAGGGCGACGCGACGATCACGCAGCTCGCGGAAGTGGTGCGCGAGTTCGTTGCGAAGGCGCGGCAGCGGCCCGAACTCGCGCGCGTGACGACCACCTTCAATCCGAATTCGCAGCAACTGCTCGTCGATGTCGATCGCGAGCGCGCCGAAACGCTCGGCGTGCCGGTGGAGGATGTCTATAGCGCGATGCAGACGATGTTCGGCTCGCTCTACGTCTCGCAGTTCAACCGGTCGAGCCGGCTGTGGCAGGTGATCCTTCAGGCCGATCCGTCGACGCGCCTGCGCCCCGACGATCTCGACCGCATCTACGTGCGCAGCAAGACCGACACGATGGTGCCGCTGCGCGCCGTGGCGAACTACCACTACGTGACCGGACCGGACCTGCTCACGCGCTTCAACAATTTCCCGGCGGTGCTCGTCACGGCCAACGCCGCGCCGGGCTATAGCTCGGGCCAGGTGATCGCCGCACTGGACGAGATCGCGGCGACGATGCCCACCGGCTTCGGCGTGGCGTGGAGCGGCGAAGCCTACGAGGCGCGCAAGTCGGGCGGTACGTCGGGCTCGGTGTTCGTGTTCGGCCTCATCATGGTGTTCCTGATTCTCGCGGCGCAATACGAGAAGTGGTCGCTGCCGGTCGGCGTGCTGATGGCGGTGCCGTTCGCGCTGTTCGGCGCGCTGCTCGCGATCCTGTTGCGCGGCCTCGAAAACGATATCTACTTCCAGATCGGGCTCACGATGCTGGTCGCGCTCGCGGCGAAAAACGCGATTCTGATCTTCGAGTTCGCGGTGATGAACCGCGAGGGCGGGGCCTCGGTGCTCGACGCGACGATCGTCGCGTCCGAGGAGCGCTTGAGGCCGATCGTCATGACGTCGCTCGCCTTCATTCTGGGCTGCGTGCCGCTCGCGATCGCCACGGGCGCGTCGGCCAACAGCCGTCACTCGATCGGCACGGGCGTGATCGGCGGGATGCTCGGCGCGACCGTGATCGCCGTGTTCTTTATCCCGATGTTCTATTACCTGCTCGAAACGATGTCGTCGCGCGGCAGCAAGGGCAAAGCCGCGCCGGGCGCGGGCGATGCGTCGGGCGGTGGCGCGGGAGGGGCAGCGGGCACAGCGGGCAGCGCCGCGGGCGCGCCGCCGAAAGGCACGCCTTCCGCGCCACGGGGAGACGACTGAGATGCGCGCGCTCGCCCATACGCCGATCGCCGCGCGACGGCTCACTCCGCTGCTGGCCCTCGCGCTGAGCGCCTGCCTGCTCGGGCCGGACTACCAGCGCCCGAATGTCGAGGTGCCGGCGACCTACCGGTTCGCGAGCGGCGAAGCGCTCGAAGTCGCCGATACGGTCTGGTGGGAGCAGTTCCAGGAGCCGGTGCTCAATCAGCTGATCGGCACGGCGCTCGAACGCAATCGCGACGTGAAGATCGCGGCGGCCCGCATCGACGAATTCGCCGCGCAGGTGCAGATCACGCGCTCGGCGTTCTTCCCGCAGGTGGGCGCGGGTTTCACCGCGTCGCGCCAGCGCGTGTCGCAGATTAGCGGGCTGCCGTTGCAGCCGGGCATCGATCCGGTCTACAACGCGTTTTCGCCGACGCTCAGCGCGACGCTGAACCTCGATGTCTTCGGGCGCACGCGCCGGCAGACCGAGGCCGCGCGCGCCGATCTGGCCGCGACCGTGGAAGGGCGGCGCGAGACCATCCTCACGCTGGTGGCGGCGGTGGCGGGGTCCTATATCAATCTGCGCAGCCTCGACCGGCAACTGGAGATCGCGCAGGCGACGGCCGCGAGCCGCGCCGATTCGGTGCGGGTGTTCACGCAGCGCTTCGCGCATGGCGTCGTCTCGCAGATGGAGCTGGCGCAGAGCCAGTCGGAATACGAGGCCGCGCAGGGGACCATCCCCGTGATCGAGATGCAGATCGGCCAGCAGGAGGACGCGCTCTCGGTGCTGCTCGCGCAGAATCCCGGTCCGATTCCGCGCGGCCGCGAGCTGCGCGCCATCGCGCTGCCCGCTGTGCCCGCGGGCGTGCCGTCCGATCTGCTGTCGCGGCGGCCCGATCTGCTCGCGGCGGAGCAGAATCTGATCGCCGAAAACGCGCGCATCGGCGCGGCGCGCGCGCTGTATTTTCCGAACCTTTCGGTGTCGGGCGTGATCGGCTCGGCGAGCGCCGTGTTTTCGAGCCTACTGACCGGGCCGGCCTATATCTGGTCGGTGGGCGGCGCGATCGCGCAGCCGCTGTTCACGGGCGGCAACATCACCGGGCAGGTGCATCTGGCCGAAGCGCGCGAGCAGGAGGCGCTGTACACGTATCTCGATACGGTGCAGAAGGCCTTCCAGCAGGTCGAGGACGCGATGATCGCCTTGCAGAAGAGTCAGGACGAACTGGTCGCGCAAGGACGCCAGGTCGATGCGCTGGCGGTCTACGCGCGGCTCGCGCGCAAGCGCTATGACGCGGGCTACACGAGCTATATCGAGGTGCTGGATGCGGAGCGCAGTCTCTTCAACGCGCAGCTGACGCAGACGCAAACCGAGGCGGCGGTGCTGACGTACTACGTCAGTCTCTACAAGGCGATGGGCGGCGGCTGGGTGACGAAGGCGGAGACGATGACGATGCCCGCGCCCGCGAGCGGGGCGTCGGCGACTGAAGCGACGCAGACGCAAACCCAAACCCCGGCACAAACGCAGTCAGGCTCAGCGGCAATCGCGGGCGTTGCCGCTGTGACGACGGGCTCGGCGGGCCGCTAAGTGCGCGCCAGTCGACGCCGTTTTCCCTCATTGCTGCTCAGGCCCCGCGCTCGCGCGTAGCGCGGCTTCCTGCACGCCCCGCACGGCCGTCGCGACGAACAGCCCCGTCAGCACCAGACCGATCAGGCCGAGCAACACGGCGTCGATGCGGCCGAATGTCGAGGTGGGCACGACGTCGCCATAGCCGATCGTCAGCGCGGTGATCGCGCAGAAGTAGAGCGTCTCGCCGAACGGCGAGGCCGTCCGGCGTACGGTCTCGACGGGCTCGCCGAACGCATACATCCCGATCGTCAGCATGACGAATGAAACCAGCAGGCCGCCGAGAATCGCGCGCACATACCAGAGCGTCCTGGCCATTTCCAGCAGGATGTCGCGTGCGCGCAGGCGGATTTCGTCGTCGTCCGTTGGGGGTTGCATCATGCTTGCTCCGTGGATTTCGCGCGGCTGCGCTGCTCGAAGATCAGCAGCATCAGCCAGGCGTAGATCGTGACCGCGAGGAAGAGTCCCATGCGTACCGCGAACGCCGTGAGCACGTCCTTGCCCGCCACGCTGTCCTGCACCGACTGGCCCAGCAGAATGATCATCGTGACGAGGCTGTTGAGCCAGAAGCCCGGCGAATATTGCGTCGGCCGGATCCGGTAGAGCCTGCGCGCCACCAGCAGGCCGAACAGCAGCATCCACAGGAAAAACATCCACAGGTCGACGAACAGCCGCAGCGCGAACCAGCACGCCATCGCGAGCAGGCCGCCCAGCAGCGTCGAGCCGATCAGATCGCGCGCCGCCGTGCGCGCCGTGGTCGCGCAGCTTTGCCGGCCGAGGCTCACCGACTTCATGATGATCGGCATGTAGCTCGCCGGATCGGCCATGGCGAGCAGCCACGCGGGCAGCACCACGAGCGCGGCGCGCAGCGCGATGCGCCGCGCCTGATCCTCGGACATCGGCGGCGCGGCGGGCGGGCGGCGCGCGTCGATCGGCTCGGGCAGCAGCGCGTGCGTCAGGGCCGTCACCAGCACGGCCAGCAAGAGTCCCCGCACCAGCGCGCCGACCACGGTCACGGCCAGCTGGAAGTCGCTCGTGCCCGCCGCGGAGATCATCGTCAGGCCCGCCACGAGAAAGGTCGAGACCAGGTTGTTGCCGCCGCGCAGCCCGTAGCGAAACGCGAAAAACAGCAGCAGGCCGACGATGGCGACGCCGTCGAACGCGTAGTGCCGCAGCAGCGGCACCATCAGCAGGCCGCTGCCCGTCGTCAGCGCGACCACGATCGCGAGCGCCGCGCCGGTCTTCAGCGAAAGCGGACGCGTCTGGGTCGCGAGCAGGAATACGGCGAAGACCGGTGCGATGACGGGAATCGGCCAGTCCAGCGCGAAACTGATCGCGAGGCACAGCGCCGTGCCGAAGGCGAGGCGCAGCGCGCGCCGTCCGGCCAGCGGGAGCGTGTTGGGCGTGGCCATCGTCAGTAGACGTAGGCAATCCAGCTCATCGCGCGCAGAAACACGCGGCCCAGCGGATTGAGCGGATTGGGCGAGGTCGGAAACGCCATGACCTCGGCCTGGCCGCCCACGCGCACGCTGTTGAGCTGGTTCAGGCGCGCGCGGTCGTCGGCGGAGAATTCGACGATCACGGGAAAGCGCTGCGCGGGCCGCAGCCAGTCGCGGCTGTTCTGCACCGTGGGCAGGCTGCCGGGCGGCGTGCTCTGGCCCGTGCTGACGCCGTAGCCGATGCTGCGGATGCGCCCCGCGAAGACGTCGCCGGGCAGCGAATCGAGCACGATGGAGACCGGTGTGCCCGGCTCCAGATGGCCCAGATTGTTCTCGGTCATGTCGGCGCTGATCCACACGTCGCGGATCGCGATCAGCGTCATGACCGGATTGCCCGCCGCCGCGAACTGGCCGACTTCCGCGCGCAGATCGGTGACGACACCGCTCGAACGGGCGCGGATCTGCGTGTTCGCGAGATCGAGTTCGGCCTTTTTGACGGCGGCCGCCGCGCTGCGCAATTGCGCGTTGTCGGTCTCGCTGCCGCCTTGCTGTTCGCGCGCGCGTTCCACTTCGGCGCGCGCGGCGACCACCTGGCTCTGGGCCTGCTCGTAAGTCGCACGCGCGACCTCGATGCGCCGCAGCGACACCGTGCCTTCGTCCTCGCGATAGAGCCGTTCGAGACGGTCGCTGTCCTGGCGCGCCTTGACCTCGTTCGCGAGCGCCGCGCGCAGCGAGGCTTGCGCCGAATCGATGCCCGCCGTATTCGCGCCGAGCTGGCGGCGCGCGGTCTCGTAGTCGGCGCGGGCGCGCGCGGCGGCGATCTGGTACTGGTCGGCGTCGACTTCGAACAGCACGTCGCCGGCGTTGACCGCCTGGTTGTTGTGCACGAGCACGCGCGTGACGCGCGCCGATATCTCGGCGGCGACCGGCACCACGTAGGCCTGCACGCGCGCCTGCTGTGTGTAGGGCGTGAAGCGGTCGGCGAGCAGATACCAGAGCAGGCTCGCGGCCAGCAGCGCGATCACCCACTTGAGCGCCTTGCCCGAGGCGTCGGCGGCGGGCGGGGGCGTTTGGGGGGCAGGATTCGGGGCGGCGCTCATCGGGATGCACCTTGTGACGGCGCGGCGACGGCCGCCGCGGAGCGTGATGCGGGCGCGGCGGACGACGATGCCGGCGATGCGTGCGCAACGTGCGATGTCTGCGATGCGTGCGATGTCTGCGATGCGTGCGATGTCTGCTGCGCGTGCGCTGAAGGCGGCGCGTTGACCTCGTCGATCAGATTGCCCCAGTCGGTGCGTTGCTGCATGCGCGCGCGCGTCCCCGCATCGACGACCGGCTGTTCGGTGTACCAGCCGCCGCCGAGCGCCTTGTACAGCGCGATCAGGCTGCCGATGGCGTTGCCGCGATTGACGATATACGCGTCCTGCTGCGTGAACAGCGCGCGCTGGGCGTCGAGCACGCGCTGAAAGTCGGAATAGCCTTCGCGATAGATCGTGTTGGCGAGCTTGAGCGAGCGCTGCGCGGCCGCCTGCGCCTCGTTCAGGATGGTCTCGCGCTGCCAGGCGCCGAGCAGCGACGTGGCGGCGTCGTCGGCCTCGCGCGCCGCCTCGCGCACGGTGTTCTGGTAGGCCACCGCCAACTGCTGGAGCCGCGCGTCCTGAACGCGCACGTTGTTCTCGATCCGGCCGTGATCGAAGACGTTCCAGGTCACGCTCGGGCCCGCCACGAGGGCCAGCGTATGCGACGAGCCCGCGCTCCAGACCAGCGAGCCGAGCAGCGACACGGACGGATAGAAGTCGGCCTTCGCCACGCCGATCAGCGCCGACTGCGCCGCCATCTGATATTCGGCGGCGATCACGTCGGGACGGCGCAGCAGCAGATCGGCGGGCACGTCCTGGAGCACGGCGCGGTCCACGAGCGGCAGCACGCCGCTCATGCCGGGCTGCGCGTCGAGTTCGGGCAGCGGTCCCGGCGGACGCCCGACCAGCGCGGACAGCGCGTGCCGCGCGAGTTCGATCTGGCTTTCGAGATCGGGAATGCTGCTGAGCGTGCCCAGATATTGTGTTTTGGCCTGCTGAAGATCGAGTTCGTCGGTTTCGCCGCTCTTGAACAGCTTTTGCGTGATGTCGTAGCTGCGCTTTTGCAGCTGCGCGTTCTCGCGCGCGATGCGCAGCCGCGCCTCGGCCGTGCGCAGCGTGAAATAGGTATCGGCGATCTGCGCGTGCAGCAGCACGAGCGCGGCGTCGCGGTTCGCCTGCGCGGCGAAGAACGCGGCGTCGGCGGATTCGATGGCGCGCGCGAAGCGTCCCCAGAAGTCGAGTTCCCAGCCGATGCTGAAGCCCGCGCCGTACTGCCACGCGGGGCCCGATTGCGGCGAGAAGGCAGCCGAGTGGCGGTGCGCGGACCAGGTCGCATCGGCGTCGATCTGCTGCACCTGCGGGTAGCGCCCCGCCTGCGCGATGCCCAGTTGCGCGCGCGCTTCGAGCACGCGCAGCCCGGCGATCCGCAGATCGCCGTTGCCGGCGTCGCCCGCGTCCATCAGCGCTTCGAGATTCGGGTCGCCGAAAACGCGCCACCACTGGCGCACGTCGGGTTGCGCCGTCTGCTGCGTGACGCGCTCGACCGCCTCGCTGCGCCAGTGCTCGCTCCAGGCTTCGTGCTGCGGCTGAAAATCCGGTCCCACGCGCATGCAGCCTTCGAGGACGCCGGCTCCGAGCAGCATCGCCAGCGTGAAGGGGCGCATGACGGGCAACACGTCGGGGTCCCGCAGCGTCAAGGCTGTTGTTCGGGCGCCTGTGGCGGAATCTGCGCCTGAGTCTGCGACGGGGTTTGCGCCTGTGCCACGATCTGGGCCTCGTCCAGCGTGCGGCTCTGCGGCTGATCCTTCACCCAGCGCCAGAACAGCTGATAGCCGACCGCGAGCATCACGGGCCCGATGAACAGCCCGATGACGCCGCCCGTCACCATGCCGCCGAGCGCGCCGATCAGCACGACAGGCATCGGCACCGCGACGCCGCGGCCGAGCAGCAGCGGCTTGAGCACGTTGTCGGCGAGACCGGCGATGAACACGTAGACGGAGAACACGATGGTCGCCGTGCTCAAGCCCTCGGTGACGATCACGAAAATGATCACGGGCACGGTGATCAGCGTGGCCGGCAGCTGCATGATGCCGATCAGCAGCACGGCGAGCGCGAGCAGGCCCGCGCCGGGAATGCCCATGACGATGAAGGCGACGCCGATCAGCACCATCTGGATGAACGCGATGCCGACCACACCCTGAGCCACGGCGCGTATCGTGGCCGTGCACAGGTCGGTGATCTGCACGCCGTTGTCCGGGCCGGAGATGCGCGAGGCGATCTGCACGGCGCTTTCATGGCCCTTTTCGCCGAAGGCCATGAGGATGCCCGCGACGATCAGCGCCGCGAAGAACACCATCAAGCCCACGCCCAGGCCGGTCAAGGTGCCGAGCAGCGCGCGGCCCGCGTCCTTGAGCTGGGGCGCGAACTTCTGCGCGACGCCCGCGATGTCCGTGGACGCCTGTAGCCAGAAGTCGTAGACGCGCTTGCCGACCAGCGGCCAGCTCAGCACCGATTCGGCCGGCGGCGGCACGCGCAGGCTGCCGCTCTTGAACACGGCCATCGCGTTGTCGACCGAGTCGGCGACGGCCACGCCCAGCAGATACGCGGGCACGATCACGATGACGAAAGCCGCGAGCACGATCAGCGTGGCGATCAGGCCGTCCCGGTTCGGCATCGAACGGCGCAGCCGGATCTGTAGCGGATAGAGCGTGATCGCGAGGATCAGCGCCCACACCATCAGGTTGAGAAACGGCACGAAGATGCGAAAGCAGAAGATCGCCAGCACGGCGACGAGCCCGGCGCGTATCAGGACGTCGAGCAGCTCTCGGGACAGGACCTTCTGGGTGGGCGGTGTGATCAGCATCGGTTCTTCTCCTGCCGGTGCGCCACGGGACGCGCCGCTGAAGCAAGACGGCGGCGCTGGCCGTGACCGCGCCGGTTCCCCTGATGGCGGTTCCCCACTATCGGATCGCGCCCGCACAGGGTCAATTGGACTTTGGTCCCATAGCATTCCCGGCAATTCTGTTGAAGCGGCCGCTCAGAAGCTCATCGCGAAGCCGAACGAGACGCCGTGAACGTTGTGGCCGAACACATAGCGCACCATCGCGCGCGTGCGGGTGATGATGACGGGATAGCGGCTGCTGTCGAGTTCGAGCCCCACGCCGAGCGAGGTGAGATCGTTGAAACCCAGCGCGCCGGCGCTGTCGCCGAAATAGTGCGAGTACGCGGCCTCCAGCACGTAGCGCACGGGCCGGTCGAGCGCGTGCAGGCCGGTCGGCGCGCGCCAGCGCGTCCAGAGGCTCAGTTGCTGCGCCGTGGCCGAACCCTGCACCGCCGCCGACGAACCGCCGAAACTGCGCAGGTAGATATCGGTGGCGCGCAATTCGGCGTCGATTTCGTAGTTCTCCCGATAGTGCTCGTAGTCGAGCATCAGCGAGCCGCCGTAGCCGTAGGCGTCGAGCGAGCCGTTTTCGAGAAACTGCAGATTGCTGTCGGTGACGTGATTGAACAGCGTCTGGCCCACTTTCAGGTCGCTGGCGACGCGCCCGATCGTGCCGTTCAGGATAGGGCGGAAGGCCAGTTCGTTGGTGATGCGGAAGTCCCAGCCGATGCCGACCGTGCCGCTGAACGTGTTCCATCGGGTCGGCACCGCGCGCTGCTGGGCGCCGTCCGTCGCGAGGAACACCGGATCGTAGCGGCTATAGGCGAGCGTGCCTTCGAGATAGAGCGGAAACGTGCGGCTGAGCGTGAAGCCGCCGCCGAGCTGCGACTGGCCGAAACCCGGATTGCCGGTCGCGCCGTTGTTGACCGACAGATTGCTGGTCGTCACGTCGGGGACCGTCGTGTAGGACATGATCGCGAGCACCGCATTGGCGTGCTGCTTGACGTTGCCGCCGACCACCGTATTCGACGATAGCGGCCCTTGCGCCGTCTGCGCATAGGCCGCGCCGCCCGGCAGGGCCGTCATGACGCCGATGCACGCGAGCACCCGCGCGGCGCGCGCCGCGCGATTCGCCCGATGCACGCCCTGCACGCCATACTTTTTCCGCGCCCGACCGCGCAAGATCCCCCGCGCTTGCTGCTGCATCGCTCACACCCCCGTTGTCAGCGGCTCGATTGCTGTCGATGGCCGGTCCGGCATGTGTCGAAGCCGGACCCTGCCGACGCGCGTCGCGTCACGGCGTCGTTTTTCCTCCGTTGCTGCCATTTGTGCCGCTACATTCGGCGGGCAGACTGCCGGGTTTGAGCGTCAGCGTGAGATGACTGCCGCGGCTTGAAGTGAGGATCTGGCCGTAGCTGACGGTCGGGATGAACTGGATATCCGGTGCGACGGCAACGGGCGGAGTGCGCGCGCCGTCCACGGTCAGATCGAGCTCGACGGTCACCGATTCGACGTGTGCGCCCCAGTCCTGTTTTTTCGTCGCCTGATCCTGGCGGAAATCGCAGAGACCCTGCAGGACGTTCTGCAATGCAGTGGAAATATCGACCGGCTTGCCCGGTGGAATGGGCGCCGTGTTGCAGCCGGCAATCAGCAGCGGCGAGGCGATCAGACAGAGTGAGCGAAGGGCTCGCATCCGGTTCTCCTGCTTGGCATCGTACGGCGGTTCACGGGGCGTGCTCGCGCAACGCGGGAGATCACTGCGTGGCGCGGCCAGGCCGACGATACGATCTTTGCATGACCTCTGCAATCGCGGCCGAAGACACAGCGCCTGGGTGAGTCCAGGATAGCTGGAGAAAAGAATAACGCCTTTGCGGCCGCCGCGCATGCTGAATGCGAGGCCGTTCGCACAGTGCGCGGATACGACCAAGGTCGTATTCCGCACGTACCGTTTGTATGGTCTCGTCAAGCGTGACAAGGAGAGCGCGATGACCGACGAGCAGGCCCCCGAGGCAGGCAGCGGCAATGCGGCCCAGGCGCGCGGCGGCTTCGCGGCCTGGGTGCCATGCCGATGGCTGCGCGATTACCGGCTGCGCTGGCTGTCGTCGGATCTCGTGGCGGGCGTGACGCTGGCGGCCTATGGCATTCCCGTCGCGCTGGCGTATGCGGCGCTCGCGGGCTTGCCAGATCAATACGGCGTGTACGGTTATCTGGCTGGCGGCGCGGCCTACGCGCTACTCGGCTCGTCGCGCCAGTTGGCGATCGGACCGACTTCGGCGATCTCGATGCTGGTTGGCGTGAGCGTCGCGGAGATGGCGGGCGGCGACGCGCAGCGCGCCGCGTCGATCGCCGCGTTGACCGCGCTGCTCGTCGCGGCCCTGTGCCTGATCGGCTGGATACTGCGCCTCGCGTCGCTCGTCAACTTCATCGGCGAGACGATTTTGCTGGGCTTCAAGGCGGGCGCGGCGCTGACGATCGCGCTGACGCAATTGCCGAAGCTGCTCGGTGTTGCTGGCGGCGGCGAACAGTTCATCGAGCGCCTGACGATGCTGATCCGCCAGGTGCCCGACACGCGTTTCGTCGTGCTCGCGTTCGGCCTCGTCGCGCTGGCCTTGCTGCTGCTCGGCGAAAAGTATTTGCCGGGCCGTCCGGTCGCCTTGATCGTGGTGGCGCTCTCCATCGTGCTGATGACGCACACGCCGCTGGGCGCGATGGGTTTCAAGGTCGTCGGCGCGTTGCCGCGCGGGCTGCCCGGTTTCGACGTGCCGCCGCTGAGGGTGCGCGACGTCGACGGCATCGTGCCGCTCGCGTTCGCCTGCATGCTGCTGTCCTACGTGGAGAGCGTGTCGGCCGCGCGCGCCATCGCGCGCAATCACGGCGAGGAGATCGACGCCCGTCAGGAAATGCTTGGGCTAGGCGCGGCCAATCTCGCGGCGGGGCTTTTTCATGCGTTTCCGGTGGCGGGCGGGCTGTCGCAATCGTCGGTGAACGACCAGGCGGGCGCGAAGACGCCGCTCGCGCTGGTGTTCGCGTCGATCGCCATCGGCCTGTGTCTCGTGTTTCTCTCGGATCTGCTGACGGGCCTGCCGACGGTCGTGCTGGCGGTCATCGTGCTGGTGGCGGTCAAGGGGCTTGTCGATATTCGCGAGCTGCGGCACGTCTGGCGCGTGAGCCGCCAGGAGTTCGCGGTGGCGATGATCGCGCTCTGTGCGGTGCTGCTGCTCGGCATTCTCAAGGGCGTAATTTTCGCAGTGCTCGCGTCGATGCTGCTGCTCGTGATGCGCGTTGCGCATCCGCATGTGGCGGTGCTCGGTCGCATGCCGGGCACGCGCCGCTATACCGACAACGAACGCCATCCCGACAACGAGACGATACCCGGCGTGCTGATGTTCCGCGTCGAGGCGTCGCTGCTGTACTTCAACGTCGATGCGGTGCGCGAGCGGATTCGCGCGGCCATCGGCGCGTCGGCGTGTCCGGTCGGGCTGGTGATCGTCGACCTGTCCAACGCGCCCGCACTCGATATCGCGGGCGCGCGGATGCTCGCGGCGCTGCAGGCGCAGCTCGCGAAAACGGGCGGGGCGCTGCGCATCGTCGCGGCGCACGGCAGCGTGCGCGACCTGCTGCGCGCGGAAGGGCTCGAGCGGCTCGTCGGCGACATCGGCCGCCTCGTGACGGTGGACGACGTGATCGAAACGTATCTGCGCGCGGCCGAGGCGCGCGGTCCCGCAGCGGCGCCCACGCCGCGCCAGCCAACCTGATGCGAGGTCTCTCATGAACACTGCGATGCCTGCCCGGCAAGACCAGCCCGAAGATCGACCCCACCGGCGCGAGCCGATCCTCAACGTCGTCGACCGCGTGTGCGAACTGTGCTTCGGCCTGTTCATGGCGCTGACCTTCGTCGGCGCGGTCAAGGCCGTCACCGTCGCCGACGATGCGGGGCGCAAGATGTTCATCACCGCGCTCGGCTGCAATCTCGCCTGGGGTCTCGCGGACGCCGTGATGTACCTCGTGCGCACGCTCGCCGACCGCGGCCAGCGCCGCAAGCTCGCGCTGGCCGTGCAGCGCGAGTCCAATCCCGCGCTGGCGGTGCGCAGCCTGCGCGGCGCGCTGCCCGACAGCCTCTCGCCGCTCGTCGACGACGCCGAACTCGAACGGATGCGCGCGCGCATCGCGGCGGCCTCGACCTTGCCGCCTCGCGCGCAGTTCGTGCGCGCCGATTTCGTCGGCGCACTCGGTATTTTTCTGCTCGTGGTGGTGGCGACGTTTCCGGTCGCGCTGCCGTTTCTCGTCATCGCCGATAACAAGGCGGCGCTGGTCGCCTCGCGCGTGCTCACGCTCGTCATGCTGTTCGCGGCGGGCTTCGCGCTGGGACGCTATACCGGCGCGGGCGGGATGCGCGCGGGCTTCGCGATGATCGCGCTCGGCATTCTGCTGACGATGGCGATCATTGCGCTCGGCGGTTAGGGGAGGAAAATCGGACCAAGGTCCGATTTCATCGGCGTTGGCCGGCGCGTATGCTGGCTCGACGAACTTCGGACGAGACTGCGATGCGTGCCGTACTAAGTGGATTCGCCGTGCTGGTTGCCGACCTTGCCGCGTTGACGGCAGTGCCGCTTGTCACGCTCACGCCGCTCGTACCGCTCGCCACGCTCGCACCGCCGAGGCTGCGTTTCAGAACGCACGGCCATATCGCGAGGATGCCTGGCCGGGCGCGCAGACAACGCGTTCGAGGAGACCACTAGACACGCGGGCTAGACCCCGCTCGATTTGACGGACGATGGAGCATCCGATTGGGACTGCGTAGCATTGTTCGACGACGCGGGCAACGGCGCGGGCAACGACAGTGACACCGAGGGCGCATTCGCGCCGCCGCGCACATCGGCCGCTGCCGCCGTCTCCGGCTGCGCGGGCCGGTTCATCGCGCCGCCGACCAGGATGCCGGTCGAGGCGAGAAAGACCGCAAGCAGCAGAGCGAAAGCCATAACACGTACCTCACCGGCATGGGTGGCGGCGTCCGGCGCCCGATCGAAGGGCGCGGGACGCCTGGCCTCATCAATCGACGCCCTGATGGGCGACCGCGACCGCCGCATCGCGCTTCTTCTTGGCCTCCGCCTTCTTGTGGTCGTAGACCTTCTTGGCCGCGGCCACTTCGCGGTCGTACTCGCGATTCGCGGCGGCGACCTGCTGGTGCATCCGCACGATCTCGTCGGGATGCGCGGCGTGCGCCGCCGGGGTCGATGCGGGGTTGTCCTGAGCCCGGACGCCGGAAACGCACAGGAGAGGAAGGGTCGCGATCATCATGGCCACGGTCCGGTATTTCATGACGAACTCCTATGTCGGTATGGAAGGACGAGTGCTAAAGCCCCTCCAGCCTATACGCGCGCGCCGCCCCCTTGTATCGGACTTTGGTCTGATAAGTGGGACGGCGCGTGGCTGCGCATGGTTGCGTATGGCTGCGCATGGCTGCGCATGGCTACAACCCGCGCGCGTCTAGGACGTCTTGATGCAGGCGATCCGGTACACGCCGTCTTCGACTTCGACCCCATGCGTATCGTGCGTAAAACCGGGGAAACGCAGATCGTATTGTTCGAGCGCCTTGAGATAGCCGAGCAGCGGGCCGTCGGCGGGGCCGGCGTTCTCGCCGGGCATCAGCAGCGGAATGCCCGGCGGATAGGGCACGACCGCGTTGGCGACCACGCGCCCCGCCATCTGCGAGAGGTCGAGCGTTTCCACGTCGTTGTGGACCAGCAGCTCGAACGCTTCCTGCGGGCTGCATTCGGGATGCGGCAGCGTCGAGAATCCGCGCGACATCATCTCGGTGGTCTTGAGGTCGCGCATCGCGCGGAACATCAGGTCGCACAGATCGCGCAGCCCAAGGCCCCGGTAACGCTGCGGATAACGCGCCACCAGTCCGGGCAGCGCCTGATCGAGCGGCAAATTCGCGTCGTAGTCCTTCTTGAAGTCGAGCAGCGTGTTGACGAGCGTGCCCCACTTGCCCTTGGTGATGCCGATCGAAAACAGCAGCAGGATCGTGAAATCGGTGGTCTTCTCGACGACGATGCCGTGGCGGTCGAGATAGGCCGTGACCACGCAGGCCGGAATGCCGATCGGCTGGAGGCCGCCTTCGGGCGCGACGCCCGGCGTGAGAATCGACACCTTGATCGGATCGAGCATGCAGTAGCCGTCCTCGATCTCGCCGAAGCCGTGCCAGACCTCGTTGGCGCGCAGCACCCAGCACGACGGATCGGTCGCGAGCAGTTCGGGGTCGGCTTCGTGGAACGGCGTGCGGCGGCCGGTCTGCCGGTTCAGGACCTGATCAGGCTGCCAGCCGTCGAAGAACCAGTCGTCCTGCTCGTCGAACTGTGCGTGCAGCCGCGACAGCATCTGGCGGAACGCGACGGCCTCGCGGATCGCGTCGCCCGTGAGCGCTTCGCCGCCCGCGCCGTCCATCATCGCGGCGCTCACGTCGTTCGAAGCGATGATCGCGTATTGCGGCGAGGTCGAGGCGTGCATCATGTAGGCCTCGTTGAAGCGCGCGTGCTCGATCGGATTGCGGCCGTCGCGGATGTGGATGAACGAGGCCTGCGACAAGGCCGCGAGCAGCTTGTGCGTCGAGTGCGTGGCGAACACCGTGGGCTTCGACGCGTCGTGATCGGCCGGATCGCCGTGCATGGCGAAGCGATCGCGATAGAGCGGATTGAAGCGCGCGTAGCCGTACCAGGCTTCGTCGAAGTGCAGCCGGTCGACGCTTTCGCCGAGCAGTTCTTCGAGGCGCGTGACGTTGTAGCAGAGGCCGTCGTAGGTCGAATTCGTCACGAGCGCATGCACGGGCACGGGCTCGACGCCGTCGCGGTCGCGCACGAGCGGATTTTGTTCGATCAGCAGGCGGATCGCGGCGGCCGTGAGGCGCTCGGGCAGGATCGGCCCGATGATGCCGTAGCGGTTGCGCGACGGCACGAGGTAAGTCGGGATCGCGCCCGACATCGTCATCGCGTGCTCGGCCGACTTGTGGCAATTGCGGTCGCAGAGCGCGATCTGGTTGCGCGTCACGCTCGCCATCAGGATCACGCGGTTCGACATCGACGAGCCGTTCGTCACGTGATACGTGCGATGCGAGCCGAACACGCGCGCCGCGTAACGCTCGCTTTCGCCGATCGGGCCGCTGTGGTCGAGCAGGGAGCCGAGTTCGCCGACCGAAATCGACAGGTCCGAGCGGAACAGCTGTTCGCCGAAGAACTCGAAGAACGCCTGGCCGACGGTCGATTTCATGAAGGCGGTGCCGCCGGTATGGCCCGGCGTGTGCCACGAGTATTCGAACACGCGCGAGAAACGCGCGAGCGCGCCGAGCATCGGCGGCAGCACCGTTTCCCGATAGCGTTCGATCGACGCGATGATGCGCCCGGCGATGAACGCGGTCGTGTCTTCGAGCATCCAGATGAAGTCGTCGGCCTTCTGCATGGCGTCGACGGGAATCGTCGAGGCGCTCGTGCGGCTCGCGAGCAGGAAGATCGGCACGGTCGCGCTGCGCAGCCGTTGCGCGTCGAGCACGCGCTGCGCCGCCAGGTGGCTGTCGTCGCCTTCGAGTTCCCAGCTCAGCAGCAGGCATTGCACGAGCGGATCGGACTGGATCACGGCGATGGCGTCGTCGGCCGATGCGGCGGTGACGACGCGCACGTTGCGATCCTCCAGTTCGCGCGCGAGCGCTTCGGCGGCGCGGCCGCTGGCGGTGCGCGTCTCGACTTCGTGATCGACCAGCAGCGCCTTCATGCCGAGCCGGCGATAGACGGATTCCGATGAGAACGGCATGTGAACTCCCTTGCGGTTCGGCGCGCGTGGTGGGGAAACTTCGCGCGCGCCGTGGCGCGCCGCGAAGCGTTCAGGGGAAAGGCTCAGGCGTCGCTTTCAGGCGCAGCGTTCACGGGACGCTTTCAGTCGACGCATGCAGTCGACGCTTTCAGCCGTAATAGCGCAGCCCGGGTTCGCGGGTGCTGACCCGCGTACCCGCTGCATTGCGCGTAATGGCGACGATGTCGGGCAGCGCGCCGATCACCGCGTCCTTGCCCGTGTGGCGGGCGAATTCGGCGGCGGCCATGACCTTCGGCCCCATCGAGCCGGCCGCGAAACCGAGCCGGTCGAGTTCGTCGGGATGCGCCTGCGCGATGGCCTTGCTCTCGGGCTTGCCCCAGTCGATATAGGCGGCGTTCACGTCGGTCGCGATGATCAGCATGTCCGCTTCGAGTTCCTCGGCGAGCAGGGCGGAGCACAGGTCCTTGTCGATCACCGCTTCGACGCCGTGCAGGCTGCGCTTGTCGTCGTACATCGTCGGGATGCCGCCGCCGCCCGCGCAGATGACGATCGTGCCGCGTTCGAGCAGCCACTTCACCGGCCGGATCTCGAAGATGTGCTGCGGGCGCGGACTCGCCACGACGCGGCGGAACTTGTCGCCGTCGGGCGCGATGCTCCAGCCTTTTTCCGCGGCCAGCCGCTCGGCTTCGGCCTTGTCGTAGACGGGGCCGATCGGCTTGCTCGGATGCTGGAAAGCCGGGTCCGCCGGATCGACTTCGACCTGGGTCAGAATGGTCGCAAACGGCACTTCGAAAGGCAGCAGGTTGCCGAGTTCCTGCTCGATCAGATAGCCGATCATCCCTTCGGTCTGGGCGCCGAGCACGTCGAGCGGATAGCCCGGCACGTCCTTGTAGGCCGCGCCCTGCAGCGCGAGCAGACCGACCTGCGGACCGTTGCCATGCGCGATGACGAGCTCGTTCCCCTCGGCGATCTGCGCGATCTGTTCCGCCGCGATGCGGACGTTCTCGCGCTGATTCTCGGCCGTCATCGGTTCGCCGCGCCGCAGGAGCGCGTTACCGCCTAACGCAATCACAATGCGCATCGTCTTCCCCTTCGTGGTCCGTTCTGTGGTCTCCTCGCGCCGCGTGTTCTCACATGTTGGAGAGCGTCGAAACGAGAATCGCCTTGATCGTGTGCATGCGGTTCTCGGCCTGCTCGAACGCGATGTTCAGCGGCGATTCGAACACTTCCTCCGTGACCTCGATGCCGTTCGTCAGTTCGGGATAGCGCGCGGAAATCTGTCTGCCGACTTCGGTTTCGCTGTTGTGGAAGGCCGGCAGACAGTGCATGAATTTCGCCTGCGGATTTTTCGTGGCCTTCATCAGCGCCATGTTGACCTGATAGGGCAGCAGTATGTTGATGCGCTCGCCCCACGCCTCGAACGGCTCGCCCATCGACACCCACACGTCGGTGTGAACGAAGTCGGTGCCCTCGACGGCCGCCTTGGGGTCTTCGGTGAGCGTGAGGCGCGCGCCGCTTTCCTCGGCGAACTGGCGGCAGGCGGCGATATGCTCGTCGTTCGGCCAGAGCGATTTCGGCGCGCCGATGCGCACGTCCATGCCGAGCTTGGCGCCGATCAGCAGCAGCGAATTGCCCATGTTGTTGCGCGCGTCGCCGAGATACGCGTAGCTGATCTGCGTGAGCGGCTTGTCGCTGTTTTCGCGCATGGTCAGCACGTCGGCGAGCATTTGCGTCGGGTGATATTCGTCGGTCAGTCCGTTGAACACCGGCACGCCCGCATAGCGCGCCAGTTCCTCGACGACTTCCTGGCTGAAGCCGCGATACTCGATCGCATTGAACATGCGGCCGAGCACGCGCGCCGTGTCCTTCATGCTTTCCTTGTGGCCGATCTGCGAGGAATGCGGATCGATATACGTGACGTTGGCGCCCTGGTCGTGCGCGGCCACCTCGAACGCGCAGCGCGTGCGCGTGGAGGTCTTTTCGAAGATCAGCGCGATCTCCATGCCCTTCAGATGCTGCTGCTCGGTGCCCGTGTATTTCGCCCGCTTCAGATCGCGCGACAGGTCGAGCAGATAACGCAGCTCGCGCGTCGAGTGGTGCATCAGACTCAAAAAATTGCGGTTCGAGAGATTGAAGGCCATTGTGAATCTCCGTTCTCAGTAGTCGATGCTCAGTAGTCGATGGGATCGCGAATGATCGGGCAGGTCATGCAGTGGCCGCCGCCGCGTCCGCGTCCGAGTTCGCTGGCGCTGATCGTGATGACTTCCACGCCGGCCTTGCGCAACAAGGTGTTGGTGTGGGTGTTGCGGTCGTAGCCGACCACCACGCCGGGCTCGATGCAGACCACGTTGTTGCCGTCGTCCCATTGCTCGCGCTCGGCGGCGAAGCTGTTGCCGCCGGTTTCCACCACGCGCAGCTTCGAGAGGCCGAGCGCGTCGCCCACGACATCGACGAAGGGCTTTTCCTCGCGCTGAACATGCAGCTTCGACCGATCGTTGCCGTCGGGGCGGATCGTGAACGGCACGATCGCCTTGACGACTTCGGGGAAGATCGTCACGAGATCGCGGTCGCAGAAACTGAACACCGTGTCGAGGTGCATGGCCGCGCGCGATTTCGGCAGCCCCGCGACGACGATCCGTTCGGCCGCGCCTTTTTCGAACAGCCGCTGTGCGATGGCGCCGATCGCGTGACGGCTCGTGCGCTCGCCCATGCCGATCAGCACGCTGCCCTTGCCGATCGGCATCACGTCGCCGCCTTCGAGCGTCGCGGCGCCGTGATCGGTGTCGGGGTCGCCGTACCAGACTTCGAACGGCTTGTCCGCGAAGTCGGGATGGAATTTGTAGATCGCCGTGGCGAGCAGCGTTTCCTGGCGGCGCGCGGGCCAGTACATCGGATTGAGCGACACGCCGCCGTAAATCCAGCAGGTCGTGTCGCGCGTGAACAGCGTGTTCGGCAGCGGCGGCAGCACGAAGCTGGAGTAGTCGAGATACTGGCGATACATCTTGAGCGTGTGGCTTTCCTCGCTCTCGGGGATGTCTTCGGCCACCACGCCGCCGATCAGGAACTCGGCAGCACGGCGCGCGTCGAGTCCCGCAAACCAGCTGCGGACCTCGCTCGCAAGCGAGACGCCGACCGTGTCCGGGCGGATCTTGCGGTCGAGAATCCAGTCGGCGGCATCCGGGTTCTTGAGGGTCTCCTCAAGCAGATTGTGCATTTCGACGACCTCGACGCCGCGCTCGCGCATCTTGGTGACGAAGTCGAAGTGATCGCGCTTCGCCTGGCTGACCCAGACGACATCGTCGAAAAGCAGCTCGTCGCAATTGCTCGGTGTCAGGCGCTGGTGCGCGAGGCCGGGCGAGCAGACCATCACCTTGCGTAGCTTGCCGGCCTCGGAATGCACGCCAAGGCTTACTGTCTCCGTGCCCATCGTCGTCTCCTTGCTTTTGTGTCTAGTCCGGCAGGATCGCCAGACGGTAGAAGTTGCGTGCGTCCTCGTCCGGCTGGCCGAACCACTTCACATAGCTTTCGCGGTAGTCGCCCGCCTTGAAGACCTGGCTCAGCGTGCGGTCGACGAACAGACGCAGATCCTCGTCGCCGCGCGCCACGCCCAGCGAAATCGGCGCATAGGAAAAGCGCCGCGTCAGCACCAGCAGCCGGTCGCCGGACGGGTTGCGGCTCACCTGGTCCTGCAGAATCGCGCGCTCGGCGAAGAACACGCCCGCCTTGCGCGAGAGCACCTGCTGCACGCCGTCTTCATAGCTCGACGCGGTGATCACGCGCGCCGACAGCTTGAACGTGCCCATGCGTTCGTGGAGCCAGTGCTGCGTGGGCGAGTTTTCCAGCGTCGAGAACGTCTGCGCGTTCAGCAGTTGGGCGGGCGAGGCGCGCCAGATCGGCCGCTCCGATTGCGTCGAGCCGCTGAGCACTTCCTTGAGGCCGGCGGGCGCGTCGGCGCGCGTGAGCGCGGCAATGCCGCCCGGATAGACGGGAATCGAGTAGCTGATGTACTGGCGGCCCGTAAGCGTCTCGGCGTCGGCGCAGAGCAGATCGACGCGGTGATCCTGAAGCGCGCGATAGCGATCGTCGGCTTTCACGACGGTCCAGTTCACGGCCAGCGCGGGCAGCGCGAGATCGGTCTTGAGCTTGTCGGCGACTTTCGTGCACAGCGCCACGGCATAGCCGTCGGGCTGACCTTCGCCGTTGCGGAACGCGTAGGGGCGCGCGTCGGCGACATAACCGATGGTCATCTTGCCCGACTGCTTGATGCGGGCCAGCGCGCCGGTCGTCGCCGCCGCCGTGGCGTTGTCGGTTTCGGCGGCGTGCGCGCGATGCGGCCACGGCGAGCACAGCACCAGGAACGCGATGATCCCGGCGGCGAGGATCGCGGGCTTGCCGGCTCTCGCCGCGCTGCCCGCGCGCCGCGCCGCCATGAAGCCGTAGATCACATAGCCGATGGCGAGCACCAGCATGCCGCCGAGCACGGCGTCCTTGCCCGAGGCGTAGAGCGCGTAGATGGAGTAGACCATCGCCACCACGGTGACCACGGCGTTGCGGCGGTAGACGGCGGCTTCGGTGCCCGCCTCGCGCATCATCATGAACAGCGCCGAAAGCGAAATGATGTAGGGCAGGACGTTGGTGACCACCGCGAGGTTCACGAGCGCGGCGAACTGTTCGGCGAGATTCGGCGAGATCGTCGAGAGCGCCATCAGCGACTGCACGATCGCCATGATGATCATGCCGGGGATCGGCGCGCCGGTGCGGTTGGCCTTGCTGAACACCGGCAGGAACATGTCGCTGTCGGCGGCGTCCTTCGCGGTCTGCGCGAGCGTGAACTGCCAGCCGAGCAGCGAGCCGACGCAGGCCATCGCCGCGAGCGCCATCACGATCGAGCCGATCGCGGGCGTGAACATATGCGCGAACGCGAGGCCGAACGGCCCGGTCGATTTCGCGAGCGCGTCGTTCGGCACGATGCCCTGGATCACCGTGGTCGAGAGCACGTAGATGACGGCCGCGCCGAGCGTGCCGAACAGGCAGGCGAGCGGCACGTCGCGCTTCGGATTTTCGACGGCCGACGAGTTCTGCACCGCCGATTCCATGCCGAGAAACGCCCACAGCGTGAGGGAAATACTCGAACCCATGCCGCCGAGCAGGCTCAGGCCCTGCGGGTTCCAGGCCGCCGCGAAATAGGCGGGATGAAACCAGAACCATCCGGCGATCGACATGAAGCCCACGGGCAGGATCACGCCCCAGACCGTCACCGAACCGATGCGGCCCGTCAGCTTCGGCCCGCCGAAGTTGGCGACGGTGGTGATCCACAGCAGCGCGATCACGCCGATGCAGGTGGCGACCGGCGATGACGTCAAGGCCGGAAAGAAGCCCGCGAGATAGCCGAGCGCCGAACTCGCGACCGCGACGTTTGCAATCGCGACCGAGAGGAAGTAGAGGAAGAACACCTGGAAGTAACCGGCTTTTCCATAGGCATCCTCAGCATAGGCGGCCATGCCGCCCGCGCGCTGGTTCAGGATGCCCGCCTGCGCGAAGCCGTAGGCGATCGCCATCGACCCCACGGCGGTCACGACCCACGAGAGCAGCGAGATCGCGCCGACTTTCGCCATGTTGGAGGGCAACATGATGATGCCGGAACCCATCATGTTGACGGTCACGATAAACGTCAGTTGCACGACGTTCATCTTTTTCGGCTGGTCGTTCATGGCGCTCACCTCCTTGGTGAACTCGGTCTGAACCTGATCTGAACCCGATCGTTCGATGGCTACTCTTGAACCACGTAGGTATGAAAGCGGATGCGGCCGTCTTCCCGTTCCTGAAACACGCCTTGCACTTCATAGTTGAAACCGGGGAACCGGTTGAACGATTCCTGGAACGCCATGAAGTAGTCGAGCATCGGCTGCGCGCGCGCGTCCCAGCGCTCGCCGGGCAGCACGACGCCGATACCGGGCGGGTAGATCAGCGCGAGCGTGGCGGAGATGCGCCCGCGCGCGCTGTCGAGCGGCACATAATCGACGCGGTTGGCGACGAGCGCCTCGTAGGCATCGTGCGGCGGCATCGCCAGTTGCGGAAAACTCTCCGCGCGAAAACAGAGCCGCTGCAGGTTCTTCACGTTGGCTTCGCGATAGAAGCCGTGCATCTCGTTGCAGATCTGCCGCAGCGAATAGCCTTCGTAGCGTTCGGCATGCGCCGCGTAGAGCGAGGGCAGCACATCGGCGAGCGGCGCGTCGCGGTCCCAGAGGTTCTTGAACTTGACGAGGCGCGCGATCAGCGTGTTCAGTTTGCTTTCGTCCTCGGCGGGCGTCATCAGAAACAGGATGCTGTTCAGATCGCACTTTTCCGGGACGATGCCTTCCTCGCGCAGAAAGTTCGCCACCACGGTGGCGGGCACGCCGAAGTCGAGATAGCCGCCGGTTTGACGGTCGATGCCCGGCGTGAGCAGCGTCAGCTTGTTCGGATCGACCATCACATAGCCGGGCGCATAACCCGCGTAGCCGTGCCACGTCGCTTCCGGGCGGAATTCCCAGCACTGCTGCTCGTGCTTGATCACGTTCGTCGGCAGGTCTTCCCACGCGATGTTCACCACGTCGTCCGTGAAGCGCGAGTTCTTGATATCGACGACGTCGGGCACGAACGGATCGAAGAACCACTGTTCCTCGGGCGTCTTGCCGTGCTCCGCGTAGTGATGCACGAACTGGCGCAGCTTCTTGCGCGCTTCGATCGCGAGTTCGATGCAGCCGTCCCAGAGCATCTCGCCGGCTTTGCCCTCGTGCACTTTCGCGTTCACGTCGAGCGAGGCGAAGAGGGGATAGAACGGCGACGTGCTGGCGTGGATCAGGAACGACTCGTTGAAGCGCTTGTGTTCGATATAGCGCGGCTGGCCGCGCAGATGATCGTCGCGTTTGTGGATCTGCGAAGCCTGCGAGAAACCGGCGCCCTGTTTATGGACCGATTGCGTCGAGAACAGGCCGGGCATATCCGGCGTCAGGTTCTTCAGACGCATCGGGCTGTGATCGTCGAACAAGGGGTGGAAGGCGTTGTAGCCGATCCAGGCCTCGTCCCAGAGCACGTAGTCGCAGAGGTGGCCGATCTTCTCCAGCACCTTGCGCACGTTGTAGACGGTGCCGTCGTAGGTGGCGAGCTGGATGCACGCGAGCCGGAACGGGCGCGCCGCCGTGCTGCGTACGGGATCGTTCACGAGCGGATGCTGGCGGATCTGCTCGCGCAGCGCGTCCTCGTCCCACGCCGACCAGTCGACCGCGCCGATCATGCCGAACGCGTTGCGCGCCGTCGGCAGGAAGATCGGGATCGCGCCCGCCTGCACCAGCGCGCCCTGATGCAGCGACTTGTGATTGTTGCGGTCGAACAGTACGAGATCGCCGCGCCGCAACACGCCGCCCGTCACGATCTTGTTCGAGGTGCTGGTGCCGTTGAGCACGAAGTAGGTCTGATCCGCGCCGAACACGGCCGCCGCGTGACGCTCCGCTTCGGCGGCGGCGCCTTCGTGGATCAGCAGATCGCCGAGTTCGACGTCGGCATTGCAGAGGTCGTTGCGAAAAATGCTTTCACCGAAGTGCTTGAAGAATAGCTGTCCGGCCGGCGACTTGCGGTAGAACTGTCCGCCCTGATGGCCGGGACAGTCGAACGCGATATTGGCTTCGGCGTCGTAACTGACGAGGCCGCCGAAGAACGGCGGCAACAGGCTCATGCCATAGCGGATCAGGCTGGCCGTGACCTGCCTCGCGTAGAAGGCGGGCGTTTGCTGGCCGAGGTAGATATAGCCGTCGATTTCGCCGAGGCCGCCGACGACCGCGAGATCGGACAGCCGGTGCGAGTTGGAGAGCGCCCAGAGCGGCGTGCGAAAGCCGAGCCCACGCACCGCCATTGCCAGTTCCCGCGCGCCCGCGAGGCGCTCGCCGTCGAGCAGCACGATATAGGCGCCCACGTCCGCGTCTTCGCTGACGTCGCGTTTGATGTGGCTGGTGATCTCGACACGGAAGTTTTCTGTCGAAATGGCGTCGAGCAGTTCGCGCGTCTGCGCATCGTCGGTGTCGACGATCGCGACGATCTTCAGCATCTTATGAAAAGAGATCGGAATAGTCGGCGCTTTCAGTGAGAAAGGCATCACGGCAGGTCTCCTTCGAGTGCGTCAAGCTCGTAACCGGCATGCGATCCGATGTCGGTTTTTATGTGCTGACGCGTGCGAATCGCGAGGGCGTTCGTCGCGGCGTGAGCAATGTGTGAGACGCTTTCGGTGACTGAGTATATGAAGCTGCACGTAGCGCCGATATAGGACTTTGGTCCCAGGCGAGACGGCGTTTGCAGACGTGAAAAATCGCATGCGGATGTCTATTAACGATTCGGGTTCCTGTCTAATTTTTCGGCGTGCGTTGGGTCGTGTATTGGGTCGTGAATTCGGCCGTGATTTGACTGTGAATTGGCCTTTGTGCAGCGCACGAACACAGCGTGATTTTCATCTTCGACAGGCACTTGCTTCACAACATTCTGCAACGCAGTGGTAACATTTGTTGTCGCCCACTGCCGGTCCCACGCCGCCATCCGCATGCCAGACAGCTTCGACCAGCTTGCCGCGCTCATTCGCGCGCGTTTTTCCGACCTGAGCCCGCAATTCCAGACCGGCGCGGCCTTCCTGCTCGACCATCCCGACGAAGTCGCCGTTTCGTCGATGCGCAAGGTCGCGGAGCGCGCGGGCGTGCAGCCCGCGTCGCTCGTGCGGCTGTCGCAGCAACTCGGCTTTCCGGGCTGGAACGAGTTGCGCGATCTGTTCGTCGCGCGTGTGCGCACGCGTCCCGAGCCGTTGTCGAGCCGCGCGCGTTCGCTCGTCGCGGGCAGCGCCAAGGACGCGCTCGCTCGCGATCTGCTCGTCGCGCAGCAACACAATCTCGACGCCAGTGCAGTGCACAACGCACGCACCATGATCGAGGCCGCGCGCGTGCTCAAGAAGGCGAAGCACGTGCACGTGGCGGGGTTCCGCTCGTGCTATGCGGTCGCGTTCGGGCTCGTCTACGGCTACCGGCTGTTCCGTCCGTCCGTTTCGCTGCTCGGCGGCGAGGCCGGAACGCTCGAAATGCAGTTGCTCGGCATCGAGCGCGACAGCGCGACGATCGTGGTCAGCTTCGCGCCGTATTCGGTCGAAGCGGTGCGCGTGGCCGAAGCCGCGCTTGAAAAAGGCAGCAAGCTGATCGCGATCACCGACAGCGCCGTGTCGCCCATCGCGCTCAACGCCGAAAAAGTGCTGATCTTCACGCACGAGAGCCCGTCGTTTTTCCCTTCGCTCGTGGCGGCGACGGCGCTGGCCGAATCGCTCGTCGCGCATCTGCTCTCGCTGGAAGGCGCGGGCGCCGTGGCGCAGCTTGAGGAAGCCGAGCGCTCGCTCAACGCGCGCGGGGCGTATGTGCCTTGATATGCCTTGATATGACGTGAGGGTTTCGGCCCGGTCGCCGATACCTTGCAGGCCGCCTTCGAAGGCGGCCTTTTTTACGCCCCATGCGATTCCATTTGTTGTTGCTCGCATTTGAATTGACAACATATGTTGTGTGGCGTATAAATCCGACATCGGCCGTTACAGGCATGGCCCAGGCTTACAGGCGAGAACAATCGATGCAGGAATTGAAGGTTTACCGGATGGGCGGCACGCCCGAGGCGATCGGGCGGCAGCTCGGCGAGCTGGCGAAGCCGGTCTTCGAGACCTATATGGCGCAAAGCAGCGCGTGGCAGGCCGTGAGCCGCTGGCGCGGCCATGCGTTCGTGCAGGAACTGCGCGCGGCGGCGCAGCAGTATTTCCCGGCGCAGGTCGCCGAACTCGACGCCATGGCCGCGGCGCTCGGCTGGTCCGCGCACGACCTGTTCCTCTGGAATTGCCGCGGCGAGCTGATCCACAACGCGCCGGACGGCTGCACGACGCTGGCGTCGGCCACGCCCGCAGCCGGTCTGATCGCGCACAACGAGGACGGCGACCCGTATCTGCGCGGCCGCTGCCACATGGTCGAGGTCGAACCGGCGGGCCAGCCCGGTTTCGTCAGCTTCTATTACCCCGGCTCGCTGCCGGGCCACACGTTCGCGGCGTCGCGCGCCGGTGTCGCGCAGGCGATCAACAACGTGCGCATTCGCGAGCCGCGCGCGGGCGTGCCGCGCATGATCCTCGCGCGCGCCGTGCTCGACGCCGCCTCGCTCGACGACGCGCTCGCGCTGCTGCGCGACACGCCGCGCGCGAGCGGCTTTCATCACACGCTCGGCGGCACCGACGCGGCGGGCGCGGTGCGCGTCTTCAGCGTCGAAGCCACGGCTCAGCGCGCTTCGGTCGTCGAAGTGAGCGCGCCCTCGGGGCACGCCAATCATCTGATTCACGCGGGTTGCGAGCACGAGGCGCAGATCGTCACCGATTCGTCGCGCGATCGCCAGGCGCGGCTCGCCGATTTGCTGCCGGCGCTGGTTGCAAAGCCGGGCGCACATCCAGGCGCACATCCGCACGGCGAGGCTTTCGTGCAAACGCTGCACGACCGCGCGGGCCCGGGCCTGCCGATTTTCCGCGACGACCCGCGCGATCCCGACGACGAAAACACGCTCGCCACGGCCTGCATGCGCATCGACGCGCGCGGCGTGACGCTCGACGTCTGGCAGGACGGCGCGCGCGTCACGAGCCAGCCGATCGCGCGCGGCTGATTCGCCGCATCCGAAGCCTTCACCGATTTCATCGCATCATTCAGCGAGACCGCACATGAGCAAAGTTTTTCATCGCATGCCCAAACAGACCCTGCCGGTGGCAGTGGCGGGCGAGGGCATCGAGATCATCGATTCGACCGGCAAGCGCTATATCGACGCGAGCGGCGGCGCGGCCGTGTCGTGCCTCGGCCACAGCAACGCGCGCGTGATCGACGCGATCAAGCGCCAGGCGCAGCAACTGCCCTACGCGCACACGTCGTTCTTCACGACCGACGCCTCCGAGCAACTCGCCGATCACCTGATCGCGAACGCGCCCGAAGGGCTCGATCACGTGTATTTCGTCTCGGGCGGTTCCGAGGCGATCGAGGCCGCGCTCAAGCTCGCGCGCCAGTTCTTCGTGGAGAAGGGCGAGCTGACGCGCCGTCATTTCATCGCGCGCCGCCAGAGCTATCACGGCAACACGCTCGGCGCGCTGGCGATCGGCGGCAACGCCTGGCGCCGCGAGCCCTTCCTGCCGATCCTGATCGAATCGCATCACGTGAGCCCGTGCTACGCGTACCGCGAGCGTCATGAAGGCGAAACCGACGAAGCTTACGCGCAGCGTCTCGCCGACGAGCTCGAACAGAAGATTCTCGAACTCGGCGCGGAAAACGTCGCGGCCTTCGTCGCCGAGACGGTGGTCGGCGCGACGGCCGGCGCGGTGCCGCCGGTGCGCGACTACTTCCGCAAGATCCGCGCGGTGTGCGACCGCTACGGCGTGCTGCTGATCCTCGACGAGATCATGTCGGGCATGGGCCGCACGGGCTGGCTGTTCGCCTGCGCGGAAGACGGCGTCGCGCCCGATCTGCTGACCATCGCGAAGGGGCTGGGCGCCGGTTATCAGCCGATCGGCGCGACGCTCGTGAGCGCTCGCATCTACGAAACCATCGTGGGCGGCAGCGGCTACTTCCAGCACGGCCACACCTATATCGGCCACGCGACGGCCTGCGCGGCGGCGCTCGAAGTGCAGCGCGTGATCGCCGAGGAAAATCTGCTCGACAATGTGCTCGCGCGCGGCGAGCAACTGCGCGCGCGTCTGCGCGAGCGTTACGCCGAGCATCCGTATGTCGGCGATGTGCGCGGGCGCGGCCTGTTTGTCGGCGTGGAACTGGTGCAGGACCGCGCGAGCAAGGCGAGCTTCGATCCGGCGCTCAAGCTGCATGCGGCGATCAAGCGCGAGGCGTTCGCGCGCGGGCTGATGGTCTATCCGATGGGCGGGACCGTCGACGGCAAGAACGGCGATCACGTGCTGCTCGCGCCGCCGTTCATCTGCACGGCGCAGGAGATCGATACGATCGAGGACCGGCTCGCGGCCGCCATCGGTGCCGCGCTGGCGGCGACGGGCGTGATGGGGGCAACGGGTGCGACGGCCAGGGCCTGACCGCTTGATCGCCTGAGCACTTGAACGCCTGACCGGCGCAATCGGCATACTTTTTCGACCTCAACCGGACAACCCCGGAGTCACGCGATGACGCAATCCCACCAACCGCGGCTGCCGGCCTTCGACGCCGCAACCGCGACGCACGAGCAGAAGGCTGTGCTCGATGAAATCCTTTCCGGGCCGCGCGGCAATCTGAACGGCCCGTTTCTCGGCTGGATCCACAGCCCGGAACTGGCGCAGCACGCGCAGCGCCTCGGCGCGTTCTGCCGCTACAACACGGGGCTGCCGCTGCGCCTGTCCGAACTCGCGATTCTCGTGACGGCGCAGCGCTGGCAGGCGCAGGCGGAGTGGTTCATCCACTATCCGATCGCGCTGAAGGCGGGCGTGCCCGAGACGCTGGCCGAGCAGATCCGCACCGGCGCGCAACCGCTTTTCGACGAAGCCGACGACGCGCTGATCTATGCGTTCACGACCGAACTCTACGACGCGAAGCGCGTTTCCGACGCCACCTACGCACGCGCGGTCGAACGCTTCGGCCATGAGACGACGATCAATCTGGTCGGGCTGCTGGGCTACTACGCCCTGGTCGCGATGACGCTGAATACCTTCGGCATGCGCGCCGAAGGGCAGACCACGCTGCCGTTCGCGGAATAAGCGACGACGCGGTCACTGGCTTGACTCGACGCCCCGTCCGGTTCGACCGGATGGGGCGTTTTGCTTTTTTGCGCCCGGGTTCTTGCTTACCCGCCCGTTACGTCCGGTATGCATGACGGCCATATTTCAGGCGGCTATTTTCAACCGTATGCTTATTTGAAAAACAACAATGAGCGGTAAATAATTGCCCGCGCGATATGCAAAAAATAAAACGAGCGGACGATTTTGTGCGGAAAACGTTTTCAGTCGTTTATTTTTCTTGTGGATACCGGTCTCGCGATATTTGAACTGCATGGTTAATCACAAATATTCAGGTCATTTTGCCGCGGAACCATTCGCCGTGAATGGGCCGCTGGCCGCGAAATAATAATACTGTTTGCGAAGATCATGGCTTGCGATGGCCTCAGAGGCCTTTCGGTACGGGCTGGAGGCGGATTCCGCGCGCTGCTTGCGTAGTGCGATTACGCAAATCGATGACTGGGCTGCGGCTAGCCAATTCGAATACGGGTTTCTACGTAAGCTTATTGAAAAGTGCTTGCGCGGATTAAATCGGGTTGATAGTCTTGCGAAACTTATTAATAGCCGCGAAAAGAGATTATTGCCGGAAACGGTATCCATGCGGCATCAAAGCGGGACTTCAGGCCCGCTCCGGGGATTTCAATGGGCCGATCTTTTTCCGGGGAACATCATGCTTGATACGACTTTGGAGCTTGCGCTAGTCGAGAGCCTGCCTGCCATCCAGTCCGGCATTGGCGATGTGGTGACCCTCAAGTCGGGCGGACCGCGCATGACGGTCATGTATGCGGGCCCGGTGGGCTTCGCCAATGGTCACTGGCTGATCTGCCAATGGTTCGACGAGCAGGGCGAACTGCGTCAGGACATGTTCGCGCAGGACATGGTCCGCATCGAGCCGCGCTCGATTCCGGCTGGCTCAGTGAAGCTGCGCATGCCGGCTGCGCGCGTGGCCAACCACCGTTGATCCGTGCGCAGACGGCTCGCGGTTGATGCCGCGCGCCATCTGCATTGGTCTGTCTATCCGCCCGTATTCAGCGACGTCGATTCAGCAAACCCTCTTCGCGGCTCGATGAGCGGCTTAGCGCTGCCCTTCGGCGGCGATCCGCACGGCCAGACCGGCCAACACCGTTCCCATCAGATAACGCTGGAGCGCGAGCCACTTCGGGCGGCCCGCGAGGAACGATGCGATCGTGCCCGCCGTGATCGCGGCGGCTGCGTTTATCGTCACGGAAAGCGCGATCTGCACCGCGCCGAGTTCGATCGACTGCGTGAGCACGCTGCCGCGCGAGGGGTCGATGAACTGCGGCAGCAGCGAGAGATACAGGATCGCAACCTTCGGATTCAGCAGGTTCGTGACGAAGCCCATCAGGAACAGCTTGCCGGGACGGTCCGGCGTGAGCTCGCGCACCTGGAATGGCGAGCGGCCGCCCGGCTTGAGCGTTTGCCACGCGAGCCACGCCAGATAGAGCGCGCCGCCGAGGCGCAGCGCGTCGTAGGCGAACGGCACGGCCATGAGCAGCGCGGTAATGCCGAAAGCGGCGCACAACATATAGAAGATGAAGCCCAGCGCGACGCCGCCTAGCGAAATGAGACCCGCCTTGCGCCCCTGGCAGATCGAACGCGAGATCAGATAGATCATGTTGGGTCCGGGCGTGAGCGCCATGCCGAGGGCAACGGCGGCAAAGGCGAACAGCGGGGCGACATGGGGCATAGCGGGCTCCGTGGGCATGCGGTTGACGTTACGGGGGGATGCGTTCAGGCCGCGAAACTATTAACTAGTCGGGCACGAACGCAATAGACCGATTATTTCATGCGCCGCATCGGCGTGCGCGGCTTTCAGGCGACGTTGGCCATCCGGCCAGGGCGGGGTTGGGCGTGAGCGAGGCTGTGAAGTCGCTTGGCGTTTGCAGCGTGTTCGGCGTGTGCTCTAACAGGCCTCGCTCAGTGCGAGGAGCGTTCGCGGTCGGCGTTGTCCGGATCGCGGCGGGCGTCGCGCGCCTGAACGCGGTCGTCGAGGCGGCGCGAAAACAGCAGCATGCCGACGCGGCGGCTGCGCACCTTGACGTTGCCGCCGAGATCCTTGGGCGGATTCGGTTGCAGCGCCCAGTAGAGCGCGAGCAGCCAGCCCAGCACCGTCCAGCCGATCACCGCGTTGAACAGCGCGATCGTCAGCAGGTCGTGACGCGCGCGCTTGTCCGCGATCAGCGCGGGCAGGAAGTAGACCACGACCGCCGCGAGCAGCACGACGATCTCGAAGATGGAATGGCTCGCCATGGTCGATCCTCCGTGGATGGGGCGCCCCCGATGAGTCATTGTCGCGCGGATCGGCGTCGCGCGCTGAATTGTCCTTTATTGGTGTTTATCGGTCTTTTGTCTGCTCTTTACGCGTCCTAGGTTTGCCGCGTTATCGTCCTGGCCGGATGGCCAACGTTTTTGGCGAACCCGCCGCCGGACGGCCGTTCGGGTCTATCATCGGGTTTTTCTTCGCAGGAATGCCCGCCATGAGATCAGACACGACAGAGGACACCCGTCAACTCGATCACGACGCCCTGCGCGCCTTCGTCGAGCGCAAGTGGAACGACGAAATCGTGCCCGCGCTCACGGACTACATCGCCGTGCCCGCGAAGAGTCCGGCGTTCGATCCCGACTGGGCGAAGCACGGCTATCTGGAGCGCGTCGTGCAGGAAGCGGCGCAGTGGGCCGAGCAGCAGCCGGTGCGCGGCCTCAAGCTCGAAATCGTCAGGCTGGCGGGCCGTACGCCGGTGATCTTCTTCGAGGCTCCGGCCACGCGTTCGGGCAGCAGCGAAACCGTCGTGCTGTACGGCCATCTGGACAAGCAGCCCGAGTTCGCGGGCTGGCGTAACGACCTCGGCCCGTGGACGCCCAAGCTCGAAGACGGCCGCCTCTACGGGCGCGGCGGCGCGGACGACGGCTATGCGATCTACGCGAGCGTCACGGCGCTGGCGGCGCTCGACGCGCAGGGCATCGAGCGTCCGCGTTGCGTGGGCCTGATTGAAACCTGCGAGGAGTCGGGCAGTTACGACCTGCTGCCGTATGTCGATGCGCTGCGCGAGCGGCTCGGCAACGTGGGGCTCGTGGTATGTCTCGATTCCGGCGCGGGCAATTACGACCAGCTCTGGCTCACCACGTCGCTGCGCGGGCTCGTCTCCGGCGATCTCGAAGTCGAGGTGCTGGAGGAGGGCATTCACTCGGGCTCGTATGGCGGTATCGCGCCGTCGAGCTTCCGCATCATGCGGCAGTTGTTCGAGCGGCTCGAAGATTCGGCGAGCGGCACGCTGCTGCCCAAGGGCTTCCATTGCGCGATTCCCTCGCGGCGGTTGTCGGAGGCGGAAGCCACCGCGCAGATCCTCGGCGAAAACGTCTGGAAAAGCATGCCCTGGGCGTGCGGCCAGGACGGCCGCCGCGTGCTGCCCACCACCAGCGATCCGCAGCAGGCGCTGCTCGATTCGACGTGGCGGCCCTCGCTGTCCGTGACGGGCGCGGCGGGCCTGCCCGCGCTCGCCGACGCGGGCAACGTGCTGCGTCCGCGTACGGCGTTCAAGCTCTCGCTGCGGCTGCCGCCGCTCGTGGAGGCGTCGAAGGCGGTGGCGGAACTGAAGGCGCTGCTGGAACTCGACCCGCCGTATAACGCGAAGGTCACGTTCAAGCCCGACGCCGGCGCGGCCAACGGCTGGAGCGCGCCCGATCTCGCGCCGTGGCTGGCCGGCGCGCTCGACGACGCCTCGCGCACGCATTTCGGCGCCGACTGTGCGTATCTGGGCCAAGGCGGCACGATTCCGCTGATGAACGTGCTGCAAGCCGGTTTCCCGAAATCGCAGTTCATGGTCTGCGGCGTGCTCGGCCCGAAGTCGAATGCGCACGGGCCGAACGAGTTCCTGCACGTGCCCTACGCGAAGAAGCTCACGGCGACCGTGGCCGAAGTGATCGCCAAGGCGCCTTGATGCGTTGAAGCGGTAGTTTTGTCGCGATGCTTTGCCTGGAAGGGTTCCGGGCGAAGTGTTGCGGTGAGCGGTGAAAGGTGAGATGCGGGGCGCTCGTCTCGCGCCAGTCAGTGGTGCGGGTGGAGCGCGGGCGCGTCGAGTGGCACGCCATCCGCATGAGGCGTATCCGCGTGGCACGAGCAGTTTTCCTCGTCGATCGGCTGCTCGAGATTCTTCATGATTCCGCACTCGGCGCTGCTGCTGTGGTGTGCATGGCAGCTTTCGCGCAGCGTGCGTAGTTGCTGTTCGAGCGTGCGCATCGATTCGATCTGTTGATGAATGCGCGCGATCTGGCTGTCGATCAGGTCGTTGACTTCATCGCAAGGCTGGCTCGGGTCCGCCTGAAAGCGCCGTAGCGTGCGGATGTCGGCGAGACCGATGCCCAGCGAACGGCAATGGCGGATGAAGTTCAGTTGCGCGGCGTGCGCGGCCGTGTAGCTGCGGTAGCCGTTGGTTTCGCGCGCGGGTTCGTCGAGCAGGCCCTCGCGCTCGTAGAAGCGCACGGTTTCCACGTCGCAGTGCGCGTGGCGCGCCAGTTCACCGATTCTCATCGTCACAGTCCCCAAAAATGGCTTGACCCTGTAGCGACTACAGGCTGTCCAATGATTCTGTCATCTTTGGGAGAACTCGGCCATGGGTCAGGCATTCTTGTCGCGGTTGGTGCTCGCTTGCCGATATCGGGCGCGCGCCGATACGCCGGGCGCGGACGGCGTCGGCGCGGCATCGGGCGCGGCGTTGAAGCAGTCGAAGCAAGCGGGGCACGATCACGAGCCTGCCTGCGGGTGCCATGGCGATCACGACGATCACGACAGCGGGGCGCGCAAGGCGGTGGAACTGGCGCCGGTTGCGCAGGCTTGCGGCGATCACTGCCACGAGCATTCGCAGGACCATGAGCACGCGCACGGTCACGCCGATCATGGTCACGATCACGCGGACCATGCGGCCCACGACCACTCGCACGCCCACGATCACGCCCACGATCACTCACACGATCACGCCGATCACGACCACTCGCACGCCGCCTCATCCTGCTGCCACGGATCCGCGCCGCAACCCGCCGACCGTCAACGCGCGCTGGAACCCGCGCCCGACGGCACGCAGCGGGCGCGCTACCGCATCGACAACATGGACTGCCCGACCGAGGAGCGGCTGATCCGCAACCGGCTCGAACCGATGCCGGGCGTCGCGCGGCTCGACTTCGACCTGCTCGCGCGCGAACTGACCGTCTATCACCGTCTGCCCGATGCGCAGCCGCTCGAAGCCGCGTTGCACGCGCTCGACATGGCGCCGCGTCCACTCGCCGACGACCCCGCCGAGAACGCCGCCGCCGCGTCCGAGCCGACCGTCGGCCTCGCGCTGCGCCAGAAGCTGCTGCTCGCCGCGAGCGGCGTCGCCGCTGCGGCCGCGGAAGTCCTCGCGTGGACCACGGGCCACGAAGCCGGCGTGCCGGTCCTGATCTGCGCGGTCGTTTCGCTGCTCTGCGCGGGCTTGCCGACGCTGCGCAAGGGCTGGATCGCGCTCAAGAACGTCACGATCAACATCTACTTCCTGATGTCGCTGGCGGTGGCCGGCGCAATCGTCATCGGCAAGTGGCCGGAAGCGGCGATGGTCGTGTTCCTGTTCGCGCTCGCCGAGGAAATCGAGGCGCTCTCGCTCGAACGCGCGCGTCACGCGATCCGCTCGCTGACCGCGCTCGCGCCTGAAACCGCCGAAGTCTGGAGCGCCGAAACCGAATGGCGCACGCTCGCGGTCGCCGACGTCGCCGTGGGCAGCCGCATCCGCGTGCGTACCGGCGAGCGCGTGCCGCTCGATGCGCGCGTCGAGTCGGGCCGCGCCGCGCTCGACCAGGCGCCCATCACCGGCGAAAGCCTGCCCGTCGACAAGGCGCCAGGCGATGCGCTCTATGCGGGCAGCATCGTCGTCGATGGCGTCGTGGAGGCGCGCGTCACGGCGATCGCGCGTGACAGCACGCTCGCGCGCATCGCGGCGGCGGTCCAGCAGGCGCAGGCGCAGCGCGCGCCCACGCAGCGTTTCGTCGATCAGTTCGCGCGCTACTACACGCCCGCCGTCGTCGCGCTGGCGGTGCTGATCGCGGTGGCCGGGCCGCTCGCGTTCGGTGGCGCGTGGAGCGCGTGGCTCTACAAGTCGCTCGTGCTGCTGGTGATCGCGTGCCCGTGCGCGCTGGTCGTTTCGACGCCCGTGACGGTGGTGAGCGGCCTCGCCGCCGCGGCCCGCGCGGGCATGCTCGTGAAGGGCGGCGTGTGGCTCGAACGCGGCCGGCTGCTCAAGGCCGTCGCGCTCGACAAGACCGGCACGCTCACGCGCGGCGAGCCGGTGCTGACCGATGCGGTCGCGCTCGGCGCGCTGCCCGTCGAGGAAGCGCTGCGCCTCGCCGCGAGTCTCGACGACGCAAGCGCGCATCCGGTCGCGCGCGCCGTCGTCGCGGGCTGGCGGGCGCGCGATGCGCAGGGCGCTCAGGTCGCGCTGGCCTCCGTCGGCGATTTCGCGGTGCTCAACGGGCTCGGCGTGACGGGGCGCATCGCGGGCGAGATCTGGCATCTCGGCAATCATCGGCTCGTCGAGTCGCTGGGCGTGTGCTCGCCGGATCTCGAAGCGCGCCTCGCGGCGCTCGAAACGCAGGGCAAGACGGCGATCGTGCTGTGTTCGCCGCGCGAAGCCGTTGCGCTGTTCGCGGTCGCCGACGCCGTGCGGCCCGAAAGCGCGGACGCCGTGCGCGCGCTCAAGCAACTCGGCGTGACGCCCGTCATGCTGACCGGCGATAACCCGGCGACGGCGCGCGCGATCGCGGCGCAGCTCGGTATCGACGACGCGCGCGGCAATCTGCTGCCGCAGGACAAGCAGGACGCGGTCGCCGATCTGTCGGCGCGCCACGGCATGACGGCGATGGTCGGCGATGGCGTGAACGACGCGCCCGCGCTCGCGCGCGCCGACATCGGCTTCGCGATGGGCGCGGCGGGCACGGCGACGGCGCTCGAAACCGCCGACGTCGCGTTCATGGACGACGATCCGCGCAAGATCGCGGCGTTCGTGGGCTTGAGCCGCAAGGTGTCGGCGGTGCTGATGCAGAACATCGCGCTGGCGCTCGGCATCAAGGCGGTGTTTCTCGTGCTCGCGCTGGCGGGCGAGGCGACGCTCTGGATGGCCGTGTTCGCCGATGTCGGCGCCAGCTTGCTGGTGGTCGCGAATGGCTTGCGGGTGCGGCGGCATTTTGGCGGCGCGCCGGTGGCGGGGCGTGTTCGCAACTAACTGACGGTTTTGTGCTGCTTTACGCGAAACGCTTCGAATTGCAACTAACTGCCATATCCGCGCGGTGTGGCTGAATTGGCGAGGTCGGTGAGGAAAGGAAACGTATGCGTCAATGCATGGCTTGCAGAGTGTGGAAGCGGGACGAAATGTTCCACGCGCGCGCAGCCATTAAGAATGGCGTCGCGGACGAAGCGACGGCTGCGCCGCAAAGGAACCAGCCTCGGAAGTCCACGCCACATACACCGATGCGACAGGCGCTGCTAACCGAAAAGCCCGCGCCCGAGGCCCCGAAGCCCCAAAGCCCCAAAGCGTCAGGCACCGTCAAGCAGCCGCAACCGAAGCGCGCTCCCAACCGCTACGCGCCCCTCGCCAGCGCGGCGCGCAACTCGGCGCGCGTCGCCTCATCGAACTCGCCGCGAAACTCGAAACGTCCCGCAACCAGCGCGGCGACGGGCACGCCATCGCGAAACGCGAGGCGATTGCCTGCGACCGCGGGCACCTTCTCGCCGGGCAACACCGACCCGACCAGATTCAGCGGATCGACGGCAGCGATGCACACCGTTTCGTCATCCGAACGATCTCCGCGCCGCCGCACGTCGCGCAACAGCGCGACCGCTTCGGGCAGCGCGAACTGCTCGCCTGAAAGCCCGGTCACGAAGCGTCCGCCGCGCACCTGTCCGCGCGCTTCCATCCGATGCAGCACGCGCAGCAGATCGCGCCACGGCGGCAGCCACGCCGCCTCGCGCGCGAGCACTTGCCAGCACACCACGCCGTAGCGGCGCAGCAGCACGTTCGCGATGTGTTCGAGCAACTCCGGCGCGGCGGGCGGACGTCGCGCGGCATTCGCTGCCACCACGCGCGTCGGGCGCGCGCCGCTATCGTCCGTCGCGGCTGACTGCACATCATCCGGTGCCACGCGCCGCAGCACCGCCCATCGTCCCGCGTCCGCCATCCCGCCCGCGAGCGGGCCGAAGCCGCGCGGTTTGCGTCGTCCGTGATGCGCATTGCGCTTCGCAGCGGGCTTCACGAGCGCGCGCAAGCCCGCGAAGCTGTCGGCGTTCACGAGTCCGGCGGCTACCAGTTCGCCCAGCGCGTTTTCGAGTTCGACGCCGAGCAGATGCGCGTCGGCGGCCAGTTCGTCGAAGAACATCGCGCCGTGCCGCAGCAGCGCGGCGTACACGCGTTGCGCGCGCGCCGACAGCCCGTTGGTGTCGGGCGCGTCGACCAGCGCGGTCCAGCGCGCCAGTTCGCGGCGCGGCAACAACACGACCGGCGTGCTGCGCACGGTCGTCGACGCCGCACTCGCGCGCGCGGGCAGCCGCGCCCAGGCGAGGCGTCCCGAGCGGCAGAGTTCGTCGAGCAGCATCGGCGTGTAATCGTCGATGCGCGCGGGCAGGATCTCGTCCTCCCACGCGAGCGCCGACGCTTCCCAGCCTTCCAGTTGTTCGAGCATCGCCGCGAGCGTGTCGCGTCCCGAGCCGCGTGCGTCGCGCGCGACGTGCTGCCATTCGAACAGGAAGCGCATGAAATCGTGGCGCTCGACCGGCTCGATTTCGCGGCGCAGCTTGCGCACGGTGTAGCGATGAATGCGCGCGAGCAGGTGACGCTCGCACCATTCCTCGTCGCGCGCGCCCGGCGTGAAGCGGCCGCGCATCACCGTGCCCTCGGCTTCGAGGCGCGTCAGCGCGAGCGCAACCACGCTCGCTTCGAGCGCGAGCGCAACCACGCTCGCTTCGAGCGCGAGCGGACGCGCGATCTGCGCGACGGTCAGCGGCCCGAAACCCGAGAGCCGCGCGCGGATCAGTTCGACGAGCGCGGCGTCTTCGGTCCACGGCTCGTCGTACTCGGGCGGCGGCGTAAGCGGCGGTTCGCAGCGCGCCTGCGGATAGACGGCGCGCACGCAGGCGAGCCGCTCGACGCTGACCCACAAGGCTTCATCGCCGGTTTCGTTGTGCACGACCGGCACGCGCGTCGCGCGTCCGGCCGCGGCGAGTTCGGCGAGCCACGTCTGCCAGTCGCGCGCGTTTGGCTCGCGCCCGATTTCGCTGTGCGCGAGCGCGCCGAGCGTGCTGAGCGCGTCGTGCATTTCATCGGCGTTGCGCACTTGCGGCCACGCTTCCTCGCACACATTCGCGATGGCGTCGGCGTCGAGCGCGCCCAGATCGTCGGCGGATTCGGGATCGCTCCAGCGCCGCGACAGCACGGCCTGGGTGCGGCGCTCCTCGATCGGCGCATCGTCGAGAAACGCGTAGGGGCGCGCGGTCAGGATCTCGGCCGCGAGCGGCGAGGGCGCGGAAAGATCGCGCGTCACGAGCGCCACGCCGCGCGACTCGATGCGGCGCAGCAGCGCGAGCCAGGCGTCGGTGTCCATCGCGTCGTGCAGGCAGTCGTCGAGCGTCTGATCGACGAGCGGATGCGTGGGAATCTCGCGCTCGCCCGCGAGGTTTTCGACGCACGCGACCTGATCGGGAAACACGGCCGCGAGCAGATCCTCGCTGCGCATGCGCTGGATTTGCGGCGGCGTCTTGCGTCCGCCGGTCTGACGCGGCAGCGCGAGCGCCGTGGTCGCATTCCAGCGCCAGCGCACGCCGAACAGCGGCGCGTCGAGCAGCGCCTGCACCAGCAGATGCTCGGCGGAATTCGAATGCAGATAGCGCCACACCTCGTCGAGCGCGAAGCTATGCGCGCCCGTGAGCGAGAGAATGATGGCGTCCTCGGTCGCGGCCGCCTGCAATTCGAAATTGAACTGACGGCAGAAACGCTTGCGCAGCGCGAGCCCCCACGCGCGATTCACGCGGCTGCCGAACGGCGCGTGAATCACGAGTTGCGTGCCGCCCGCTTCGTCGAAGAAGCGCTCCATCACGAGCGTGTCCTGCGAGGGCAGCACGGTGAGCGCCTGGCGGGCGCGCGCGAGATACTCGACGATCTGGCGCGCGGAGGCGTCGTCGAGATTCAGGGTGTCGATGAGCCAGGTAATGGCGCGTTCGATGCTCGCCGCGCTCGCTGCATTCTTCGCTGATGATGGTTCGGCATCCGAATCATTATCGCATTCACGCAGCAGCGTCTCGATCTGCGTGCGCAGACGCGAAATCGCGAACGACAATTCGTCGCTGCGTCCCGGCGCTTCGCCGAGCCAGAACGGGATGTTCGGCGGCTGGCCCTGCGCATCCTCGACGCGCACGCGTCCCGCTTCGATACGCAGAATCCGGTACGAGGCATTGCCGAGCTGGAACACGTCGCCCGCGAGACTTTCGACCGCGAAATCCTCGTTGACGGTGCCGATCTGCACGCCCTGCGGTTCGAGCAGCACGGCGTAATCGGCGTTATCGGGAATCGTGCCGCCCGAGGTCAGCGCGACGAGCCGCGCGCCGCGCCGCGCGCGCAGCGTGTGGCTCACCACGTCGCGATGCAGATACGCCGCGCGCGGCCCGTGGCGGCTCGTGTAGCCTTCCGCGAGCATGCGCAGCACGGCGTCGAACTGCGCGCGTTCGAGCGCGGCGAACGGCGCGGTGCGGCGCGCGAGCGCGTAGAGCGCGTCCTCGTTCCATTCCTCGCAGGCCACTTCGGCCACGATCTGCTGCGAGAGCACGTCGAGCGGCGTGTGCGGCAGCGCGAGGCGGTCGAGTTCGCCGCGCCGCACGCAGTCGAGCAGCGCAGCGCATTCGATCAGATCGTCGCGCGACGTGGGAAAGAGCCGGCCCTTCGGCGTGCCGCCGACCTGGTGGCCCGAGCGCCCGACGCGCTGCAAAAACGCGGCGATCGAGCGCGGCGAGCCGATCTGCACGACCAGATCGACGTCGCCGATATCGATGCCCAGTTCGAGCGACGCGGTCGCGACCAGCACGCGCAAATCGCCGCGTTTCAGGCGCTGTTCGGCCTCGAAGCGATGTTCGCGCGCGAGGCTGCCGTGATGCGCGGCCACGACCTCGCTGCCGAGCCGGTCGGTCAGATGACGCGCCACGCGCTCGGCCATGCGTCGCGTGTTCACGAATACGAGCGTGGTGCGATGCAGCGCGACGAGTTCGGCCATGCGGTCGTAGACGCGCTCCCAGACGTCGTTGGCCATGACGGCTTCGAGCGGCACGGGCGGCACTTCGAGCGCGAGATCGCGCTCGCGCGCGTGGCCCACGTCGACGATTTCACAGGCGGGCGCGGTGCGCGCATCGTTCTTTTCATCGCTATCGCCGCCGTCATCGCCATCGCCGACACCGACCAGAAAACGCGCCACGGTCTCGATCGGTTTCTGCGTCGCCGACAACCCGACGCGCAGCAGCCTGCGCCCGCACAGCGCGTCGAGCCGTTCGAGGCTCAGCGCGAGATGCGCGCCGCGCTTGTTGCCTGCGAGCGCGTGAATTTCGTCGACGATCACGCTGCGCGCGCTCGCCAGCATGCGCCGTCCCGATTCGGAACCGAGCAGCACGTAGAGCGATTCGGGCGTCGTCACGAGGATGTGCGGCGCGCGTTTGCGCAGCGCGGCGCGTTCGGGCTGCGGCGTGTCGCCGGTGCGCACGGCGGTGCGGATCTCGACCGGCGGCAGCTTCAGGCGCGCGAGTTCCTCGCCGATGCCCGCGAGCGGCTGCTCCAGATTCAGGCGGATGTCGTTCGAGAGCGCCTTGAGCGGCGAGACGTAGACCACGAGCGTAGCGTCGGGCAGCGCGCCGCCGTTCGCGAGGCCTTCGCGCACCAGTTCGTCGAGCGCGGCGAGAAAGGCCGTGAGCGTCTTGCCCGAGCCCGTCGGCGCGGCGACCAGCGTGGCGCGATGGCTCGCGATCAGCGGCCAGGCGGCGCGCTGCGCGGCCGTGGGCGCGTCGAAACTGCGCCGGAACCAGCCAGCCACGGCCGGATGGAACTGCGCGAGCGGATCGTCGGCGGGCGCGGCGCGGCGTCGGCGAGGCCTGGCCTGTGCGTCGGAGGGCGAGGGCGGATCGGCCTGGAGCGAGACGGTCGAGGGCGGGTTCATGGGCACGAAGATGAGGGCGCGGCGCGCGAATTTCCAGGTGTCGCGCCGGATGTCGCGGGCGTCACGGTCTGGCGCCAGTCTGGCAGGTTTCGCGCGCGTTTGCCCGGCGTCGTGGCCGGGCAAACGCGAACGCAGTATCCTCGCCCGGTTGGATGTTTCCTCGACCCACTCACGTGTCATCAGGAGTTCCACCATGCGATTGAATCCTCTGGGCCGCACCGGCCTGTTCGTGTCCGAACTGTGCCTCGGCACCATGACGTTCGGGGGCGGCGCCGGCATCTGGAACCAGATCGGCGACCTGCAACAGGCCGACGCCGAACGCCTCGTCGGCCGCGCGCTCGACGCGGGCATCAACTTCATCGATACCGCCGACGTCTACTCGCAAGGCATTTCCGAGCAGATCACGGGCCAGGCGCTCAAGAACCTCAAGATTGTGCGCGATCAAGTGGTGGTCGCGACCAAGGTGCTCGGCGAAATGGGCCCGTCGCCGAACCAGCGCGGCGCGACGCGCTATCACATCATGGAAGGCGTGAAGGCGAGCCTCAAGCGTCTGCAGCTCGACCACATCGACCTCTATCAGATTCACGGTTTCGACCCGGCCACGCCGATCGAGGAAACCGTGCGCGCGCTCGATACGCTCGTGCAGCACGGCCATGTGCGCTACGTGGGCGTGTCGAACTGGGCCGCGTGGCAGATCGTGAAGGCGCTCGGCATTGCGCAGCATCACGGGCTCGCGCAGTTTCAGTCCTTGCAGGCGTATTACACGATCGCGGGCCGCGACCTCGAACGCGAGATCGTGCCGATGCTCGCGAGCGAAGGGCTCGGGCTGATGGTGTGGAGTCCGCTCGCGGGCGGCTTGCTGAGCGGCAAATACGGCCGCGACAAGCAGGGCGAGGCGGGCAGCCGCCGCACGACTTTCGATTTTCCGCCCGTGGAGCGCGAGCGCGCGTGGGACTGCATCGATGCGATGCGGCCGATCGCGGAAAAGAAGGGCGTGTCGGTCGCGCAGATCGCGCTGGCGTGGCTGCTGCATCAGCGTGCGGTGACGACGGTGATCATCGGCGCGAAACGCACGGATCAGCTCGATGACAACGTGGCCGCGACGAAGGTGAAGCTCAGCGCGGAAGAACTCGCGATTCTCGACGACGTCAGCGGTCTGCCTGCGGAATATCCGGGCTGGATGCTCGCACGTCAGGGCGATGCGCGGCGCGAGCAGTTGAAGCAGGCCGAGCGGGGTTGAGGTTTGCGGCGGTAGAACGTAAAAGCCGCCCGCGCGCGCGTTCATGTCGATGAGCGCGCAGTGCGGGCGGCTTTTACGCAGTGGCGGGTGTCGCGGCGTGGCGTCAGAGCGTCAGCGCGTCACGCGACGCCGCGCGGCCTCACTGCGACGCGACGATCTTCAGATGGTTCTTCACCGAGTTCACGCCCGACACGCCTTCCACGACTTGCTTGGCGTTGTCGCGATCCTCGGCGCTCGGCACGCTGCCGGTCAGCGACACGACGCCCTTGCGCGTCTTCACGTGAATGTGTTCGGACTTCACGTTCTTCGCGCCGAGCAGTTCGGCCTTCACCTTGGTGGTGATGGTGGTGTCGTCGATGTGTTGACCCACGCTTTCCGAACTCGCGGGCGCGGTGGACGCGCTGTTCGTCTGGGCGCCCGCCACGAGCGCGAAGGTCATGCAGGCCACGCCTGCGGCGGTCTTGAGCAGAGGGATGCGGTTCATGGCTTCTCCTTTTCTGGTTTCTGGTTGGATCCGCCGACTGTCTCCGCAAGGTCCGTGCCGCGCCGCGTCGATCGTCCGCGAAACCGCCGCGAAGGACGCACTATCTGGGAATTGGGCGGTTTTCTGCAGTGAAGTGAAGGTGCGGGCAGGTCGAGAAAGCGGCCCGCGATAGCGCCCCATTCGGGCACGCAATTTTGCCGGGTGATTGTAAAAACGTCGGTGGCGCACTTCAATTTGTCGGCTGATTTGCGCGCTCGCAAGGCGCGATCCCGTTATAAAACAAGCTGTTGTAAAAACTGGCATGGGTGTTGCATCAGGAAGGCTAACGCTCAACCTCATTTCAAGAACGGGACCGCCATGCCTTCCATCGCGTTACAAACGCGCCAGCATCTGGCGCTGACGCCCCGCCTCCAGCAGGCCGTGCGCCTGCTGCAGCTCTCGTCCCTCGAATTCCAGCAGGAGCTGCGCGAAGCGCTCGACACCAATCCGTTCCTCGAATACGTTCCGCCCGCGACGGAAACCGGTGAAGCCGCCGAGGCCGCCGACGGCGCGGCGGGCATCGGCGCGGCGGCGGACGCACCCACGACGACGGCCGAACTGCCCGAAGGCGGCATGGACGGCGGCATGGAAGCCGCGATGCCGCAAGATTCGTCGAGCTACAGCGACGAACCGGCCAGCTTCAGCGACGACAACTCCGGCTATCCCGACGACGGCGCCTCGTATTCGGCCGACATGCCGTCGACGGGCGCGCTGCGCACATCGTCGAATTACCGCGGCTCGGAAGATGGCGATTCCGACGCCTCCGACTGGGTGCGCGTGCCGCTCTCGCTGCGCGAGCAACTGCACGACTCGCTGCGTCTGTCGCCGCTCGACGACCTCGACCGCGCGGCGGCGCAGATCGTGATCGAAGCGCTCGACGACGACGGCTATCTGCGTCAGGAACTGTCCGAGCTGACCGACTTCGAGGACATCGGCGAAGCGCTCGACGAGGACCGCCTGCGCGTGGCGCTGCGCGTCGTGCAGACGCTCGACCGGCCCGGCATCGGCGCGCGTTCGCTGTCCGAATGTCTCGCGCTGCAACTCGACGCCATGCCCGAGGACACGCCGCATCGCGATCTCGCGCATCAAATCGTCACGCAGCATCTCGAACGCCTCGCGCGCCGCGAGAACGGCGAACTGCAGCGTCAGCTCGGCTGCGATGCGCAGGCGTTGCAGGCCGCGACCGCGCTGGTGCGCCGCCTCGATCCGAAGCCCGGCAACCATTACGGACGCGCCGACGGCGGCTATGTCGTCCCGGACGTGATCGTGCGTCAGGTGCGCGGCAAGTGGGTCGTGAGCGTGAATCCGGCCATCGAGCCGCGCGCGCGCATCCACAAGCTCTACGCCGAAATGTTCGCGCGCTCGGACCAGACGAGCCGCTCGCCGCTCGCGCAGCAATTGCAGGAAGCGCGCTGGCTGATCCGCAATGCGCACAAGCGCTGCGAAACGATTCTGCGCGTGGGCGAATGTATCGTCGCGCGTCAGAAGGCGTTCTTCCAGTACGGCGAAATCGCGCTGCGTCCGATGCTGCTGCGCGACGTCGCCGACGAACTCGGCCTGCACGAATCCACGGTTTCGCGCGCCACGGGCAACAAGTACATGGCGACGCCGCGCGGCATTTTCGAATTCAAGCGTTTCTTCCCGCGCGAGCTGGAAACGCGCACGGGCGGCACGTGCTCGGCGGCGGCGGTGCGCGCGCTGATCAAGGAAATGATCGACGCGGAAAATCCGAAGGACCCGCTCTCGGATGTGGTGCTGACGCAGGAACTCGAAAAGCAGGGCGTGCGCGTGGCGCGCCGGACGGTCACGAAGTATCGGCAGATGATGAAGCTGCCCGCGGCGGAAATGCGTCGGCAGATTTGAGCGGATGAATTGCGTTTGAAGCGTGTTTGAAAGCGGCGACGGAGTAATCCGTCGCCGCTTTTTTGCGTCGATGATTTTTCGTTCATCAGGTGGAAGGCGGGCGCGCGGCAAGGCCCGGTTAAAATGCGAGCAATCGCTCAGTTTTTCTCAGTTTTAACTTTCGCCCCCGAATCATGACTCCGACGCCACGCGGCGGCGCACGTCGCCGCCCAACTCCGCTTGACGCCCGTAAGCAGCCCAAACAGCGCCGCTCGGCCGCAACCGTCGACGCGATTCTCGAAGCGGCCGCGCGTATTCTCGAAACGCGCGGCCCCGGCGGTTACACGACCAACGCCATTGCCGAACGCGCGGGCGTGAGCGTCGGCTCGCTCTATCAATACTTTCCGAACCGCGACGCGCTCACGGCCGCATTGATCGACCGCGAGAGCGCGCCATTGCTCGTGGCGCTCGAACACGCGGGCGCGGCGAGCAGCTGCGAAGCGGCGCTGCGCGAAGTGATCAGCGCCTCGGTCGAGCATCAGATGCGGCGGCCCGTGCTCGCGCGCGTGCTCGACTTCGAGGAAGCGCGCTTGCCGCTCGGCGAACGCGATGCGCGCGTGAGCGAGCGCCTGCACGCGACGCTTTTGCACGCGTTCAGTCTCGCCGATGCGCCGCGTCTGCCGGATGTCGAGACCGCTGCGCACGATGTCTACGCGATCGTGCGCGGCATGGTCGACGCTGCGGGCGCGCGCGGAGAAACCGATGCCGCCGCGCTGGAGACGCGCGCCACGCATGCGGTGGTGGGATATCTGCTGCGCTCGGCGTGCGCGGCTTGAGTGGCTTGAGTGGCTTGAGTGGCTTAAGTGGCTTGAGCGTCGCCGATTTCAGGCGTTCGCGCCGCGCTCGCGCAAGCGCTCGATGAGCGCCATCGCGGCGGCCGGGTTGTGCGTCTTGTGGCCGCTGATCACATAGAGAAACACGTCGCGGCCCGTTTTCGCCTTGAGCGGTTTTGCATAGGTGTCCAGATCATCGGGCGTCTCGCCGTGCGACCAGGCAATCGTGCGATCGGCCCAGCGGTCGAGATCGGCGCTCGAATAGCCAAGCGGATGCCGCTCGTCCGTGCCCATGATGCGCGCGTAGACGAAGGGCGCGCTCGCGTCGGCGATCTGCGGATACTCGGAGTCGCCCGACATCACGATGGCCGCGCCGCGGCTGCGGGCCAGCGCGACGAATTCCGGCGTGCAAAAACTCTCGTGCCGCACTTCGAGCGCGTGCCGCAGCGCGCGACCGCCGACTTCGTCGGGCAGCAGGTCGAGAAAGCGCGCGTAGTCGTCGGGTTCGAAGCGCTTGCCGGGCATCAGTTGCCAGTTGATCGGCCCGAGCTTGTCGCCGAGTTCGAGCACGCCGCCCGTGAGAAAACGCTCGATCGACGCGCCGGCTTCGGCGAGCGCGCGCCGGTTCATCGCGAAGCGCGGGCCTTTTAGCGCGAACACGAAGTCGTCGGGCGTCTCGTCTCGCCAGCGCGCGAAGCTCGTCGGACGCTGCGCGCCGTAGTACGTCGAGTTGATTTCGAGCGAGCCGAGGCGGCGGCTCGCGTAATCGAGTTCGAGGCGCTGGGCGAGTCCGTCGGGATAGAAGGCGCCGCGCCACGGCGCGTAGATCCAGCCGCCGATGCCGACGCGAATGCGTCCCGCTGGCTTGCGCGTGTTGGGGCGGGCGGCGGCGGAGGAGCGTGTCATCGATTCGTCCGTGTTCGTTGGTGTTCGTTCGTGAGGGTCCGCTTTAAGGCGCTGGGCGCGGCAGTTTGGCACGCCCAGCGCAGCGTGAATGGCATGGCAGATTTTCGGAGCGTTTTAGGCATAGTCCGATATTTTCTGGGATGGAGTGAGGCTAATTTAGTCGGTGTGTGTCAGACAAACCTCACTTGGAATATCAGATGCAGTCTCGTCCTACTCCAGAGCTGACCGATGCGCAATGGCGCAGCGTCGAACCGCTCTTTCATGAAATCCGCTCCAGCGGTCCGCGTCGCGGCCGTCCCGCGCATAGCCCGCGTGCCGTTTTCGAAGGCATCGTCTGGGTGCTCACCACCGGTTCCGTCTGGGCGAAGCTGCCCGAGCGCTACCCCGACTTCCGCACCTGCCATCGCCGCTTCAAGCTGTGGTTCGACGCGGGGCTCGTGCAGCAGGCCATGTCGCGTCTCTACGGCGAAGAAGGGCTCGCGCTGTGCGCGGCCATGAGCGCGCGCATGCAGCCGTGGCGCGCACCGGCCGGTCGCAAGGCGCCTCGATTTCCGGTAGCGCTCTCGCTGCGCTGGCCGCTCGCGCGCACCTGAAGGCGACGCGGTTTCGTTGCGTGCGTCAAGCGGATTATGAGTCCGCCGCCGCGTTCATGCGCGCCCAGACCGGCTTCCACCACGCCTTGTCGCTGAACGTTTCGATGGGCACGTCGGTGTTCAGTTGCACGGTCATGCGTCTTTCCTCGTCGTCGAGCGCCTCGGCGTTCGCGAGTTGCGTGGCGAGCACCGCTTCGCCCGCATCCGAAGGATCGCGCGGCCCGGCCGCGCGCGCGTTCACGCGTTCCACGAGCCGCGCCGTGTCGGCGTGAAAGTCGAGTATCAGCATCGGCACGCCTGAACGCTGCGCGAGTTCTGCGAAGCGTTGGCGGTTCGCCCGCTGCAGGAAGGTCGCGTCAATCAGCACCGTATAGCCCGCGCCCAGCACCTCGGACGCCAGCGCGACGAGCCGCGTGTAATGCGCGTCGATCGCCTCGCGCGTGTAAGCTTGCGGCGGCAGCGCGCCCAGCGCGGGCGCGTCGAGCACGTTGGCGCGTTTGCGCTCGATATCGCTTGAAATGCGGATCGCGCCGCTCAAGGCCGCGAACGCACGGCTCGCGACCGACTTCCCCGAACCCGAAAAGCCGTGGCAAAGCAGCAGCCACGGCGGACGCGTGCTGTTGGCTTCGCGGACCTCGCGCGCCGCGAGGTCGAGGTAGCGCTGGCCTGGCGTCGGGGTTTGGGCGGCGTCGTCGGCGGTGGCGGGCGGCGTCTTCAGTTGCGCGACGAGCGCCCGCACCAGCGCGCGATAGACAACATAAAGGCGCAGCGCGGCCAGCCCGCCGAAGTCGCCGGTCGCGTCGAGATAGCGCGCGAGCAGGCGATTGGCGAGATCGTCTCGGCCGTGCGCGCGCAGGTCCATCACGAGAAAGGCCAGATCGCTGGCGATGTCGATCCAGCGCAGCGCCTCGCTGAACTCGATGCAGTCGAACAGCAGCGCGTGCCGTCCGCACCGAACGATGTTGTCGAGATGCAGATCGCCGTGGCAGGCGCGCACGAAGCCGTCGATGCGGCGCGCGTCGAGCCGTGAGGCGAGGCGCGTCAGCGCGGCTTCGCACCACGCGCGCAACGCGGCGTCGCGCACGAATCCGGCGCTGCGCGCGTCGCGTTCGAGCGGCACGAGCGCGTCGAATATCTGTCGGCCCAGCAGCGACGCCGATCCATAAGGCGTGGCGCAACCTGGCGCGCCCCGCACGCCGCCGACACGCGGCGCCTCGCGATGGCAGGCGGCGAGTTTGGCGGCGGCGGCGTCGATATCGGCGGACGAGAGGACACCCGCCGCGAGCCGCCGGGAAAACAGTTCGCGCTGATCGAAGCGCCGCATGCGCACGGCGTAATCGAACACGCCCGCAACGCTGAACACGTCGCCGACGCCACGCGCCGCACGCTTCAGCACGACACCGCGCGCACGCCGCACGATCGCCTGGACATCACGATAAATCTGTCCCGCGAAAGGCCGGTTGATCCGGATTTCGGCCTCGCAGCAGCGCCGCCGCGCGTCGAGCGTCGTGAAATCGACGAAACCGAAATTGACCGGCTTCATGATTTTGTATGCGTAGCGCCCGGCCAGATACACCACGGAAATATGCGTTTCGATCCGCACGATGCGGCCCGCCGGGTGCGCATAGGTGCGCGTGCGGCGCAGCGCTTTGTCGAGAGCGCGGCCGTGGCGGCGCGCGGCGCGCAGGCGGTTCTGGACGTGGAGCGCGGCGGGGGGCTTGGTGTCGGTGTCGGGCATCGGCGGCTGGAGGCGTCAGATCGGTGGTGTCGAGGAGGAGGGAGGAAGCGCGAAGCCGAACCGCAGCGTCGAGCTTCCGAGCATACCGCGTGCCGTTCGCCGCCGACGCGGCTGTGCCCCCCGTGCGCGCCCATGCCGCCTTCCGACGACCGCACGGGACCGGCATCCGCGCGATTGAGCGAATCATCCTGCGCGGGCGTCAGTCTCGGGCGACCTTTGCGGGATTGGCCGCCTGTGCGCGATACTGTGAGGCTCAACGCAACGGAATCTTCGGCACATGGCGCATTTCGACGTATTCAACGGCGACGCGGACGGCATCTGCGCGCTGCATCAGCTTCGCCTCGCCCGGCCGCGCGAGGCCACGCTGGTCACCGGCGTGAAGCGCGACATCGCGCTCGTCAAACGCGTGGACGCGCACGAGGGCGACTCGCTCACCGTGCTCGACATCTCGTTCGACACCAACCGCGAAGCGGTCAACGCCTTGCTGCGCAAGGGCGTGCACGTCGAGTACTTCGACCACCATCACGCCGGCGACCTGCCGGTCAACGTCAATCTCATCGCCCATATCGACACCACCGCGCAGGTCTGCACGAGCGTGCTGGTCGATCGTCATCTGGGCGGCCGCCATCGTCCGTGGGCGATCGCGGCGGCGTTCGGCGACAACCTGCCCGCCACCGCCCAGGCGCTCGCGCGCGAGGCCGGTCTCTCTGACACGCAGACGGAGCAGCTTTGCGAACTCGGCGAGTCGCTCAACTACAACGCTTACGGCGACTGCGTCGAAGACCTCTTTATCGCGCCCGCCGCGCTTTACGAGGCGATCAAGCCTTACGCCGATCCGTTCGAGTTCATCGCTTCGGCGCCGCTGATGCAGCGTCTGTCGGCCTGCCGCCGCGACGATCTCGAACTGGCCCAGGAAATCACGCCGCTGGTCGCGTTCCAGTACGGCAGCGTTTGCGTGCTGCCCGACGAACCGTGGGCGCGGCGCGTGCGCGGCGTGTTCGCGAACGTGCTCGCGCTGGAGGAGCCGTCGTGCGCGCACGCGGTGCTGACCCTGAACGCGGACGGCAACTATGCCGCGAGCGTGCGCGCGCCGCTCGAACGTCCGCGCGGCGCCGACGAACTGTGCCGCGCGTTCCCCGGCGGCAACGGCCGGGTGGGCGCGGCGGGCATCGACTGCCTCGAATCGGACAAGCTCGACCAGTTCTGCACCGCGTTCGCGCGCGTGTTCGGCGGCGTCAAGACGCGTTGAGCGTTCTGCGCGCCCTCAGTGAGCCGCAGTGAACCTCACGCCGCGCCGCCCGCTTGCGGCGTGCGCGAGGTGCGCGACTGCGACCAGCGCCAGTTCTTGATCTCGGGCATGTCGTCGCCGTATTCATCGACGTAGCGGCGATGCTCCGCAAGCTTGTCGTGCAGCGTCTGCCGCAGGTGCGCGGCGCGCTGCGCGAGGCCTTCCACGCGGTCGATCACGGCTTCGCACAGGTGGAAGCGGTCGAGCCGGTTCACCACCGTCATGTCGAACGGCGTGGTCGTCGTGCCTTCCTCGATAAAGCCGTGCACGTGGATGTTCGCGTGATTCATGCGCCGGTACGTGAGCCGGTGGATCAGCGACGGGTAGCTGTGATGCGCGAAGATCACGGGCCGGCTCACGGTGAACAGCGCGTTGAAATCGGCGTCCGACAGACCATGCGGATGACGGTCGGCGGGTTCGAGCGTCATCAGATCCACCACGTTCACCACGCGGATCTTGAGATCGGGCAGCCAGCCGCGCAGGAGATCGACGGCCGCGAGCGTCTCCAGCGTCGGCACGTCGCCCGCGCAGGCCATCACCACGTCGGGCTCGCCGCCTTCGTCGTTGCTCGCCCATTGCCAGATGCCGATGCCGTCCGCGCAGTGGCGGATCGCCGCGTCCATATCGAGCCATTGCGGCTGCGGCTGCTTGCCCGCCACGACGATATTGATGCGGTTCCAGGTGCGCAGCACGTGATCGGTCACGGCGAGCAGCGTGTTGGCGTCGGGCGGCAGATAGACGCGCACCGTGTCGGCCTTCTTGTTCACCGCGTAGTCGATAAAGCCGGGGTCCTGATGGCTGAAGCCGTTATGGTCCTGGCGCCACACGTGCGACGTGAGCAGGTAATTGAGCGAGGGCAGCGGCCGCCGCCACGGAATCTCGCGGATGACCTTCAGCCACTTCGCATGCTGGTTGAACATCGAATCGATGATGTGGATGAACGCCTCGTAGCACGACATGAAGCCGTGCCGCCCCGTCAGCAGATAGCCTTCGAGCCAGCCCTGGCAGGTGTGCTCGGAGAGGATTTCCATCACGCGGCCGTCCTGCGCGAGCTGGATGTCGTCGGGCGTGGTTTCGGCGAGCCAGGTGCGCGAGGTCACGTCGAAGACATCGGACCAGCGGTTCGAGGCGGTTTCGTCGGGGCCGAAGATGCGGAAGTTGCGCGTCGGCAGATTCACGCGCATCACTTCGCGCAGGAACGCGCCCATCACGCGCGTGGCTTCGGCGTCGACCTGGCCCGGCGACGGCACCTCCACCGCGTGGCGCTCGAACGCGGGCACGCGCAGTTCGCGCACGCGTCCGCCGCCGTTCGAACGCGGATTCGCGCTCATGCGCCGTTCGCCGCGCGGCGCGAGCGCGGCGATTTCGGGCGCGAGCCGGCCGTGTTCGTCGAACAGTTCTTCGGGTCGATAGCCGCGCATCCAGCTTTCGAGCAGCGCGAGATGGCCGGGCTTGCCGATGTTCGCGAGCGGCACCTGATGCGCGCGCCACGAGCCTTCGGTCTTGAGTCCGTCGACGGACTTCGGGCCGGTCCATCCCTTAGGCGTCCGTAACACAATCATCGGCCAGCGCGGCCGCTCGATCTGCGCCTTGGGATCGGCTTCGGCCTGCGCGCGCGCCGACTGCTGGATGCGCGCGATCTCGTCGAACACGGTGTCGAAGGCGGCGGCCATCAGACGGTGACCGTTGACGGGATCGTCGGTTTCGACGAACACGGGCTCGTAACCGTAACCGCGCATCAGCGAAGCGAGTTCGTCGTCGCCGATGCGCGCGAGCACGGTCGGTCCCGCGATCTTGAAGCCGTTCAGATGCAGGATGGGCAGCACCGCGCCGTCCGTCACCGGATTGAGGAACTTGTTCGAATGCCAGGCGGTGGCGAGCGGCCCGGTTTCGGCTTCGCCGTCGCCGATCACGCAGGCGACGATCAGATCGGGACTGTCGAACACCGCGCCATAGGCGTGCGACAGCGCATAACCGAGTTCGCCGCCTTCGTGGATCGAACCGGGCGTCTGTGGCGCGACGTGGCTCGGAATGCCGCCCGGAAAGCTGAACTGCTTGAACAGCACCGCCATGCCTTCCTCGTCCTGCGGCACGTTCGGCCAGGTCTCGCTGTAGGTGCCTTCGAGCCAGGTGTTGGCGACCACGGCCGGTCCGCCGTGTCCCGGCCCCGCGAGAAACAGCAGATCGAGATCGCGCTCGTTGATGACGCGGTTCAGGTGCGTGTAGAGAAAATTGAGGCCGGGCGTGGTGCCCCAGTGGCCGAGCAGGCGCGGCTTCACGTGCGTGAGTTGCAGCGGCTCGCGCAGCAGCGGATTGGCGAGCAGATAAATCTGGCCGACCGAGAGATAGTTCGCGGCGCGCCACCAGGCGTCCATGCGCTGCAATTGTTCGTCGGAAAGCGGCGGGCGGGCGGAAGCGGTGAGGGGGCTCATGCGGGCTCCTGTTTGGCCTGGGTGGGCCTGGGTGGCTCCTGTCGCGCGCGGCGGCGCGGCATAAGACGGACGGATCGGCGCGCGAAGGCGTTCGCGCGCGAGAGGACGGGCACGTGAGCGCCGCGAGGCGTTCGAGGAGGCGATGCGCGGCGTACGCCACGGGAACGCGGGGCGCCGACATGGCGTCAGGGCTCGCGCTATGTTGCCACGTTCGATGGAAGCGCTTTCGCTGAGTGTGCGAAGGGGTTTCGTCTGCGCCGATAGGCACGAATATGCATGGATGCGCGCGGATAGATGCCGATATCTTCCCCTGCGCGCGCGTGTCGCAGCGGACGCCCTTATCGCGGCGCGCGTGCCGACCGCGTAACATGAATGACGATGCGTCCCCGTGCGCGCTGCGCTGCACACGGCCTGCCGGACGCGCAACCGCCACGCGGCACGACCGCATGGCAAGCACGGCGCCACGCCAGGAGGACGACGATGCGAGCGATGCTGTTCGACGGCACGAGTCCGCGACTGCGCGACGTGGAGCTTCCCGATCCGGTGCCGCGCGCGGGGGAATTGCTGATCGACGTGGAGGCCTGCGGCGTGTGCCGCACCGACCTTCACGTGGTCGACGGCGACCTCACGCAACCGAAGCGGCCCGTGATTCCGGGCCACGAAATCGTCGGCACCGTGGCGGCGCTCGGCGAAGGCGTCACGGGTTTCGCACCCGGCGACCGCGTGGGCGTGCCGTGGCTCGGCCACACCTGCGGCCACTGCCGCTTCTGTCTGCGTGGCCGCGAAAATCTCTGCGACGCGCCCGGTTTCACCGGCTACACGATCGACGGCGGCTACGCCGAACGCACCGTCGCCGACGCCCATTACTGCTTCCATCTGCCGCGCCAGTACAGCAGCGTCGCGGCCGCGCCGCTGCTGTGCGCGGGACTCATCGGTTATCGCACGCTGACGCTCGCGGGCGAGGCCGACTGCATCGGCATCTACGGATTCGGCGCGGCGGCACATATCGTCGCTCAGCTTGCGCGGCATCAGGGCCGCACGGTTTACGCATTCACGCGCCCCGGCGATAAGGCCGCGCAGGACTTCGCGCGGCGGCTCGGCGCGGCGTGGGCCGGCGGCAGCGACGAATTGCCGCCCGAGCCGCTCGACGCCGCCTTGCTGTTCGCGCCCGTCGGCGCGCTCGTGCCCGCCGCGTTGCGCGCGGTGACGAAGGGCGGCGCGGTGGTCTGCGGCGGCATCCACATGAGCGACATTCCGTCGTTTCCCTACGCGTGGCTCTGGGAGGAGCGGCGCATCGTCTCGGTCGCGAATCTCACGCGCGACGACGGCGCGGCGTTCATGGCGATCGCCGCGCGTCACACGCTCGACATCGAGACCACGCCGTATCCGCTTGCGCGCGCGAACGAGGCGCTTGCCGATCTGCGCGAGGGGCGGCTGACGGGCGCGGCCGTGCTGACGATGCGTTGAGCGGCGCGCGATCGTCCTCATCTATAGAGAAGGCGCGGCAAGGAACGATAACGAACACAGCACGAACACAGCGAACCGATTTTCGATAGCGCGAGCGGCGACGCGCCGTTCGCCGCGCATCATGGGCGAAGCCCGGGAGGTCACGATGTACAAGCAGATTCTGGTAGCGGTCGACGGCAGCCGTCACGGCCGACGTGCGCTGGACGAGGCGATCAAGGTCGCGAAGGCGACGGGCAGCGCGGTCATCGCGTTGTACGTCGTGCAGCATCCGGCGCGTCTCGTCGATATCAGCACGGGTTTCGCGGAAGAACAGACGCGTCACTCCGCCGAAGCCGACGTCGCGACCGCGGCGCTCGACGAAGCGAAAACCGCGCTCGCCGACGCCGGCGTGAGCGGCACCACGCGCGCCGCCGATTCGAACGGCGAGGAGATCGCCGCCGTGATCTACCGCATCGCGGCGGAGGAGGAAGCCGATCTCGTCGTCATGGGCACGCGCGGATTGTCGGGCGTGAAGCGCTTGTTGCTCGGCAGCGTGGCGGAGAGTTTTCTGCGTATGGCGGACCGTCCGGTGATGCTCGTGCGCCATGACGAGCCGCCGCCGGTCTCGGCGTGAGCGTGGCGGCCCGCGCGTCGATCCGTCGCAAAAACGAAGCCAGCGCATGCCTGGTCATGCGTTTTGATGTAGGGGGTATCCCGAAATATGACTTCAATCAGGCGTTGCGGCGTCTTTGGGCGCGCGGGCATGCGGCTTCGTGCCTATGATGTGGGTTCGATCCCGTTGACGTTGCGATAGGCCGTAGTCCGAACGATCGGGCCGCGTGGTATCGCATGTTGCGTTGCATCAGGCGGCAGCGCGCGCCACGGCGTGGCGGGATCGCGCTTGCCGCCCGCGCTTGTGCAGCGCAACGCGTGGCGGCGTCGTCATGCTGCCCGGCGCCCAGCCGGGTCCCGCACTCTCGTGAGGAACTCGATCATGACTCAAGCTTCCCATCCATCGTTCGATGCATGCCGCGCCAGCGCGTCTGCCGCGCTGAGCTGGCTCGTGCAGCAACAGCAATGGCGCGAGCAGATGCTCAAGCTGTGGCAGCGCCGCCTCGAACGCGATCGCCATGCGCTCGAAGGCACGCTCGAATCGCTGCACGGCGCGCAGGACTGGAGCGATTTTTCGGCGGCGTCGCAAACGGTCTGGCGCGACTATCTGAGCGCGAGCGCGGCGCTCTGGCAGGAGGGCGTGACGGCGTCGATGCAGGGCGCGGGCGCGTGGAGCGACGTCGCGCGCGACATGGCACAGCATTGGCAGAATTCGCTCGACGTGTTGCAGCGCGGCACGGCGGCCCCGAAGAACGGCGCGGCCCTGCCGATGCGCGAGTGGATGGCGGCGTTCGAGCGCGCGATGAGCGGCGCGGCGGCGCAGGCGGCGAGCGTCGCGAACACGATGGCGGCCGCGGCGGGTGCGCCGGATGCCACCAGCGCGGCGTCGGGCGGCGGCGCGCGCGCGTCGAAAAAGCACGAATCGAGCGCGGGCGGAGGTCAGCATGGCCGATGAGCGCATTGCTTTCGTCACCGGCGGCATGGGCGGACTCGGCGCGGCGATCAGCCGCCGACTTGCCGAAGCGGGCTTCAAGGTTGCCGTGACGTGCTCGAAAGGCAACGACCACGTGGCCGCCTGGCTCGACGCCGAGCGCGCGGCGGGCCGCGTCTTCGAACACTATGCGATGGACGTCGCCGACCACGACGACTGCGCGCGCACCTCGGAGCGCGTGCTCGCGGATCTGGGCCGCATCGACGTGCTCGTGAATAACGCGGGCATCACCTGCGACCGCACCTTCGTGAAGATGACCAAGGCCGACTGGGACTGCGTGCTGCGCACCGATCTCGACGCACTCTTCAACGTCACCAAACCTTATCTGCCGGGCATGCTCGAACGCGGCTTCGGGCGCATCGTCAATGTGGGTTCGGTGAACGGATCGCGCGGCGCGTTCGGGCAGACCAATTACGCGGCGGCGAAGGCGGGCCTGCACGGCTTCACGAAGTCGCTCGCGCTCGAAGTGGCGAAGAAGGGCGTGACGGTGAACACGATATCGCCGGGCTATCTCGCCACGCATATGGTCGAGGCCGTGCCCGAAGAGGTGATGAAGACGCGCATCCTGCCGCAGATTCCGGTCGGGCGGCTCGGGCGGCCCGAGGAAGTCGCGGCGCTGGTCGCGTTCCTCTGTTCCGACGACGCCGCGTTCATCACGGGCGCGGATATCGCCATCAACGGCGGGATGCACATGCAATGAAGCCGACGAGAACGCGTAGCGCGGGCGCTCAGCCGCGTCCGCCGCGCAGCGGTGCCGAGGAGGCCGCCGGGCGCGAGACGGCCGGTGCGGGAGCGCCGCGGGCGAAGGCTTCGGGTGCCTCGTCGTCCAGTGGGGTTGATCCGTTTGGATCGTTTGGTACGTTTGGTCCGTTCGATCTGGCGGTGCGCGCGGCGCTGTCGTTGCAGGCGGGCGGCCTGTCGCCCGTATCGGCGTCGCTCGCGTGGCTCGACTGGAGCACGCATCTCGCGAGCGCGCCCGCCACCTGCTTCGCGCTGGGCACGCGTGCATGGACCGACGCGCTGGGCGCGTGGCGTTCGGCGTGGCCCGGCGCGGTTTCATCGACGCAAGATGCGCCCGCCGACAAACGTTTCGCCGCGCCCGCGTGGTCCACGTGGCCCTACAGCGCATGGCGCGACGCGTATTGGCGCACGCAGTCGTGGTGGCGCGAGGCGACCGGGGCCGACGCGGGCGTCGATCCCCATCGCGCCGATCTCGTGCGTTTCATGGCGCGGCTCTGGCTCGACGCGGCGTCGCCCAGCAATTTCGCCGCGACCAATCCCACGGTGCTCGACGCCGCGCGCGCCAGCGGCGGCGCGAACTTCGTCGCGGGCTATCAGCATTGGCTCGATGATTGCGTCACGCAGGCCCGGCACGCGGCGGGCGGCGCGCCCGAGCCGCTCGCGTTCGAGCCGGGCAAGGATGTGGCGGTGACGCCCGGTAAGGTCGTCTGGCGCAATGCGCTCTGCGAACTGCTGCAATACGCGCCGACCACGCCGCGCGTCGCGCGCGAACCGGTGTTCGTCGTGCCGTCGTGGATCATGAAGTACTACGTGCTCGATCTTCAGCCGCACAATTCGCTGGTGCGTTTTCTCGTCGATCAGGGCTTCACGGTGTTCATGCTGTCGTGGCACAACCCGTCGCCGGCCGAGCGCGACTGGCGTCTCGACGATTATCTGAGCGCCGTGTTCGAGGCGCTCGCGGCCGCCCGCGCGCGTTGCGGCGACGCGCCCGTGCACGCGGTCGGCTATTGCCTCGGCGGCACGCTGCTGGCGATCGCGGCGGCGGCGCTCGGGTCGCCGACTCAGTCACCGTCGTCGTCGCAGACTGTCCAGGACGCCGCGCCGATCGGCGCCGAGGCGCTGCGCTCGGTCTCGCTGCTCGCCGCGCAAACCGATTTCAGCGAGCCGGGCGAACTGCGTTTCTTTATCGGCGAGAGCGAGCTTGCGGCGCTCGATGCGCTGATGGCGCGTCAAGGCTGTCTCGAAGGCGAACAGATGGCCGCAACGTTCCAGTTGCTCAATATGCGCGATCTCGTCTGGGCGCGCGCGGTGAACGACTATCTGCTCGGCGAGCGCGCGAAGCCCAACGATCTGATGTCCTGGAACGCCGATATCACGCGCATGCCGTACCGCATGCACAGCGAGTATCTGCGACGCCTTTATCTGCACAACGATCTCGCGGCAGGACGTTATGAGGTGAATGGCCGCGCGGTTTCGCTCGGCGATATCGCGCAGCCGATGTTCATGGTCGGCACCGAGCGCGATCACGTATCGCCGTGGCGGTCGGTCTATCGGCTGCTGCAATCGACACACAACCCGGTGACGTTTCTGCTGACGTCGGGCGGGCACAACGCGGGCATCGTGTCGGAGCCGGGGCATCCGCGTCGTCACTATCGCTGTGCGGTTCGCGACGCGGACGCGCCGTGGCGCACGCCGCAAACCTTCTTCGACGAGACGCCGCCCCTCGACGGTTCGTGGTGGCCGCGCTTCGCTGAGTGGCTGCACGCGCAGTCGAGCGAAAAAATTTTTGCGCGTGAGCTTGAAGCGGGTCTTGCAAACGCGCCGGGCGTCTATATCTTCGAGCGGTAGGCGCGATCGCGGGGAGTCAAAGATCAGGCTGAGCCTGGTCATCTCCGTGAATTGATAAGGAGTCCGGTGGATTGTTGCGCGTGAACTATCACGAAACATCACGTAGCATCGCGCTTTGCAGTCGCGGACAAACGCATCATTCTTTCGAAGTTTTCCAGGAGTCTGTCATGAGCACCATTTCTCGCCACGATCCGTTCACGCTCGACGGTGTACCCGATCTGTTTCAAGGGTTGTTCCGGCCGATGCGCAGCGCGGGCGGCCTCGAAGGGCAGGCGGCGAGTATCCGCATCGACGTGACGGAAAACGATGCCGGTTATACGGTCAAGGCGGAAATGCCCGGCGTCGCCAAGCAGGACATCGACGTGAAAATCGACGGCAATCTGGTCTCGATCGCGGCCAGGGTCGAGCGCGGCGCCGAATTGAAGGAGGGCGAGCGCGTGCTACGCCGCGAGCGTTATACGGGCAGCGTGAGCCGCTCGTTCACGCTGGCCGCCGACGTCGACGAGGCGCAGGCGAGTGCGAGCTACAACGACGGCGTGTTGACGCTCGTGTTGCCGAAGAAGGCAGCGGCCGCGAGCAAGCGTCTCGAGATCCATTAAAGGTCCACTGAGGGTGCATTAAGGCCTGCTCGACGGGCATGGCCGATGCGGCGCGCCGTTCGCGATTGTTGCGGACGGCGCGCCGCATTTTTACTACTGGCGCAAAGATCGCGATGCCGTAACGCGACGAAACACGGTTGTAGCGAAACTGTACGTTTAGCCCGCTATGCTGGTCAGCACTGTGAGTTCTGGACAGGAGAGATCCGATGCTCAGTCACCACGAACTGGCCGCGCTGCTGCTGATCCGCGACGCGAATACGCCGCTGCAGACGCTCGATTCCGATTTTCTGGCGCTCGCGCGCTACCAGCTCGTCGAAATGGACGAAGACGAACGCGGCTACGCGCCGCGTCTTACGCGCCGAGGTCAGGAGCTATTGCGGCGGCTGACACACGACGGACACGATGTTGGGCACGATGACCTCTGGAACGAAGAGGGCGGCACGGCGTGAAATCCGCGCAGCGTGGGCGAAATCGATGCAGCACGGATTTTGTCAAGAGGCGATTATCCGGCGCTACGATCGTTACAAGCGTGTAACGAAATGTGAGGCGCTTTGAGATAGAGTGCTGCCTTTTGTTGCAGTCCAGGCTGCCGTCCACCGAGAGTACACCCATGAAAGTCATCGCCAAGCCGTTCGCCCGTCTGTCCGCCCTGATGCTGTGCGCCGCCATGGCCGCGCCGATCGCCGCGGTCGCCGCTCCGCATCATCACCAGGTCTGCCACACCGAGATGAACCATCATCATCATCCGGTTCGCGTCTGCCACGACGCGCGCTAAGCCCGGCGCAACCGAGCATGCCGCACTCAGGTGCGGCATTTTTTTCTTCCGTAATAGTTCGTTATCCGTAGTAATGAGCGGATATGGAATGACCGGATATTTCCCGTGAAAAGGCGACGCCTGCTGCGCGTCGGCTGTCACTGCTACGGGGTCGTGTACGTCATGAAGCAAGCCTGGGGTTTCGCGGTTGCTGCCGCGGTGTTGTCGTTGTCGTCCAGGTGTGCTTTCGCCCAGGAATTCACGCTGTTCGCCGGTCCGCTCGTGAGCGGTTCCGATCATTCGTATTCATGGGAAATGAATTACATGGAAGGCTTCGGCACCTATTTCGCCGGCAGCGTTTCATGGCTCAATGAAGGCCATATTCCGGGCCATCACCGCGATGGACAGAGCATTCAGGCATGGGCGCGCCTGCCGCTCGACAATCGGCGCTTCGTGTTCGCGCTGGGCGCGGGACCGTATCGCTATTTCGATACCGAAGCCGCCAAACAGGGGCTCGGCTATTCGAACACGCACGGCTGGGGCGCGGTCTATAGCGCGCGGGCCACGTGGTATGCGAGCAATCGCTGGACCGCGAATCTGCAACTGAATCGCGTGAGCGTCACGCGCGGGCCGTCCACCACGGCGCTGATGCTCGGCATCGGTTATCAACTCGATGCGCCGGATACGCCGGGGCCGCGCGACTTTGCGCTGCCGCGCACGCACAACGTGACGAACAACGAAATCACGCTGATGGCGGGCGAGACCATCCTCAACAGTCTGGAATCGGAGACGTCCGCCGCCGAATCGATCGAATACCGGCGCGGCATCACGCACTGGCTCGACGGCTCGATTGGTTATCTGCACGAGGGCAGCGGGCTGACCGCGCGGCGCGACGGCGCGACCGTGCAACTCTGGCTTACACGCGCCTTTCTTGATGATTGCCTTACGCTTGGCTTCGGCGCGGGCCTGTATGCCGCGATTCATCACGGCGACGCCGAGGATCAGCGCGATACCGGCGACGGCATTCTTTCGGGACTCGTTTCGGTATCGGCGTCGTATCGGTTTTCCGATCACTGGGACGCGCGCGTGACGTGGAATCGCGTGGTCACGCGTTATAGCCGCGATACCGATGTGATCCTGGGTGGCATCGGGTATCGCTTCTGAAGCGGTTGGGTTGGCGCCTGGTTCGTCGGTTGGGTGCGGGCGCAATCATTGGCCGCGCACCCGGCCGCGATCAACCGCCTGGACGTCCGCCGCCGCCACCACCACCTCCGCCTCCACCTCCACCTCCACCTCCACCACCTCCAGGCGGGCGATTGCCGCCGCCACCGCCGCCGCCACCTCCACCTCCACCAGGCGGTCTCCCGCCACCCCCGCCTTGTCCTTGCGGACGGCCACCCGCGTTGCCCGGCGGCCGAGCGTTATTGCCGGGAGGCCGCGCGTTGTTGCCCGGCGGGCGTGCGCCGCTGTTATTGGGCGGCCGATGACCCTGTCCGTGCCCTTGACCGGGACGATTACCCTGGCCGCCAGGCGGACGCCCGCCCTGCGAGGGCGGACGGATCGCGGGCGGCGGTCCCGGGCGCACGCCCGGATGCCGGTTCCAGCGCGCCTGATTGCCGTACCACGGACGGTCGCGGTAATGGCTGCCCCAATACGCGCCGAGTGTGAACGTGACGATCGGCAGGCCGATGGTCGCGCCGTAATTCATCACCGGCACGCGCGCGCCTTGCCATGGGTAGGAGAGATAGCCGCCGTAGACCCAGCCGCGCAGGCCGGGCAGGCTCACATCGCACCAGCTGAAGCCGGAGACGCAGCCCATCACCGCGACCGAAACGCCGCCCGGCACCTGCGCCACGAGGGGGTAATCGCCGGCGGGGCCGGCGTAGAGATTGACGGTCGTGCTCGTGAACGCCTGGGACTGTGCGAATGCCGGCGCGGGCGCCGCAACGACCGCGGCGAATCCGGCGAACATCGCACCGACGAGCTGCTTGCGCATCGCTGCTCCTTGGTGGTTGGAACTGCCCGATAACTTTATTGCGATATAACACGAACGTTAGCAGATAAGCCATTTAGGGCGCGGTTGCGCGTATTACGAGGTATTTCGGCGACTTGTATGCACGCGCACCGATTTTCGGGGCACGGCAGCGCGCGGGCGAGCCGCACGCGTTGGCGTGGCTTGTGCAAGAATCGCGGCTCGGCACGCCGCAGGAAGCAGGCGCACCAAGTCGCAGCAGAAGCGGCAGCCGGATTCAAATCAGAAAGACGAGGAGCAGACCAGGTGATTCAACGCATTGCCAATTTCTTTACCGGCGTAGTCCATCGATTTTTGCCGGACCCGCTTATCTTCGCGATCCTGTTGACGGTCGTGACCTTCGTGCTGGCGTTCTCGCTGACGCCGCAACCGCCCGCACAGCTCGTGCTGATGTGGGGCTCGGGCTTCTGGAATCTGCTCGCCTTCTCGATGCAGATGGTGCTGATACTCGTGACCGGCCACGCGCTCGCCAGCTCGGCGCCGGTCAAGCGCCTGCTGGTCGCGCTCGCCGGCTGCGCGCGCACGCCGGGCCAGGGCGTGATGCTGGTGGCCTTCGTGGGCGCGGTTGCGTGCGCGATCAACTGGGGCTTCGGCCTCGTGCTCGGCGCGATGTTCTCGCGCGAAGTCGCGCGCCGCGTGCGCGGCACCGACTACCGGCTGCTGGTCGCGGCCGCGTACATGGGCTTTCTGACGTGGCACGGCGGCCTCTCGGGCTCGGTGCCGCTGGTGGCGGCCACGAAGGGCAATCCGATGGAAAAGACCATCGGCCTGATCCCGGTTTCGCAGACCATTTTCACGGGTTACAACGCGTTCATCACGATTGCGCTGATCGTGCTGCTGCCGATTCTCGTGCGCCTGATGATGCCGAAGCCCGAGGACGTCGTCTCGGTCGATCCCGCGCTCCTCGAAGATCCGCCCACGGTCGAGCGCAAGCTCGGGCCCGACGCGACCTTCGCCGAGCGCATCGAGGAAAGCCGCTCGCTCTCGCTGCTGGTCGCGGCGCTGTGCGTGGTGTTCCTGGGCGTCCGCTTCCATGAGAAGGGGTTCGCGCTCGATATCGACACCGTGAATCTGGTGTTCCTCGCTGCCGGCCTCGTGCTGCACAAAACGCCGATGGCCTATGCGCGCGCGGTGGCGGGCGCGGCGAAGGGCGCGTCGGGCATCATGATCCAGTTCCCGTTCTATGCGGGCATTCAGGCGCTGATGGACCATTCGGGCCTTGCGGGCGTGATCACGAAATGGTTCGTCGATATCGCCAACGTGCACACGTTCCCGCTGCTCGCGTTCCTGAGTTCGGCGGTGATCAACTTCGCGGTGCCGTCGGGCGGCGGCCACTGGGTCGTGCAGGGCCCGTTCGTGATGCCGGCGGCCCAGGCGCTGGGCGCGGACCTCGGCAAGTCGGCGATGGCAATTGCTTACGGCGAGGCGTGGACCAACATGGCACAGCCGTTCTGGGCGCTGCCCGCGCTGGCGATCGCCGGGCTCGGCGTGCGCGACATCATGGGTTACTGCGTGACCACGCTGCTGTTCTCGGGCGTCGTGTTCGTCGCGGGGATGTATCTGTTCTGATCTGTTCTGAAGTGTATTGAGGTGGTTTGAAGTGTCCGGCCGCGCTGTCTCGCGGACAGTCTGGACACTTCGCGGACACTTCGTACAGTCCAACGCAACGCCCGGCCCGCGCGCCGGGCGTTGTCATGTGTGGCGGCGATGTTTCGTCAGAAAATCGCGCAGCACGGCGGCGTGATTGTGTTCCTCGTCGTGCGAACCGTAGAGCAGCACGATGGGCTGCTGCGCGCTGGCGTCGGCGAGCGGCTGCCAGGCCGCGCGGTTGGCGTCGAGTTCGGCGTGATAGCGGCGGCGGAATTCGGCCCAGTGCGCCGCATCGTTGCCGCTGGCGTGGAACCACTGACGCAGCGCCGTGCTCGGCGCGACGTCTTTTGCCCAGGTCACGCCGGCGAGTGCTTCCTTGCGGATGCCGCGCGGCCACAGCCGGTCGACGAGGAAGCAGGCGCGGCCGTCGTCGGGCAGCGGCGCGTAGACGCGCTGGATGGCGATTGGCGCTTCGGTCATGTTTCGGGTCTCCTTGTGAGGCGCCTGGTGGAGCATGACGCCGCGCGCGCGTCGGCGCGTGGGCGGTTCGGGCGATGCCTCCGCCGCCGCCTCGAACAACGCGGCGACGCGCTCGCGCAACTCGGGCAGCACGTCGCGCTCGAACCACGGATGATGCTTGAACCACGCCTGATTGCGCGGCGACGGATGCGGCAGCGGCACGCAATCCGGCCCGTACTCGCGCCAGGCCTCCACCGTTTCGGTCAGCGACGCCTTGCGCCGTGTACCCAGCATGTAACGCTGCGCGTACTGTCCGACCAGCAACGTGAGGCGCACCTGCGGCAGCAGCGCGAGCAGGCGGTCGTGCCAGAGCGCGGCGCACTCGGGGCGCGGCGGGTTATCGCCGCTCGCGCCGCGGCCCGGATAGCAGAATCCCATCGGCACGATGGCGACGCGCGCGTCGTCGTAAAACACGTCCTTGCCGATGCCGAGCCACGCGCGCAGGCGCTCGCCGCTCGCGTCGTCCCACGGAATGCCCGAAGCGTGGACTTTCGCGCCCGGCGCCTGGCCGACGATCAGGAGGCGCGAGGTCGCGCTGGCCTGCAACACCGGGCGCGGGCCGAGCGGCAGCGCGTCGCCGCAGACCCCGCAGGCGCGGATATCGGCAAGCAGGCGCGGAAGCGGGTGCGGAAGCGGGCGATGCGAGGCGGACGAAGTCACGATGACGGCAAACGAAGCGGCGGCCGGCACGGCCGCGCCGGGAAAGCACGAAAAATCCAGTCTACCAAAGCGATCGGATCCAGACGAAATGCCTATGAATTTGCGCAGTGCGGCATCCGCGCGAGGCGTTTCGCGCTTTTCCTGTAACCTCGCCAAGGGTCGCAGATCAAGGGAGCCCCGATGCCCGCCGAACGTGACACGCCATCCCGCACCGAACCGCTGCTCGTCGACCTCGCCCTGCAAGGCGGCGGCTCGCACGGCGCCTACACCTGGGGCGTGCTCGACCGCCTGCTCGAAGAACCGTGGCTGCGGATCGAAGGCATTTCCGGCACCTCGGCAGGGGCGATGAACGCCGCCGTGCTCGCGAGCGGCTTCGCGCACGACGGTGCGCCCGGCGCGCGCAAGGCGCTCGAATCGTTCTGGCGCCGGGTCGCCGACGCCGCGCGCTTCAGCCCGTTCCGGCGCGGCTTCGTCGACATGCTGCTGGGCCGCTGGACGCTCGATCATTCGCCCGTGTTCGTCGCGCTTGACATGATGGCGCGCGTGGCGTCGCCCTACGACCTCAATCCCGCGAGCTTCAATCCGCTGCGCAATATTCTCGCCGAGACCATCGATTTCGACGCGCTGCGCAACTCGCGCATCAAGCTTTTCACGACCGCCACGCGCGTGAGCAACGGCCAGGCACGCGTGTTCCGCAACGCCGATCTCACGCCCGACGCGCTGCTCGCCTCGGCCTGCCTGCCGACGCTGTTCCAGGCCGTCGAAATCGATGGCGAGGCGTACTGGGACGGCGGTTACGCAGGCAATCCGTCGATCACGCCGCTGATCCGCGAAACCGATTCGGTCGACACCATCCTCGTGCAGGTCAATCCCGTGGAGCGCGCGGGCACGCCGCGCTCGGCGCGCGAGATCATCAACCGGGTCAACGAGATCGCGTTCAACGCGCCGCTCATCAAGGAGCTGCGCATGATGGCGCTGCTGCACAAGGTCGCCGACGCGGGCAGCGAGGAAGGCCGCCGCTGGGCCACCATGCGGCTGCATCGCGTGCACAGCGACATGCTCGTAGCGCTTGGGTCGTCGTCGAAACTCAATGCGGAATGGTCCTTCATGACGATGCTGCGCGACGAAGGGCGGCGCAACGCCGACGCGTTCCTCGCCAGCGACGGCGCGCAACTGGGCGTGACCTCGACCTTCACGCTCGACGAACTCTTCGACGGAGAGCAGCCATGAGCGCGGGCGCGCTGGCGCTCGGCCTCGTCGGCATGCTCGCGAGCCTCGCGCTGCTCATCTGGCTCGCGTATCGCGGCTGGAGCGTGCTGCTGCTCGCGCCGCTCTGCGCGATGCTCGCCGCGTTGATCTCGGGCCAGCCGGTGCTCGCGCACTGGACGCAGACTTTCATGCTGAGCACGGGTCGCTTTCTCGCGCAGTTTTTTCCGCTGTTTCTGCTCGGCTCGCTGTTCGGCAAGCTGATGGAGGACAGCGGCTCGGTCGACGCCGTGGCGCAATTCATGATCGACAAGCTCGGCACGCGTCATGCGCTGGTGGCCGTGGTGCTCGGCGGCGCGCTCGTGACTTACGGCGGCGTGAGCCTGTTCGTGGCGTTCTTCGTGCTCGCGCCGATGGCGCAGGCGCTGTTCCGTTCCGCCGATATCCCGCGCCGCCTGATGCCCGCGACGATCATGCTCGGCACGGCGACGTTCACGATGTCGGCGCTGCCCGGCACGCCCGCGCTGCAAAACGCGATTCCGATGCCGTTCTTCGGCACGACGCCGTTCGCGGCGCCGGGGCTCGGCATCGTCGCGACCTGCGTGATGGCGGGCTTCGGCCTCTGGTGGCTCGGGCGCGCGGCCGCCGCGGCGAAGCGTAACGGCGAGGGCTTCGTCGAGCCGCACGACGGCGGCGCCGACGACGCCTCGCGCGGCAAGACCCCGCTCGTGCGCGAGCGCGCGAGCGTGGCGCAGACCTTCGATCCCGCCGAAATCGGCCCGAGCGCGGAGGCGTCGAGCGAGGTGCGAGCGACGCCCGCGTGGGTCGCGCTCGCGCCGCTCGTGGTGGTGGTCGCGACGAACTTCGTGATGAACATGCTGGTGTTTCCGCGCATCGATGCGAGCTATCTCGCCGAGCCGCGCTGGGGTTCTACGTCGCTGGTCGCGGTCGCGGGCGTGTGGGGCGTGTGCGTGGCGCTCGCGCTCGGCATCGTCGTGCTGGTGGCGCTCAACTGGCAGCGGCTGCCCGCGTTGCGCGAGAGCGTCGATGCGGGCGCGAACGCATCGGTGCTGCCGGTGCTGAGCGTGGGGAGCCTCGTCGGTTACGGCGCGGTGATCGCCGCGCTGCCCGCGTTCGAGGTCGTGCGCGACTGGGTGCTCGGCATCGGCGGCGGGCCGCTCGTCTCGCTCGCGGTGGCGACCAATCTGCTCGCGGGGCTGACCGGTTCGGCCTCGGGCGGCCTGACGATCGCGCTCGACGCGCTCGGCGACACCTATATGCAGCTCGCCGCGCAGCATCACATCGATCCCGCGCTGATGCATCGCGTGGCCGTGATGTCGTCGGGCACGCTCGACAGCCTGCCGCATAACGGCGCGGTGGTCACGCTGCTGGCTGTCTGCGGCTCGACGCATCGCGAGAGCTATCGCGACCTCGTGGTGGTGAGCATCGTCGGTGCGTTGATCGCGCTGGCCGTGGTGATCGTGTTGGGCTCGCTGTTCGGCAGCTTCTGATTGCGCGGCGGCCTGCCGATGCAGCAACGATGAGGAGGCGGCACCCCTGAAAGCGTGCTCGCGCGAAGGCGCGTAGACTCGCACGTGGCAGTGCCAGGCGAACCGCATCGAAGCATCGAGCAACAGGCGCGCGCACGATGCGCGCCGTGCAAGGAGGCGTCATGAGATTGCTTGCCGTCCACCCGAGCGGGCTGATGTATACGCGCGTGTTTTTGCGCCTCGAACCGCTGGGTCTCGAATCGGTCGCCGGCACCGCGCGCGATGCGGGCCACGAGGTGCAACTGCTCGATCTCCAGGTGGAAACCCACCGCGACCTCATGCGCCGCGTGCGCAACTGGCGGCCCGAGGCGCTGTGCTTCTCGGGCAATTATCTGGCGAATATCCCCGAAATCGTCGATCTCGCGAAGGCCGTGAAGGCCGCGTTGCCGTCGTGCTTCGTGTTCGTCGGCGGCCATAGCGTCTCGTTCACGGCGCACGATCTGCTGCGCCACGCGGACGGCGCGATCGACTGCATCCTGCGCGGCGAGGGCGAAGCGTCGATCAACGATCTGCTTGCCGTGGTCGCGCAAGGCGGTGATCTGCTGGGCGTGGCGGGCGTCGTCACGCGCGATGGTTCCGGTCCGCCGCCGCGTTTCGTCGAGCATCTCGATCCGGTGCGGCCCGCGCGCGATCTGCTGCGGCATCGGCGTAAATACTTCATCGGCACGCTCGATCCGTGCGCGTCGATCGAGTTCGCGCGCGGCTGTCCGTGGGACTGCACGTTCTGCAGCGCATGGACCTTCTACGGACGCAGCTATCGCACGCGCAGCCCCGAAGTCGTGGTGGAAGAACTCGCGGCGCTGCGCGAGCCGGGCGTCTTTATCGTCGACGACGTGGCCTTCGTGCACGCCGAACACGGCATGGCGATCGCCGATGCGATTCGCCAGCGCGGCATCAAGAAGCGCTATTACCTGGAGACGCGCGGCGACGTGCTGCTGCGCAACAAGGACGTGTTTCGCGCGTGGGAAGCGCTCGGTCTCAAGTACATGTTTCTCGGCCTCGAAGCGATCGACGAGGAAGGGCTCAAGGCGTTTCGCAAACGCATCAGCCTCGACCGTAACTTCGAAGCGCTGGAGTTCGCGCGTTCGCTCGGTATCACCGTGGCCGTCAATCTGATCGCCGATCCCGACTGGGATCACGACCGCTTCGAGACCATTCGCCAGTGGTGCCTCGACATTCCCGAAATCGTGAATATCAGCGTGAATACGCCGTATCCGGGCACCGAAAACTGGCAGCAGGAATCGCGGCAGCTCACGAGTCTCGACTATCGTCTCTACGATATTCAGCACGCCGTGGTGCCGACGCGTCTACCGCTGCCCGAGTTCTACGCGGAACTGGTGCGCACGCAGCAGGTGCTCAATCGCAAGCATCTGGGCTGGACCGCGTTGCGCGGCGCGGCGGGGCAGGCCGCGCATCTGCTCGTGCGCGGTCAGACCAATTTCGTGCGCATGCTCTGGAAGTTCAATTCCGTGTTCGATCCGCGCCTGCAACTCGCCGATCACGAACGCGAGGTGAAATACGAAATGACGCCGCCGCCCGGCATGAACGGCACGGCGCGCGTCGATATGAAAACCGTCTACATTCACGGCCCGACCGGACGCAGGGGCCGCAAGATCGACGACGCCACCGAGCAGTTCGTCGACCAGACGCGCATGGGCACCGGCTGAGGCATCCGCCATTTGGCGTAATGGACGCGCGCGCCGATCTGATCCACACTGCGCGGATCGGATCTAGACGAAAAAGATATGGAACTGCGTCAGCTACGCTATTTTCTCGCGGTCGCCGAGCATCTGCACTTCAGCGAGGCCGCGAACGCGCTCGGCATCGCCCAGCCGCCGTTGAGCCAGCAAATCCTCAAGCTGGAAAAGGAGCTCGGCACGCGGCTGTTTATTCGCCATTCGCGGCGCGTGGAATTGACCGAAGCAGGGCGGCTGTTTCGCGTGCGCGCGCAACGGATCGTCGAAGACGCGGACCTCGCGCTCGCCGAGGCGCAGAACGCCGGGCGCGGCGAAAGCGGGCGGCTGATCCTGGGATTCGCGGGTTCGACGGTGTTTCATCCGCTGGTGGCGACGGTGTTGCAGCGCTTTCGCAGCGCGTGGCCCGGCGTGACGATCGGCTGCGAAGAAAGCAATAGTTCCGTGCTGCTCGAACGCGTGAACGACGCGAAAGTGGACGCGGCTTTTGTGCGCCTGCCGCTCGACTGCCGCGGCCTCGCCACGCAGACGCTGGTCGAAGAAGACGTGCTCGCCGTGCTGCCGCCGCGCCACCGTTACGCGCGCCGCCGCAGCATCGATCTGGCCGATCTTGCGGGCGATCCGCTCATTCTGTTTCCACGTCCCATCGGCCCCGATCTCTACGATTCGATCATCAGCGCATGTCACGCGGCGGGCTTCAATCCGGTCATCAGCATGGAGTCCCCGCAGATTTCGTCGACCGTGAACATGGCGGCGGCGGGCTTCGGTGTCACGCTGATTCCGTCTTCGATGCGGCAGATCCAGGCGAAGGGCGTGACCTATCACGCGCTCAAGGGCGGCTCGCTGCATACGACCATCGCGCTCGTCTATCGGCCGCGCGAGAAGGCGCCCACCGTGCAGAACTTCGTGCGCATCGTGCGCGAGGCGTCGCGCCAGGCCTGAGGCGGCGCAAGCCGATCTATATCTTTTTCGTCTTGATCGAGCGGGCTTCCGATATTGGACGGCGGTGGCGCGCGCCCTTATTCTTGCAAGCGTTGCGAAAGCCCCATGTCGAGTATGTTTTCGCCCTTCGATCCAGGAGTTTTTCGCATGTCCACCGTTTCTCCGTCCCCGGTCTCGTCCCGCGCGCCGCGCGCAGCAGGCCGTCCCGCGCTGATCGCCGCACTGCAATCGCTCGTTGGCCGCGACGCTGTGCTGACCGGCGACGAAGCCACGCGCCGCTATCGCACGGGATTCCGCTTCGGCCAGGGCAAGGTGGCGGCGGTGGTGCGGCCCGGTTCGCTCGTCGAGCAATGGCAGGTGCTGCAAGCCTGCGTGGCCGCGAATGCGATCGTGATTTCGCAGGCATCGAATACCGGCTTGACGGGCGGCTCGACGCCCGACGGCGACGACTACGATCGCGATGTCGTGATCGTCAGCATGACGCGTATGCGCAAGGTTTATGTGATCGACGGCGGCAAGCAGGTCGTTTGCCTGCCTGGCTCGACGCTCGATCAACTCGAACAGACGCTCAAGCCGCTTGGCCGCGAGCCGCATTCGGTGATCGGGTCGTCGTGCATCGGCGCTTCGGTGATGGGCGGCGTTTGCAACAACTCGGGCGGCTCGCTGGTGCGGCGCGGTCCCGCGTACACGGAAATGAGCGTGTATGCGCAGGTGGACGCGCAAGGCAGGCTGAGCCTCGTGAACCATCTGGGTATCGCGCTGGGCGACACGCCGGAGCAGATCCTCGCGCGTCTCGATCGCGGCGACCTGCCCGAAGCCGATATTCGCCACGACGCAGGCGCGGCCTCGGACCGCCATTACGCCGAACACGTGCGCGACGTGAACGCCGATACGCCCGCGCGCTATAACGCCGATCCGCTGCGCTTGCATGAAGCGTCGGGATCGGCGGGCAAGGTCATGGTGTTCGCGGTGCGCCTCGACACTTTCCCTATCGAGACGGGCGCGAAGGTGTTTTATATCGGCACCAATGCAACGTCCGAACTGACCGATGTGCGCCGTTATCTGCTCACGGAATTGTCGAATCTGCCGATTGCGGGCGAGTATCTGCATCGAGACGCTTTCGATATCGCCGAGCGTTACGGCAAAGATATGTTCCTCATGATCCAGCATCTCGGCACGCAGCGCTTGCCGGGGCTGTTCGCGTTCAAGAGCCGTTGCGATGCGTTCTTCGAGCGGCTCGGCTTTCTGCCCGCGCATTTCACCGACCGCGTGATGCAGGCGCTGAGCCACCTGTTTCCGAGCCATCTGCCCGCGCGCCTCAAGGACTATCGCCAGCGTTACGAGCATCATTTGATGCTGAAGGTATCGGCCGATACCGTCGATGAAACGCGCGCGTATTTGCAGCGCTATTTCGCGGACATGAGCGGCGATTTCTTCGAATGCACCGATGAAGAAGGCAGCAAGGCGTTTCTGCATCGTTTTGCGGCGGCGGGCGCGGCCGTGCGTTATCGCGCGGTGCATGGCGATGAGGTCGAGGATATCGTCGCGCTCGATATCGCCTTGCGCCGTAACGATCGCGACTGGTTCGAGACATTGCCCCCGAACGTCGAGAAGCCCATCGCCATCAAGCTGTATTACGGGCATTTTCTCTGCCACGTGTTCCATCAGGACTATATCGTGCGCAAGGGCAACGATTGCCTCGCGCTCGAACATGAGATGTGGAAACTGCTCGACAAACGCGGCGCTGAATATCCGGCGGAGCACAACGTCGGGCATCTTTATCACGCGAAGCCCGCGCTCAAGGCGTTTTACGAAGCACTCGATCCGTGCAACTGCTTCAATCCCGGTATTGGGCAGACGTCGAAATTCGCGCATTATCGCGAGCAGGCTGAATAAGCCAAAACGGCGGCGCATCAAAGCGCCGCCGTTTTTTTCCACCGACGTGTTCAGCTTGCCTTGCTAACCGGCATCCACCCATTCTCCTGCGCGGCCTGACCCAGTTGCTTCGCGATCGAACGTGCAAGCTTGTCGGCGTCCGACGTCACGGTGTCGTGCCTGGTTTCCGACGCGCCGTGCAAGCCGCCGGCTGCTGCCGCCGAGACCGCCACATGGCCTGCCGCCGCGCCCACGCCCGCCGTTTCGGCGACGCCGGGCATATGGCCGCTGTCCGCCTTCGCTTCGAACGTCGCGAGCGCTTGCGGCGCGCCGTTGGCCGGCACGAACGAGAGCGCGATCGTGGCGCCCACTTCGCTCTTGCCCGCGCCCAGGCCGATCAACACGCGGCGGCGACGGCTGCCCGCGTCGATGGTGTCGATGCGGCCTTCCACGACGATCGCGTTGCGTCCGGCGGGCACCGGGCCATCGACGCGCACGGCGTTCAAGCCTTCTTTACGCAGTTCGGCGACGATTTCGTCAGCGAGTGCTTCGCGTGCTTCGAGCGCCGTCTGTTGCTGCGCTTGCGCCGACGATTCGCCGCTCGCCATCGACTTGAGCTTCTGCGCCATGCCGCCGTCGAGCTTCACGAGATCGGGCGAAATCTCGAACGCCGAGACGTAGATCACATCCGCGTGGACTTGCGGCAGCGGCCCCGCTGCCTGCAATGCCGTAGCCGCCGAGGCGCAGCCCGAGGCGAACAGCGAGCCGGCGAGCAGCACGGCGCCCGCGAGGCGCTTGGTCTTGTTGACGAGGGAGATAAAGAGGGTGCTCATATCGATGTCCGTTGCCTGAGTGCTTCATTGCGTGAGAGGTCCGATACTCGCGAATTGATCAGGATGGCGAACTATCGGAAATACTTCGGGAAATGCTTCGGTAGCGCTGGCAGGGCATCGTGTTCCGCGCGCGGTGTGTCGCGTGTCTTGCGGTTCGATGCGTCCTTCAGCGCACAGGTGCAAGTATGGGCAAAGGCGCGTGCGGACGCCACGCGCAAATTATGTCGATCTATGTCACCCGCGAGGGTCAGCCGCGCACAGCGGGGAGGGGATTCGTCTGAGGGTTCAGCGGCAGCCGCACGACGGCTTCGAGGCCGCCGCCCGCGCGATCGTGAAAGGTTAGCGAACCGCCGTGCAGACGCGCGATGCGTTCGACGATGGCGAGCCCGAGGCCGGTGCCGCCCGAATGCGTACGGGCGTTGTCGCCCCGGCTGAACGGCAATTTGAGGCGTTCGAGATCGGCCGCGCGAATGCTGTTGCCGCGATCGCCGATCGTCACGCAGGCGTCGTTGCCATCGCGCCAGGTGCGCACGAGCAGACCCACGCGCCCATACACCACCGCGTTCTGCATCAGGTTCATCAGCACGCGCATGACGGCGACGGGGCGGAACGCGAACGGCGGCAACGCGCCTTCCTCGAAATCGAATTCGTGTCCGAGCCCCGTGAAATCGGCGACGAGCTGGCCCGCGAGCGCGTTGAGATCGCCCGTTTGCGGCGCCTCGCGCTCGCCGCTGCCCGCGTAGTCCATGAACTGCTGGAGGATCGTGTCGATATGGTCGAGATAGCCTTCGGACGACGCCACGAGGCTGTCGTTGGTGCCGCGCGGCAAGGCCATCGCAATCGCGAGCCGCAGTTTCGTGAGCGGCGTGCGGATGTCGTGCGAGACGCCCGCGAGCATCAGCGCGCGCGTGGCTTCCGCCTGCTTGAGCGCGTCGGTCATCTGATTGAAGGCGCGGCTGACTTCGGCGATTTCGGTGGGGCCGTCGGTCGGCAGCGGCGCGGGCGCGTCGCCGGCGCTCACGCGCCGCGCCGCGTCGGCGAGATCGGCGAGCGGCCGGTTCAGGTGCAACTGGATCAGCCAGCCCGTCAAGCCCGCGAGCAGCGCGAGGCCAATCGAGAGAATGACCGCCGTGGTAATGCCGCTCGCCTGCGCGTCGGCGGTCATCGGCAGCGCGATCCAGACCGGTTCGCCCGCCGCGTGCAGGCGTATCCAGAGGCGTTCTTCGTCCGTGGTTTCCCAGCGCACGGGCATGTCGGCGGGCAGATCGCGCGTGAGCGCGCGGATAAACACGTCGCGCTGCCACGTTTTGAAAAAGCGCAGCGGATTGATCGCCGGCATCGCCGTGCTTGCGGCGGGCGCGCTGCGATGCGCGTTCATGCGCGCGGCGGCCGCGCGGCCTTCGTCGGGCGGCATGGCGGCGAGCAGGCTGTCGAGCAGGCGCACGTAGTCCGCGAAAATGATCGACGCGCGCTCGATGCGCGGGCGCTGCACGAAGTGGAGCAGCGCGCTCAGCGAACACGCCTGCGTGAGTGCGACGAGCACCACCAGCAGCACGATGTTGCGTGAGAGCAGCGAGCGCGGCAGCCAGCGCCGACGTTGGACGGGAGCACGCATGCGCGGCGCGTCAGGTGTCGACGCCGGCCACCAGCATATAGCCGATGCCCCACACGGTCTTGATGAAGCGCGGCTTGGCGGGATCGTCCTCGACGATCTGGCGCAGCCGCAGGATCTGCACGTCGACGCTGCGGTCGAGCGCGTTGTGATCGCGTCCGCGGGCGCGCGCGAGCAGGTTTTCGCGGCTCACTGCGCGGTTCGGCGACGAGCCCAGCGCGTGTAGCAACAGCATCTGCGCCGAGTGAACTTCGATCGGCACGCCGTCGCGCATGAGCGTCTGCTGGCCCACGTCGAACGTGAAGTCGCCAAAACGCAGCCGCTGCGTGGTGACCGTGGGCTCGCCCGACGCCATCTTCTGGCGGCGCAGCAGCGCCTTCACGCGCGCAACGAGTTCGTCGGGCAGAAAGGGTTTGGCGAGATAGTCGTCGGCGCCCGTTTCGAGGCCGATGACCTTGTCGGCGGCGTCGCCTTTCGCGGTGAGCATCAGGATCGGCAAGGTGTGGCCTTCGGCGCGCAGACGCCGGCAGACGCTCAGGCCGTCTTCCGGCTCCATCATCAGGTCGAGCACGAGCAGGTCGTAGGGCTCGCGTTGCAGCAGGCGGTCGAGGCGCTTGCCGTCGGCGACGGCGCGCACCTCGAAGCCATGTCCGCTCAGGAAGCGCTGCAGCATGTTGCGCAGCTCGGCTTCGTCGTCGAGCACGATGATCCGGTTTGCCTGCTCCATCGGCCGCCTCCGGCGGGGGTAGAGATTGTGGGGCGCGTCAGCGGACCGCTGCCGCGCGTTCGCGCATGAAATCCTCGATCTGCGCGAGCGTGACGTAGCCGTTGTGCTGCGCGTCGATTTCGTCGAAGTGCTGTGCGACCATCGGCATGCCGCTTTGCGCCTGGGCGCGCGTGAGCTTGCCGTCGCCGCTCGTGTTCGCGTGGGCGAAACGCGTGGGCAACTGCGCCATCGCGCGTTCGAGCCGTCCGTTGTTGGTCGCGCCCGGCGGCGTGGCCGTTGCTTGCGCGAGGGCCGTGGCCGGCACGCTGACCGCTGCTGAAACGATACACAAAACCAGGGCGGCAATCATCTTCTTCATGCTGAACTCCGTGAGGTAGCCGACGCGGCGCGCCGGCGAGGTTGAAACGCGGTGTGGGGAAATCGATTGAAAACGTCGGCGGATTAAGGACTTAAGCCCAGTGCGCGGGCACCCAGACGCCGCGGGCCCAATGTGCGGGGACCCAGATGGCGGCGCGCGGCGCGGGCGCGACGTAGACCGGACGCGGCGCGATATAGACCGCGCGCGGCAACGGACGCGCCACGTAGACGACTTTGGGCGGCGGCGGCGCGACGTACACGACCTTCGGTGCGGGCGGCGCGACGTAGACGGTTTTCGGCGGCGGCGGCGCGACATAGACGGTCTTCGGCGCGGGTGCCGGAGCGGGCGCGACGTAGACGGTGGCGCCCGGCGGCGGCGGGGGCGGCGGCGTCACGACGACCGGCGCGGGCACGACGACAGGAACCGGCGCGGGTGCGGGGACCACGGCCACCGTTGCGCCGACCGCCACCGTGCTGCCATGCACGACTGTCGTGCCGCCCGTGCTCACCGTGCCGCCGTGGACGACCGTGCTGCCGCCCGAGGTGGTCACGACGCCGGGCGCGACGCGTGTGGCGCTGCCCGAGTGCGTGACGCTGTCGCCGTTCGAGCCGGTCGCCGTGCCCGAACGCGAGCAGGTGTTGCCCGCGCAGCTCGTCGAGGCGTTGTGGCTCACGCTGTTGCCGTTCGCGGCCGTGACGGTCCCCGTCGACGAATACTGGCCCGGCGCCGTGCGCGTCACGCTGCCCGAGGTCGAGGCGCTGCGGCCGTCCTCGCCGGTCATCGAGCCGGTGTGCGAGCAGGTGCCGCCCGCGCAGCTCGTGTCGCCCGAGTGCTGGACCGACCGGCCGTTCGGGCCGACCGCCGTGCCGCTGTTCGAGAACTGGCCCGGCGCGGTGCGCGTGACCGTGCCCGTGTTGGTGGCGAGCCCGCCCCACGGACCGACCACGCCGCCTGCATGCGAGCAGCTGCCGCCGCCGCACGAGCCGGCGTGCGCGCCGCTGTAGGTGCCGTGCGGCGTGTAGGCGGTGCCGTGGCCGGACCAGCCCGCGAAGGCGGGGGCGCTGGCGAGGCCGATCAGCGTGGCGGCGACGGCGAGAGTGAGCTTGTTCATCGAGGTTCCTTGCGGTGCGGGTGGCGCGGTGGGCGGGGACGAATCCGCCGGTGGTGCCGGGGCTTCGTTGCAGCACGTTCGTGGCGTGTCAGCGGAACGAACTATAGGGCGGGGCCTCGCGCAAGTCGCGTTGAAAACCATGTCGCCGTGTTACATGGCGGACCCGCGCAGCGCCTGCGCGCCAGGTACGGCGGGCGCGGCCGGGCAGGGCGCGCGCCGCAGGAAAAGGGCCATGACATGCGGCGACATAATTCGCGCGTGGTGTTTCGCGCGGCGCGCCACTACAGTGCCGTTCATCCGACGCGCCCCGCGAAATCTTCTGCACCCGACGCGTCGCTTCTCAACCGCACTGCATCGCGCCCAACCGCGCAAAGAGGCCGTCGCCCATCATGCTTGCCACTGGAAAAATCGCGCTTTACGTCACACTGTTCATCGTCGCCGCGTCGATGATCGAAGCCGCCGTGCTCACGTTCAAACAACGTCAGCCGGGCGCCGAACGATTCGACTGGAGAGAAGTGGGGATCTCGCTCGCCGATCTCGTCGGACGCAAACTGTTCGCATTCCTGCCGATTTCGCTTTCGGCGCCGATCTTCCATTTCGCCTGGGAGCATCGCATCTTCACGCTCAGCATCGACAACGTCACGCTCGCGCTGTTCGTGTTCATCGGCCAGGAGTTCTGCTACTACTGGTATCACCGCGCCTCGCATCGCATCCGTTTCTTCTGGGCCACGCACGCGGTCCATCATTCGCCGAACCAGCTCACGCTCTCGTCCGCGTACCGGCTTGGCTGGACCGGCAAGCTCACGGGTCCGGCGATGTTCTTCGCGCCGCTCGTCTGGCTCGGCGTGCGCCCGGAAATCGTCTTTGCGATTCTCTCGTTCAACCTGCTCTATCAGTTCTGGCTGCATAACACGTGGATGCCCAAGCTCGGCTGGCTCGAGTACGTGTTCAATACGCCGTCCGCGCATCGCGTGCATCATGCGTCGAACGTCGATTACCTCGATGCGAATTACGGCGGCGTGCTGGTCGTGTTCGACCGGCTGTTCGGCACCTACGTGGCGGAGCGCGCCGAGGAGCCGTGCCGCTACGGCCTCGTAACGCCGACGCGTTCGCGCAATCCGCTGGTCGTCGAGTTCGAGCACTGGGCGAGCCTCGCGCGCGATATCGCCGCCGCGCCGGATTGCTGGACCGCCGTGCGTCACGTGTTTCTGCCGCCGGGCTGGCGCGCGAATGGCGAGGGCGAGACGACCGAGGATCTGCGCAAGCGCACGCTCGCGACGGTGCGCACGGATGCTTGAGCGTTCGAACGTCTGAGCGCCGCGTGAAGTTGTCGCCGCAAGCGCGCTCGGTTAACGTGTCGGCACGCGGCGGCGAGGCACGCCAGGCCGTCGAACGCCGCCGCATCAAACAGGCAGGCAACCGCCGCAAGGACGCATCGCTGAAGCAACCGCGCGCGTCCCGGCGCATCACTCGCAGGAAAGCACAATGGAAAATTCGATGAACGGAATGGCCGTGGCGATCACGGGCGGCTTCGGCAACCTCGGCATGGCGACGGCCGCGTATTTCGCGGCGCGCGGCGCACGCGTGGCGCTGATCGGACGAGGCGACGCGCCGCAAGGTTCGGCGTGGCCCGACACGCTGGCGAACGCCGTGCCGCTGGGTGGCGTCGATCTCGTCGATCCCGAGGCCGCGCGCAAGGGACTCGACGCGGCACATCAGACGCTTGGCGGTCTCGATGCGCTCGTGAACATCGCGGGCGCGTTCCGCTGGGAAACCATCGCGGACGGCGACGCCCGCACCTGGGACCTGATGTTCGATCTGAACGTGAAGACGGCGCTGAACGCGTCGAAGGCCGCGCTGCCGCATCTGCTCGCGCGCGGCGCGGGGCGCATCGTCAATATCGGTGCGGGCGCGGGGCTGAAGGCGGGGCTGGGGATGGGCGCCTACGCGGCGTCGAAGGCGGGCGTGGCGCGCCTGACCGAAGCGCTCGCCGAGGAACTCAAGGACAAGGGCGTGACGGTGAACGCGATCCTGCCGAGCATCATCGACACGCCGCAGAATCGCGCCGATATGCCCGATGCCGATTTCACGCGCTGGGTGCAGGCCGACGAGATCGCGGCCGTGATCGCGTTCCTGCTGTCTGCCGATGCGCGCGCCGTGACGGGCGCGTCGATTCCGGTGAACGGACGCGTCTGACGAAACAACTTACGCGCGCAATTACACGTGTGGCGGAGCGGGCTCGACGCGCGCGTCAATGGCCGTGACCGCCGCCGCCGTGCATCCCGCCGCCGCCTTGCCACGTTCCGCCGCCGCCGTGCCAGCCGCCACCACCGCCGTGGCCGCCATGCCAGCCGCCATGATAGCCGCCGTGCCAGCAGCATCCGCCGCCGCCCCAATACGCGATGCCGAAACTCGGGCCATAGTAATAGCCGGGCCAGTAACCGGGGTAGGAGCCATAACCATACGGATAGCCGTAGGGATAGGCATAACCGTATCCGGCGTCGTAGTAAGCGCCGCCGTAATAGCCCGGATAACCCGGCCAGGGCGCGACCGCGCAACCGGCCAGCGCCGCCGCGAGGCTCGCGATACACAGTGCAAAGATTAGCCGCAACACGTTGGTCTCCTTCGATACTGCTTGGAAACCGCCTGGCGGGGACGGGTTCAATCGCAATTGTGTCCACAGATTACCACCGCGCTGCGCCGCCTATCGCCGGAAATAATCGTCAGGAAGACGAAAGAGTCGTTCGTCTGCCGAAAGCGATTTTGTCGAGTAACCAGACGCCGAGCATCGTCGCGCCCATCAGCGGAAAGACGATGCCGAGTACGACGAGTCCGCCTTTCCAGGCGCGCATCGGCGGCGGAGCGCGTTCGCGCGAGGGCGCGCCGAGCGCGCGGGCGGGACGGCGCAGCCACCACATGACGAAGCCCGTCACCGCGAGCGCCGCGAGCCCGAGCGAAATCGCCGTGCAGATCAGTTGATTCGCGAGCCCGAAATAGCGGCCCATATGCAATGACGTGCCGTACGAAATCACCTGCGAGACCGCGCCGTAATCGGCGTAGCGAATATCCTTGAGCACCTTGCCGCTGTACTGGTCGATATAGACGGTACGCTCGCGCTGCGGGTCCGGCGGAAAGTACGAGACCGTGTAGACGCCGCTCGCGGTCGCGGGCAGCGCGATGTCGTAACCGCTCGGCACGCCGAGCGCGGCCATCTGCGCGACGACCTGATCGAGCGTCCAGTGTGCGGGCTTCGGCGTTGCCGAATGATCGGCGGAATGCGCCGACATATCCGCCGCCGATTTCGCCGCTTCCGGCGATTGCGGCACGGGCACCGCGCCGACCGCCCACGGCACGTTGGGCAGCGGCAGATCGTCCATCACCATGCCGGGCATCGAGGCCATGTCGTGGCCGGCGTGTCCCGCATGTTCGGCATGCTCCGCGCCCGGCAGCGTCGATTGCAGCGGCAGCCCGCCGCCCCACGCGCCGCGCGGCGCGCCCAGACTCACGCGCGTCGCGAGCGCCTTGAACTGCTTGCCCCACGAACCCGTCCACGGCAGGCCGCTGAGCACGAACGCCAGCGCGCCCGCCGCGAGCCAGAAACCGGTCGCCGCGTGCACGCTTTTCCAGAACGGCCGTCCCTTCGCGCCGAGGCGCGGCACCAGCGCCGAGCGCAGCGTCGCGCCCGGCGACACGGTGCGGCGCGGCCACCAGAGCGCGACACCGGTGCCGATCATCACGAGCGTCCAGCAGGCGGCGAGTTCCATCAGCAGTTCGCCCGGCTTGCCGATCAGCAGCTTGCGATGCAGCATGCGATCGACCTGCATGAAACGCCGGTCGACGTCGAGCGTGCCGAGCACCTCGCCGTTATAGGGATTCACGTAGACGCTTTCCTTCGTCGCGGGCGTGTCGCCGTGCGGCAGCGCGAACACGAACTCCGCGCTGCGCGCCGGATTGGCCTCGATATGCGCGCGGATCGGCTGCGCGTCGGGCGGCAGCGATGCCTGGGCGCGCGCGAGCAGCGCGTCGGCGGGCAGACGCGGCGTGGCCTGCGGCGCGACCACGAGCCGATGCGGATACAGCAGCGGCTCGATCTGCGGCTGAAAACAATAGATCGTGCCGGTGATGGCGAGCACGATCAGAAACGGCAACACGAATAAACCGGCGTAGAAGTGCCAGCGCCACAGCGTGCGGTAGCCGGGATGAACGGTGCCGGACGTGCGCGTGCTGCGCGCGTCGGGGCGGTCGGAAGCGGGCATTGTCGTCGACATCGAATGCTCCTGGTGGGTGTGCTGCGAATGGAGGCTCACAGGCCGATCTTCGCTTCGGCGTAGAACGTGCGGCCGGGATACGGGTGATAGACGTAGTAGCGGGCGTCGAACAGGTTGTCGATGCCCACGCCGATTTCGGTTTTCTTCGTCGGACGGAACGTGAATTTCACGTCGGCGACCGTGTAGCTGCTGGTGCCGCCGAACACGTTCGGATTCGTGTCGGTATTCGTGAGCGTGTTGTACTGACGCCCCGAATAACGTGCGGCGAGCGTGAGCGCCATGCGCGCATCGAATCGATACGTCGCGACGGCATTCACGCGCCACAGCGGAATGCGATAGAAGTACTTGCCGACGCTCGCCGGGTTCTGCGCATTGGCGAGAATTTTCGACTGCGTATAAGCCACATTCGCCGAAAAATCGAGGCCGTGCAGCAGCACGTCCTGACCTTGATAGCTCGTCTCCACGCCGCGCGAACGCACCTTGCCGATGTTCTGGAAATTCGTCACGTTCGGAATGACGGTGGTGTCGGTCTGACTGAAGATCGTGTTTTTCACGTCGTCCTGAAACAGCGTGAAGCGGAACAGGCCGTTCCAGTGCGCCCATTCGGCGCTGAGTTCTTTCGAGAGATCGTCTTCGGGACGCAGGTTCGGATTGTTATTGACGATCGATGAGCCGTTAATCTGCCCCTGGAACAATTCGCCGACGGTCGGGAAGCGATACGCCCGCGCGATCGAGGCGCGCAGCGTGAGGTCGTCGGTGAGGTCGAACGAGAGCGAGGCCTTCGGCGAGAAGTGCTGGTCGCTCACGCCCGCATACGGCACGCGCACGCTGCCGAGCGCCTGGTAGCCGTCGTAGGCCTGCCAGTCTTCGTAGCGCACGCCGTAGACCAGTTTCCAGCGCGGCAGAAAACGCCACGCGTCCTGTGCGTAGAGCGCCTGCGTTTGCGTCTTGCCCGCGAACGCGTTGGCGAAACTGCCCGCGCCGCCGTCGCGCCAGGCGAGCGTGTTGTAGGTCTCGTTGTCGACGTGAAAATTGTCGTAGTGATAGCCGAAGATCAGCCAGTGGGCGGCGAGCCCCGCGTCGGGCCGCGCGGGCGTCCACGTTGCCTTGAGGTCGAGTGTTTTCCAGCCGGTGCCGTCGCCGAGCGTCATCGTGCCGGGACCGTTGCCGGTGCCGCCGCTGCTGGCCGTGCGCGCGACGCTGTTGCTTACGTCGTAGTACGAAGCAATTGCTTCCGCGTTCCAGCCGGTTGCCTGGTGCGTGCGCAGCGACGCGCCGTAGAGCCAGTTCTCGCTCCAGCCGCGGCTGGGCGCGAGCGCGGAGGCCGGAATCGTGTACTCGTAGCCGCCGATGTTGACCTTGCCGCTGTAGACGGGATTGCCGTTGTCGTCGTAAAGGAAGGTCGAAGTCTGGCTGTTGTAGGTCTGATGCCAGTAGCCGAGCGTCACGCCGCCTTGCACGGTCGGCGTGAAATCGTACTGCATGCGCAGCTTGAACTGGTCCTGCACGGTGTGCTCGATGCCTTCGCCGTTCACGCCGAGCACGGCCGTGCGCGTGTTGGTCTGGTTGTTGTAGAAGTACGCGCCGTGCACCGGTGTGTCGCTGGCTGTGGCGGGCGTGCTCGACTGCGCGAGCGTCGCGAACTGCAAGGGCTGGCTCGTGTTCTCCAGATGATTCACGCCCAGCAGATACGAGAACTTGCCGATGCGGTCGCCGATCGACGCGCTCATTTCGCTGCCGTTGAAATTCTGGTTCACGCCGTAGAGGCTGAAGTGCTGCGTGAACGCTTTCACATCGGCGGTCGCTTCGAACTTCGTCGGCATGCGCGTGGTGATGAGCACGGTTGCGCCGAGCGAATTGCCCGGATAAAGCGCCGAATACGGCCCGTAGATCACATCGACCTGCTGGATCTGGTCGGGAAACACCATCGACCAGCGCGGCGGGAACGTGTAGCTGTTGCCGAGCAGATTCGAGAGCAGCAGGCCGTCCGCGTAAACGAGTCCGCGCGCACTCTGCGCGTTGCTCGTGCCGCGCACCGCGATGATCGAATTAAGGTCGCCGACGAAGCGCTTGCGCACGGCGAGATTCGGCAGGTACTTGAGGACGTCTTCCGTATTCACGACGTTCCAGTTGTTGAACTGTTCGGGCGTGACGGTCTCGACCGTGGCGGGCAGGTTCGGATCGACGGCGCGCGTGGGCGCCGCGTTCGATGCGTTGTTCGACGCGCTCACGCTGACCGTGGGCAGCGTGGTGACGTCGGTGTTGGATGCGCTATCGGCGGCTGCTTGCGCAGCTTCTTGTGGCGTGGTTTGTTCGGCGTGCGCGGCCGGTGCGAACGGTGCGATCAGCGAAAGCGGCAAGATCGGCCAATGCTGCAACAGGCCGAGACGGACACGGGCGCGCAGGCGCAACCGCGCGCCGCGCGAAACGGGCGTGGACATGAAAGAGACTTCCCCGGAAACGATGGACGTGCGACTGCACGCACGCGCGGTGCGATTTGCGGCGATTGCCGCGATAGTCGCGATTACGTGCGGGTCGCGTCTCGACGCGTTCTCATCGTGGCTGTCGACGCGTGGCGCGACAGCGAGCCTGTGCAGGCGCGGTTCGCCTATGCGTCATCGCAGAGGATTCTGCGTGATGACGATGCGAGCGAACGCGCGCGAACACGCGCTAGCGGGCGCGAGCGCCAAAGCCAACGAGAGAGCGTAAAGAAAGCGCGGACGTGCAGCCGGTGACGGCAGCGATCAGGCGAGCGAGGGTGGGGCGCGCGGGCGGCCCGAGGGGAAGGCGCCGAACGGCGTGTGACGCGTGGAAAGCGTGGCGACGAGGGCGTCGGCGACGATGAAACCGAGCGTGAGCGCGGGCACCGCGACGGACGGCATCGCTACATGATGCTCGAGCAGATTGCAGTAGCCGCAGGCGCCGAATGCGTCGTCGTGCGAAAGATGCGGCGCCGTTGCGGGTTGCATCGCGGAGCACAGCGCGGCATCGGGCTGATGGGCCTGATGCGCGGCAACCAGCTGACTCACGAGCGGCGCGAGCACGATGAGCCACATGGCGACGAGGCCAAGCCATGCGGTCAGCAGTGCGTGCTTGCGTAGTTTCATGATGGAGTGAGCGATTGCGCGCGCAGTCTACCATGCGTCGGCGCGTTTGCGCACGCGATCCGGCACGCTGAACGCCGTCATAAAGCACGCCATATCTGGCGCGTGTTGCGACCCTCGTTGCAGTCTTTGCCGACTTGAATGCGGGTGCGTTTCGAATCTGTCCTATGGTCCGCGCGCGCGTGCTGCGCGAAGATCGTTGATGTACTCACGAATGCCATGCCGCGTTGCGCGGCCATCGATCATGCCTGTCTTTTCCCTGCGTCCCGCGCCGAGTTTGCGCTGGGTGGCCCGCACGTCGGAACCGTGCGGTGTGCCAACGATTTCGCGCGCCGACGCGTGCGTATCCGGCGAAACGCCCGCGCCGGAAAACGGCACACGCGTCGCCGCGTGCGGTCTCGCGTTGCCCGCGAGTTTCGCGCTGCGTCTGGAGGCGCGTCAGCACGTCAAGCCGCGCGGGGCGCAGTCGTGTCCGCTCGACACGAGCGCGCTGCGCCAGTGGTGCGTGCGCCTGCAAGGCGGCGGGTGTCCCCGCGAAGCGGACGCGCAGGCGCCGGCCTTTCTGCGCAGCGCCGGCTAGGCGGCGCTCAGGTCGACTCGCGGCTCGCCGCGTGGGCGCGCAAGGCGCCCAGGTCGGCGACGAGCGCGGCGGCCAGCGTCTGCACGTTCTCGTCCCAAGCGCCGCTGGCGTGGATCGCCTCGCGCAGCTCGCCGCAGGTGTCGTGCAGCACCGAAGGACCCAGCACGGCGATGCCGCCCGCCACGCGATGCAGCCACTCGCGCAATTGCTGCACGTCCTGCGTGCCCGCGATGCGCGCGTAGTCGGCGAGATCGTGATCGGCCTGCTCGATGAAAATCGGCGCGAGCCCCGGCGGCAGTTCGGGAAAGCGCTGCACCTGTTCTTCGATACCGGTTGCGTCTTGCACGTTCTGCACGGATTGCGCGGGCTTGGCAGACCCCCGCGCGGCGACATCGGCGAGCACGCGCGCGAGTTCCGCGAGCGGCACGGGCTTGCTCAGATAGTCGGTGAAACCCAGCGTGCGGCCTTGCGCGATCTGCTCGGGCAGCGCATTGCCGCTCACCGCGTAGACCGGCAGCGTGGCGAGTCGCGCGCGCGCGGTTTGCAGCAGTTCATAGCCGTTCAGCTTCGGCATGTTGAGGTCGGTGATCACGAGATCGACGCGCGCCGTATCGAGTTTCGCGAGCGCTTCTTCGCCATCCTTGGCTTCGATCACGTTCGCGCCGAGCGTGCGCAACTGATCGCGCAACAGCGAGCGATTGAGCAGATTGTCTTCGGCGATCAGCACGTTCAGGCGGCGGAAATCGGCCTGTTCGAGCGCATCGCCGCTGGCATCCTCGTTGGACAACGCGGCAGCACCGCCCGGCGCGGACGCCTGCCCGCGCAGCATCTGCGTGGCAGTGCGGATGCCCGCGAGGCTGTACAGGCTGACTTCCACGCCGCCGTCGTCGAGCGCGAGCGGTACGAGTGGGCCGTCCTGGCGCAGCCACACGACCTTCGACGGATCGCGCCACACGCGCCGCACGTCTTCAACCGAGCATTCGCCCGTCACCAGCAGATAGTCGAACGCGCCCTCGGGCGGCGCGTCGGCCGCGCGCAAATCCATCGGCGTACTCACGTTAACATCGAAGAGATTCGTGAGCCATTCGCGATTCTCGGGCGCGCGGCAAAGGATGGCGGGATGCGGGTCGGGCAGCGTCCATTGTTCGCCCGCGCTCGCGGGGCCGTCCGCGCGCAGCGGCAGGCTGACGAGCACGCGCGTGCCGACGCCCAGCGTGCTTTCCACTTCGCAGCGGCCGTGCATGAGTTTCGCGAGGCGTCCGCAGATCGTCAGGCCGAGCCCGGTGCCGCGCGACTCGGTGAGCCGGTGCTTGTCGCCCTGCGTGAACGGCTGGAACAGGCGCGCCTTGAGATCGTCGGGCATGCCCACGCCTGAATCGGCCACGCTGATGTCGAGCGTGGCGTCGCGCCAGACCGCGCGCAGCACGATCTTGCCCGAGTGCGTGAACTTGAACGCATTGCTCAGCAGGTTGTTGACGATCTGCGCGAGCCGGATCGGATCGAAGAACAGCCGCGCGGGAATGGCGCGATCCATCACGAGAAAGAACGGCAACTGCTGGCGCGCCGCGAGCGGCGCATGCGCGAGCGCGATGCGCACGAGCAGCGCGGCAATCGATTCGGACTCCTCGGAAAGCTTCATCGCGCCTACGTCGATCTTCGAGAAGTCGAGCACGTCGCTGACGATTTGCAGCAACTCGCCCGCCGAGACCTGCATTGCCTCCACGCGCGCTTCCTGTTCAGCCGCGAGCGGGCCGCGCGCCACCAGTTCGATATTGCCGACCAGCGAGGCGAGCGGCGTGCGGATCTCGTGGCTCATCGCCGCGAAAAAACTCACCTTGGTGCGCGCGGCCTCGTCGCTCGTGCGTTGCGCTTCGCGCAGCAGGCGTTCGGCTTCGTAGTGCTTCGACATATCGGCGAACGCGCAGAACATCACTTCCTCGCGATTCATGATCGCGGCGGCGTAGGTGATGTCGAGATGCACGCTCTCGCCGTCCTCGCGCGTCATCGAGAAGGGCAGCGTGTGGATCGGCGTGCTGGCCGCGCCTTCCTGGACGGCGGCGGGCAGATGCTTTTCGAATTCGAGGCAGAGCGCGGCGGGCAGGCGGGTCGCGCGGGCGTCGAGGCCGAGCACGTTGCGCACGATCTGGTTGGCGATCACGATGTCGAAGTCGCGTTTGCGCACGATGCACAAGCCGATCGGCGTCGCATGCACGAGCAGGTGGTTGAGCAGCTCGTTTTCGAGCGCGCGCGTGGCCTCGCCATAGGTGCGCGCGAGCACGCGTCGGTTCCAGTAGCGCAGCAGCGAGAGCAGCAGCAGCACGAGCGCGGCGGTGAGGAGCAGCACCACGGCGACGGGCACGCGGATCTGGCGCAGATGGTCGGCCCACGACAGCGCGAGCAGATAGTGGCCGAACTCGTGCACGAGCGGCCGCTCGCGCATCGCCCAGCCGAAGCGCGGCAGCAGATGGAAGCGGCCCGTGGGCTGATTCGCGAGGCCGTGCTCGATCAGTTGCGTGGCGCCCGCAGAGAGCGGGCCGGTCAGCCGCGCGCCGTCCGCGTCGACCAGCACGGGCGCGATTCCGGGTGCGATTTCGGGCGTGGCGCTGTCGGGATCGTGGCCGAGCGCGTCGATGTCGATGCTGGTCAGCACCAGCGCGTAGGGTTTGTCGTCCCTCAGCACGCTGGTCGCGCCCAGCACGAGATTCGGCGCGAAGCCCAGCGCGGCGGGCGGACGAAACCAGATCACCGTGCGGCCGCGGCCCACCGAGAGCGGGTCCATGCCGCGCGCGCTCATGCGCAGGAGCGCGCTGTCGACCAGCACGCGTGCGCCTTCGCCGGGACGCAGCGGCCCGTTGGCCGCCGTGCGCGCGGCGGGCGCGAGCTGGTAGCCGTAAGCGGTGCTGCCGTCGACGAGCACGAACAGCAGCGGCGTGTCCGAACTCGCGCGCGACATCGCCGCAATCGCGAGGTTGCAGAGCGCGCGCAGCGGCGGCGAGCCGTCCACGCCGTCGAAGGCCGGCGCGCAAGCCGCGGGCGCGTGGTCTTCCACGAGCAGCGAGGCCTCCTTGAGTCCGAGCAGCAGGCGCGCGCTCGTGAGCTGGTTGTAGCGGTACGACAGTGCTTCGTTGGTCTGGGCGATGGTCGCGCGCAACCGGGCGCCGTCACCGGCGAGCGAGAGGAACGCGATCGTCGTGATCGCCACGCCGGCGGCGGCGAGCGCGGCGAACACGAGCAGCCCGATCAGCATCGTGAACACGCGCCGCTCGCGCCGCAGATTGCGGTCGAGCGCCTTCAGCGTGTCGAACGGCGACGCATTCGCGGGGGAGTCGTGGGCGGGCATCACGCGAATCCGTTTTCGCTCGCGTAGCGGATCAGGTCGGCATTCGAATCGAGGTTGAGCTTGCGCATCGCCGCGCGCTTCTGGGTGGCGACGGTGGTCACCGAGCGGTTCAGGCGCTGCGAGATTTCGGTCACGTTGAGCCCGAGCGCGAAGAGGCGCACGACTTCGAGCTCGCGCGGCGAGAGCGGATGACTGCGGCGGAACTCGGCTGCATCGGCGTTGCCCGGCGCGAGGCGTTCGGCGACGCGCGCCGAGAGCGTCGTGCCCGGCTCGGCGAGCGCGCGCTGGCACACTTCGGCGAGCACGGGAATCGGCTCGTCCTTGCCGACGAGGCCCGCCACGCCCAGTTCGGCGAGTTCGTGCAGGATGCCGACGTTGGTGAGCATCGTGAACACGACGACGGGCAGATCGGGGTAGAGGCGGCGCAGGCGGGCGATCAGGCGCAGGCCGTCTTCGTCCTGGAGTTCGCCCTGCATCGAGAAGTCGGTGACGAGCAGATCGCAAGGCGTCCTGCGCAAGACGTCGAGCAGATGCGCGCCCGAATCGGCGGTGCCGACGACCGTGCAGCCGGGCGTCCGGGTGAGATAGTCGCTGATGGCCGTGAGCACGAGCGGATGGTCGTCGGCGACCACGATCCGCAGGGTTTGCTTGGCGTTCGTCATGGGCGTGTGCGTAGCGGCTCGCGCGTGCCGGCAAGGCCGCGCCCTCAACCGCGCGGACACCTCTGCCGACAGTGTTTGACGTCTTCAGCCCATTATATGTCAGTGCTAAATGAGGGTCATTGTAGGGTGGCCGTCAGTCGCTGCTGATCGACGCACAATCGCTCGGAGAAACCTGGTTCGTCATGCGATCTATTCCGACAAGCTACTAGGACTCGCGCGCGCCGGAGCCGAATCACGATGCGCGGGTCGGGCGGCCGTGCGGCTCGGCACGATTGGCGGCCGCGCAATGCGCCTGATAGCAGTTGACCGAAATGCGCATTTCCTCGCCCGCTGCGGTCGTGCAGGTTTGCTCGCAGGTGCGGGTCGGCATGCGCGCGAAGCGGATCGGCACGACGGCGTGCACGGCGCGCGACGGCGCTTGCGCATGGGCACGGGCGCGCGCACTGGCGTGGCTGGCAGGGACGGCCTGCGGCGCGGCGCTCGCCAGGTAGAAGATCAGCGCGCCCGCGAGCATCGTGCCGCCGAGCGTGAGCGCCGCCGCCGTCAAGGCGAACGCGATGTGCTGCATTACGCCGAGCACGAACAGTGCGGCGAAGAACGCGATATAGACGACGGGCAACAGCGCGATGCCCAGGCGGCTTGCCCGCTCGCAGACGCGCGCAAGCCGCGCGGCGGCGGGCTGGGACAGGCGTTGGAGCGTGGCGGCGAGCATGATCGGACCTTTCCGGGGAGTGATGAGGGTGTGGCGCGGTCTGGCCACACCTTCACTGTATGGGGCGCGCCTGGCCCGGAAAATCGGACGATTTCGAGAAACGCGGCGGCCCTGCCGCGGCGCAGCAAGCGGCGCGCGCAATGCCCGCCACACGGGGCTGCGCGCGGAAAACTTCATCCATTTTGTGAACTCGATGCGCGCCGCATGGTCAGATACCGCCAAGGAAGGCGGACGTGGCCGCCGCAGCCATCCATCGGCACGGGCTGGCCGGGCGTTCGGGAGGCCGGCGGCCACGCGCGCCATCCTGCGGCCCCTCGCTGGGCGCGGCGGCTGCTGTCAGGGCCCGTCTGCACGTGTCTTAGCCGCGTCCGCGAGACTCATCGAAGCATCGCTTTTACAGGGACACCTCAATGCGCCGACGTCAATTTCTTCTCAGCTCCAGCGCCGCGCTCGCGGCGAGCGGTCTGGCTCTCTCGGGCTGCACGACGACCCCGCTGGGCTCCAGTGACAGCGCCGCGCAGAACGCGGCCAAACGTAATGCCATCGACGCCGGCGTGGACGCCACGCTCGCGCGTCTCTACAACACGGTGTCGGGTTCGCAGGAACTGCTCTCGAAGGCAAGCGGCGTGCTCGTGTTTCCGAGCGTGATCGCGGCGGGTTTCTGGTTCGGCGCCCAGTACGGCACCGGCGCGCTGCGCGTGAACGGCCGCACCTCGGGCTACTACAGCACCGCGGCGGGCTCGTTCGGCTTGCAGATCGGCGCGCAGTCGAAGGCCATCATCTTCGCGTTCATGAACCAGGGCGCGCTCGACGATTTCGTCAAGAGCCTCGGCTGGTCGGCGGGCGCGGACGCCACGGTTGCCGTCGTGACCGTGGGCGCGAACGGCAATGTCGATACCTCGACGGCGCTGAGTCCCGTCGAAGCCTTCGTGCTGACCAACGGCGGCCTGATGGCGGGCGTCTCGGTCGAAGGCGTCAAGGTTTCGCGCCTCGTGATCTGACGTCCTTCCTTTTTCCTCCTTCCTGACCTCCGCGCTGCGCCGCCCACCGTGGCGGCGCGCTTGCTCGCGGGCCGTTCCCAGAGCTTCTTGTCCGACGCAGCGTGCGGGGACGGCCCCCCGCAGGCTCGATTTCGTCCACTGCGTGTCCATTCCGCGCTCGTCCGCGACCTTGCGGGGCATGCCGCGCATAGCGTTTTCGCAGGGTTAACTATGATTTTGGAAATATTTAACTCTAAACTATACTGACCCGACGCATGACGATGGCGCGTCGTGCGCCACGGTTTCGAACATCGAAGAGGACGGTCATGGCAGAGCGGTCGTTTGTCGAGGAAGTGAAGAAGCTGCGCCTCGGCGCGGGCGAGGTGTTCAGCGGCGAGGGCATTCTCGCGGTGACGAAGGCGCTGCTCGAATCGGGCGTGGCCTACGTGGCGGGCTACCAGGGCGCGCCCATCTCGCATCTGATGGACGTGCTGGCCGACGCCCAGGACATCCTCGCCGACCACGGCATCCGCTTCGAGAACAGCGCGAGCGAGGCCACGGCCGCCGCCTCGCTAGCCGCCTCGGTCAACTATCCGCTGCGCGGCGCCGTCACTTTCAAGGCGACCGTCGGCACCAACGTCGCCTCCGACGCGCTCGCGAATCTCGCTTCTGGCGGCGTGACGGGCGGTGCGCTCGTGATTGTCGGCGAGGACTATGGCGAAGGCTCGTCGATCATGCAGGAGCGCAGCCACGCGTTCGCGATGAAGTCGCAGATCTGGCTGCTCGATCCGCGCCCGAATCTGCCGTCCATCGTGCAGGCGGTGAAGGACGGCTTCGATCTTTCCGAGGCGAGCAGCACGCCCGTGATGCTGCAATTGCGCATTCGCGCGTGCCACGTTCACGGGCAGTTCGTGGCGTCGGACAATCGACGCCCGGCGTTCACGATCAAGGACGCGCTCGAACATCCGAGCCGCGACGTGAATCGCATCGTGCTGCCGCCCGCGAGCTTTCTGCACGAGCGCGAAAAGATTCACGAGCGCTGGCCCGCCGCGGTGAAGTTCATCGAGGAGCGCCAGCTCAACGAGTTCTTTTGCGGCGACGAAGGTAGCGGCGAGGGCAACGCACGCGACATTGGCATCGCGGTTCAGGGCGGCAGCTACAACACGGTGCTGCGCGCGCTCGAACGGCTTGGTCTCGCCGATGTCTACGGCGAATCGGCGATTCCGCTCTATGTGATGAACGTGGCCTATCCGCTGATTGATTCGGAGTGGGAACGATTTTGCGCGGACAAGCGCGCCGTGCTCGTGATCGAGGAAGGGCAGCCGAATTTCGTCGAGCAGAACGCGAGCGCGATTCTGCGTCAGCGCGGCGTGAACGCGACGCTGCACGGCAAGGACATGCTGCCGCTCGCGGGCGAGTACAACGCCGCGACGGTGGTGAAGGGCCTGCGTGCGTTTTTCGAGCGTTATGGCGTGCTGGAGGTTCAAGCGACGCCGCCCGCGCCGCGCAAGGTGATTCCGGTGCAGGCCGTGGCTGCCGGGGCAGAAACCCATGCCGATCACACGGCGCTACCTGCGCTCGACGACAGCGTTCACGCGCGTCCGCCGGGCTTCTGCACGGGCTGCCCCGAACGCCCGATCTTCACGGCGATGAAGCTGGTCGAGCGCGAGCTTGGTCCGCATCACGTGAGCGCCGATATCGGCTGCCATCTGTTCTCGATCTTGCCGCCGTTCAATCTCGGCGCGACCACGATGGGATACGGCCTCGGCAGCGCGAGCGCCGCCGCGCTCAACGCGCCCGCGAGCAAGCGCGCGATCTCGGTGATGGGCGACGGCGGCTTCTGGCACAACGGCCTGACGAGCGGCATCGCCAACGCAGTGTTCAACAAGAGCGACAACCTCACGATCGTCGTCGACAACAGCTATACGTCGGCCACGGGCGGCCAGGACATTCTGTCGTCGACGGCGCTCAATCCCACGCGCAGCACGGGCCACGAGATCGAACAGGCGGTGCGTGGCGTCGGCGTGAAGTGGGTCAAAACGGTGCGCCGCACCTACGACCTCAAGACCATGATGGCCACGCTGAAGGACGCGCTTACGACCGGCGCGAAAGGGCCGAAGGTGCTGATCGCGCAAAGCGAGTGCATGCTGAACAAGCAGCGCCGCGAAAAGCCGAAGCAGCGCAAGGCGATCGCGGCGGGCGAGCGCGTGGTGCGCGAGCGTTTTGGCGTGGATTCGGATACCTGTACCGGCGATCATTCGTGCATCCGGCTCTCGGGCTGCCCGTCGCTGTCGATCAAACCCAATCCCGATCCGTTGCGCACCGATCCGGTCGCGAGCGTGCTCGATAGCTGCGTGGGCTGCGGCCTTTGCGGCGAAGTCTCGCACGCGGCGGTGCTGTGTCCGTCGTTCTATCGCGCACAGATAATCAGCAATCCTACTAAAGTGGACCGCTTGCGGCAGCGCGTGCGCAATGCCGTGATCGGCTGGCTGCAACGCCGCGAGGCTCAGCGCCGCGCGCGCTACGCATTCTGATTCCGGGGCGAGACCATGACGACAACCCAACCGATCAAGATTGCGATTCTGGCCATGGGCGGCGAGGGCGGCGGCGTGCTGGCCGACTGGATCGTCGATCTCGGCGAGCACAACGGCTATTACGCGCAGACGACGTCGGTGCCCGGCGTGGCGCAGCGTACCGGCGCGACCATCTATTACGTCGAACTGTTCGCGCGCGAGGAGAGCGAGCCGCGCGTGCCCGTGCTCGCGCTCATGCCGCTGCCCGGCGACGTCGACGTGGTGCTCGCCTCCGAGCTGATGGAAGCGGGCCGCGCCGTGCAGCGCGGGCTCGTGACGGCGGAGCGCACGACGCTCGTGGCGTCGACGCATCGTGTCTATTCGATTGCCGAGAAAACGTCGATGGGCGATGGCCGCGTCGACGACAGCGCGCTGATCGCGCACGCGCATCGGGCCGCGAAACGCTTCGTGCGCTTCGACATGGCGCAGGCCGCCGAAGCGAGCGGCAGCGTGATCAGCGCGGTGCTGTTCGGCGCGCTCGCGGGCACTGGTGTGCTGCCGTTCAGCCGCGCACAGTTCGAGGCCACCATCGAGCGCGGCGGCGTGGGCGTGAAGCCGAGCTTGCGCGCGTTCGAGCTGGGGCTTTCGCGCGCCGATGAGGACGCCGATGCTGCATCGCCCACGCAAGCGGAAAAGACCGGGAAACCGCAGACACCCGCACCGCGTGATCCCGCCGTCGCCAAATTGATCGAGCGCGTGCGCGCGGACTTGCCCGAAGACGCGCAGGCGTTCGCGATCGAAGGCGTACGTCGGCTGATCGATTACCAGGACCCTGCGTACGCCGCGTTCTATCTCGACCGCCTGACCGGGGTGCGCGCGACGCTGCCCGATACCGACCGCGCCTTGCTGCGCGAAACCGCGCGCCATCTCGCGCTCTGGATGTCGTACGAGGACACGATCCGCGTCGCCGACCTGAAAACGCGCGGCTCGCGTTTCGAGCGCGTGCGCGGCGAAGTGCGCGCGCAGGCCGATCAACTGCTCGCCATCAACGAGTTCATGCACCCGCGCATCGAGGAAATCTGCGAGACGCTGCCCGCCGGGCTCGGTCGCTGGCTCGCGAAACCGCATGGCGTGCATCGGCTCGTGAAGCGCTTCGCGGCGTCGGGGCGTGTCGTGCGCACGAGTTCGCTGCGCGGCTACCTGCTACTCTATGCGGTTGCGCGTCTGCGCGGACTGCGCCGCCGCACGCTGCGTTACGAGCTGGAGCACGCGCGCATCGACGGCTGGCTCGCGCAGATCGTCGAGTCGGCGCGGCACAATCCGGCGCTGGCGACCGAAGTCGCGCAATGCCAGCGTCTCGTGAAGGGTTACAGCGACACGCATGCGCGCGGCCTGGCGAATTTCCAGACCGTCATGGCCGCCGTCGCGCGCGCGGGTCAGCGGCTCGCGCCCGCCACGCTGCGCGAGTTGCGCGACGCCGCGCTCGCCGACGAGCACGGCCACAAGCTGCGCGCGGCGCTCGCGAGACACGCGCTCGCCTGATTCGCGCGTGGCGTGCGCAGAGACATCGAGATCGACATGACATCGCCCACCTTCAGCCGTCCGCACAAGATTCATTTTTCCGAATGCGATCCCGCGGGCATCGTGTTCTATCCGCAGTATTTCGTGCTGTTCAACGATCTGATCGAGGCGTGGATCGACGAACTGCTGCCCGACGGCTATCACGGCGTGATCGGCGCGCGGCGGATCGGCATGCCGACGGTGCGGCTCGAAGTCGACTTCAAGGCGATCAGCAAGATGGGCGACCGGGTGGTGCTTTCGCTCGACGTGCAGCGGCTAGGCAATGCCTCGCTCGTGCTCGCGTGGGCCTGCACGGGCGCGGACGGCGTGGTGCGCATGAGCGCGCTGCAGACGCTCGTGACGACCTCGCTCGACACCCACAAGGCCATTCCGATGCCCGACGATCTGCGCGGCGCGATCGAGCGCGCGATGGCGCGCGCGCAGTAAAACCCGGCGCCGAAGCCGTTCACGCAGGCGGCCGGTGCAGGTCGATCAGCAGCCGCAGCGTGGCTTTCAATTCCTCGGCCTTGTCCTTGCCGAGCGGTTCGAGCACCTGATCCTCGTGCTGCTTGGCCTGCACCATCAGTTCCGACACGAGCTTCTGCCCGCGCGGCGTGATGCGCACGAGCGTCACGCGCCGGTCGGCCTCGCTCGGAATCCGCTTGACGTAGCCCTGCGCCTCCATGCGGTCGAGCAGGCGCGTGACCGTGGGCTGCTTGGTCACCGAAATCTGCGCGAGCCGCCCGATGCTGATGGGCTTGCCGTCCGAAAGCGTGGAGAGCACGCGCCAGTCCGAGACCTCGAATCCCGCCGCCTGCACGATCACGTGGAATTCGCCGGAGATCAGCTGGCTGACCTGGGCGAGCAGCGCCGGAGTGTAGCTGTCGACGAAGCTGGCGTCGGTGGACTGGCTCATACGGACCTGGATTGGCGGATAGCGGATGGGACGGAACGCAAACATACCACGACGCCCGCGCGGACCCTTGTCGGCGAAAGGAAAAAGGGGTTAACCATGATTTTGAATTGATTTATGCCTAAAGATAATTTTGGCGTTTCAGGATGATTTCGCCGTGCTGGACGAAGGGGTTTGAGAAAGCAGATAAGCGGTTCAGAACCGGTTCAGAACTGAAAGGAGCGCAAGATGACGAGCAGTCTGCAGCAACTGACCACCGATCTCGCGAGCGGCCGTGTGCGCATCGTGGACCTGACGCAAACGCTGTCGCCCGAGTTTCCGGCGTTGCAGTTGCCGCCGCAGTTCGGCCAGGTGTGGGCGTTCAAGATGGAGACGATCAGCCAGTACGACGAGCAGGGGCCGGGCTGGTACTGGAACAACTTTTCCTGCGGCGAACACACGGGCACGCACTTCGACGCGCCCGTGCACTGGATCTCCGGCAAGGACCACGCGCAGAACTCCGTCGATACGATCGACGTGAAGAATTTCGTCGCGCCCGCCGTGGTCGTCGATGCGAGCGCCGAGATCGCGGCGGACCCGGACTGGCTGCTGACCGTCGAGTTTCTGGAGGCGTGGGAAGCGCGGCACGGCCGCATTCCCGCTGGCGCGTGGGTGCTGCTGCGCTCGGACTGGTCGAAGCGCACCGATCCGGCCGAGTTTCTCAATCTGCGCGAGGACGGCGCGCATACGCCGGGTCCGACCCAGGCGGCCGTCGAGTGGTTGATCCACGAGCGCAAGGTGCATGGCTTCGGCGTGGAAACCATCAATACCGATGCGGGCCAGGCCTACGCGTGGCCGGTGCCGTATCCGTGCCACACGCTCATGCACGGCTCGAACCGCTACGGCCTGCAATGCCTGAAAAATCTCGATCAACTGCCGCCGACGGGCGCGGTAATCGTCTCCGCGCCGCTGAAGATTCAGGCGGGCTCGGGCAGCCCGTTGCGTGTGCTCGCGATGGTGCAGGACTGATCCCCGCGCGTGCCTTGCGCCGTGCATGAGGCACATCGCTGCAGAGGCATTTCATCGCATGAAATCCACGCCCGTTGTACGAATTGATCTAGATCAATGTCAGTAGGTCGCACGCCAGTACGCTTGAAATACCGATCACGATTTCACGAGCGAACAGGAGAAAGACCATGCGTGCAATGGACGTCATGACCCCGAATGTCGTTACCGTCAGCCCCGAAACGAGCGTGCGCGAGGCGGCGAAGCTGCTGCTGGAACGGCGCATCAGCGGCGCGCCGGTGCTCGATGCGCAAGGGCAGCTCGTGGGCATCATCAGCGAGGGCGATTTGCTGCGGCGCATCGAAATCGGCACGGACACCACGCGCCGCAAGCGCTGGCTCGATTTCTTCGCGACCAACGCCGACGCGGAGGCCTACGTGAAGTCGCACGCGCGCCGCGTGGAAGACGTGATGACCACGGAAATCGTCAGCGTGAACGAGGAAGATTCGCTCACGCACATCGCGGCGCTGATGGAGCGGCGCGGCGTGAAGCGCGTGCCGGTGCTGCGCGACGGCAAGCTCGTGGGCATCGTGAGCCGCGCGAATCTATTGCAGGCGCTGGCGAGCAGCGCCGAGGACGCGCCGCCCGTTTCGGCGAGCGATCGCGAGATCCGCGAGAAGCTGGTGGCGGAACTCGAAGGGCGGCCGTGGGCGTTCGCGGGCCGTAACGTCGTGGTGCGCGACGGCGTGGTGCATCTGTGGGGCACGTTCAATTCGGCCGACGCCGTGCGCGCGGTGCGCGTGGCCGCCGAAGGCATTCCCGGCGTGCGCAGCGTGGAAGATCACACCGAACCGTATCCGATCATGCCGGGCATCTGAGTGATCTGAGCAATCTGAATCAGCGGACCGGAAGCGGTCCACTGGAAACGGAGGAGACGTAGTCGCAACGAAGGCCGGCGCCATGCCGGCCTTTTTCATGCGCGAGCGCGGTTCGCGCGCCGAACTCAGCTGCTTGCCGCGAGCGCGCTTTCCAGCGTGGCGAACGTGCGTTCGGCGGTGCGGTCGAAATGCAGCGGCGTGACCGAGACGCGCCCCGAGTTCACGACGGCCGTTTCCGTGTCCGGCCCGTTTTCGCGCGGACCGCGATGAAAGCGCAGCCAGTGATAGTCGATGCCGCGCGGATCGGTCAGCGGCACCACGTCGATGCCTTGCACGAGGCCCACGCCCTGGCGCGTGACGGTCAGCGGGCCTGCCGCGCTGGCGTCCACATCGGGGAAATTCACGTTCAGGCACACGGGCGCGTCGTGCGAGATCGCGGCGAGGCGGCGGATCACGTCCGGCGCGAGCGCGCGCGCCGTGTCCCAGCGCACGTGATCGCGGTCGCGGAAGGTCTGGCTCATCGCGATCGACGGCAGGCCGAGCAGCAGCCCGGTCATGGCCGCGCCGACGGTGCCCGAGAACATCGTCTCCACGCCGAGATTGGCGCCGCGATTGATGCCGGAGAGCACCAGCGTGGGCGTGACGTCGCCCATCAGCTGGCGCACGGCCATCACCACGCAGTCGCCGGGCGTGCCGAGTACGCCGAAACGGCGCTCGCCGCGGCGGCTCACGCGCAGCGGCGAGTGCAGGCTGATCGAGTGCGAGGTGCCGCTCTGGTCGTGTTCGGGCGCGACGACCCAGACTTCGTCGGCCAGTTCGTGCGCGACTTCTTCAAGCACGGCGAGGCCGGGGGCGTCGATGCCGTCGTCGTTGGTCAGGAGCACGCAGGGCAGTTTCGATGCGGATGCGGACATGGCGAATCTCTTTTCCGATGAAGGTGGGCGGGAGCAGTGAACGGCCATTATCGGATAAAGGGCCATTTCGCGACGGACGGGATCGCTTCCGGGATAGACTACCGCCTATCCCCCAAGCCCCTGACGACGCGCGCGGCGCACCCGCCGCGAGGAGAACCCCGTGAAGCCGCAAGACCAGCCGGATATTGCTCGCGTGCTGTTTGTCGTCGCGATCCTCTGCGCGTTGACGGTCGGCAGCCTCTACGTCATGCGCCCGTTCCTGCCCGGGCTGATCTGGGCGACCACGATCGTCGTCGCCACGTGGCCCGCCATGCTCGCCGTCGAGCGGCGCTGCAAGCGGCGCTGGCTCGCCATGCTCTGCATGCTGCTGATCCTGCTGGTCGTGATCGTGCTGCCGCTTTACGAAGCGATCTCCACGCTCGCCGCGCATGGCGCCGAGATCATGGACCTGATCCGCAAGCTGCCCGACTACGCGCTGCCGCCGCCGCCCACCTGGGTCCACGACGTGCCGATGGTCGGCGCGCGCGTGGCCGAAAAATGGCAGTCGTTCTCCGACGCCGGTCCCGGCGGCCTGCTCGCGCAGCTCGAACCTTACGCGTCGATCGCGGCGCACTGGCTCATCAGCCATGCGGCGTCGGTGGGCGTGTTCGTGATCCACATGTTCATCACGGTGATCATCACCGGCCTCCTCTATATGCAGGGCGAGAAAGCGGCCGCCTATGTCGTGCGCTTCGCCGCGCGCGTCGCGCCGGCTCACGGCGCGGAAGCCGTGAAGCTCGCAGGCGCTTCGATTCGCGCGGTCGCGCTCGGCATCGTCGTGACGGCGGTGCTGCAATCGGCGCTCGGCGGCATCGGCCTCGCGGTGGCCGGCGTGCCCGGCGCAGGCGTGCTGACCGCCGTGCTGCTGATGCTCTGCCTCGCGCAGATCGGGCCGGGCCTGCCGCTGATCGGCGGTGTCGTCTGGCTGTTCGTGCACGACGCGAACATCGCGGCGATCCTGCTCGCGATCTGGTCCGTGATGGTGGCGATGCTCGACAACTTCGTGCGCCCCGTGCTGATCCGGCGCGGGGTGAACCTCTCGATGCTGCTGATCCTCTCCGGCGTGCTCGGCGGGCTGTTCGCGTTCGGCATCGTCGGCCTGTTCATCGGGCCGGTGATACTCGCCGTGTCTTCCACTTTGCTGACGGCCTGGATCAACAAGACGCCGACGCCCAGCGCCTGACATGCGTCGCCCGCGCACGCGCGCAGATCAAGACGATATTCGTCTGAATCGCGCGGCTTGCTGCGGGCGCGGCAGCCTGGCAACACGCCGCACGATTCGACGTTAGGATGACGGCTGGACTTCGCTTGGCTCTTGCGTTCTACGCGTCGGTGCCTGAGTACCGTCACTCGCGTTGACGCGCATTTTCTTGCGTCCGATGCGCCTCACCCGTCGTCCCTTTCTTCGGCGACGCACGCGTGGCTTCGCGCGGCGCACCGCTATCGAGGAGGGGAAATGGCTCAGTTCAACTGCGACATTTGCGGCGTGCGTCCCGCGACCGTGCGGGTAGCCGTGTTGCAGGACGGCAGGCGGCGTTATCTCGACGTCTGCGATTATCACTACGCGCAGCTCACGCGTCATCAGCGCACCGTGAGCCCGCTCGAAGCGCTGTTTCGCGGCGCGCAGCAGGCAGCCGTCGATCCCGCGGCGCCGCCCGCGCCGCAGACCATGGAAGCCGGTGACGGTGCGATCGTCGAGCGCTACTTCAGCGACACGGCGCGCGAATTGCTGCAACGCGCCGCCGAACGCGCGGTGCAGTTCGGCCGCCGCGAAGTCGATACCGAACACCTGCTGTATGAACTCGCGGACAACGACGCGGGCGCGGCCATGCTCAAGCGCCTCGGCATCGAGCCCGACGACGTGCGCGCGTTCATCGACGCCAACGCGCAAAAGCGCGAAGCAGTCGCCGCGCCCGACGAAGCGCGCATCGCCGTGTCGCCGCGCCTCAAAGGGGCGCTCGATCGCGCGTTCCTTGCGTCGCGCGAACTGGGCCACAGCTATGTCGCGCCCGAGCATCTGCTGCTCGGTCTCACGCAGGTGCCCGAAAGTTTCGCGGGCCACCTGCTGGGACGCTATGGCGTGACGCCGCAAAAGGTGCTGCAACGTCTCGTCGAAGCACAGGGCGACAAGCGCGAGCAGCCCGCCGCGAAGGCGCCGAGCCCCACGCCGCAACTCGATCAATACAGCCGCGATCTCACCGCGCTCGCGAGCGAGGGCAAGCTCGATCCCGTGATCGGCCGGTCGAGCGAAATCGAAACCGTGGTCGAAGTGCTCGCGCGCCGCCGCAAGAACAATCCCGTGCTGATCGGCGAGCCGGGTGTGGGCAAAACCGCCATCGCCGAAGGGCTCGCGCAGCGCATGTTGAGCGGCGATGTGCCGGAGTCGCTGCGCGGCAGACGGCTCGTCGAACTGAACGTGAACGGCCTGATCGCGGGCGCGAAATATCGCGGCGAATTCGAGGAGCGCGTGAAGGGCGTGATGGAGGAAATCAACGCGCAGCGCGAGACGCTCGTGCTCTTTATCGACGAAGTGCACATGATCGTAGGCGCGGGGCAAGGCGGCAACGAAGGCGGGCTCGATATCGCGAACGTCTTCAAGCCCGCGATGGCGCGCGGCGAGTTGAACCTGATCGGCGCGACCACGCTTTCGGAGTATCAGAAGTACATCGAGAAGGACGCCGCGCTCGAACGGCGTTTTCAGCCGGTGTTCGTGGCCGAGCCGAGCGTCGACCAGACCATCAATATTCTGCGCGGGCTGCGCGATAAACTCGAAGTTCATCATCATGTGACCATTCGCGACGACGCGCTCGTGTCCGCCGCCGAATTGTCCGACCGCTATATCACGGGCCGCTTTTTGCCCGACAAGGCGATCGATCTGATCGATCAGGCGGCCGCGCGCGTGCATCTTTCGGCGACCTCGCGGCCCGCTGCGATTCTCGAACTCGAATCCGAACTCGCGCAGCTCAAACGCGAGCAGGATTACGCGGCCACGCGCAAGAATTTCGAGCGCGCGCATGCGCTCGACGACCCCATCGCCGAGAAAGAGAAATCGCTCGCCGACGCCACGAGCGCATGGAAAGGCCAGCTCGGTTCGGTCACGTCCGACGTGACGACGGAGCAGGTCGCCGAGATCGTGTCGAAGCTCACGGGCGTGCCGGTTACGCAGCTCACGGCGGAAGAACGCACGCGTCTGCTCGAAATGGAGCAGCGTCTGCACGAGCGCGTGATCGGCCAGGATCAGGCGATCGTTGCGGTCAGCGACGCGGTGCGCCGCTCGCGCGCCGGTTTGCGCCGTGGCCGGCGGCCGACCGCCGTGTTTCTGTTCCTTGGCCCGACGGGCGTGGGCAAGACCGAACTCGCGAAGGCGCTGGCCGAAGTCGTGTTCGGCGACGAGGATGCCATCGTGCGCATCGACATGAGCGAGTACATGGAGCGCCACGCGGTGTCGCGCCTGATCGGCTCGCCGCCGGGCTACGTGGGCTACGACGAGGGCGGGCAACTGACCGAACGCGTGCGCCGTCGCCCGTACTGTGTGATCCTGCTCGACGAGATCGAGAAGGCCCATCCCGACGTGTATAACGTGCTGCTACAGGTGTTCGACGATGGCCGACTCACCGACGGCAAGGGCCGTGTGGTCGATTTCAGCAATACCGTGGTGATCGCGACGAGCAATCTCGGCTCGGACGTGGTCTCGGGGCAGAAGCGTTCGGGTCCGGGCTTTCTCACGAGCGCCGATGCGTCGATGCAGAGTGCGGTGCTCGGCGAATTGCGCCAGCATTTCCGCCCGGAGTTTCTCAATCGTATCGACGACATCATCGTTTTCCAGCCGCTCTCCGACGACGAATTGCGTTCGATCGTGCGCCTGCAACTCGAACAGGTGCAGCGCATGGCGCGCAGCCAGGATATCGATCTGAGCTTCGACGAGAGTGTGGTCGATTTTCTTGCCGCCGAGGGTTATCGGCCCGAATACGGCGCGCGCGAACTGAAGCGCCAGATTCAGCAGGCCATCGAAAACGAACTAGCCAAGGAAATGCTCAAGGGCGAGGTGAAGGAAGGCGCGAAGGTCGTGTGCCGTTACGACAAGGCGCAGCGCCATATCGAGTTCGCGGCGCAGTCCTAGCCGCCGTGTGACTGGCCGATGAGGCGCTCTGCCTGCCGGACGTGTCATCGGCCTGTAGTTGGTTCGATCGGTTTGCCGATTGTTTTCTCGATTTCCGTTCGGAAACTTTTGTACGGCGGTGGCCCGGCCGTGTCTGGAAACCAGCGCGCCGCGTCGTACCCGCACCACGCTTTCGGTCCAAATTGATTTGTTTTGTGTACGTCTTCCAGACAGACACATTGGGATACAAAGCGCACACGCGATTCCGCTATAAATCCTCTGAAGCGTTTTTCTGCCGCCGCGCCTGCGATCGTCCGATCCGCATAGGACGGCGAATTCGAGCAACCGTGCCGATTCCGGCGCGGGCCTTTTCAGAAGACAACCAGGAGAAGTGGGCTCATGTCCGATCCCGTCAATGTCCGCCGTCGCCGTATTCTCGGTACAACGCTCGCGAGTTTCAGCCTCGCGGATCTGGGGCTGAGCAGCCTCGCGCACGCGCAATCGTCGAACCAGGCGGCCGGTAACGCGCGGACCGGCAGCGGTGCGTCGTTCGGGCCGATCAAGCAGATCGATGCGGGCGTGCTCAACGTCGGCTATGCGGAAGCCGGTCCGAAGAACGGCACGCCCGTGCTGCTGCTGCATGGCTGGCCGTACGACATTCACAGCTATGTGGAAGTGGCGCCGATGCTGGCCGCCGCGGGCTATCGCGTGATCGTGCCGTATCTGCGCGGCTACGGCAGCACGCGCTTTCTCTCGGCTGACACGCCGCGCAACGGCCAGCAGGCGGTGACCGCCGTGGACATCATTGCGCTGATGGATGCGCTCAAGATCGATCAGGCCGTGCTGGGCGGCTACGACTGGGGCGCACGCACGGCCGACACGATCGCCGCGCTGTGGCCCGAGCGCGTGAAGGGGCTGGTTTCCGTGAGCGGTTATCTGATCGGCAGCCAGGCGGCGAACAAGAATCCGCTGCCGCCGAAAGCGGAATTGCAGTGGTGGTATCAGTTCTATTTCACGACCGAGCGCGGTGAACTCGGTTACGCGCAGAACCGTGACGGTTTCAACAAGCTGATCTGGCAACTCGCCTCGCCGAAATGGAATTTCGACGACGCGACTTATGAGCGTTCGGCGGCTTCGTTCCAGAATCCCGATCACGTGGCGGTCGTGATTCATAACTATCGCTGGCGTCTCGGTCTGGTGCAGGGCGAAGCGCGTCTCGACGGTCTCGAACAGCGCCTGGCCGCTGCGCCGAATATCTCCGTGCCGACCATCACGATGGAAGGCGACGCGAATGGCGCGCCGCATCCGGCGCCGGAAGCGTATGCGAAGAAGTTCACGGGCAAATATCTGCACCGCAATTTGACGGGCGGCATCGGCCACAATCTTCCGCAGGAAGCGCCCAAGGAATTCGCCGAAGCGATTCTGCAGGTCACGCATCTTTGACCGGACGCATCGCCGAATGAGAAAGCGCGCCACACGGCGCGCTTTTTTTCGTCCCTTCGTTTTCGTTCCTTCGTTTTCGTCCTTTCGTTTTGGTCCCTTCAAATCGGGCTGAAAAAAATGGCGTGCAGTTTTTAACTGCACGCCATGTTTCATGCGCCGGACCGTTTTACTATCCGGCGCGATCAGTCGATTAACCGTGCTTGGCGTCGAGGCCGAGCAGTGTGCGAATCTGGTGCTCGGTATCGTCGTAATTGCCTTCGCCGAAGTGCGTGTACACGAGCTTGCCGTTCTGATCGATCAAGTACAGCGCAGGCCAGTATTGATTGCCGTAAGCGTTCCACGTCGCGTAACGATTGTCTTGCGCGACCGGATACTTGATGCCGTATTGCCCGATCGCTTTCTTCAGGTTCGCCGTATTGCGTTCGAAGCCATATTCGGGCGTATGCACGCCAACCACCACGAGTCCCTTGTCGTGGTATTTCGCGTACCAGTCCTTCACATACGGAATCGTGTGTGCGCAATTGATGCAGTCGAAAGTCCAGAATTCGACCAGCACAGGTTTGCCGCGCAATTGCTTGAGATCGAGCGGCGGGCTGTTGAGCCACGTATCGATGCCGGTGAAATCGGGCGCGGGCGCGCCGGTCTTGATCGCGGACGGCTCGACGCCGGAATCCTGCGCGGATGCAAAAGCGCCAAATGCAGCGGTGGCGACGAGTCCTGCCGCGACGGCGGCGATCTTGAGTCGGTTGAGCATGACGAGTTCTCCTTTTGGTGAGTGTGCGAACGTATTGAAACGCGCACACGTATCTGGCGCGTGTCTCGTCATGGGCTCGCGTGAATCGCCATGTATCGTCGCCATGGGCGTACACATTGGCATACAAAAACGCGGATCGGGCCGCGCCGCTTCGCTGCACGCGCGGTTTGCGTCTGTATCGGCGTGTATCTCCTGCGGCGCGCGACACATGCCGATTCGATATCGCATTCACCCGACATTTGCCCGATACACGCGGGCGTTTGAATACGGTTCATGCACGAAGCGCGGCTCGCGCTGAGTTGCGAATCGATTTCAAACGCACGATATTGGGAGTCCGAATCATGTTGCTCATCGTTATCGCTTTCGTCGGCGGGGCATTCACCGTGTTGAGTCCCTGCATTCTGCCGGTCGTGCCGTTCGTGTTCGCGCGTTCCGACCGTCCGTTTCTGACCGACCGTCTGCCGTTGCTGCTCGGCCTCGCAGGCACGTTCGCGTTGCTCACCGGGCTCGGCGCAGCCGGCCTGAACGGCGCGGCGGAACTGAGCGAATACGGGCGCTGGTTCGCGCTGGCGCTGTTCGGTGTGTTCGGCGCGGCCTTGTTGCTGCCCGCGCTGGCGACGCGGCTGACACGTCCGCTCACCGCGCTCGCCGACCGCTTCATGTCGCATTCGCAAGGCGACGGCGCGCTCGGGCAGATCGGCTCGTCGGTGTTGCTGGGCGCAGCGACGGGGCTGCTCTGGGCGCCGTGCGCCGGCCCGATCCTCGGCCTGATTCTCACGGGCGCGGCACGCCACGGCGTGACCTGGCAGACGTGGGGCGCGCTCGCGGCCTACGCACTCGGCGCCGCGTGTTCGCTGGCGATTGCCGCAAGCCTCGGCCGCCGCGCGATGGATGCGCTCAAGCGCTCGCTCGGACTGGGCGAATGGCTGCGCCGTGCGATGGGCGCGCTCGTGTTGGTGACGGTGGCCGCAATCGCATCGGGCGTGGACACGCGGGTGCTCGCGCTGCTGCCCGGCGCGCCGACGACCAGCCTGGAAAGCCGCCTGACCGCGTCGATTGGATCGGCCTCGCATGGTTCGCGCCAGGTTCAGCAGAATGTTCAGTCGAATGCCCAGTCCGTGGCGACGCCAGGCTGAGCCGCGTGAAGTTCGCGCCGCGTTCGATGCTATCGAGGCAGCCCCTCGATCTGGAGAGCGAGCATGAACGCGGACGAGCGCGCGGCGCTCGGCGACGCGAGCCCGCTGTCGTCGTCCTGAGCGTCGCGCCAGTGGCCAATCTCACCAGGCCAATTTCTGGCGAAAGAGGGTGCCGCCGTAGCCGTGCACGACTTCGTCGACTTCGGTGGTCGATTCCTCTTTGGCTTCGAGAATGAGCGCGACGCTGCCGGGCTTCAATTCGGCTTCGATGGATTGCGTCAGCTTGCTGTCGAGCAGGCTTTCGACCGCGCGGCCGCCGAGTGCCGCACCTGCGCCGAGGGTCATGCCCGCGAGCGCGCCCACCGGGCCGCCGAGCAAACCGATCAGTCCGCCCGTGACCGCGCCGACGACCGTGCCCCAGTAGGCGTGTGTGTACTGGTCGAGGACCGTGCATTTGCCGTCCGCGTGTTTTTGGACCATGACGCCGCTTTCGATCTTCAGTCCCACGCCATCCTTTTCGAAATTTTTGAAGTCGCGGGCGGCGCGCTGCGCGGAGTCCAGCGTATCGAAGGTCGCAACGAGTAATTCCTGAGCCATGGTCCTGCTCCCGCGCGATGAGGCGATGCTCTAAAGATAGTCAATCGGCATCGCCGCGCCAGTGGGGAATTCGGGGCGACAAGCGCGGCGACAAGCGCGGTGACAAGCGAGGCGACAGGCATGCTGCAGGGCGGCGAAATGAACGCGAAATGCGAGGCCGATATAATCGGTACGCTACTCAACGAGGACATCGCATGAAACTACTTATCGCTCTGCTTGCCACCGCCACCGTCGCAACGACCGCGTTCGCCGCCGATAACGTCCAGAAACTGCCGTCGGGCGTGATCGTCGAGCAGATCAAGCAAGGCACCGGCCCGCAGCCGACCGTCAACGACGTCGTGCGCGTGAACTATCGCGGCACGCTCGCGAACGGCACCGAATTCGACAGCTCGGCCAAGCACGGCGGTGCGGCGACGTTCCCGCTCGGCCGCGTGATTCCGTGCTGGACGCAAGGTCTGCAGACGATGAAGGTCGGCGGCAAGGCCAAGCTGACCTGCCCCGCAGCAACGGCATATGGCGACCGCGCCGTGGGCCCGATCCCGCCGAACAGCGATCTGACGTTCGAAGTGGAACTGCTCGGAATTCAGCAGTAAGTTAAGCGGATTGACGCCGGGCGAGGGGAGTTCCTCGCCTGGTCTTTTGCGTGCTGTTGCGGGTGCGGCGGGCGCGATGTGAGGCGTTTCTTTGGGCTACATAATCAGGATGACGAAATAAGTTGCTGGCGTGATTCTGCGCCCGGAGTGCCTGATGCGAGGGTGCTTTCGGGGAATTTCTCGCGATTTTGCGTCTGCGCGGGCGTGAAGTGGATTCGGATGGATTTGCACGCCAGGATCCAAACATTATATGAATAATGTCAAATATAGATGTGCATAACGTAAAATATCTAACGGTTTACGTTGTAATACGTGATATTTGGTGAGATTCCGATCGGAAACCGAGAAAACTCCGCACCCGACACGCGTATTCAGGAACGCAAACCCGCAAAAAAAGCGACACGCTCACGCGTGCCGCCTCTCACGATCCAACCAATCCGCCAAAACCCGTCACATCGTCCGTAAAACTGCGCGCTTGAGCTTCCCCGTCTCCGTTCGCGGCAAAGCGTCGATAAACGCGATCAACCGCGGATATTTGTACGCCGCCACAGCCGCTTTCACGAAGTTCTGCAACTCGGCCACCATCGCGTCGTCGCCGTCGAAGCCCGGTTTCAGCACGACGAACGCCTTCACCACCTGGCCGCGCACCTCATCCGGCACGCCCGTCACGCCACATTCGGACACGGCAGGGTGCTGCATCAGCACGGTTTCGACCTCAGGGCCCGCGATGTTGTATCCCGAGGAAACGATCATGTCGTCGGCGCGCGCCTGGTAGAACACGTAGCCATCGGCGTCGATGGACACCGCATCGCCAGGCAGATTCCAGCCGTCGCGCACGAACTTCAGTTGCCGCTCGTCGGCCAGATAACGGCAGCCCGTCGGGCCGCGCACCGCGAGATTGCCTGTCGTGCCGGGCGGCACCGGTTGCAGCGCGTCGTCGAGCGCCTGCACGACATAGCCCGGCACTGCGCGGCCGATCGAGCCGGGCCGCACCTCGCTGCCCGCCGAGGAAATGAAAATGTGGATCATCTCCGTGCCGCCGATGCCGTCGATCATCTCGATGCCCGTCGCCTCGCGCCACAACTCGCGCGTGGTGGGCGGCAGCGCCTCGCCGGCCGAGACCGTCTGGCGCAGACTGGAGATATCCGCGTCTTTCACAAGCGGCGCCATTTGCCGATAGAACGTGGGCGCCGTGAAGACAATGGTCGCGCGGAATTTCTCGATCGTTTGCAGCAGCAGGGCGGGCGTCAGCTTTTCGATCAGCACGGTCGACGCGCCCACGCGCAGTGGAAAGCACAGAATGCCGCCGAGCCCGAATGTGAACGCGAGCGGCGGCGTGCCGCAAAACACGTCGTCGGCCGTGGGCTTGAGGATGTGGCGCGGGAACAGATCGCACATCGCGAGCACGTCGCGATGGAAATGCATGCAGCCCTTCGGCGTGCCCGTGGTGCCGCTCGTAAACGCGATCAGGCAGACGTCGTCGCTTGCGGTGTCGCACGCCGTGAATTGCGCGGGCTTGTCGGCTGCGAGCGTTTCGAGGCTATCGGGCGCGTCGTCGTTGAAATAGCGCACCTGTTCGAGAGCCGCGCAGAAGTATTCGTCGGCGGAATCGGTGCAGCGCGCGAGTTCGTCGGCGAGCCGCACATCGCAAAGCGCCGCGCGGATATTCGCCTTGTCGATAATCTGCTTGAGTTCTTTCGCGCGCAGCAGCGGCATCGTCGGCACCACCACGAGACCGGCCTTGAGCGCGGCGAGCATCGCGACCGCCATCTGCAGCGTATTCGGTCCGCGCAGCAGCACGCGGTTGCCGGGCTGCAGTTTCATCTCGTCGACGAGCACGTGCGCGCTGCGGTCGACCAGTTCGCGCAATTGCGCATAAGTGGTCGCCTGCGGCTGACCGTCGACTTCGGACCAGATCGCCGGACGCGCGCCGTGTCCGGCCTCGATCGCGCGGTCCAGCAACTCGGCCGCGCAATTCAGGCGCGCCGGATAGGCGACATCGGGATTGTCGAGCAGCAGCGCGGGCCATTGCGATTCGGGCGGCAAATGATCGCGTGCGAAAGTATCGACGTGAGCGGTCGGTTGCATGGTGTCTCCGGCTTCGGTCTGAACAGACTGGCGCGCGTTTTATGCGTATTCCTGGCGCGCTCCTTGATGTGAGCTTCGCTGCGCGCTATGCGTGGCTAAGTCGCGCGTCGTCGGGAATCACGGCGGTCGCCTCGATCTCGACTTTCGCCTCGTCCTCGATGAGCGCGACGACCTGTATCGCGCTCATCGCGATGTCGTAGTCGCCGATCAGATCGCGAAACGCCCCGCCGATTTCCTTTAGCGATGCCAGGTATTCCCGCTTGTCGGTCACGTACCACGTCATGCGCACGAGATGTTCCGGCTTGCCGCCCGCGGCGTCGAGCACGGCCACGATGTTGCGCAGCGCCTGCACGGCTTGCGCGCCGAATTCGCGGCTCGTGAATTTCGCGTTTTCGTCCCAGCCGATCTGGCCGGCGATGAAAATCTGCGTGCCGCGCGCGGCGACGCCGTTCGCGTAACCGCGCGGCTTGATCCAGCCTGCGGGAAGAAGGGCTTTTTTCATGGGGTTTTCGCGTTCGTTGAGTGGTTCAGCGCGCATCACGACGCCGGGTGTTCGGCGTGATACGACTTGAGCAGATCGCGGCCGACGATCAACTGCTGCACTTCGGTCGCGCCTTCGTAGATGCGCAGCGAGCGAATCTCGCGATACAGCGACTCGACCACGTTGCCGCTTTGCACGCCCATGCCGCCCCAAAGCTGCACGGCGGCGTCGATGACTTGCTGCGCGCCTTCGCTCGCATGCCATTTCGCCATCGCCGCTTCGCGCGTGACGCTTTCGCCCTGATCGCGCAGCCACGCCGCGCGATAGACGAGCAGGGCGCTGCTGTCGATCGTCAGCGCCATCTGCGCGAGCTTGGCCTGCGTGAGCTGGAAGTCGCCGAGCGTCTGATTGAACATCGTGCGCGAGGCGGCGCGCGCGAGCCCTTCGGCCATCGCACGGCGCGCGAAACCGAGCGACGCGGCGGCGACCGAGGTGCGAAAAATATCGAGCGTGCGCATGGCGATCTTGAAGCCTTCGCCAGGCACGCCGAGCAACTGGCTTTTCTTGACACGCGCGCCCGTGAAGCGCAAGCGCGCGAGCGGATGCGGCGCGATCACGTCGATACGTTCGGCGATGTCGAGCCCCGGCGTATCGGCATCGACAATCAGCGCGCTGATGCCGCGTGCGCCCGGCGCTTCGCCTGTGCGTGCGAACACCACATAGAAGTCGGCGATGCCGCCGTTCGAGATCCACGTTTTCTCGCCGTCGAGCACGTAATGATCGCCTTCGTCGCGCGCGGCCAGCGCCATCGCGGCGACGTCCGAGCCCGCGTTCGGTTCGGAGAGCGCGAAGGCGGCAATCGCTTCGCCCTTCGCCACGCGCGGCAGGTAGCGCGACTTCTGCGCGTCGTTGCCCGCGAGCGAGATCGCGCCCGAGCCGAGGCCCTGCATCGCGAGCGCGAAGTCGGCGAGACCCGAATGTTTCGCGAGCGTTTCGCGCAGCAGGCAAACGGCGCGCGTGTCGATGGTATCGCCGTGGCCGCCGTAAGCGGTGCCGCCTACGCCATAGCGCAGCCAGCCCGCTTCGCCGAGTTGACGCACGAGCTTGCGGCAGGTGTCGTCGACGTTATCGTGCGAAACGTGCGTGAGATGCTCGCGCGCCCACGCTTCCACGCCTTTCGCGAGCGCGCGGTGACGGTCCTCGAAAAACGGCCACGCGAGCGCGTCGTGCAGATGGGTTTCAGCCGGTGCGTTCACGCTCAATCTCCCTTGAAAACCGGACGCGTCTTCGCGGCAAACGCGTCGTAAGCGCGGCCGAAGTCGCGCGTCGCCATGCAGATCGCCTGCGCCTGCGCTTCGGATTCGATCGCTTCGTCGATGCTCATGGTCCATTCCTGATGCAGCATCGTCTTGGTGATGCCGTGCGCGAAGGTCGGGCCGGAAGCGAGATCGGCGGCGAGTTTCCGTGCGTCGGCGAGCAGTACGGCGGGGTCGCACAGGCGGTTGTAGAAGCCCCATGCGTGGCCTTCTTCGCCGCTTGCCGAGCGTCCCGTGTAGAGGAGTTCGGCGGCGCGTCCCTGACCGATGATGCGCGGCAGGATCGCGCACGCGCCCATGTCGCAACCGGCGAGGCCCACGCGCGTGAACAGGAACGCGAGCTTGCTGCGTGCGGTGCCGTAACGCATGTCGGAGGCCATCGCGAGGATCGCGCCCGCGCCCGCGCAGACGCCATCGACGGCGGCGATGATCGGTTGCGGGCAATGACGCATTGCTTTCACGAGGTCGCCGGTCATGCGCGTGAACATCAGCAGTTCGGGCATCGGCAAATCGATGAGCGGCGCGATGATGTCGTGCACGTCGCCGCCCGAACAGAAGTTCTCGCCCGCGCCATGCAGCACGACAGCCTTCACGTCGGTCGCGTAGCCGAGTTGGCGGAACAGGTCGCGCAGTTCCGCATACGATTCGAACGTGAGCGGATTTTTGCGCTCCGGGCGATTCAGCGTGATCGTCGCAACGCGGTCTTCGACCGACCAGCCGAAGTGCTTCGCCTCGTAACCGGCGAGCGTGACGCGGTTGCCCGCGAGGAGCGCGTCGGCGCTCGAACGTTCTGTCGTCAAGGTCTGTCTCCTTCCTGAATCCTGCTTGAGTTCTGCTTGAAATCCGGGTGAATGCGGGCGTCGCGTCGGCGTCTTGATTGCGCCGTTCGCTCAGCCCGGCAAACTGTCGCGCAGATGCTGCTTGAGTTTGCCGAGCCGGTCATGCATCTTCGACTTTTCGTCGAGCGAGAGGCCGCCCAGCATTTCCACCACCCATTGCTCGTGCGCGACCGCCATGCGGTCGAATGCGGCGCGGCCTTCGGGCGTGAGCCGCACGGCGATCGAGCGGCGGTCGTCCGGGTCGGCGTCGCGCACGACAAGGCCTTCTTTTTCGAGCTGATCCGTGATGCCCGTGACGTTGCCGCCCGTCACCATCAGACGGCGCGACAGTTCGGTCATTCGGAGTCCTTCTGGATGACGTTCGAGCTGCGCCATCAGATCGAAACGCGGCAGCGTCGTGTCGAATTCGCTGCGCAGACGGCGGCGCAATTCGGCTTGCACGAGGTTCGTCGTGGTGAGCAGGCGCAGCCACAGACGCAGGCCCATGTGGCTGTCGGTGCCCGTGCTCATCTCCATGTCGACGACATTGTCCGCGGGCTGCGCAACGCCTTTGCGCGGCGACTTCGCGGCTGCCGTCTTGCGGGCGGGCAGGGTCATGTAATTTCTCCACCAGAAACGGATATCGATTGCCCGGTGATCGCGGACGATCCGGGCGCGCACAGCCACAACACGGCGTTGGCGACTTCGTCCGGTGTGACGAAGCGCTGCTGCGGATTGTGGCGCACGAGGATGCTACGCGCCTCGGCCTCGCTGCGCGAGGTCTTGCGCGTGATCTGCGCAAGGGAAGCCTGCAAAAGTTCGGTTTCCGTGTAGCCGGGGCAGACCGCGTTCACGGTCACGCCTTGTGTGGCAACTTCGAGCGCGAGCGCGCGCGTCATGCCGATTACGCCGTGTTTCGACGCGCAATACGCAGCCACATACGGATAGCCGACCTGGCCTGCCGTGCTCGCGACGTTCACGATGCGACCGTGCTTGCGCGCGAGCATCGCGGGCAGCACGGCGCGCGTGCAGAGAAACGCGCCCGTGAGATTCACGTCGAGCATGCGCTTCCAGAGCGCGAGATCAGTTTGCGCGAACGGCGCGGCGGTGGCCTGACCCGCGTTGTTCACGAGGATGTCGATGTCGCCGAGTGCCTGTACCGCGCGCGCGAATGCGTCGTTCACGGCGGCTTCGTCGGCGACATCGACGCTCACGCAGCCGATGTTCTCGCCGCCGCCGAGCGTGTCGCGCTGCGCTTCGAGCTTCGTCATGTCGCGGCCCATCAGCGTGACGCGCGCGCCCGCGTGCAGCAGCGCCTTGGCGGTGGCGGCGCCGATGCCGCTGCCGCCACCCGTGACGACGGCGTGACGTTGATGCAATGCGTCGTTCATGCTCATACCGTGCCTTCCGCGCGTTGTGCGCGTTCGAGCGGCGACAGACCTGCGGCAGCAGCAGCCGCGGCGCGCTCGCGTTCGATGTTGCGTTCGAGTTGATTCTTCGCGGCCGTGTATTGATGCGGCCACATCACATCGAAATAACCGATCTTCGCGGCTTCGTTGAGCGTCCACGCCGGATTCGCGAGATGCGGGCGCGCCACCGCGCACAGATCCGCGCGGCCCGCCGCGATGATGCCGTTCACGTGATCGGCCTCCGAGATCGCGCCCACGGCGATCGTGGCGATGCCCGCTTCGTTGCGCACGCGATCCGCGAACGGCGTCTGGAACATGCGGCCATACACGGGTTTTTCGTCCTTGCTCACCTGGCCCGAGGACACGTCGATCATGTCGGCGCCCGCCGCCTTGAACGCGCGTGCGATCGCGACGGCGTCGTCGGGCGTGATGCCGCCTTCGACCCAGTCATGCGCCGAAATGCGCACCGAAATCGGCTTGTCTTGCGGCCACACGGCGCGAATCGCGCTGAAGATTTGCAGCGGATAACGCAGGCGGTTGTCGAGCGAGCCGCCATAGTCGTCTTCGCGCTGATTCGTGAGCGGCGAGAGAAAACTGGAGAGCAGATAGCCGTGTGCGCAGTGCAGTTCGAGCCAGTCGAAACCGGATTCGACGGCCATTTGCGTCGAGCGCACGAATTGCGCTTCGATCTCGCGCAGTTCGTCGGCGCTCGCGGCATGCGACCACTGGCTCACGCCGCGCAGATATTGTTGCGGCGACGCCGATACGAGCGGCCAGTTGCCATCGTCGAGCGGCTGGTCGATGCCTTCCCACGCGACGCGCGTCGAGCCTTTCGCACCGGAGTGGCCGATCTGCACGCCGATCTTCGCATCCGACTGCGCGTGCACGAAATCGACGATGCGCTTCCATGCCGTCACATGTTCGGGCGCGTACAGACCGGGGCAGGCGGGCGTGATACGCGCTTCGGGCGAAACGCAGGTCATCTCGGTCATCACGAGTCCCGCGCCGCCCATGGCGCGCGCGCCGAGATGCATGAGGTGATAGTCGCCGGCCACGCCGTCCTGCGCGGAATACTGCGCCATCGGCGAGACCACCACGCGATTCTTGAGCGTCACGCCGCGCACGCGATACGGCGTGAACATCGGCGGCACGGGGCGCGCGTTGATTGCGGCGTCGGGATTCGCGCGTTGCGCGAGCCATGTTTCGAAACCGCCGAGATAGGCCGCATCGCGATCACGCAGATTCTCGTGCGAAATGCGCTGCGAACGCGTGAGCAGCGAATAGGCGAATTGCTCGGGTTCGAATTTCGCGTAACGGTCGACGTGCTCGAACCACTCGGTGGAATTGCGCGCGGCATTCTGAATGCGCAGCACGTCGACGCTGCGCACGCTCGTGTAATGCGCGAGCGCGGCGCGCAAATCGTGCGGATGCGCGTCCATGCTGTTGGCGAGTTCGATCGCGTCTTCGAGCGCAAGCTTGGTGCCCGATCCGATCGAGAAGTGCGCCGTATGCGCGGCATCGCCCATCAGCACGACGGGCGTTTGCTGGCCTTGGCTGCCGGTTTTCCAGTGCACCCATTCGCGATTGACGACGCGCGGAAAGCGGATCCATTGCGACGAACCACGCAGATGCGAGGCGTTCGAGCGCAGCGCATGGCCGTCGAGATAGCGCGCGAACAGCTTTTCGCAGAACGCGATGCTGTCCTCCTTGCTCATTTCGTCGAGGCCCGCCGCGCGCCAGACGTGCTCCGGCGCTTCGACGATGAAGGTCGAGGTGTTGTCGTCGAAACGATAGGCGTGCGCCTGAAACCAGCCGTGCTCCGTTTCTTCGAATGCAAACGTGAAGGCGTCGAACAGCTTCGACGTGCCGAGCCACACGAAACGGCAGTCGCGCAGATCGATATCGGGCTGATACGTGGCGGCGTATTTCTGGCGCGTCGCGCTGTTCAGGCCGTCGCTCGCGATGATGAGATCGGCGTTTTGCACGTCGTCGTCGCTCATCTGGGTCTCGAACACGAGCTTCACGCCGAGCTGCTCGCAGCGCGCCTGCAAAATATTCAACAGACGCTTGCGGCCGATGCCGCAAAAGCCGTGGCCCGACGAACGGATCGAGCGGCCGCGGAAATGGATTTCGATGTCGTCCCAGTGATTGAAGGCGTCGAGAATTTCGGCGGCGCTTTCCGGGTCGGCCGCGCGCAGGTTGCCGAGCGTCTGGTCCGAGAACACCACGCCCCAGCCGAAGGTGTCGTACGGGCGGTTGCGCTCGATTACCGTGATCTCGTAGTCGGGGTGACGGCGCTTCATCAACAGGCCGAAGTACAGCCCGGCGGGCCCTCCGCCGATACAGGCAATGCGCATGCTAGCTCCCGTGGTCAGTCCTTGAGGTTAATGTAGATCTAAATATTTTAAATGTCAAGTAATTGAGCGTGACGGAATGGCGGAGGGTTCGCCGGGATGTCGCGCGGATGCGTGCCGCATAAGTCGCGGCATCGGCAACACATTGGGCGGAACCTCGCGCGCGATCGCGCGTCAACCCGGACATGGGGCGCGCGGCGCTCATCCTTACGGCGGCCTTGCCGGTCGAGGGAGAAACTGCGTGCGCAACCGTAGATGTGCCATGCTGGATGTCGAGGAAAGATTCGACATGCGCTGGCACCGAATTCGCATGGTGTAGCGATGAAACGAACCGGTTTTTACGAAGCGCTTTCGGATGCCCGGCATTTTCATGCGCTTTTCGCGCGCGGTGCAGCGGCATCGAAACTGTCAGTCATCCTCATGAAAGCATTCGCGTAGTCATCGACAGCCACATCCAGCAGAGACGTCTTTCTCAATCGCCACATCCGCCAGGGACGACGGGAGTCTTCATTGATGAGCCAGACAGCGAAGCGATCGATCGAAATCGACTTTTTCCGTGGTTTCGCGCTGATCGCCATTGCACTCGATCACATTCCTTCCAGCGTGTTGTCGCACGGCATGCTGCACACGTTCGCCTATTGCGACTCCGCCGAGGTGTTCGTGTTCGTGAGCGGCTACGTGGCGGCCGCGAGCTGGCTCGCGATTGCCGCACGCAAAGGCACGGAGGCCGCCAATCGCCGCTTTTTGAGGCGCGGGCGCGAGATCTATGCCGCGTATCTGTGCGCCGCCGCGTTGATGCTGCTTTCTGGTGCGGCGGCCGTCGCGCTGCGCGTGGATTCGCCGCTGGTCGCGGAGACGGGCTTTCTGCGCTTTACCGCGCATCCGTTCGCGATGCTCGGCAATATCGCGATCTTCCGCGATCAGCCGTATCTCGCGGGCGTGCTGCCGCTCTATGTGATTCTGGTGCTGATGCTGCCGCTCGTCATGCCGCTGGCGCGCCGCCGTCCCGATCTGGTGCTGCTCGGCAGCTTCGCGACATGGTTCGCTGGATGCTGGCTCGTGCGTTTCTTGCCCACGGTGCCGGGTTCGATCTGGCCGTTCAATCCGTTCGCGTGGCAGGCGATGTTCCTGCTCGGGCTGCTGTGCCGCCTCTATCCGGTGACCGATGCGTTCCAGATCTCGCGGCTCGGCCGACTGCTCACGGTGCTCGCGATCACGCTGGTCGTGGCGTTCGCGGTCGTGCGGCTCTTTATCGAAGTGACGCCCCAGCCCGGCTATATGAAGCAGAACCTCGCAAGCCTGCGCATCGTGAGTTTCGCCGCGGTCGCGTGGCTCGCCGCGCAGGCGGTGCGACTCGGCTGGATCGGCTGGCTCGCGCGGCGCTTGCCGGGCGTCGTGAGCGTGGGGCAGCAGGGGCTTGTGTGCTTCGTGGGCGGTGCGCTCGTGTCCAATGCCGTCGATACGCTGATTCGCGCGACGCACGTTTCGGCGATCTTGCCGGCCCGTCTCGCCGGTGACGTGCTGGCGATCGGCGCGTTGTTGATCCTCGCGGGCGGCGCGCGTCGTTTGAAAGCGGAGTTGCGTCCGCGCGTGGCGCTCACCTGAAAGCGCGGCACGAATGCAAAGGTGAGGGTTTGCGGGAGCGATGGGAAACGAGCCGCGCAAGGCGGCTCGTCATCGCGCTGAAATTGCGCTGAAACCCGTCATTGCAGGTTATGGTCCCGCGTCATCCTTGACCATCAAGGTGAGCGTTTGCGGGAGCATGTGCATTCGACAGCGCAATCAGCCGAGTTCGCGTACATCGGCGATCGGCGTCGAGCCGAAGGCGTCGCTCAGCGCGTAGTCGATCAACAGACGCGCCGCGTGGTCGGGCGTCGCCAACTGACCGTTCTGCTTCAATTGCTCGAATCGTTCGCGTTGCGGGAAGTTGTCCGCCGACGTGGAGCGGATCGTCGCCTGCATGCCGGTGTCGACCACGCCGGGCGCGACGCTGCAGATGCGCACGCCGCGCGGCGCGTCGAGCGCGACCGCGCGTGCGTGATGATCGAGCGCGGCCTTGGTCGCGCAATAGACGCTCCAGCCCGCGTAGGCGTTGCGCGCGGCGCCGCTGGAGACGTGCAGGATGCGTCGCGACGCGGCGTGACCCGAACCGGCTTCGCTGGCCAGTGCGTTGGCGAGCATCAGCGGCGCGGCGACGTTGAGCGTGATCGCGCGGGCGATGGCGCCCGCGTCCTGTGCGCCGAGCGGCGCGATCGGGTCGACGGTGCCTGCGTTGTTGAACAGCAGCACGCAATCCGCGCCTTGCGCGAACGCGCTCAGCGCGCCGCTCGCGAGCCAGTGCTCGACGGCGGCGGGATCGGCGAGATCGACGGCGGTTTCGGCGAAACGCGCGGCGCTCTGTGCGGCAAGCGTCGGATGCGCGCTGCGGCCCACGCCGAGCACGTCGATCTGGCGCTCAAGCAGCAGTTCGGCGAGCGCGGCGCCGAGTCCGCGTGAATGTCCGGTGACGATGGCGCGGATCGAAGAAGGCGAAGTCGAGGAAACGTTCATGTTTGTGACAAAAAAAGCGCACGATGCGCGCGGGGGCGCGTGCGGCGGGAAAAATGGGGGCGCGGTGCGGGTGTGAAGTATGGAAATCCGCAAAAAACCCCGTAAAAACAGGGTGATTCGCACGCAAGACCGGTTTTCGCGGAGGCCACGTTAGCAGGCGATCCAGCGCTTCGCTCGCGCTGCGAGCGGCACGCGCGTGGCATCGGCGAGTCGCGGCGACAGAAATGCTGCGCGCGATTCGGTATCATAGCGTCCGATCCAATAAGGAAGAGAGCTGGACGTGAAAGCCGCAACGCAACAACGCCGTACCCTGAGCTTCAAGGATGGTCTTCTCGAAATCAAGAAGAGCATGGGGATGGGCACGGGACAGCCGCCCGAAGAACAGGCGCAGTCGCCGCAAGGCAAGTCCTCGCCCAAGGGCGCGCAGGGCCCGCGTCGTGGGCAGGGTGCTCCGGGCCACAAGGGCCCGAAGGGTCCGCGTCCGGCCGGCGCGGAGGAAGCGCGCGCACGCGGTCCGCGTCCGTCGCATGGCAAGCCGCAGGGCAAGCGCGCCGAGGGCGCCGCTGAAGGCGGCAAGCCGCAGGAAGGCCGCGGTCAGGGTCGTCCGCGCGGTCCGCGCGACGGCGAGCAGCGTCAAGGTCAGGGCGCACGCCAGGGGCAAGGGCAAGGTGAGGGCCGCGGCCCGCATCGTCAGCGTCCGGCGCGTGCGCAACAACCGGCGGCGAACCTCAGCGAAGCCGAAAAGGCCCGCATCGAGCGCAATCGCCAGCTCAACACGGTCTGGAACGTTTTCGCGAAGCTCTATCCGACCTTCCGCGAGCGTCTGCCGCTCAAGATCGGTGTCGTCGAGGATCTGGTCGCCGCGCACCCGGACTACGAGCGCACGCTGATCGTCGCCGTGCTCAAGCGTCACGTGAACCATCCGCGTTACCACGAGCGCGTGGCCGCGGGCGGCCCGCGTTACGAGCTGGACGGCACGGCGTCGGAAGGCCCGGGCATCGATCCGTCGCATGTCGGCCGCGCCAACGCGGCGCTCGCGCGCCAGAAGGCCAAGGCCGAGGCACAAGCCAAGCCGCAGAACGCGGCTGCGCCGGCAGCGCCCGCCGCCGAACAAGCGGCTGAGCCGGCGGCTCCGGTTGCTCCGGCTGAAGCGGCCGCGGCCACCGAAGCGCAAGCGCCCGAAGCCGCGCCGCAAGCCGTGGAACCGGCTGCGCCCGAAGCACCGGCCACCCCGGCTGCGGACGGCGACACGCCTGCCGCGAACGCCTGAGCGCGTCGGCCGCCGCCTGAGCGGGGCGGCCATCCCGGTTAGCGGTCTCGAACCGGCGCGCCCTTCCGCGCGCCGGTTTCGCGTCTGCACGCGTGCCTGCGCGCGGCATCCGGTCCGGCGTTCGAAGCGGACCGCTCAACGGTCACCCCGTCTCGATTGCCGCGCCTCGCCATGAATCTACGCCAGCTCGAACACGTGATCGCCCTCGCCGAAGAGGGCAGTTTCGCGCGCGCCGCGCAACGCGTCCATTTGAGCCAGCCCGCGCTGAGCCGCAGCATCCAGTCGATCGAGGACGATCTCGGCATGGCGCTGTTCGACCGCACGACGCGCGAGGTGCAGATCACGCCCGCGGGTGAAATGGTCGTGCGCCGCGCGAAAAAGGTGCTGTTCGAGGCGCGCTGCCTCGTGCGCGACGTCGATCTGCTGCGCGATCACGGCATGAGCGCCGTGAGCTTCGGCGCGGGGCCGTATCCGGCGGCGATGCTGCTGCCCGCCGCGCTCGACGAACTCGCGCGCCATCATCCGCAATTGCGCATCAACGCCGCCGTCGACAACTGGAAAAATCTGCTCGACGCGCTGCACGCCGAAACGCTCGATTTCCTGATCGTCGATATTCGCGGCGCCCAGCCGACCAGCGAGGTCGACGTGATAGCGCTGCCGCGTCACCAGGCGGCGTGGTTCGTGCGCGAGGGGCATCCGCTCGCGGGCCGCGCGGGGCTCGATGCGCAGGCCTTGCACGCGTATCCGGTCGTGTCGGTGCCGCTGCCCGATCCGATGCGCGAGGCGCTGCGCAAATGGCTCCGTTACGCGCCGAATCACGAACTCGAATTTCATCTCGTCTGCAACGATGTGCATGTGTTGCAGGAGTACGCGCGCAAAACCGACGCGCTCCTGCTGCTGACCACGCACGCGATGTCGGATCCGGCGCGCATGGCCGGGCTCGTGCCGCTTTCGCTGCCCACGCGCTCGCCGCTATGGCTGCAGTTCGGCATTGTCCATCTCGCGGGGCGCACGCTGTCGCCCGCCGCCGAACAGGCGATCGACGCGTTCAAGCGCGTCGCTGCCACGCCATCCCGATAAGTCCCCAAGGCGATTGCCACCGTGCCCCGGGCGGCGCTTCGCATTCATGCGCTCAATCTATTGATTCGATGCAAATTATGCAGTTGTATTATTGATCCGCGCATCGTCCAATGTCTCCCGATGCGGCAGACGAGGCGACCGGCGCTGGCCGGCCGTCCGAAAAAAAGCCGCGAATGGAGACGCAATGACGTTCGAGACGCATACTCGCGCCCAGCGATGGTTAATCGTCGCCGGCCTGTTTTTCTTTCTCGCCATCAATTTCGCCGACAAGGCGCTCATCGGCCTGGCCGCCGAGCCCATCATGCGCGAGCTCAATCTCACGCACGGGCAGTTCGGCCGCATCGCCGCCAGTTTCTTTACGTTGTTTTCGATTTCCGCGCTGCTCGTGGGCCTGCTGTCGAATCGCGTGAAGACGCGCTGGCTGCTGCTCGCCATGGCCGTCACGTGGTCGATTTCGCAGGTGCCGCTGCTCCTCTTCGCCGCGCCCGCCACGCTCGTGCTGTCGCGCGTGCTGCTCGGCGCGAGCGAGGGGCCGGCGTATCCGGTCGCGGTGCACGCGCTCTACAAGTGGTTTCCCGATCGCGAACGCGCGGTGCCGTCGGCGCTGCTCACGATCGGCGCGTCGTTCGGCGCGGGGCTGATCGCGCCGCTGATCACGACGGTGATCGTGGCCTTCGGCTGGCGCGCGGCGTTCCAGTTGCTCGCAGTCGTGGGCCTCGTGTGGAGCGCGCTGTGGCTGTGGATCGGCAAGGAGGGGCCGCTCGGCGGGCATGACGACCCGCACGCCGTGGCGGCTCGCACGGGCCACGGCGAGGGCGCCACGGCCTATCCCGAGCGCATTCCGCTGTCCGCGCTGCTGCTGTCGCGCACCTGCGTCGGCAGCGATCTCGCGGGCTTCGCGGCCTATGTGATCCTGACCGTCGCGACGGTGTGGCTGCCGAGCTATCTCGTGCGCGTGGCGGGCTATTCGCTCACGCAGGTCGGCTGGATCGTGGTGCTGCCCGCATTCGGTCAGATGGTGAGTTCGCCGCTGCTGAGCTGGTGGTCGCAGCGGCTGATGGCGCGCGGCGTGTCGAGCCGCCATGCGCGCGGCACGCTCGGCGCGGCGGCGGTGGTGGCCTCGGGCATCGCGCTCGTCCTGATGACGCGTCTTGGCACCGGGCCGCTCCTCATCGCGGCGGTGACGGTGGCTTTCTCGCTCGCGTCGTTCACGTTCGTGAGCGGCATGACGCTCGCGGGCGAGATCGTGCCGCCCGCGCAGCGCGGCGGCGTGCTCGGCATCAACGTCAGTATTGCGACGCTCGGCGGGCTGGTCACGCCGGCCGTGATCGGCTCGGTAATCGACCGCGCCGCCAACCCGGTCGCTGGTTTCCAGACGGGCATGACGCTCGCGGGCGGGTTCGCCATCATCGCCGGACTGGTCGCCGCCGTGCTGATTCATCCCGAAGGCGACCGCGCGCGCTTCGCCGCGCTCGCCCGCAACGAACAGCCCGAAAGCGTGGCGAGTCCGCTGGTGTCGGGCGAGCGCTGAGCGCCCGCCGCTGGCGAGTCGATCGCCCGTAACGATGCGCGAAACGCGCTCGCTCGATCTTAAATAGGCAGGAATCCAAAGTTATTTGAAAGCGCAGGAATATCGCTATGTATACGCAGGCCATGAGCCAGATTGATCCGCTGATGCAGTCCGATGAAGATCCCGTCGTCGCGCTGGTGAAGATGGCGGCGGGGCCGCTCGCGCTCGCGCGCTATCCGGTCGTCGAGGTGATGCGCACGTGCGCGCTGCACACGCAGCCGCATTCGCGCAGTCCGTTGCGCGCGCCGTTCAATACGCTCTATGCGAGCGCGCGCCGCTGGACCCACGAGGACCGCGACATCGTCACGCCCGCCAACGATTTTCTCTATCTGAATGCGTGGATCGATCTCTCGAACGGTCCCGTCGTGCTCGACATTCCGCCGGTGGAGGACGCGCGTTATTTCGTGATCGAGCTGCTCGACGCCTTCACCAACAACTTCACGAATCTTGGGCCGCGCAACGTGGGCACGCGCGGCGCGCGCGTCGTGCTGCACGCGCCGGGGCAGCAGCCCACGGGCGACGGCACGCCGGTGGCCTGTCCCACGGCGCTCGTGTGGCTGCTCGGCCGCGTGCTCGTACAGGCCGATAGCGATCTGCCGCGAGCGCGCGAGGCTGCAGTCGGTTTCCGCCTGAGCGGTCCGCGTTCCGAAGGCCCGCAGTGCGTGCGGGAATGGGGAGAAAACGATTGTGAAAGCGGCGACGCCGCGCTCGACTTCTTTCAGCACGTCTTCGATTCGTTCGCCGATTTGCCGCCGCGCGCTGACGAGGCCGCCGCCTTCAGCATGTTGCTGCGCGCCGGTCTGCGCGAGCACGGCCGGACCGACGTGAGCGCGCTGCCCGAGAAAGTGCAGCACGGCTTGCGCCGCGCGTATGCCGACGCGCAAGGTCTGCTGCTCGCGTTCACGGAAAGCCGCACGCGCCGCAACTGGGTCTACAGCCTCGAACTCGGGCGCTATGGTCATGCGCATCTGCTGCGCGCGTGTATCGCGATGAAAGGTCTGGGCGCGCTCGCGTCGGAAGAGGCCGTCTACGCGACCGCCGATTTCGACGATGCCGGCGAGCATCTGCACGGCACGCGCCGCTACAGCCTGTATTTCGCGCCGGGCCAGTTGCCGCCCGTCGATGCGCTGTGGTCGCTGTCGCTCTATGGCGCGGACCGCTATTTCGTCGATAACCCGATCCGCCGTTACGCGATCGGCGACCGCACGCCGGGTCTCCAGTACGACGCCGACGGCGGCCTGCGCATCGTCATCCAGCACGACGCGCCCGCCGATGCGCGCGCGAACTGGCTGCCCGCGCCCGCCGACGGCTTCTATCTGATTCTGCGTTTCTATCATCCGCAGGCCGCGTTTCTCGAAGGGCGCTATGCGATTCCGCCGGTGCAAAAGCTCTCCGACGCAAACGCCTGACGCCGACGCCATTCATCTCGCTACACATCGCCATGAATACTCCGACTGTCTCATCCGCATCGCTTGACGACTCCGCCGCCGCGAGCCGCGAACTGTTCGATCTCGCCGTCGAGGCGGTGCAATTCGCGCTGCCGCTTTACGAAATGGCGCGCATGTTGTCCGCGACCTGCCCGCGCGTCGAAGGCCCGGATGCGCCCGACGCGAATCACGCCAATCACGCCAATCACACGAATGCGCGCTGGGCCAACGCCTGGCTGCACACGCGCCAGTTGCTCGGGCCGCAGCATCGGCGCGTCGTCACGCCGAACAACGACACGCTTTATTCGAGCGCGTGGCTCGACCTGCGCGGCGGCCCGCTCGTGATCCGCGTGCCGGCCATGCACGCGCGCTATTACGTGCTCGGTATGCTCGACATGTTCACGAATCCGTTCGGCTATATCGGCAGCCGCACGACCGGCGGCGACGCGGGCGCGTTCTTCGTGCACGGGCCGTCGTGGCGCGGCGAGGTGCCCGCGGGCATGCGCGTGCTTGCGTGTCCGACCGATACGGTCTGGGTGATCGGGCGCATTCTCGTCGATGGCGCGGACGATCTCGCGGCGGCCGTGCAGTTGCAGGATCAGTTGTCGATCGAACGCGCGCCGGGCGGCACGGCGCCGGTGCCGACGCGCATCGATGCCTGGTTGCAGCCGCAGGATCGTCTCGGCGATGCGGCGCGCTTCGTTCAGGTCGTGAACCGCGCGCTCGCGGAGAACCCGCCGCCCGCCCGCGCGCAGGCCAACGTCGCGCGGTGGCGCGCGTGCGGTATCGGCGTGGAATGTGCGAATCGTGTGGATGGTGCGGTTGGTGCGGTTGGCGCCACGCTCGACGCCGCGCAAGCCGACGCGCTCACGCACGCCATTGCGCAGCTCACGCGCGAACTCACGAGCGCGCCGCCGCTCTCGCTGGGCGGCGGCTGGGCGCTGCCGGTCGATGTGCGCGAAACTTTCGGCGACGACTATCGCGAGCGCGCGCAGGTCGCGCTCAGCTATATCGGCGCGCTCGGCATCGAGGAAGCGATGTACATCACCGCCGATTGCGACGCTGAAGGCACGCCGCTCGACGGCCGCGAATCGTACGTGCTGCGCTTCGCGCCGGGCGCGGCGTTGCAGGTCGATGCGTTCTGGTCGCTGACGGCCTACGAGCGCGCGACCTGCATGCTGGCCGAGAACGCCATCGGCCGCTATTCGCTCGGCGATCGCACGCGTGGTCTGCGTCACGACGACGACGGCGGCTTGCGTATCGCGATCTCGGCGCGCGAACCCGCCGATCCGGTGCTGCGCGCGAACTGGCTGCCCGCGCCCGCCGAGCGCTTCTATCTGGCATTGCGGCTTTACGTGCCGCGCGCGGTGCATCTCGAAGGATGTTACGCGTATCCGCCGGTGGAGCGGCAGCGCGGTTGAGCGGATGAGTCTGAGCAACGCCGCGCGCCAGTTTGCGCGCGGTTGGCGGATCAGCGTTCGCGCGAACGCGACTGGTTGCGTGTGGCGTCGCGCGCGCTTGAGGCCTTGGTGGCCGAGGCGCTTTGCGCGCCCGATGCCGCGACTGATGATGACGCTCCAGTTGGCGCCGACGCCGCGCTCGCACCGCTTGTCGCTGAACTGGCGGTGGACGCTGCGGTGGCCGCTGCGTTGGCCACCGCATTCGCCGCCAGCGTGGCAGAAAACGCGCCGGTGTAGGCCGCGCTCGCGCTGGCTGCCGCAGCATCGTCGGCGCTCGGGGCGCTCGCACTGTCGAGCACGTGGCTGAACTCCATGGCGCGCGCGCGGATCTTCTGCGCGTAGGCTTTCGAGCCGCCGTAGTTCTTCATCGCCGCGTCGAGATCGCCGCCAGCATCGCGCTTGTAGCCATAGAGGATCGACGAGCCGACATCGATATTGACGTCGGGGTCGGTGAGATCCTTGTTATGCAGCAGATTGCGGTGCGCCGACGGCACGACCTGCATGAGCCCGGTGGCGTTGTTCGCGCCGCGCGCCTTTTCGCGAAAGCGCGACTCGATCGAAATGATGGCGAGCAGCACGGCGGGCGGCAGCGAGTATTTCGCGGCGGCCGTGGTCACGGCCTCGGAAATCTGCGCAGCCTTTTCCTTCGCCAGACCGAACTTCTGGGTGAGGTAGGTGGGGAGCTTCTGATTGTCCTCGGGGGGCTGCTGGGCTGCTGCGTATTGCACGAAGCCCGGCAGCATGGCGAGCAGGCAGACGATCCGCCTCATGGCCGGTCCATATCGCGAAAAATGAGTGAACGATCAACTGGCGCACAGTATAACCGTCTCGCAAAAAAAGACAGCCGGGATCCGTCCCCGGCTGTCTTTCGGTTTTTAACGCGACGGCCCCGGCGCGGGGCGCATGCGGCGAGCCGCTCAGTCCTTCTTGACCGACGCCTGATAGATCTCGTCGATGCTCGCGGCAAGCGTGGCGTCGAACTCGGCGTCGCTCATCTGCTTCGTGAGGTCGTTGATCAGCGCGCGCGAGAAGCTCGCGATCATGCCGTGGTTGTGCGCGAGGCGCGCGCACGCGTCGCTGCGCGAATAGCCGCCCGAGAGCGCGACCACACGCACGACGCGCGGATGATCGATGAGCGGCTGGTAGAAGTCGGGCGTGTCGGGGATCGTCAGCTTGATCATGACGTCGCTCGATGCGGGCAGGGCGTCGAGGCCCTTGAGCAGTTCGTCGCGCAGCAGCGCTTCGGCCTGGGCCTTGTCGGGCGCCTTGATCGACACTTCGGGTTCGATGATCGGCACGAGCCCGTGCGCGCTGATCTGCGCGCCGACCTCGAACTGCTGCTTCGCGATGGCTGCGATGCCCTCGGGCGAGGCACGCTCGATCGTGGAGCGCATCTTGGTGCCGAAAATGCCGGCTTTGCGGGCACGCTCGAGCAGCGCGTCGAGGCCGGGGTTCGGCTTCATGAGGCGCACGCCGTCGGCTTCCGCTTCGAGACCCTTGTCGACCTTGAGGAACGGCACCACGCCACGGTCTTCCCAGAGGAACGCGGGCACGGGCTTGCCGTGCGCCTGGCCGTCCATGGTCTGCTCGAACAGGATCGCGCCGATCACCTTCGCGCCCGTGAACGCCGGCGCGCTGATGATGCGCACGCGCATCTCGTGCATGAGGCGGAACATGGCGTCGTCGCCCTGATAGTCGCTCTCGGGAATGCCGTATTGCCGCAGCGCGCCCGGCGTGGAGCCGCCGCTCTGGTCGAGCGCGGCGATGAAGCCCGGTTTGTCGCGCATCTGCTGCAGCATCGTGTCGTTGGCCATCTTCATTTCTCCCGAAAAAAGGCGCCGGGGGCGGCGCGGTTACCTGGAGCCCGGTGGTCGGCCTGGCGGGCGAGTCCGTTTCGACGAGTGTACTGGCGCTGCGTGACAGCGTCTCGCCGAACTGTGTGCTGGCCGTGCGTTGCCGGACTCATGAGTCGATTCGAAAGGCGAGAAGCAAGCGCGATGCCAGCCCCGGCCGATTTCGCGCCGCAATGCGGATTGCCGTTATGTTTTTCCGGCTCAGTGCAAATGCGCATTGAAAAAAATCGAATAAATCAGGGTAAAAAATGCGGCAATCGAATTGCGCGTTCGATTATGCGGCGTATTGGGATTGCGGCGGCGTATTGCGCCTGCATATCGACGCATTTCCGGTGCGAGTGACTCACGTCAATAAGCCGGAAGAGTCCAAAACTCATTGAGCATTCCCGGTTGTCGCCGCCCCGGCCGCAGCGCTAGTATCCGCCATGCAGGGAAAATATCGGATTTTCAATTGCCCGATATGATTCTTTATCGGCCCGGCATCATTCGTTTGTCGTGCATTTCATTTCGCATAAACCGCCATGCGCGCGGGTTCTTGCGAATTGGCCCGCCGATGAATTGACCCGACGCAGAGTCCGGGAGTCGTACCTTGTCTTTTTAGCCAGGCGGATTTGTTCAGCATTCGCTTCATCGTCGTTCCGTTTTTTTATTGGCTTGCCTTTTCAGCGCCGTTGCGCTGGCACGCGCGCTATGCGAACTATCACGATAATCGGAAAAGAACCATGAAAAATCGCATCCTCATGAGCGCGCTCGCCCTGGCGGCCGCGTCGTTCGCCCACGGCGCGGCGGCGGCCGAAGCCCCGTCTCAAGGTGCGCCGCAACCTCACGCGGCGGCGCTGCCGCCCGGGCCGGTGGCAGGCTACGCGATGTCCGAGGCGTATGCGCGCACGCTGGCGCGCAGCCTTTACGTCTGGGCCTGGCCGATGACGAACATCTACAACCGCCTGCTCGCGGCGCGCCAGGTGCCCACGCCGGGGCTGAACGGCGGCATCGTGCCGCTCGCGCCGCCCAATCACCTGTCGATGCTGCACGACTACATCGAACCCGCCGAGCGCTTCGTGGCCTGCCCGAATCAGGATGTCGTGTACGGTTCGGCCGTGGTCGACCTCGACGCTTCGCCGGTCGTCGTGCAGGTGCCCGACTTCGGCAGCCGCTTCTGGGTGATCCAGGCCGTCGACACGCGCACCGACAGTTTCGCGAGTCTCGGCAAGATGTATGGCACGAAGCCCGGCTTCTATCTGCTCGCCGGCCCGAACTGGAAGGGCAAGGTGCCTGCGGGCATCCAGCACGTGTTCCGCTCGCCCACTTCGGTGGGGCTCGTGATTCCTCGCGTGTTCATGGACGACACGCCGGAAGACCGCAAGGCGATCCAGACGACGATCGACCAGATCGGCGTCTATCCGCTCGCTGAATTCGACGGCAAGATGAAACGCACCGACTGGGCCGCGCTGCCGCACTTCGGCAAGGACGGCGGCGGCGGCGACACGGAAATCCGCTTCGTCGAGCCCGAGAAGTTCTGGGACGAACTCCCGCTCGTGCTCAAGGCCACGCCGCCGCTGCCCGGCGAACAGGCGCTCTACACGCAGGCCGAAGCGCTGCTCGCGGCCGCGCGCCAGGATCCCGCGCTCAAGGCCGCGATCGTCGACGAAGCGAAGAAGGCCGACACCGAAGTGGTCGCGCCGATGTTCAACTTCAACAGCTTCGGCCATGCGCTCAACGACAACTGGCACACGATCACCAACGGTGCGGCATTTGGTACGGACTACTACACGCGCACGGCGGTCGCCAAGTCGAACATTCTCGTCAACAAGAGCAACGAGACCAAATACTTCTATCTCGACGCCGATGCGGGCGGCCAGCGCCTGAACGGCTCGCATGCGTACACGGTCACGTTCCCGAAGGGGCAACTGCCGCCCGTGAAGGGTTTCTGGTCGCTGACGCTCTACAACGAGCATCACTTCTTCTCGCCGAACGACATCAAGCGCTATTCGGTGGGCACGAAGAACAAGGATCTCAAGCTCAACGCGGACGGCTCGCTCACGATCTATATCCAGAGCGCGCCGCCCGAGGGCGACAAGCGCGCGAACTGGCTGCCCGCGCCCGCAGGCCAGGACTTCTCGCTGTACGTGCGCGCGTACTGGCCCGAGCCCGCGGCGCTCGACGGCTCGTGGACGCCGCCTCCGGTGCGCGCCGCCAGCGCGTCGAACCCGTAATCGGCGAGCGGAGGAGACGCATGATGAACCTGAACACCTCGTTGCGCGGCATCGCACTTGCCGCCGCGCTCTCGGCGTCCTGCATGGCGTGGTCGCAAGCCACACCGGACGCCGCACCAATTGCACCAATCGCACCAATCGCGCCGCACTATGGCGAACTCGCGAACCTGCCGTTCCCCGGCGGCTATCCGGCGGCGAAGTCGGTCCAGTCGCTGCAAGACGAGTGGCTGTTTCAGCGCGCGGTCCAGACGTATATCTGGGCGATTCCCGCGTTCAACATGTACGCGATGAAGGAGGGCTCGGAGCGGCAGTTCGGCGCGGGTTACAACGTGCTGCCCATCTTCAAGGAGCGGCTCGACGCGCGCACGCAGATCACCACGCCGAATTCGGACGTGATCTACGCGCTCGGTTATCTCGACGTGGGCAAGGACGGCCCGATGGTGATCGAAGTGCCGCCCGGCCTGCAAGGCATTCTCGACGACTTCTTCCAGCGCCCCATTTGCGGACCGAAGCTCGAAGGGCGCGTCATGTGCGGCGACGTCGGCCTGCCGGGCCCCGACAAGGGCAAGGGCGGCAAATATCTCGTGCTGCCGCCCGGTTACGACGGCCCGGTGCCCGAGGGCTATTACGTCTATCGTTCGCGCACGAACGGCGTGTTCGTGTTCTGGCGCGGCTTCTTCAAGAATCCGAAGGCACTCGCGCAGCCGGTCGGCGTGCTCGAACAGACGAAGATCTATCCGCTTGGTCAGCAGGCCAGCGCGAAGCCCATGCAGTTTCCCGACGCGTCGGGCGTGCCGGTCAACATGCTGTATCCGACCGACGGCAGTGCGTTCGACATGTTGTCGCGTTTCATCGACAGCGAGTATCCCGATCCCGCCGATATGGAAATGCGCGGCATGGCGGCGAGTCTCGGCATCGTCAAGGGGCAGCCGTTCAAGCCGGACGAGCGCACGCGCAAGATTCTCGACGCCGCCGCGCGCACGGCGGCGAAGATGGCGCGCGTGATCGCCGTCGCGCCGCCCGCGAATACGCACGCGCAAACGTGGTATCCAGACCGCCAGTGGCTCAACGTGTTTCCGGGCAACGCCGAATTCACGTCGCCGACTTTCAACTACATCGACATTCGCACCGGTTTCTTCACCTACGCGTACTCGGCGAGCCCCGGCATGGCCGTCAATATGGTCAACGTGGGCGCGAAATATCCGGTGGCGTTCAAGGATGCACAGGGCCGTTTCCTGATGGGCGAGCACACCTACAAGCTGCATTTGCCCGCGGGCATTCCGGCGCATATCTTCTGGTCGGTCACGGCCTACGATGCGTGGAGTGCTTCGGGGTTGCAGAACGGCCAGGCGTTTCCGTCGATCAACACGATGGACGAGCCCGCGAAGAACGCCGACGGTTCGATCGACATCGTGTTCGGGCCGAAGCCGCCCGCCGACGCGAAGAACTACATCCGCACCTTGCCGGAGAAGGGCTTTTTCGTGATCCTGCGGTTGTACGGCCCGACGCAGCCGTTCTTCGACAAGACCTGGAAGCCCGACGACGTCGAGCGCATCGACTGAATCATCGATTGAATGTTGCGCGCGGTAGTAAAAAAAGCGGCCCTTGCGGGCCGCTTTTGCCTTTAATGGAGCGAAGCGCTTTAGAAGCGATGCGTCATGCCGACCGCGCCCATCGCCTGTTTGGAACCGCTTTCATTAACGGGCGGGGGCACGCTCACGCCCGGCCAGCTCACGGTGGCCGTGCCGTTGTTCTTGAAGTAACCCGCACGCGCGTAGAGGCTCGTGCGCTTCGAGATCCAGTGATCCATGCCGATCTGGAAGCCCGGCGTGTTGTCGTGCGCACCGCGCACGTTGCGGTAGAGCGCGGCAAGCTGGATTTCGTCGACGGCGGTCGCCTGAATCGTCGCGCCGATTTCCGCAATGCTCAGCGAGTGCGCGGAGCCGAGCCGCGCGGTGAACGAGCCCGGCGCCGGTTCGCCCTTCGGCCGGTTGTACGAGTAGTTGGCCTGAAGATTCACGGGACCGATGCGATACGCGAGCGCGGCAATGAAGTGCTCGGTGTTCATCAGGTCGATCGAGGCGGGCAGCGACGCGTAGCGCGCCGTGCCGCTGTGCTGGTAGACATACGCGAGCCCCGCGTAAAGCCCGCCGCCCGTGAAGTTCACGCCGAGGTTCAGCGTGTTGCCGAACGTCGAGGGCACCGGTTGCGTGACCGTCTCCGAGAAACCGTACATCGTATAAAGCTGGACGCCGCCGATGCGCGGCGTCTGGTAGAGCACCGAGTTGCTCAGGCGCGCCGAGTCGTACTGCGTGGACAGCGTGTTGCGGTCGACGGCCAGCACGTAGGCGGCGAACGGCGAAAGCCCTTCGTTGACCTTGAACGGATCGGTCGGGTAGACCACGCGGAAGCTCGAATCGTACTGACGTCCGAACGACAGCGAACCGTATTTCTCGTGCTTGAGGCCGACCCAGGCCTGACGGAAGAACAGCTTGCTGGTGTCGGCGTAGAGCCCGCCGTTATTGAGGTTGAAGCCCGTTTCCACGTTGAACTGCGCGAGCAGCCCGCCGCCCAGATCCTCGGTGCCTTTCAGGCCGAACAACGAACTCGTGGAGCCCCCGCTTTTGAGCGCGACGGTGTTCTTCCCGTCGTTGCTGAGGTACTGCATGTAGGTATCCGCGACGCCGTACAGCGTCACACCCGATTCGGCTGCCACCGCGCCGCTTGCCGCCACTGCGAGAGCAATGCCACATAACCCATGCCTGCGCACACGCATGTATGTCTCCAATATATTTATGTAAGCGTCATGAAAAACGAATGACCGTGCTAATTAAAGGGGCATCGAAATTCGCTGTCCACTGCATTGTTTTCATGAGGAGCTTGCAGAAAGTGCATGGGACGAAGGCCGACGGGTGCGCGTCGCGCTGGGAGCGAGTCCTGATGCGGTTTGCAAGGCGTGGGGAGGCGCGCAGCGCGGGGGCAGGCCGCGCGCCCGGACACGCGGGCGGCGATCCGCCTGTGGCGCGCGCGCAGCAGGCGGCGCAGGCGAGACCGCGCGCGCCGGTTTAGACGATGACTTGCGCGTGCGCCGAGCGATTGCTCGCGAGCAGCGTGGAGAGCCGCCGCAGCGCGGCCTGAAGTTGACTGCGCTCGGCAGTGGCGCCCAGCGAGATGCGGATCGCGTTCGCCGTGCCGGGCCCTTGCTCGAACGCCGTCGATGGCGCGACGGCGAGGCCTTCGATATTCGCCGCCGCCGCGAGGTCGCGCGCCTGCCAGTAGCTCGGCAGCGCGTACCAGAGATGGATGCCCGCGCCCGCCGACGAACCGAGCATCTGCGCGGCCATGCGCTGGCGCTCGTGCGCCTCGGCGCGCACGCCATCGAAGATGCGCGCGGCCGTGCCGTCGCCGATCCACTGCATCGCGAGCGCGTTCGTGAGCGGCGCGGCCATCAGCGAAAACGTGCGCAGCGCCGCCAGAAAGCGCGCGTGCGAGGCCACGTCGGGCATCACGAGGAAGGCCGTGCGCAAGCCGGGCGAGAGCGTTTTCGAGAGCGTCGAGAGATAGCAGACCTGCGAGGGCGCGAGGCGCGCGAGCGGCGGCGGGGCGTCGGGGGCGAAGCGCCAATAGGGATCGTCCTCGACGATGCGCACGTCGTAGCGCGCCGCGACGCGCAGGATCTCGCGGCGGCGCGCCTCGGGCATGGTCGCCGCCGTGGGGTTCTGCAAGGTCGGATTGAGATAGAGCAGCCGCGCGCCGTGCGAGCGGCAGGCGGCTTCGAGCGCGTCGGGGCGCATGCCGTCGGCGTCGGTGTCGATGACTTCGAGGCGGCGGCCCAGTTGCGCGACGGCATGCGGCAAGCCCGGATAGAGCAGCGGCTCGGCGAGGATCGTGTCGCTCGGCGAGGTGAAGGCGACGAGCAGCGCCGCCAGCGCGGCCTGCGCGCCGGGGCAGACCGCCACGCGCGCGGGATCGACCGCGCCGAGCGCCGGCGCGAGCCAGTGCGCGGCGGCCGTGCAGTCGGCCGCGCCGCCGCCGCCGACGTGATAAGTCATCAGCAGATCCGCGTCGCTGCGCAGCAGCAGGCGCGAAAGCCCTTCGCGCAGGAGCGCGTTGGTGTCGATGCCCACGGGCGGCGGCGGGATGTTCATGCTCAGGTCCACGCGCTGCGCGAGTTCCGCGCGCGGCGCGGACACGAAGGTGCCGAGCGGCCCGCGCGCCTCGATCAGTCCGCGCCGCCGCGCCTCGTTGAAGGCGCGCGTGACGGTGGTGAGATCGACGCCGAGCAGGTTGGCCAGCCCGCGCTGCGCGGGCACGCGGTCGCCGGGCGCGAGCGTGCCGTCGGCCACGGCGCGCTCGATGAAATCGACGAGCTGGAGGTAACGCGGACCGCTGCCGCGCGTGAGCGCCGACGCCCACGGCGAGGCGGCGTGATCGGATTCGGAATCGTGCTCGATGGGCTGCGTCATTGACCTTGCGTCATCCTGACGCACCATGTATGTATCATGTCTTACTCTAGCATGCGGACACGAATCGCGTAAATCCATACATATAGTGCATGTATGGCCACTGCCGCGGCGGAGCCTGACCAAAGCGGCGAGGCATTCCGGGCACGCGCTGTATCGACGGGTTTGCGCGTTCGTCAACCCTGGAACCCGACATGCGCCAATCCCTTTCTCGAAGAGGACCGTCCTTTGAAGGCGGCCCGCCGCAGCCACACTCCACCCACACCTCCCGTTTTCACCCGCCCACAGGTCAACCGTTACGCCAATCATTACGCGCGGCCGCAACGTTCGCCGCGAGCGGCGCGCTGGCCTTGCTCGGCGGTTGCAGCTCCGTGCTGATGGACCCGAAAGGCGACATCGGCGTGCAGGAAAAGAACCTGATCCTGATCGCGCTCGGCCTGATGCTGCTGGTGGTGATTCCCGTGATCGCGCTCACGCTGTGGTTCGCGTGGCGCTACCGCGCGTCCAACACGGACGCGACCTACGCGCCGAAGTGGGCGCATTCGACCACGATCGAAGTCATCGTGTGGTCGATTCCCTGTGTGATCGTGCTCACGCTCGGCGTGCTGATCTGGCGCACGACGCACTCGCTCGATCCGTACAAGCCGATCGAATCGCAGACGAAGCCGATCCGCGTGGACGTGGTCGCGCTCAACTGGAAGTGGCTGTTCATCTATCCCGACTACGGCGTTGCGTCCGTGAACCAGCTGGCGATTCCGGTCGACACGCCCGTGTCGTTCCGTCTGACCGCCGAGTCGCTGATGAACTCGTTCTTCATTCCGCAACTGGGCAGCCAGGTCTATGCGATGTCGGGCATGGAAACGAAGCTGCATCTGATCGCGAATGAACCCGGCGTCTACGCGGGCCGTTCGGCCGCCTTCAGCGGACCGGGTTTCTCCGACATGCACTTCGACACGCTCGCCACCAGCCGCGCCGACTTCGACGCATGGATCGCCCGCGCCAAAGCCTCGCCCACGATGCTGAGCCGCGGCGCCTACGAGCGCCTCGCGATCCCCGGCGAAAAGACCCCCGTGACGCTCTATTCGAACGTCGCGCCGGGCCTGTTCGAAGGCGTCGTCGACAAATACATGCGCGACGTTCACGGCAACCCGATTTGCGGCACCGGCGCGAACGTGCCGGCGCTCACCCTCGAACGCAGCGGCGCGCGCGCGCCCGCCATCCTGGCAGCGGAGTAATCACACATGTTCGGAAAACTCACGCTCGATGCCGTACCCTGGCACGAGCCGATCATCATGGGCACCGGCGCCGTCGTGGCGCTCGGCGGCCTTGTCCTGCTCGCCGCGATCACGTTCGCGGGGAAGTGGGGCTATCTGTGGCGCGAATGGCTGACCTCGGTCGATCACAAGCGCATCGGCGTCATGTACATCATTCTCGCGATCGTGATGCTGCTGCGCGGTTTCGCCGACGCGATCATGATGCGCGCGCAACAGGCGCTCGCTTACGGCGACGCGGCCGGCTATCTGCCGCCGCATCACTACGACCAGATCTTCACGGCGCACGGCGTCATCATGATCTTCTTCGTGGCCACGCCGCTGATTCTCGGACTGATGAACGTGGTCGTGCCGTTGCAGATCGGCGCGCGCGACGTCGCGTATCCGTTCGTGAATTCGCTGTCGTTCTGGCTCTCGGTCGTGGGCGCGATTCTCGTGATGGTCTCGATGTTCGTCGGCGATTTCGCGGCCACGGGCTGGGTGGCGTATCCGCCGCTCTCGGAACTGGGCTACAGTCCAACGGTGGGGATGGACTACTACATCTGGTCGTTGCAGGTGTCGGGTCTGGGCACGACGCTCTCGGGCATCAACTTCATCGTGACGATCCTGCGCATGCGCGCGCCGGGCATGAAGCTGATGATGATGCCGGTGTTCGTGTGGACCGCGCTCATCACCAACATCCTGATCGTCGCGGTGTTTCCGGTGCTCACCGGCACGCTCGCGCTGCTCACGATGGACCGCTATCTCGACATGCATTTCTTCACGAACGAGCTTGGCGGCAACGCGATGATGTATATCAACCTGATCTGGGTGTGGGGCCACCCCGAGGTGTACATCCTGATCCTGCCCGCGTTCGGCGCGTACTCGGAAATCATCGCGACGTTCTCCGGCAAGCCGCTGTTCGGCTACAAGTCGATGGTGTACGCGACGTCGTCGATCGGCATTCTCTCGTTCTTCGTGTGGCTGCATCACTTCTTCACGATGGGCTCGGGCGCGAACGTGAACGCGTTCTTCGGCATCATGACCACGGTGATTTCGATCCCGACCGGCGTGAAGCTGTTCAACTGGCTGTTCACGATGTATCGCGGCCGCATCCGCTATCACAGCGCCACGCTCTGGACCATCGGCTTCATGGTGACGTTCGCCGTGGGCGGCATGACCGGCGTGCTGCTGGCCGTGCCGGGCGCGGACTTCGTGCTGCACAACTCGCTGTTCCTCGTTGCGCACTTTCATAACGTGATCATTGGCGGCGTGGTGTTCGGCTGCCTCGCGGGCATCAGCTTCTGGTTCCCGAAGGTGTTCGGCTTCACGCTCAACGAGTTCTGGGGCAAGGTCTCGTTCTGGTGCTGGCTGATCGGTTACTGGCTCGCATTCACGCCGCTCTACATCCTCGGCTTCGAAGGCATGACGCGCCGCATGAACCATTACGAAGTGGCGTCGTGGCATCCGTGGCTCGTGGTGGCGCTGGTGGGCGCGGTGTTCGTCGGCCTCGGCATTCTGGCGCTGATCGTGCAGCTTTACGTGAGCATCCGCGACCGCGATTTGAACCGCGACGTCACCGGCGATCCGTGGGATGGCCGCAGCCTCGAATGGTCGACCTCGTCGCCCGCGCCGTTCTACAACTTCGCCGTGATGCCGAAGATCACCTCGATGGAACAGCACTGGGACAACAAGGAAGCCGGCACCGCGTACAAGCAGGCCGAGCACTACGAAGACATCCACATGCCGCGCAATACGGGCGCGGGTTTCATCATCGCTGCGTTCAGCCTGCTGTTCGGCTTCGCCGCGGTGTGGCACATGTGGCTGTTCGCGGCGGCGGGGCTCATCGGCATGATCGTGACGTTCATCGTGCGCAGCTATGACCAGGACGTCGATTACTGGGTGCCGGCGGCGGAAGTCGCGCGCATCGAAAACGCGCGCTTCGCGCAGCTCGCGGAACTGGACATCAAGGAGGCTGCGTAAGTCATGGCGCACGCTGCAACGACACATCACGGACACGCTCAAGATCACGGCCACGGCGACAACACCAAGACGACGCTCGGCTTCTGGATCTACCTGATGAGCGACTGTCTGATCTTCGCGACGCTGTTCGCCACCTTCGGCGTGCTCGCGAACGCGACGGCCGGCGGTCCCGGCGCGAAAGAACTGTTCGAACTGCCTTATGTGCTAGGCGAAACGCTGCTGCTGCTCGCGAGCAGCGTGACGTTCGGCATGGCGATGCTGAACCTGCACGCAGGCAAGCGCGCGCAGGTGATCGTGTGGCTTGCGATCACGTTCGCGTTCGGCGCGGGTTTCGTCGGCATGGAAGTGAACGAGTTCGCGAAGCTCATCGCCGATGGCGCGGGTCCGCATACGAGCGCGTATCTCTCGGCGTATTTCACGCTGGTCGGCACGCACGGTCTGCACGTGACGGCGGGTCTGCTGTGGATCGCGATCATGATGCACCAGACCTTCAAGTTCGGTCTGACCGACACGATCCAGCGCCGCCTCGCGTGCCTGAGCCTCTTTTGGCACTTTCTCGATCTCGTGTGGATCTGCGTGTTTACCTTTGTCTATCTGCGAGGTGTGCTGTGAGCCATTCTCATGTTAATCATGCGGCCCCGCAGAGCGGCCACGGCAGCTTCAAGGGCTACATGATCGGCACGGTGCTGTCGCTCGTGCTCACGCTTGCGTCGTTCGGCGTGGTGATGTTTCATCTCGTGCCGCCCGCGATGGGGCTCGTGGCGATCGTCGTGCTGTGCGTCGCGCAGCTCGTCGTGCAGCTCGGCTACTTTCTGCATATCGGATCGTCGCGCAGCCAGCGTGCGAACACCGGCATCTTTATTTGCACGGCATTTCTGATTGCGGTGATCGTCGGGTTGTCGCTGTGGGTCATGCACAACGCGAACGTCAACATGATGCCGACGCATATCAGCGTCGAGCGCGCGATGGCGCACGATTGAGGCGATCGCGTTCGATTACGTTCGATCGCGAATTCTCGAATAAAAGCCCCGCGCGGTGCGAGCCGCGCGGGGCTTTTTTATGCGTCGCTGAATCAGCTAACCGAGCCGATGCTCGACTGCTGATAATTCTGAATGCCGATCTTGTCGATCAGGTCGATCTGGGTTTCGAGCCAGTCGATATGATCTTCGGTGTCGTCGAGAATTTCGACGAAGATTTCCCTCGACACGAAGTCGCTCACCGATTCGCAATACGCGATGGCTTCCTTGCATTGCGCCTGCGCGATGCGTTCGAGCTTGAGATCGCATTCGAGCATTTCGCCCGTGCTTTCGCCGATCAACAGCTTGCCGAGGTCTTGCAGATTGGGCAGGCCGTCGAGCATGAAAATGCGCTCGATCAGCTTGTCCGCGTGCTTCATCTCCTCGATCGATTCGTCATATTCATGCTTGCCGAGCGCGGTCAGCCCCCAATGTTTGTAGAGGCGCGCATGCAGGAAATACTGATTGATGGCCGTGAGCTCGTTCTTGAGTTCGGCGTTCAGATATTCGATAACCTTCGGATCGGCTTGCATGAGGTTCTCCTGACCGTGTCGGTGGGCGCGTGGGCATACCAGGAGGATAGACAGTCGGCGCGCCGACCGCGCGAACGACGGCGTCAACCAGAATTATTCGCAGTTACAGCCTGAATTGTCGGCCAGCATCACGTCCGTTCACGCCGACCTGGCACCGATGATTCGTCAATCGGTGCTGCCTGTCGCGTCATCGTTGAACATGCCGGTTTCGCGCAACTGCTTCAGCCGCGCGTAGACGGTCGTGCGCGAGATGCGCAATTGCCGTGCCACGGCGGCCACGTTGCCGTTGTGGTCGAGCATCGCCTGCTGCACGGCGCCGAGCGTGTGTTCTTCGAGACTTGCGCCGGTTTTAGCGGCGGTTTTGTCAGCGGGCTCAGCCGCTTCCCGCGCGCCGTCTTTCGGCACCGCTCCGGCAGGGGCGGCATGACCGGCATGTCCTGCGTAATCGGCATGATCGCCGAATCCGGCCCCCACGCGCCGCGCCGTGCTGCGATTGAGCGGCGCTCGCGCATATTGCATCCACACGTGACTGCCGTCCGCGCGCGCGATGCGCTGCGGACCGCGCTGGGGTTTGAGCAGACGTCTGAGCAGGGCGGGCGGCGCGTCGTCGAAGAGATCGTGCAGCGAGACACCCGGCAACGGCGCGCCGTAAGGCAAGCCGAGAATGCGCCGCGCCATGCGGCTCGCGGCGCGCAAATCGCCGTTCTCCTCGACGGCCAGCACGCCCGCGAGCGGCGTGGCGAGCCAGCGCGGATCGTGCTGAACGCGCAGCAAATGACAGCCGCGCAAAGTCGCGAATAAACGCTGTTCAGCCGCGAGCGCGGCCAGCCGGAACTGCTCCTTGACCTGCGCGAGATCGCGCTGGCCCGTGCCGGTGAGATCGAGCGCGCCGATCACTTCGCCATGCAGCCCGAACAGCGGCACCGCGAGGCAGGACACGCGCTCGAACTGATCGAGATAATGTTGGCCGTTCGCGACCGTCACCTCGATGCCTTCGTGCAGCACGCAACTGGGCGCCGTCGTGCCGATATGCGATTCGAGGATGCGCCGCCCCGCGATGATCGGCAGGATCAGATCGTCGTCGCAGGCGGGGCTGCGGCGCGCGTGCACGACGGTGCCGTGCGGATTCACGCAGAAGATGGTCCAGTCGTCGCCGCCGAAGGCGTCCCAGAGCTGCTCGATTTCATCGACGATGCAGCTATAGAGCCGCCGGTCTTCGTGCGATTCGCGCACGCTGCGCGTGCCCTTGAGCAACTCGTACTCGGGCGCCTGCCGCGGCAGCACGCCCGCGTCGCGCGAACGCGCCCAGGAGCGCGCGACCGATTCGGGCAGCAGATCCGGCATGAGCGCGGCGGGCAGTTGCTCGCCGTCGCCGAAACGCTCGCGGGCCGAATGCAGCCGCGCGAGCGCGCTGGCCTGCACGGTTTCCGGCGCGGACTTGCGATTCATGCGGGCTCCCGTCGTGGCATGGGGTGAAGCAACAAGGGTGGTGCGAAAACGAAAGGACGGGCGGCGCGGCGCGTTGGGGTGCAATGAGGGGCGCCATGCCGTCCGTCCGGGCCTGCGCCGCGCGCGGGGCGCGGCGCAGGCGGGCTCATGCGAGGATACCGCAGCCGGCGCGCGCCTGACGTCGCGCCCGCAGTCACACGCTGCAACGTATGAGAACGTCAGGCGTGCGAGAAACGCAGGATCGGCTTGAGCGTGACGCCGCGCGTGCTGTCTTCGGCGGCCTCGTTGATCTGCTCGACCGGATAGAACTTCACGAGCTTGTCGAACGGAAAACGCCCTTGCTGATACAGCTCGACGAGTTGCGGAATGAAGCGTTGCGGAACGCTGTCGCCTTCCACGATGCCGCGAATCGTGCGGCCGTTCAGCAGCAGGCTGTTGATGTCGAACTCGGCCTTGGTGCCGAGCGGCGGCGCGCCCACCACGCCGATCGCGCCCAGCGTGCCGAGCGATTCGATCGCGCTCGACAGCACCGGCGCAATGCCCGTCGATTCGAGCGCGAAGTTCACGCCGCCGCCCGTGATCGCGCGGATCGTCTCGACCACGTCGACTTCGCGGCTGTTGATCGTGTGCGTCGCGCCCAGTTCCTTCGCGAGTTCGAGCCGCGAGGGCACGATATCGACGGCGATGATGGTGGTCGCGCCCGCCACGCGCGCGGCCATCACCGAGGAGAGGCCGACCGCGCCCGCGCCAAAGCTCGCGAAGCTGCTGCCCGGCGTGACCTTGAGCGAGTTGATGACGGCGCCCGCGCCGGTCTGGATGCCGCAGCCGAGCGGCCCGAGCAGTTCGAGCGGCGCGTCTTTCGACACTTTGATCGCGTTGTTTTCGCGGGCGAGCGCGTGGCTCGCGAACGACGACTGCGCGAAGAAGTGGTCGTGCAGCGGACGGCCTTCCTCGTCTTCGATGGCGGTGTGGCCGTCGAGATCGGCGCCGCCGAAGTTCAGGCCGAAGAAGTGGCTGCAATACGCGCCGTGGCCGCCCGCGCAAGGCTGGCAATGTCCGCACGCGCCATAGGTCAGCACGACGTGATCGCCGGGCTGGAGGTTCTTCACGCCGGGGCCGACCGCTTCGACCACGCCCGCGCCTTCGTGCCCGAGCACGGCGGGCAGCGGCACGGGATAGTACTGGTCGCGCACGATCAGGTCGGTGTGGCACAGGCCGGTGGCCACCACACGCACCAGCACTTCGTCGTCTTTCGGGCCGCGCAGGCGTGCTTTCTGGATCGTGAACGGCTCGCCTTTGCCGCGTGCGACGGCTGCCGTGACGGTTGTCGTACTCATGTTGCGTCTCCTTGTGTCGATGGCTTCGATCGTGTCGAGGTTCAGATCGGGTAGAGCGGCGCTTCGCCCTTGACCGTGAGCCATTGCCATTGCGTGAATTCTTCCCAGTTCGCCGGGCCGCCGATGCTCGTGCCGTTGCCCGACGCGCCCACGCCGCCGAACGGATTGATCACTTCGTCGTTGACGGTCTGATCGTTGATATGCAGCAGGCCCGTGCGCAGCCGCTCGCCCATGCGCAGCGCACGGCCCACGTTCGACGTGACCACGGCCATCGATAGTCCGTACTCCGTATCGTTGGCGAGCGCGACGGCTTCGTCGTCGCTATCGAATGGCACGACCACGGCCACCGGGCCGAAGATTTCCTCGTTGAATGCGGGGTTTTGCGCGGTCACGCCGCTCAGCACGGTCGGCTCGAAAAACAGGTCGCGGAAGCCGCCGCCCGTTTCGACGCGCGCGCCCGCGTCTTTCGCGGCGGCCAGCACGCGCGCGACGTGATCGCGCTGCGCGGCGTTGATGATCGGGCCGAGCGCGACGTTTTCGGTGGCCGGGTCGCCGACCGTGAGGCTTCGGGCCTTCGCGACCAGTTTTTCCACGAAACGATCGTAAATCTTGCGCTGCACGAGCACGCGGCCCGTCGCCATGCAGATCTGCCCCTGATGCAGATACGCGCCCCAGGCGGTGTTGGCGACGGCCAGATCGAGATCGGCGTCGTCTAGCACGATCAGCGAATTCTTGCCGCCCAGTTCGAGCGAGACCTTCTTCAGATGTCGACCGGCCGCCTCGCCGACCTTGCGGCCCGCGCCCGTCGAACCCGTGAACTGGATCATGGCGATGTGCGGATCGCTCGTGAGCGCCGCGCCCGCCGCGCCGTCGCCGGGCAGCACGTGCAGCACGCCCGCGGGCAGGCCCGCGAGTTCGAACAGACGCGCGATCGCGAAGCCGCCGCAAACCGAGGTGCGCGGATCGGGCTTGAGCACCACGGCGTTGCCGAGCGCGAGCGCGGGCGCAACGGCGCGCATCGCCAGATAGAGCGGGAAGTTGAACGGCGAGATCACGCCGACCACGCCCAGCGGGCGGCGGCGCGCGAGCGAGAGGCGGCCGGGCACCGAGGGCAGCACTTCGCCCGCCGAGCGCGAGGGCAGCGCGCTCGCCTCGTGCAGCGCCTTGACGGTCGCCTGGGTTTCGAAACCCGCCTTGCCGCGCGTCGAGCCGCTTTCGCGCACGATCCAGCCGGCGATTTCGTCGAAGGCGTCTTCGGCGAGGCGCGCGGCGCGGCGCAGCACGGCGGCGCGTTCGTCGTAGGGCAGCGCGGCCCACGCCTGCTGCGCGTCGAACGCGGCCTTCGACGATTCGGCGACCAACGCGGCGTCGGCCATGCCGATGCTCGCGAGACGCTTGCCCGTAGCCGGTTCGAGGACGTCGGCGCTCGCGGTGCCGTCGCGCCAGGCGCCGGTGAAGAGGCGGCCTTGCCAGACGTCGCTGTCGAGAATGCGGGGGGAAGAGGTGACGCTCATGCTGACTCCTTGAAACCTGGAACCTGGAAATGGGGGGCGGCGGTATCGACGGCACGCGCCATCGACGCAACGACGCGAGGTTAAGGAATGAGGGCCAGCGTCACAATCGGGAATTGTTCGCGTCCCGCAAGGCCCCGTCGCGGCGGGGCCGCGCGCGGTAAAGCGTTCAGTTACTGAACACCGGGGCGGATGGCGGGCTGAACACCGCGCGCGTCACGCAGGGATCGCGCGGCGTCGGGCACGGCGCGTGCGATAACGAAGGTGTCGCGACGCACCGTCGCTTCTACGTGGAGATGCACCATGAACAAGGACCAGGTGAAGGGCACGGCAGAAAAGATCAAGGGCAAGGTCAACGAAGCAGTGGGCCGCGCCACCGACAACCCGCAGCGCGAACTGAAGGGCGACATGCAGCAGGCCGCCGGCCAGGCGCGCAAGAATATGGGCGACCTGAAGGAAGCCGCGAAGGATATGACCAAGCGTCATCACTAAGCGCGGCTGCGCCACGACAACCTTCGCCGCCGCGTTTCGCGGCGGCATCTTTATCCGCGACGGCGCCGGTTTCGGCGTCGTCGCTTTTACGTCCGCTTTTTCATCTTTTCGTCGATCAGCCGCCCAGCACCCGCGCGAGCCTGCGCATGCCCGCGAACACGGCATCGGCGACATCGAGCGGAAATTCCCGCGGAATCCGCGCGCCCACTTCGTCGATGACGCGTTCGGTCTGCGCCACGACCGTCGCCATCATTTCCTCGACCTGATCGATTGAAAACCCCACACGCTGACCTTGCGCGATCCAGTGACGCGGCAAGATCTGCGCGATGCGGTAATGCGCGTTGCGTCCGCGCACGGCCATGGCGAGGCTCGCGCGCTGCGCGGCGACCTGATTGCGGCCGCGCCCGATGATCGGATGCGCGGAGAGCACGTCGTAAAGCGGCGTCGCCGTGTAACGGCTACCAGGCAGATGCGCGATGCTGAAATTCTTGGCGTGGCCGTCGGTGGCGGCGAGCAGCCAGAAGATCATCTGCGCGAGAAAGAAGTGGCGACGGTCGTCCGCCGCGCGCACCGAGCCGCCGAGCACCGCCATCACGGCGTCGATGCCGGGGCCGCCATCGGCTTCGTATTTGAGCAGGCCCGGCGTGCCGGTCGCCTGGCACAGATCCTCTTGCGGCAGCCGCACGATCCAGCGGCCGTCGCGCGACAGGCGGCGGTCGAAGCGCTCGACCACGAGCGCCTTCACGTCCTCGAATTCGGCGATTTCGCAGGGCGCGATCGGCAGGCCGAACGCCGCGACGATCTGCGCGCAGAGCCATTCGTTTTCGACCGAAGTGCGCATATCGGCGCGCATGTTGCCGACGAGACCGAGCGGCAGCTTGAGGATGTGCGTGGTCGGCGTGCTGCCCGTGGGCAACAGCCACTGGCCGTCATGCCAGAGCAGCGCGGTTTTTTCCTGCGCGCCGGCGATCGACAGACGCAGGTCGCCGACGGCGTCGTGTTCGGCGGCGTGCGGCGTGGCCGTGGTGTCGCGCAGCAACTGGGCGATGGCGTTCTCGTCGAGCGGACGTCCTTCGATACGCTCCAGATCGACAGGCGCCTCGCCCGCGGGCAGCAGTTGCAGCGCGCCCACGCAATCGCGGCCGAGCACGGCCAGCAGTTCGAACGGCGTGGTGCCGCCCGTGCGGTAACGCGTGGCGATGCGGCGGCGGATGCGTTCGCTGTCGGGCAGCAGATTGTCGAAGTAATCGGTGACGATCTCGCCGCGCAAGGGCTGATTGCCAGGCGTAAACGGTAGCGAAAGCGACAGCGGGCGGCCTTGCTCGTCCGCGAGCCAGCTTTCGGCATAGGCGAGCCGCTCGACGCCGCGCACGATTTCCCAATGCCCGACCGGCAGGCCGTTCATCCAGAGATCGAGGCGGTTGGCGAGGCGTGGACGCGCCATTACCAGTCCTCCCGCTTGCGGGGTTTCGCGGCGGTTTGCGTTTTACGCGGCGGGGTTGGGGCGGATTTGGGTGCTTGCTTCGCGGGCGTGGCTTTCTTGGCTTTCGTGGCTTTTGTCGTCTTCGTGGCTTTTGCTGCTTTCGCAGGCGTCACGCCGCTCGCGCTTGCCGGGGCGGCAGGGCGCTTTTTCGGCGTGACGGCCTGGGGCTTCGGTTTCGTATTCGGCTTCGTATTCGGTTTCGCTGATTTCGCCGCTGTGGCGCTTTTCTTCACGGCGGCGGCACGCGGTTTCGACGGCGTTGCGCGCGGCGCAGACACCGTGTCGGGCTCGCTGGAGAACAGGCGCATGTCGACGCTCAACAGGCGCAGGACGCGAAAGAGCCGCTCGACGCTAGCAGCGCCGGGATTGGCTTCGAAAGCGGCGTAGCTTTGCTGGGAGATGCCGAGCCGCTGCGCGACCTTCTCCTGGGTGAAGCCGTTTTTTTTGCGGAAACCCAGCAGCAGAGGGCGCAACTGGCTGATGGTCTTGAGCGGATAGTCCACGCGAAGCTCCGAAACCGATGACGCGGCGGATGACATATCCACAGTCTATAAGCTGTAAATGCAAAATACAACCTTAAGGCTGTAAATGCAAAATACAGCCTATAGGCTGTATCGCGCGGGCGCAAGCGAGCGAGCCCGCGCGCTTCAGCAGCCGGGCGGCACGAAGAAATAACGGGTGAGGTGGAAGAAGATCGGTGCGGCGAAGCAGATGGAATCGACGCGGTCGAGCATGCCGCCGTGGCCGGCGATCATGACGCCCCAGTCCTTCGCGCCCATCGAGCGCTTGACGGCGGAGAGCACGAGGCCGCCGACGAAACCGCCGATCACCGTGACCGCCGACATCAGCACGGCCTGCCAGAGATTGAATGGCGTGAGGCCGTGGAGCAGGGTGCCGAGCCCGATGGCGAGCGCGCCGCCGCCGATCAGCCCTTCCCAGGTTTTCGACGGGCTCACGAGCGGCGAAAGCTTGTGCTTGCCCCACAGCTTGCCGCAGACATACTGGAACACGTCGCTCGACTGCACGACCAGCAAAAAGAACAGCAACAGCGGACCGTTATTGCCGAAGTAATGCGGCAAGGGCAGCAACAGCAGCGCGGGCGCATGGCTCAGCGAATAGACGCACACCATCAGCGCCCACTGGATCTTCGCGTTGCGTTCGAGAAACTCGGCCGTGTCCTGCGCGAATGCAGCGGCCGCCGCGAGCACGAAGAACATGTACACCGGCATGAAGATCGCGAACAGGCCGTACCAGTTGAGCGCCACCAGCAGAAACTGAACCGGCAGCGCGACGTAATACGCCAGCACGAGCGACCAGTAATCGGCGGGCTTGGTCGGCGTGAGCGTGATGAATTCGCGCAGCGCGAAGAACGCGCAGATGAAGAACAGGAACAGCGTCGCATAGGGGCCGAGCCAGAGCGCGGCCGTGACCACGGCAATCATGACCCACCACGCCGAGATGCGCTGGTTCATGTTGACGATGGTTGCGTTGCCCGCGCCCAGTCGCGCGCGCAACACCGCACCGACCAGCGTGAACACGCAGAGCAGGGCGAGAACGCCGATGATCGTGATCCAGAAAACGTGCGGCATCGCTTATCCCCGTACCGATTCTTGAAGGTGGATGACGGCCTCGCGCGCCGTGGCCAGGAAGGTGTCCTTGTCGAGCGTTGCCGCACCGGGCACGGTATCGCCGAACGAGACATGGCAGTTGATCGGCACCGGCAACAGCTTGCCCTTGGGCATCGCGCGCACGAGATCGGACAGATGCACGGGCACGAGCCGCACCTCGGGAAATTCACGCGAAAGCCAGTACAGGCCGCTCTTGAACGGGCCGATTTCGCCGGTCGCGCTGCGCGTGCCTTCCGGGAAGATGATGATCGACCAGCCCGCAGTAAGCGCGTCGCGCACGGCCTGCAACGGATCTTCGCCCGCCGCGCCCTGGCGCGTCACGTAGACCACGCCGAGCACGCGATTGGCGATGAAGCGGCGCATCGGCGTGGCGTCCCAGTAGTCGCGCGCGGCGGCCGGGCGCACGCTCGCGCGAAGGTCCGGCGGCAGCGCGGCGAGAATCGCGAGCGTATCGACGTGGCTCGAATGATTCGCGAAATAGATGGTCTGGCGCGCATCGGGCGGCGTGCTCGCATAGCGTCCGCGCGCGCCCACCACGAGCCGCACGACGCCGAGCAGCCAGCGCTGCATCACGTTACGCATGACGGTTTTCCTCCGTGGTCTGCTGCTGCGCGTGCAGGTCCTGCACGAGCGCGCGCGTGCGCGTCACGCAGGTCAGCGCGCTGCCGGCGGCGATTATGACGAGCGCGATGAACAGGCAAACGTGCTGGCGATGCAGCCAGGTCTCGACCATCGTCGCGGCGCAGGCGAGCGTGAGCACGGCCATGCGATGCTGCTTGGCCATCGGCCCGATGAAGCGCTGCGGCACGCCCACCGAGCCGCCGAACACGCGCACGTAGGCCGTGAGCGCCGCGAACAGCGCGGCCGCCCAGCCGAGCCACGGCACGCTGGCCGCCACGCCCGCGGCCACCAGCAACAGGCTGTCGGCGACGCGGTCGGGAAACTCGTTGAAGATCGGCCCGACGATCGACTTCTTGCCGCCTTCGACGGCCACCAGTCCATCGACGACATTGCACAGCAAGCGCAACTGGATGCAGACGATCGCCGCGATCATGGCGGCGATGCTCTCGGGATTGAGCAGCGCGAGCGCGCCGATGAACGCGAATACTGCGCTCGCGCACGAGATCTGGTTGGGCGTGACGCGCGTGCCCGCGAGGAATGAGGAAAGCGCGACGATTGCCGCGTTGGAACGCGATTTGATCGGGCGTCGATTGTCGTCCATGAGGCGTCTGGGTGCGGTTGAGTGGATCGGGACCGGCGCGTTATACCGAGGTCGGAGAACTCATGGTGCGCTATCGAGAGAAACTTTGCGCGTGGGCAGGATCGATGCAGCAATCCTGACATACTTGGCTATGATACAAAAGTGCGCTAATTTGCATTATGTTAAATACTGAAGAATGCAGCATGATGACGGGGTTCTGCTATCACCAGCTCAATCAGATCGCACGCATTACATTTAGCATGCCGAAGAATCCAGTGATTCCCCGGCATGCGGATAAAGCGTGCGTGGCTCGTACCGTCAATGCTCGTTGTTGGCGCGTGCCGTCGAAGGACACGCGGGATCTTTGCCCCAATGGCCGTCGCAAACGCGCCAGCGGCACAGTTGATCCTCGAAGAATCCGCGCTCGCCGCAAGCCTTGACCTGTTGCGCGAGCGACGCGTTGCCCGCCGCGGCGGATTTGCTCCCACGCGAACTGGCCTCGCGCTTCGGATCGGCGGGCTTGGTGCGCGCCACCAGCACGGCGAGCAGATCCGCGTCCGAGTCATCCTTCTTCGACGCCTCGTGATGCGTGGTCTTCTTCGATTGCGCGACGCTCGTCTTGCTTTCCTGTCGATGCGCATTCGCGGTTTGATGCTTCGCGTCGGCGCTCTCGTGTTTCGACTTTGCGGCGCCCTTTTCCGGCGCGGCGCTCGACGGCGCCACGGCGGCAACGGCAGGCGCGCTCGCCGGGCCGTCGTGAGCCCCGTCGGACAGCGCGCGCGACAGACGGTCTGCGTCGTTGCCGGGCGCCGAGGCTGCGTTGTCCGCCGCCGGCTTGGCGCTATCGTCGTCGGCGACGATCGTGGCGGCTTGCGAGGCCGAAGCCGCCTCCGGCGCGTTCTGTGCGTTCTGCACGTTTTGCGTACTCGCCACGGCATGCGTCGCGCTGGCCGCCGAAGCGATCATCGTGGCGCTCGCGATCGTGCCGGCCGTTGCGGGCGCACCCGATACCGCGGACGGCGTGCGAGTCATCAGATGCCAGGCGCCAAACGCGCCGGCGCCGACCACGAGCAGCGCAACGAGCGCGGGCGCTTTCGAGGAGCGCTGCTGTTTGTTCGCGGGCGCCGCGGGCGGCACGACGCGCCCTTCGAGGTTCGCGAGGATGCGCGAGCCATTGGGCGCGCCATTGGCGGCAGGCGCGCCGGCCGGCTTGCCGGGACCGTCGGCCAGCAGGCTGGGTGGAGCTTTAGGGCGGGAGTTGTCCGGCACACTCATTAGAGTCTCATTCGAATCGTGCACATTGAATCAGGCCATTTTCGACGTAATAATACGTGTCGGCCCGACTTCGGGCAGGCCTGATTCTAAAATCAAGCATTACAAAAAACAATTGCCTCAGTTCTCGGGGTCGCTTTTGGTTGCCATTGCACTCGTCGCCTATTTCGCCATTGCCGTTCTGATCGCGGCTTTACTGTTGTTGCCTGCGGTAAGAGCCGCTGTTTTCGGCGGCGTATTCAATTTGCATAATTCGATTGCAAAGCGCGCTTCAGCACGTGCAATGCAAGCGCGTAGTCACGTTGGTAAGTCGGCAAAAAATTCTATATCGGCGATTTCATTCCTGCAAAATTTGCTGATTAAGCGGCGCTTGCTGATTTTGGTGACGACAGGTATTCTTGCGACGCCGCCGCTGATTGCAATTGCGCTTCGCGGCCACCAGTTATTCCAATACGATGACACGCTTCGGGCACCCGATGAAAAAATCTCGGCGTTGCTCAATGGCGAGCAGCTTGTACCGCCGCCGCCCTTGCCGCCCGAAGTGTTCGCCACACGGGAGGTCGAGCAGATCCGGCCCGCGCTGGTCGATGCGAGCCGCGACTGGAATCTGCTCGATGCGGATTTCCGTACGCGTCTTTTGCTCGTCTATAAAATCATGCACGAGCAATACGGTTACGACATGGCTTTGCTGGAAGGTTATCGCAGCCCCGATCGGCAAGACCGTCTGGCAAAACTGGGTGGCAGCGTGACCAATGCCGCGGCGTTTCAAAGCTATCACCAATACGGTCTCGCGGCGGATAACGCGTTTTTGCGCGACGGCAAGCTCGTCATTTCAGAAAAAGATCCCTGGGCCATGCGCGGCTATCAACTCTACGGACAGGTCGCCGAGCAAGTCGGTCTGACGTGGGGCGGCCGATGGAAAATGATGGATCTCGGGCACGTCGAATATCACAAGCCCGGTTTTGTACTCGGGCGCAAGCCGCCCGGCATGAAATGACGCAATGGTGTAACCGAATGCGGATACACATAGACGCATATATGCATTTTGGGCCGATGCAGGACGCAATGCGGACAATAAAGAGGATGTTATGGGGCGTTCTTTCAATATCTTGCGCCGCGCGCCGCATTGGCCGCGCCATTCCCTTTCCCATTTCTTGCCAACGCGGCGCCATGCCTGAGCGCCGCGTTCGCGCGCGCCCATGCGCCCTGCCCGCGTGACGCCGCCGCGCGCGTCGCGCCTCGCAACGAATCACCAGAACAGCACACAAAGCACCAGGACCTGACCGGCTTATGCAACGCATCCTCAACGTGTTGACTCACAGGCGCACGCTTTCCATCATCGGCTTCATCGCGCTCGCCGCCGTGTTGTTCATCGCAGCCGACACGCTGCAGATCGGGCTCATCTGGGTCGGCGTCGTGCTCGGCGCGCTGCTCGCGATCTGGCTGCTGGTGTGGATCGTGCGCCGCATCCGCGTGCATCGCGCGAACCGCAAGCTCGGCGACATGCTCGAACAGCAGGCGCAGGTCGAAAGCCCTGCCGCCGTCGCCGCGCGCGGCACCCAGGCCGAACTCGATGCGCTGCGCACGCGCCTCGTCGACGCGGTCAAGACCATCAAGTCCTCGAAGATCGGCCAGATGTCGGGCGGCTCCGCGCTGTACGAACTGCCGTGGTACATCGTGATCGGCAATCCGGCGGCCGGTAAAAGTAGCGCTGTGCTGAACTCGGGCCTGCAATTTCCTTTCGCCGATAAAAAGGAAGCCATCGTTCACGGCATCGGCGGCACGCGTAATTGCGACTGGTTCTTCACCAATGAAGGCATTCTGCTCGACACGGCCGGCCGCTATTCGATTCACGAGGAAGACCGCGGAGAATGGCTCGGCTTTCTGGGCCTGCTCAAGCGTTTCCGTCCGAAGGCGCCGATCAACGGCATCATCGTGACGGCCAGCATCGCGGAACTCACGGGCAGCAAGCCCGAGTTCGCGATCGACCTCGCGAAGAACCTGCGCCAGCGCGTGCAGGAACTCACCGAAAAGCTCGAAGTGTTCGCACCGGTCTACGTGATGTTCACGAAGGTCGACCTCATCACGGGCTTCACGGAATTCTTCAGCGGCAGCGAACGGCACGAATACGACCGCGTGTGGGGCGCTACCCTGCCCTACGAACCCGACGAGAAGCGCGACATCGTCACGCTGTTCGACGACCGCTTCGAAGAACTGTATGACGGCCTGAAGGAAATCAGCATCGCGCAGATGTCGATGAGCCGCGGCAACGCGCTCACGCCGGGCCAATTGAGTTTTCCGCTGGAATTCTCGACCATCAAACCCGCATTGCGCGCGTTCCTCGCCACGCTGTTCGAAAACAATCCGTTCCAGTACAAGCCGATTTTCCGCGGCTTCTATTTCACGAGCGCATTGCAGGAAGGCGAAACCAATAGCGCCGCCGCGCAACGCATCGCCAATCGCTTCGCGCTGTCCGCCGACGGTCTGCCCAAGCCGCAAGCCGCGTTCTCGAAGAACGGCTTCTTCCTGAAAGACCTGTTTTCCAAGGTGATTTTCGCGGATCGCCACACGGTTCGCCAGTTCGCGAGCCCCGCGAAAACACGTCTGCGCTACGCCACGTTCTTTGGCGTGGTGGCCGCGCTCGCCCTCGCACTCGGCGGCTGGACGTGGTCGGCGATCAACAACCAGCAGCTCGTCGCGAACGTGCAGGCCGACCTCGACAACGTCGAAAAGCTGCAGCAGAACCGCAACGATCTGCAATCGCGCCTGCAGGCGATGGATATTCTCGAGGATCGCATCGATCAGCTCGAACAGTTCCGTCACGACAAGCCGCTCGCGGTGTCGCTCGGTCTGTATCAGGGCGACCGCCTCGAACAGCATCTGCTCGAGGAGTATTACAACGGCATTCGCCAGATCATGCTCACGCCGGTCTCGCAGAATCTCGCTTCGTTCCTCAAGGACGTCGACGCGCATCCCGACCAGCTCGCGCCGATGACGCACGCGCCGGACTCGGGCGCCGTGCCGGTTTCCGCGCACGCCGCGATGGCGAACACGAGCCAGGGCGGCCTCTATAGCGACGCCTCGCCGAGCAGCGTCGAAGACGCGTACAACGCGCTCAAGACCTACCTGATGCTCTCCGACAAGCGCCACGTCGAGACCGCTCACCTCACCGACCAGATCGCACGCTTCTGGCGCGGCTGGCTCGAACAGAATCGCGGCAACATGCCTCGCGACGAGATGATCAAGAGCGCCGAGCGCATGATCACCTTCTATCTCGCGCGCGTGAACGACGACGACTGGCCGATGATCGACGCGAATCTCGCGCTCGTCGACCAGACGCGCGAAAACCTGCGCCACGTGGTGCGCGGCATGCCCGCACGCCAGCGCGTGTATGAAGAGATCAAGGCGCGCGCCTCCACGCGTTTCGCGCCGATGACGGTCGCGCGCATCGTCGGCGACGGCAACACGAGTCTCGTGGCGGGCAGCTACGCGATTCCGGGCACCTTCACGCGTGAAGCGTGGTTCCAGTATGTGCAGCCAGCGATCCGCGACGCCGCCACCAAGGAACTGCAGGCGAAGGACTGGGTGCTCAACACCTCGGCCGCCGACGATCTCACGCTCGAAGGCAGCCCCGAGCAGATCCAGAAAACGCTCGTCGGCATGTACAAAACGGAGTACGCGCAGCACTGGCAGAAGTTCATGCAGGGCATCGCGGTGCAGGACTTCGGCACCTTCGGGCAGGCCGTCGACGCGATGAACCGTCTCGGCGACCCGCAGGATTCGCCGATCCGCAAGATCCTCGAAACCGCGTATGACCAGACGTCGTGGGACAACCCGTCGCTCATGAACACGAGTATCAAGCGTGCGCAGAGCGGCATCACGGGCTGGTTCAAGAATCTGTTCTCGCGCGCGTCGAGCGGTCCGCTGCAGGCCAACATCGACATCAACGGCAATCCGATCGAGCTGCCGATGGGACCGATTGGGCAGGCGTTCGCGGGCCTCGGCCGTATCGTCGTCACGCACGACAACGGCTCGATGCTCAAGGGCTATATGGATTCGCTCTCGAAGGTGCGCACGCGCTTTAACACCATCAAGAATCAGGGCGATCCGGGACCGGGCGCGCGCCAGCTGATGCAGCAGACGCTCGACGGCAACGGTTCGGAACTCGCCGATTCGCTGAAGTTCGTCGACGAGCAGATGCTTACCGGCCTCACCGACGATCAGCGCAAGGCACTGCGTCCGCTGCTCGTGCGTCCGCTGATGCAGGCGTATGCGGTGGTGATCCAGCCGGCCAGCGTCGAAGTGAACAAGGTGTGGAATGCGCAGGTGTATCAGCCGTTCCAGGCGTCGCTCGCGAACAAGTATCCGTTCGCGGGCACGGCGAAGGTCGAAGCCGGTGCGAGCGAAATCGCGCAGATGTTCGGCCCGGACGGCGCGATCTCGAAGTTCGTGAGCACCACGCTCGGCCCGCTCGCGGTTCGTCGCGGCGACACGCTGTCGGCCCGCACGTGGGGCGACATGGGTCTGTCGCTCACGCCTGATTTCACCGGTAGCTTCGCGCGTTGGGTCGCCCCGCTTGCGGGCGGCGCAGCCGGTGCGAACGGCGGCGCGAGCGAACCGCAGACCGTGTTCCAGATCCTGCCGCAGCCGTCGAGCGGCACGACCGAGTACACGATCGCGATCGACGGCCAGCAGCTTCGTTATCGCAACACGCCGCCGCAATGGACCAACTTCGTGTGGCCGAATCCGGCGGGCTCGCCGGGCGCGACGCTCTCGGCGACCACGTTCGACGGCCGCACGATCCAGCTCGTCAACGAGCCGGGCCGCTACGGTCTCGAGAAGCTGATCAACTCGGCGCAACGCAGCCGCCGCCCGGACGGCACGTTCGACCTCACGTGGACGCAAGGCAGCGTGACGGTGTCGGTGAGCATGCGCATCATCAGCACCTCGCAGCCGACCGCGGCGAGCGGCGACGCGCCGCAACAGCAAGGTCTGCGCGGCGTGCAGCTGCCGTCGTCGATCGCCAGCGTGGGCACGGCCGCGAATCCGAATGCGGTGAATCCGGCCGCGCCTGCGAACGCGTCGAACGCATCGAACACGGCGAACACGGCGAACACGGCGAACACGGCGAACACAACGAACGTGAGCGCGGCGCCCGCCACGAGCGCGCCGCAAGCGGCAACGACGACGGCCAATGCAGTGAGCGCCAACAACAACGCGGGAGGTGCGCAATGACGCAAACCGTTCAGGCGCAGATCGCCTATTTCGGCAAGATCCCTTCGCGCGGCGACTTCGTGAAAAGCGGACACAATCCGCAGCTGCTGCAAACGCTCGATCGCTGGATCGCGCAAGCGATGGAACTGCTCACCGACGATCCGCGCTGGAAGATCGTCTACGAAGAAGCGAAGCCGATGCACTTCGCGTTTCTCGGCTCGCAAAGCAAGCTCGCGATCGCGGGTCATATGGTGGCGAGCCACGATCAGTCGTCGCGGCGCTTTCCGTTTCTCGCGGCCACCGCGCTGGAAGTCGAGCAACCGCTCGCCTTTCTAGCACGCAGCCCGCTCGCGTTCGCGCGTCTCTGGTCGCGCGTTGCCGCGCAGATGCAGCCGCTGCTCGGACCGAGCGAACCCGCGGGCGCACTGCAATCGCTCGGCGAAACGTTCGTGCCGGTCGATGTGGGCGGCACGGGTAATCCGCACGACGGCACGTTCGCCGACTTCGTCGAACATCAAACGCTCTCGGGCCTCGAACAGATGCTGCTCGCCAGCGGCCATCCGGTGCGTTTGCGCGGTGCGATGCTCGCGCTCGGCTCGCTGTTGCGTCCCGTGATGGAGAGCGGCGCGGCCCATCTCGAACGCGGCCTCACGCTGCCGCTGCCGACCGATCCGTTCTATCGCAGCCTCGTCGCCGCGTTCTGGCTCGAACTGATCGCGCCATTCGTTTCGAAGGCCGATTTCGAACTGGCGATTTTCATCGGCACGATTGCGCAACGCGAACGTCTCATCGTCGGCTTCAATGGCGCATCGGCGAAGACCTTGCACAGCGTGGTCGATCCGCAAACCTACGCAGCCCACAATATCGACATCGACGATCCCGAATGGATCGACGATCATGCACAAAGCGACCATGGCATCAGCAAACTCGTCAGCTACCTCGACCAACCGCAACTGTCGCTGCGCGTCTCGATCGACACGTTCCGCGAGGCGTTTATCGGGGAGCCGGTCAATGGCCGCCGTGCTTGATTCGCGCGCGCGCCGCGCGCTGGCGGCTGCGGTGACGCTGGCGTTCTGTGCCGCCACTACGCCCGTTTTCGCCGACGACGGCAGCCCCGCTCGCGTGACGCCGATCGACAACAGCGGCTCGCAGATTCGCACGACGGTCCTGCCCGGCTCGGCGTCTTCGTCGACAGGCCAGGCGAATGCCGCGCCCGCCGCTTCGGGTACGCGCAGCGCGGTGACGTCGACGCCCGCGCCGATGGACAACGCGCCGGGCCAGGTCGTGGTGGGCGGCAAGGTGCCCGACGAAGCCACGCACGCGGCTGTGTTGCAACGTCTGCGCGATACGTATGGCGCAGGCAATGTGGTCGATCAGATCGAAGTGGGCGATGTGGCGACGCCGCCGAACTGGTCGTCGAATGTGCAGAAGCTGATTGGCGCGCCGCTCAAGCAGATTCATAAAGGACAGCTGAAGATCGACGGCACGCAGATCGACGTGCGTGGCGAAGTGGGCAACGAAGCGCAGCGCCAGCAGATCGCGAGCGATATGGCGAATGCGTTGAATCCCACTTATACGATTCGCAATGGATTGCGTGTGAGCGCGTCCGAACAGGGTCTGCTCGATCAGACGCTCGCGAACCGCACGATCGAATTCGAAACCGGCAGCGCGACGCTCGCGCCGGAAGGTCGCGCGATTCTCGATCAGATGGCCGCTGTGTTGGCAAAGATGAATACGCGTACCGTGGAAATCATCGGTCATACCGACAATTCGGGGAATCGCGCTTCGAATATCGCGTTGAGCCAGGCGCGTGCCGATGCGGTGAAGGGTTATCTCGTCGCCAAGGGAATTTCGCCGCAGCAGCTCACGACCAATGGCGTGGGCCCCGATCAGCCGGTGGCGTCGAACGATACTTCAGATGGGCGGGCGCGGAATCGGCGTATTGAGTTTCGTGCGGGGATTTGAGTGTTGATGGGCGGCGCGGGGGAGAATGCCCCGCGCCGTGTTTTTACATTGCTTTTACAGCGCTGAACGCGCCTTTTGCATGGCGGCTTGATCGGCCGCCATTTTGTCGATGCGCGCTGCGTTCGCGTCATCTTCCTTGCGCTTCTTGTCTTCCGCATCGTAGTCGGTGACGCCGAATACGTCTTTGTCGCGGGTGCGGAAGTACAGCGAAGGCGCCAGAACGTGATCCTGCCAGCTGGTCAGCAGCGTGTCGTGGACGAGCATGTCGAACAGCGCCATGACGTCGTCGGGGAGTGGGTTCTTGCCGCCCATCCCTTCCTCCCACGCTTTCACCAGCGCAATCTGATTGGCGTCGAGAGGATCCTTGTGCGCGAATGCAGGCGCGAGAAAAAGCGGTGTGTACTGCATTTGAGTGTTGAATGAATGCGTGAAACGGCGCTGCTGTTCCGCTTCATACTCGGGCCGCATCTTGTCCCACTTCGACGTCATCTCCCTCGATTCGGCGTCCAGCCGCTTCCACACCGTCGTGTAGTTATTCGAAGGCGCGTGTGCGAACAGATCGTTCCAGTGCGCATCGGCGGCCTGCTTTTCCTGGCGCAATTGCTGGATCTTCGGTGAGTCCATCGGCCCACTGCCCTGCATTTCCCATTGCAACTTCGCGGCGGCCGCGCGGCGATCGTAATCGGCCTTTTCAACCTCCTTGCGCCAGTTCGCAACAGGATCGGTTACGGAGTGGCGGAAATCTGCGTCCTGGTAGCGAACTGCAATCCAACGCAAGAACGTTTCCGAATGCGGCAGGAAATCGACACCGGCGTTATTGCGCACGATCTTGCGATAAGCCTCGACCAGTTGCTTGATGCGGTATTGCTTGCCCTCGTAAGTGATGGGCTGAGCGATGGTGATTTGCTTGAAGAGCGCTGGCCGCACGTCATAGATGGTTTCGAAGTCAAGCATGGCACAGCCTGCCTTGAGTGCTTCGATCAACATGTCGCGGCACGGCAGGCGCATCAACTCCGCATTTAGACCCAGTGACCCCAGCGGCGCACCGCCGACCAAGTCGCAACTCGTTCCTGGGTAGAGGTATTGTTCAGCACGTGTCTTTTCGAGGCTATCGAGTCGCTGATAAAAACGCATCTCATGCGCCGCGGCGTAGTGCACACAACGCTTGACACTGGCCGGAATAGAAAGCGGAAAGTCCTTGTAGTCGGGCTTGATGGTACCGAGATAAGGAATCAGGCCAATGACTTCGCCCGCCTCCTCGGACATAATCGAAGAAACCGCATCGAACAGACCGACGAACTTGATTTCAATCGGCACGCCATCCACTTGCAGATCTTCGTCGTCGCGATGCTTGTACTTCTGTGCAATCCGGTTAACGAAAGCGCGCGCGAGCACGCATCCGCGGTCCGCGCCGAACACAGAAAGTTCGACTTTGCGAATTTTGCTAACCGGGGTCGGCCCTGTGCGCACGGCCTCGATTGCCGCTTTAAACTGATCCAATGCCGCAGCTAGCCGTGTGTCGACGCCCGTGCCAAAGTAAAAACTCATGGCTTGCGAGTCGCGCACGATGGCGACGTTCTCCATTATCACACTCGTGAAGACCTGGCGTACGACAGCCTGCGCCACCTTCAGCGGATTCTTCTTGATATCGTTCTTCGCATTCTTGTAGACGTGAACGACGCCTAGCTTCGAGCGCTCCCACAAACGTGCGGGCGACGGATCCAAAACATTGGCAACCCGGCGCATCGTCGCCGGAATGTCCTTGATATCTTTTTTGAAATCGTTATAAGCCTTCAGCAATGGACGGTACGAAAAATCTTCGGCGGACTTCTTGAATGCCTCCGTTGCGCGCTTCTTGGCGTCGAATTTATCGAGTTGATTCGCGCGCGTTGCGGAGTTCAGGACACTCTTTCCTGCGCCGAGAAGGTCCTTTCCTACCAGCGTCGCCGCAGCCACACTAGAGTTTATCCAGTCGTTGTTCTCGGCGTCATCGTTGAGATCAGTCCCAAGCCCCGAATAATAGAAGGCAAACCAGAACTGATTTGCGGGACGACCCAAATCCCGATTATTGCGATGTGCTTCCCACAGCCGTGCGATATTCGAGTACGAGGACGGATTATCGCTTTTCTTATCTTCGTCCTTGCTGCGACCAAAAGCGTCAAAAAATACGCCGATACGAATCGTCGCGCCGCAAGGCATGCAATCACCCTTCGGGTAATCGTTAGCCGTCATGCGGTTGACGGCGAGACGGACGCTTTGCGGCGTCGCGTCGTCAGGATCCAGTCTGGACGTATTCTTCCCTTGATCAGCGGACATCGTTTGATTCCTCGAGCGGGGGCATCAGCAATTCGTTCATGTTGTCATCGACAGGCACTGTCGCTAATGGATCGTGATTCGAATCACGCATAACGGGCAATGCCTGCATCACGCCGCAATTAGCCCGCATGTTGATACGTCTCGCGCGGAGGCGGCACCAGACCGTCGGGAATAGCAGGAACAGGAACTTTCGCGAACTGCTTGTTCCTCAATTGCTTCCGCACAGCCGGCTGCAAGCCTTGCAACGAGACGGCCAGCGCCCCTGGCTTTCCCTTATCGGCCTGAATGATTTTCTGTACAACGGGATGCGCGTCGAAATCCGCATTGATCAACAATGCAAAGTAGGCGTACTGCTCAAGATCGCGCTCATCGGTCAGACGATATTTGATCCACGCTTGCGCGACGACGCGCGCGATACGGCGATTGGCGTCGCCCAGCGTATCGTCGTAGCGATGATTCAGTTCGTCGCCGTGCTTCTGCATCAGTGCGCGAACGACTTCAACCACGGGCAGTTTCGAATTGGGCATGATGCTCGCCGGAAACTCGAGTTCGACATGACGATCCGGGAAAAAATGCACGCCGAGAATGCGGTCGCCTATCCGGCTCGGCTCGGGTGTATCGGGCAGCGTCACGGTCGTTTCTGCGTGAAATTTCTTTTCCTGACCTGCATGCCACTGATCGGCATCGTAGTAATCCCACGACACCCTGAACTGCGTGCCTTTCAACGCATAGCAGCACGAGACGCTACCGCCGCCGCCCGGCTGGCTATCGCCACCGCCCGTGGCCTTGTGGCCGTATTGGTCTGTGATCGTAAAGCCATCCAAGTTGTACGGCATGTAGTTGAGCGCCATTGTGGAAATGCTGCTGTAGCTCGGCTCGGTTTTCCCGCATGCATTAAGCGCAACACACAGCGCACCCGCAACAGCCATACGTGTCAGCAAAAAAGTCCCCCACTTCACGGTCAGCTCCTTGAATTCCTGAATATCATCCCGCACGAATCTCATCCCACGTCGCATCGTCGATAGCCTCGAACGCCTGCGCCGCGTCCATTTCCTTGCGCATCACCGCGGCCAGTTGCGCCTGCACGGCCGGATGCTCATCGAATCTCGGGCCAATCAACAGCCCTGTCATGACATACGCCGACAACGATTCATCGCCCGTAATCCGATACCGCCCCGAGCGCTCCAGTTGTTCCAGCGTTTGCTCGTAAAGCTCGATATCGCTGAGATGATCGAGCGATGTTCCCATCGTGACGCGAAACTTCAAGGCAAGCTTGTCGGCATAGCCAAGCTGCAGCAGACCGTCGTGCTGTTCAGCACTCAGTGGCGACACGGTGCGTGTGAGCGTAGGCGGCAACTCATTCCGCCACGTCGCCTCTTCGAGCCGCCGCGTGCGATATCCCATCTCGACAAACGGCCCGATAAATTCCCGCGCCTGCTTTTCGCTCCACACCTGCCGCAATCTCGGCAGCACATGGTTATCGAAAAAGAACAGGTAATACGCACGCCCATTAGGCAGTTCATACATGACGTAGCGGCGCAAATGCGCGTCGACTTGCTCGATCGAAAACGGCGACCAGATCCACGTCAACGCGTAAAGATCGACAGCCTCGCACCACAATTGCTCAAGCATACGCAGCCCGGCTTCATCGTTACCGAACAGCACGTGCGGATCGAATTCGATCAGATACGGCGAAATCTCGGGATATTCCTCGAGCTCGATACCTTTCCACAGCGACACATGGCGAAGGCGAGTCTCATTCGCGAGGCGTTCATGCAGATTTTGATAGCCGCGCGTATCCACGAGCAGATAAAGCCGCGCGTCGATATCCGCCTGCACGTAGGCGGTGAGCTTCGCGCGGAGACCACTCAACCACGCGGGCCATTCTTCCTGCCGCGCATTGACGACGTCTTCCTGAATATCCTGTTCGTTCATCAACCGACCTCAAGCATCGATTCGCGTCCGCTCAACGCATTGAGCACGCATTCCTTGCAGGTGGAATTCGGCATGGTCGGCAGCGGATAATTCGTGCTAGCCGGGCCTTCGAACGAATGCTGCGCGCCCTTGATGTCGATTTTGCCGGGCGCATGAATCTCGATGTTGCCGTCCTTGATGCGGATATACGCGCCGCCCGACGTCAACAGCAATTCCTTCTTCGCCGCACTTTCAACCTTGTCGGTCGCGGAAATCACCTTGAGCACTTTCTGCGCGGTGATTTCGACGTTGTCCGCGTGCGCCTGAATTTCCACTTTGCCTTGCCCCGCGAACAGCTTCATGCCTGCGTTCTGCGCAAACAGACTGAGCTTCTCGCGCGCGCTCGCAATCAGCGATTTTCCGGTCGCCACGTGCGTGCTCTGCCCGCTCGCCAGGCTGATTTGCTGGTCGGCGGCAATATGCGTCGATTGCTGCGTCGACAGCGCGATGCCTGCGGGACTCGCCATCAGCATTACGGGTTGCGAGAACGCATTCGCGCTGCCGGTGCCACCGCCCGCCGTATTGCCGCCGCTTCCAGTCGCCCCTTGCGCACGTTCCTGAGTGGCAGTGGTGAACGATTTCAGCGCACTCACGCCATCCGCGAGACTTTCCGCCTGCTGATTCGCGCTCGCTTGCGAAAGCGCGTCCATCATGTCCTGCGAACTCGTCAATTGCTGATGCGCTTCGGTCACATCGAGCTGCGCGCTCGCCGCCGATCTGGCATACGTCGAAACGTAAAGACCCTGCCCGGCCCGCACTGCGCCATACGCATCCGACTTCAAATCGAATCCGCTACCGAGAAATGCGCCGCGCGTATTGGCGTTTTGCGCAATCAAATAGCCCAGGTGCAATTGCGAATTCGCGCTGGTGCTATAAAGCTGCATGCGGTTCTGGCCCGTGGCGTCGTCGAGTACGAGCTGGTTATAACCGCTGCCGCTGTACTCCTTCGATTTATAACCGGAGAGCAAGCCGTTCGAATGCCAGTTCGGCGCAGTCGATCCGTTATAAACGCGTCCTGTCACGATGGGCCGGTCGCAATCGCCATCGAGCCAGTCGACGATCACCTCCTCGCCCACGCGCGGCACGTGCACGCTGCCATAACTGCTGCCCGTATCGGACATCGCCACGCGCAGCCAGCATGAGGCGTTCTCGTCGCTGCCATTAAGCCGGTCCCAATGGAAATGGACCTTGATGCGATTCAGCGAATCGGTATACACCTCTTCGTTGGCCGGTCCCACCACGATCGCCGTCTGCATCTGCATATCCGGCTTGTGATGTTCGAAGGCGCTGCGATACGGCACATTCTTGCGCTGCGTTTCGATTTGCGCGAACAGGAATCCTTCGCTGCCGTCCGCATGCGCGATTTCGAGTGCAGCCGAGGTGGACGTATGCGCTGCCTTGATTGCGGCGAGACGGCTTTGCAGGCTGTGCGGAAACGATTGCGCCTGCATCGTCGAAACCGGCAGATTGTTTTCGACGAACCATGCCGTTTCGATAATGGCGAATTCGCGATCCTGCTCGCTGTCCGCGTCGTGCGCGGGATGCCCGCTCAGTGTGAACCAGCGGCCCGCGTCGAGGTTGCGCACCGCGCCGCCGCCTTCGTAGCGTTTCGTGCGCGACTCCCACTCTTCCATGCGAAACGTCGAAAGCGCGTCGCCGCGCGCCTGATCGCCGAAACTATAGGCGCCGCTGTATTCATACACCTCGGTCTGCTGCGGAAGACTGCCCGCCGTGTCGAGCGTCGGCACCGACGTGCCTTTTGCATTGCTGCCCGTCGAAGGCGACTTGTAGTCGAACGTGCGCGTCGTGAGCGTGACACTCTGCAATGTGCGCGTGGCACTCCATTGCACGAGCGCATTCGTTTCGCTGTTCGTGCCCGCGCGATAGAACTGCACCGTTTGCGGAGAAAGTGCCGGCAACGCTGCCAGATTATCGATCACGACCAGCGTATGCGATTTGCCGTCGCTACCTTGCTCGAAGTAGCTATAAAGCCCTTCCGATTCCATGATGCGCTGGCAGAAATGCCAGTCGTCTTCGTATTGCACACAGAACGAACGCTGCGGCAGCGAATTCTGCAAAGCGAAGCGAAATGCACCCTGCGCCTGTGGGTGTGCGTTGAATACATCGGTAAGAATGGCGTCGGCGGTTTTGTCTTGCCAGATGCGCGCGTCTTTTCTGAATTTCAGAAAATGCTGCCAGGAAGCGAATTCGAGTTGATAGCTCGTCAAGCCGCTATCCGAACCGAGCCGGCGTGCTGTATGCACGTAACCGTGATGCGGCAGATACGATTTATCGGTCTGTTCGAACCAGAGCGTCACCGGCTGCGCAATCAGTTTCTTCAACGCGATATCGCCGCTGAGCGACACCGCATCCACCGTGAAGCCGTAATCGCGGCCCATGCGCGAACGGCCGATCACCCGCTGCGGCAGCAACGCGTTGTCGCCGAGCGGTGTGTCCAGTTTCAGCAATCGGCCGTCCTGCACGAGGCCGCCGCTGATGAGACTCATGATGTCCTGTGCGCCCATTTCGCTCACCGGGTGAAGGTCATTCGTCCGATTTCACGCCTAGCATCTCGCGAATATGCGCGAGCGTACTGTCGTCCTTGACCACTGTCGAAAGCCATTGATGCAGCGGCATGCCGGCCCACTCAGCCGCTTTATCGGCGAGATAGGCGACCGGGCTATGCGGCTCGGTCTGGCGGAAATAATCGGCCACCGCACGCAATTGCGCCACGGCGTCCGCGCGGCTTTCAATGCCGCCATGCGCGCGGGGTTGAATGCGAGTCGGAGTCAGCACATGTTCCTCATTGGGCAAAGGCGTCTTGAAGCTCGGCTCCGAGCGGTCCTGCGCGCCACGCGATGCAACGTGGCCGTCGCCCTGTGCGGATTGCTCCTCCACGGGCGGCTTCGGCGCGGCGTTCGGATCGACACCCACGTCGCGCGCGAAACGTTCCAGCAGTCGATACACATCGTCGTAGGCATTGCGCGTCTGGCGAAAGCTCGGCGCGGCATCACCGGCACGCCGTTCGAGTTCCGTATCGAGCGCGCCAAGTGCCGCTTCAAACGTTTTGAATTGCGCGAGCAGCGCTTCATAAAACGCGGGCGACGTGGCGCGTCGTGACGCGTCGATCTGTTCGACCGAAGGTTTGCCGCGCGCGATATCGGCGGCATTGTCGGGATCGCGTTTGATCGCTTGCGCGACGTGCTGCGCGACCTCCCAGTCGAGCGTGCTGAATGCCGTGCCCGATTGCGTGAGCGGCACCGCGCGCAGCAATTCCGCCGCGCGCCCCGCGAGCCACGCAACGTTGCCGAGGCGCGATTCCACGTCGTCGCCCTCGGGCAGCGGATGCACACCGTCCCAGAATCGCTCGACGAGGCCCGTGAGCACCGAGATGCCTTGCGTCAGGCCGGGCACGCCTTCCTGAATCGCGAGCGCCTCGGTGAGCCACACGGCGAGGCGCAGGTCTTTCGTCTGCGTGGCGAGCAGCGACGTGCAGCGCTCGATCACGAGCGGCCAGTCGGCTTCCTTGATGTCCGTGACCCATTCGCCCTGATCGAGCGACGGATCGTCGAAGCGGCGTGCGTAAGCAATCGTGTCGAAGTCCGCCGAAAACAGCAGGTCTTCGCCGCAAGGCGACGCTTCGTTAATAGGCGCGAGCAGCGCGGTGTAATCGTTCGACATATCAATTCACGGTGTATTCGAACTCGCCGGCCTCGCTGGCGCGCACCGTCACACGCGCAAGCGCGGTGCCCTGCGCGATGCGTTCGAGCACGTATTGCGCCAGTTCCGGCAGCAGCGTGCCGTTGAGGATGTGATCGACATTGCGCGCACCCGAGTCGACTTCGGTGCAGCGCGCGAGCACGGCTTCGACGAGCGTAACGTCCCATTCGAAAGCGGCGCCATGATTCGTTTCGATACGCCGGCGAATGCGTTCGAGTTTGAGTTCGATGATCTCGGCGAGCACGTCGTCGGAGATCGGGTAATACGGCACGACTTTCATGCGCCCGAGGAATGCGGGCTTGAAGGTCTTATAGAGTTGCGGACGCAGCAATTCGGCGAGCGCGTCGGCGTCGGGCAATTCCTCAGCGGCTTTATTCAGGCACGCCTGCATGACCGCCGACGAACCGACATTCGAGGTCAGAATAATCAGCGTATTGCGGAAATCGATTGCGCGCCCTTCGGCGTCGTCCATCGTGCCCTTGTCGAAAATCTGGAAGAACATTTCCAGCACGTCGGGATGGGCTTTTTCCACTTCGTCGAGCAGCACGACTGAATACGGATTGCGGCGCACGGCTTCGGTCAGCACGCCACCTTCGCCGTAACCCACATAGCCCGGCGGCGAGCCTTTAAGCCCCGACACGCTATGCGCTTCCTGATATTCGCTCATATTGATGGTGACGAGTTTGCGCTCGCCGCCATAGAGAATATCGGCGAGCGCGAGCGCCGTTTCCGTTTTGCCGACACCCGAAGGTCCAACGAACATGAACACACCGCGCGGCTTGTCCGGATCTTCCAGATTCGCGCCTGCCGTGCGCACGCGTTGCGCGATGGCTTCGAGTGCATGGTCCTGACCAATCACACGCTCGCCCAGCAGCGGATTCAGGTTCAGCACCGTTTTGATTTCGTCTTTCACCATGCGGCCGAGTGGAATGCCGGTCCACGAAGACACGACTTCGGCGACCACGTGCGCATCCACTTGCAACGGCACCATCGGACCTTCGCCCTGCAATGCATGCAATTGCTCGACGAGCGCAGGCAGTGCGGCGCGCGCTTCGTCGGCGTCCCGTGCGAGCGCGGCGTCGGCACCCGTTTCGCGCGAGGCGTCGATACGCGCGCGCAGCGCCGCGATCTGCGTGACGAGTTCGCGCTCCTGAGCGTAGCGCACTTCGTCCTCCGCGACTTCGGCGGCGCTGGCCTCGCGCTCCACCTTCAGCGCAGCGAGCCGTTCTTCGTGTGCCGCGCCATTCGCGGCTTCGCGTTCGAGCGCGGCAATTTCAGCATCGACGCGTTCGATATGGCGCTTGCCGTCGTCGATTGCACCGGGCGTCGCGCTATGCGCAAGCGCGACTTTCGCGCACGCGGTATCGAGCACGCTCACGGCCTTATCGGGCAATTGACGCGCACTGATATAGCGATGCGAAAGGCGCACGGCTTCAGTAATCGCCTCGTCGAGAATACGCACATTGAAATGCTTTTCCATCAACCCGGTCATCCCGCGCAACATCGAGGCCGCGAGCGTTTCACTCGGCTCCTCGATTTTCACGACCTGGAATCGGCGTGCAAGCGCAGCGTCCTTTTCGAAGTACTTTTTGTACTCGCTCCACGTGGTCGCCGCGATCGTGCGCAATTCGCCGCGTGCGAGTGCAGGCTTGAGCAGATTGGCAGCGTCATTCTGGCCAGCTTGACCACCCGCGCCGATAATCGTGTGCGCTTCGTCGATAAATAGCACGATAGGCTGCGGACTTTTCTTCACTTCGTCGATCACGCTTTTCAGGCGATTTTCGAATTCGCCCTTCACGCTTGCGCCCGCCTGGAGCAAACCCATATCGAGTACGCGCAGCGCCACATTACGCAGCGACTCCGGCACGTCGCCTTCCGCGATACGCAGCGCGAGACCTTCGACCACCGCCGTTTTGCCGACGCCCGGTTCGCCCGTGAGAATCGGGTTGTTCTGGCGGCGGCGCATCAAAATGTCGATGGTCTGGCGAATCTCACCTTCACGGCCAATCACCGGATCGACGCGGCCTTCGCGCGCGCGCTGCGTGAGATCGGTCGTATAGGTATCGAGCGCCGGTGTTTTCGACGGGCCGCCACTCGCTTGCGTCTCGCTGTCCGCATCCGATGCAAGCGGTTGCGCCGAAGCACGCTCGGCGTCGCGCGGCGCGGCCTCGACAGAACCTTCGGTCAATTCGTCGAAGCTGTGCTTGAGTTCAGCGACCGGCACCTCGGCCAGACGCGCCGACATGCGTTGCGCGAATTGCGCGAGATCGGGCGCGCTCAACAGCGCGAGCAGCAAATGGCCCGAGCGGATACGGCCGATCTGCGTGTCGAGCGATGCGATCAACCAGGCTTGTTCAAACAGCGCGATCAAATGCGGCGAGAACACCGGCGTGCGCGTATTGCCCGTCTTGAGCTGCTGCAATTCGCGTTCGAGATCGGCGCGCACGGCATGCGGATCGATACGCGACGCGCGCAGCGCGCACACCAGATCGCTCGCGGGTTCTTCGAGCAAGGCGAGGAACAGATGCTCCAGATCGACTTCGTAATGCCCGCGCGAAAGGCACGCGCTGGCAGCGCGCTCGGCCGCGAGACGGCAGGTGGAGTTGAGCTTGGTGATGAGGGTCTTGAGAGGCGTGCTCATGTCGTGAAGTCGGTCCGGGCGGAGTTCCAGTCAGTCGTCAGTGGGTGACATGCAATTCGTAATGCGCGTCGGCGCGGTCGCGATCGGCTTCGTGCGTGCAAAGGAACGCATCCCAGCCGAGGCGCGAGCCGCCGCCAAGCTGGCTCGGCCCGACCTCGTCACGCTGCAGCACGAGCCGCACTTCGTATTCGAGCGTCACGCGGCCCAGCAGCGTGAGCATGTGCTCCAGCGCGATTGCGCGCTCGCCGCCGGGCAAAAACGCCTCGTAATTCGCTTTGGAAAGCGGGCCGATCACGAGGCGCGCGCGCATGTCGCGCTGCCAGACGCGCTGACCCGCGAGCGCCGTCGCGCCCAGCGCGACGTTGCGCATGCCGAGCATCGAGAGTTGATCGGGCGGCACGTCATACCATTTGCCCACGAATTGCTCGATACGCACCGGCACGTTGAAATACTCGGACAGCGTGTTCTGCAAATACGCCGCCGACACCGGCCGATGGCGCGCGGCCGGCGCATAGCCAGCGATCGCTTCATCGAGCAATGCGCCGCGCCCGCCATGCAGACTCTCGCGCGAATCGTTGTCGGCCACACCCGCGAGTGCGAGCAACAAGGGCATATAGCGCTCGTCGCGGTCGAGTTCGTAATGGAACGGCAGACGATATTTCTTCCACGCCGAATAGAACAGCGCAGTCGCGCGATTCGAAAAGACGTCGAAGAATTCACGTGCGGCGCGATCGCGCTTGAGCTGCTCGCGCGCGATCAACTGCTCCGTATAGTGCAGCGGCAACGCACCCTGCCCGCCGAGCAAGCCAAAGAACGCGGGCGTGATTTCCACCTGACCGAGACGCTCGTCGTCGAGCGCGGCCGCGCGTTGTTCGGGTTCGGCGAGCCGCGTTCCCGCTTCGTCGTACGACGCGGCCTGCTCGATTTCGCTGGGCGGAAAACCCAGTGAAAGCGTGTTGCGAAATGCCACGCGATGCGCGAGCACGTCGCGCTGACGATCCTGCTTCTTGTCGACGAACCAGCGTTCGAGCAGACGCACCGCCTGAAAAAATTCGAAGCGGTGCGGTTCGTCGAGCAGACGCTCGATTACACGAGGATCGAATCGCCGCTGCGGGGCTTGCATCGCAGGATCTCCTCGCCGGTAAATTTCGAAATCACGACCAGTTGCACAAAACTGTTGATATGCACATACAGACCGAAGAACACATCGAGCACGCGCGCGAAAGTGCCGAGACTCGTGCCGACGAAATGGTCTTCGTCGACCGTCACGCGAATTTCCACGCCGCGCACGAACGTGGCGAATGGTTTGCCTGGCAGCCATTGCACGGCGGCGCGCTGCTCCACGTCGACGATGCCGTCGATATGCCGCGACGACACCGCGCTACGCCGCAAGTCGTAAAGCGCGAGCATTTCCTTGAGCGTGGTCGCGCCGCCGCTCGCGAGCGAAACGTGACTGAGCGCGAGATGAGAAATAAGGCGCCAGTGTGCGGCCTGGCGGCGCTCGAAACGCGCGCACGACGTGGGCCGCGCGAGCAGCGCAATCTGATTCGTGAGCGAGCCGCCTTCGAGAAACAGGTCGCCGCCTTCCAGACCCACGGCGAGACCGGCGGGTAAATCGCGGTTCGTGCAGGTGAGTTCGATACTCAGCGTATCGGTCTGTTCGACCGCCGGATCGAAATCGATATCGACGATCGAAATTTCGGTTTCGTAGCCGGGGCTCTTTTGCGCAACGGCTTCATCGCGCCGCGCAAACCAGTAATGGCCCGCGCGCGAGTTCTCGCCGTGGCGCAGCGAATAAAACGGCCGGAATTCAACCACCGATTCTTCATCGGCACGTTGCTGCACGAGTTTGACGGAGTCGATCGAATAGACTTCGTACGCGAATGCGCGGCGCGCCTCGGCCACCACCGGATACGCGATGCTCTGGTGATTGAGGCGGATCGGCTCGCCGTGCTGTTTGAAGAGATTGACGACCGGCGTGCAAAAGAGCCGCAGATGATGGGCCGCGAGCGTGTCGAGCAGGCGCGCCTCGTGCGAGTCGCCGCGCACTTCCTTGAGCACAACGTGCAGCGTAAGCCGCTGGCATCGGCCAGCGGCGGCAGCCATTGCGCCCAGATCGAAATCGACGAAATCGAATTTCGCGGGAAACGCGAAATACTCCGTGAGCAGGCGATACGCCGGATGCGAGCGCGAAGGAAAATCGATCAGCGCTTCGTCTTCGCCGAAACCGGCCTGACTAAACGGCATGTCCGGCAACGCGCGCCAGCGACCGCTGCGATCGGGTTCGACCCACGCGCCCAATGCGTTCACGAACAGGCAGTCGCCAAGCGCGGCAATAAACGATTGCTCGCCGTGCAGATAGGTGCGCAATTGCGGCAGTTTCAACGCCGCGAGATCGAGTTGCGGCGAGGTCGATTCGATCGTGATGGAAATGACGCCCGTGGCGTCGCCGGGCAGCACGATCGAACTGGGCGCCATCGCGACCGGCATATAGCGCGCTTCGCTGATGCGCACCGGCGCGAGCGTCACGTCATAGGCCGTGCGAAAACGGCATTGCACGCCACGCAGCGGGCGCGACTTCAGTTCAGTACCGCGCTCGATCGTGGCGGGCGCAGTGAGTTGCGCAAACGACGCCGTGGTGCCGAGCTGCGCGACGGAACAAGCGGGAAACGGCCGCAGATAATGCGGATAGAGGACTTCGAGCAGCGCCTCGGTGAACTCCGGGTAATCGTCGTCGAGACGCTTGTTGATGCGCGCGCCCAGCAGCGCGAACGACTCGATCATGCGCTCGACGTGCGGGTCCTCGCAGTGCTCGCCGCTCATCGCGAGCCGGGCCGCGATCTTCGGGTAGCGCTCGGCGAATTCGCGCGAATAGCGTCGCAAGAACGACAACTCGCGCTCGTAGTACGGCAACAACTCTTCCATCGCGACTCCCCGCCCCCCAAAACTACCTGTGCAGCCGCGGCTGCGTGACAACTCGCGGCCGTTGCCGTGCTTCAGGTCTTCGCGCGTGCGCGCGAGACCGAATATTGCAGCGTCGAAGGCTGCAACAATGCATCGAAGTTGACCGGCTCCTCGGCCGGATGCACGACCAGCAATGCCTGAATGGCGAAATTCAGCACGCTGGTCGAGCGCGAATTCAATTCGAGCGACACCGTCACGCGTTGCAGACGCGGTTCGTGGCGCTCGATTGCCTGCTGGATCGACTTGCAGATGAACGCGCGATCGTAATGACTCGCGAGGCTCAAACCCGCGAAATCGTTCAGGCCGTAAGTCAGCAGGGATTTACGGCACTCGGGCAATTGCGCGAGCATGTGCTCGGTGAAGGCAATCCGCGTATTGAGGATCGACTCCAGATCGCGCGCCACCGTCGCTTTCAGTTCGTCCAGCGACAATTGCCGCATCGCGGCCGGTGCCGGCGAATGCGGTTCGTCGTCGAACAGCTTGTCGAAGAAACTGGGCTCGAAACGTTTCATCAAACCATCCGGCGTCGCATGCTATGAAAACCAGGCGGCGCGCGAGGCACCCCGCCCGGTTCAACGACACCTTAGACCGCGTAGGTCTTGTCGTTCTTCGTCAGGCTCCATGCGCCCTGAGCGTTACCGCCCTGGTTGCCGCCGATCTTCTGCTGCGTGTACTTCCACTGCACGGCAGCGTACTTCAGCGAGAACTCTTCGGTCGGCAGGCCTTCGCCCACGACGGTCGGCGTGATGCTCGAAATGATCACGTACTTGAGCTTGATTTCGAGGTACTTGATGCGGTTGCCTTCGCCGTCCGAACGCATGAAGTCGATGGTGACTTCGTCGAACGTCGTGCCGCCCGAAGCGTGCTGATACAGCAGCGGGCTGACCACGTCGATGTCCTTCGTGAAACGCATGTCGGCGTGTTCGCAACGCTCCGACGTATGGCCGCCGGCCGTCGATGCCGTTGCCGAACGCGGTTGCAGGATCGCGTGATTCCACGAATCGATTTCGATCCAGTTGGCGTGATCCTTATCCTGCGATTCGCCCTTGATCGCGGGATTGCCGAATTTTAGGTAGATGTCCTTCATAACGTATCGCTCCCCATAGAGGTGGTTTGTACGGCGGCGCGAGGCTCGAGGCCGGGCCGCCCGATGGACCGCTCACACTTGGCGCGGGCCCCATTTACGCCAGGGCCTCTACACCGGATGCATCGCGTGGCATGCACCGTCATGGCGGTACATGCCAACGCGTTCGGCGCGTTCTCGTTGCTCGTCGTGCGGCTTTCTTTACGTCGTATTGATTGCCGCTGCGTTGATGTGCTTGTTACGACGCGCTCATTGCGACGCGCTATTTACGAATTAGCCGGCTTCGGCAGATCCGCCACGAGACGCAGCGAGATCGACAGTTCGTCGAGCTGGAAATGCGGACGCAGGAACGCAACCGAACGATACGCGCCCGGACGCCCCGGAATTTCCGCCACCTGGATCGACGCTTCGCGCAGCGGGAACTGTGCCTTCTGTTCCTGCGTGGCGTTGTCGTCGAGCAGCACGTATTGCGAAATCCAGCGGTTCAGGAACACTTCGACGTTTTGCGCCGAAGCGAAACTGCCGATCTTGTCGCGCATCATCGCCTTCAGGTAGTGCGCCACGCGCGACACCGAGAAGATGTATTGCAGCTGCGCGGACAGCACGGCGTTCGCATTCGCGCTATCGGTGCTGTACTTCTTCGCTTTCTGCACCGACTGCGCGGCGAAAAACGCGGCGTAATCGGAATTCTTGCAGTGGACGAGCGGAATGAAACCGAGGTCGCTCAGTTCCTTTTCGCGGCGGTCCGTAATGGCGATTTCGGTCGGGCACTTGAGCGCGATTTCGCCGTCGTCGGTCTTGAACGTGTGCGTCGGCAGATCTTCCACGAGACCGCCGCCTTCCACGCCGCGAATCGCCGCGCACCAGCCGAAGTCGTCGAATGCTGCCGTCAGGCGCGCGCCAAAGGCCCACGCCGCGTTGCACCAGAGGTATTTGCTGTGGTCGGTGCCGTCGACGTCTTCAACGAAGTTGAAGCCTTCCGCGGTCGCGCCGTCTTTCGGATTGAACGGCAGGCGGCCGAGAAAACGCGGCAGCGTGAGGCCCACATAGCGCGAATCTTCGGCGTCGCGGAACGACTTCCACTTCGCGTATTCGACGGTGTCGAACACCTTGCCCAGATCGCGCGGCTTGCCGAGATCGGCAAACGATTCGAGGCCCATCAGTTCGGGCGACGCCGACGCGATGAACGGCGCGTGCGCGGCCGCAGCGACATGCGACATCTGTTCGATGAAGTACATGTCCTCGGGCTGGCGCGTGATTTCGTAGTCGCCGATCAGCGTGCCGAAAGGCGCGCCGCCGAACGTGCCGAATTCTTCTTCGTAGACTTTCTTGAAGAGTGCGCTCTGGTCGAATTCGACCGCGTTCTTGAAGTCGCGCACGACGTCGCGCTTCGGTGCGTGCAGCGCCTTGATCTTGATGGTCTGGCCGGTATTGCTTTCCTTGCACAGATAATCGAGGCCGCGCCACGTGCTTTCGAGGCGCTGGAATTCCGGCGCATGCATCACCGCGCTCAATTGCGCGGAAATCAGGCGGTCGAGTTCGGCCACCCGCGCGTCGATCGTCGCGGACAGATTGTTCGACACGACCACGGTGCCGTCGAGCACCTGATGCACGAGTTCGCCGATCAGGTCCTTTGCACGCGCGTGCTCCGAATCCGATTTCGCGACCTTGCTTTTCTCGACGATGCTGTCGAGCAGCGAAGACGTGCTTTCGCCTTGCTCGGCTTCGATGGCCGCGCTGTGCGCGGCTGCGGTTTGCTGGTTCATTGCGTCCCCCGCCTCATTCGCCCTTGGGTTCGTCTTCCGACGGGTCCTTGCGTGCGTTCTCCGCGAGCGCCTGCAACTGCTGCGTATTGGAGAGCACTTCGCTCAGCAGGTCTTCGAGCTTGTCGTTGCCCGCGAGCTTGTTGCGCAGGTCCGCGAGCTTCGAACGCGCGTCGAGCAGGCGGCGCAGCGGCTCGACCTGAGCCACGACCTCGTCGGGATTGAAATCGGCCATCGACTTGAAGCGCAGATCGACGGCGAATTTGCCGCCCGCTTCGCTCAGGCGGTTTTCCACCTGAAACGCGGCGCGCGGCTCGATGCCTTTCATCACGTCGTCGAAATTGTCGCGATCGATATTGATGAACTTGCGGTCGCGCAGCTTGGGCTGCTCGATTTCCGATTGACCGGCCAGATCGCCCATGACGCCGACGACGAACGGCAGTTCCTTCACTTCGATTGCATCGCCGAGCTCGACCTCATAGGTCAGCTGGACGCGCGGCGGCCGCACTTTCTGCAAGCGCTTCTGGATGCTTTCTTTCTTTGCCATCGACGGCTCCCTGCTTCCGTTATGACCTTGTTATCGGACGTGTCGCGTGTGGTGCTCGAAACTCAGCGCAGCGCGCTGAACGGATCGGCGGCGCTGCCCGCGGCCTTCGCGGGTGCTGGTGCTGCGGGCGCGGCCGGAGCGGCGGGCGCTGCTGCTGTTTCAGCGGCTTCGGCGGCCTTCGGCGCGGCCTTGGTGACGCGCTTGACGTAGCGCTTCTTCTTCACCGCCTTCGTGCCCTGATCGGGCGGGAACAGTGCGTCTTCGCCGAGCGTGTCGCGCAATTGCTTGGCGAGCGCCTGGGCGTCCGACTTCGCGTCGCCTTGCAGCGAAGCATCCTGACGCAGTTCGCCGAGCGACTCGGTTGCCACGCGCAGGCCGGCCACAGCCAGCACACTCTTCGCGCCACGATCGGTCTGATCGCGTTGCAGCGCTTCTTGCGCGGCGACGATGGCCTGGCCGTAATGCTGCTGCTGGAACTGGATCTGCGCGATGCGCGACCACGGTTCTTCACGCGTGGGATCGGCGGCGGCGAGCTTTTGATAAGCGGCGATGGCCTGATCCTGATCGCCGCCCTTCGAGAGCGCGTCGGCATCGGCGAGCGCCTTGTTGAATGCTTCGGGCGAGGCGGAAAGATTGTTGCCCTGGGTGGCGCAACCCGCGACGATGCCGCACGCGATCACAGCCCCCGTTAGCTTCGAGAAGACGCTCTTATTCATGTTTTCTCTACCGACCAGAGAGTTTGATTGTGTTTGTATTGGATTCAGCCCGAGATCTTCGCCTCGAAAAGCCGCACCTCAATATTGAAACGAGAGTTTTACTTATTGCTCAACGCGCGGGTATAGTACAGGCCAAATTTCGATAATTCAACTGCGCAGTGAAAAGTGCCTGAAAGAAAATGGCCGCGCGTGAAGTAGAGAAGCAAGTAAGAAGCATGACAGAAGCCGCAAACTAAAGGCGAAAACGCGGGGCAAACGCGGTGCAAACGTCGCGCGAGGAAATAATTTCCGGCGCAACCATTGTGCAAGGCCCTGCGGGCAGGAAAATTTGCCGGAATTTAATTAGAGAAGGCATCACGGGGATAATGCCCGCGCAATGCGCCGTGCATTACCAACGTTCAAGTCTATTTAACGTTGTCGGAGAGTTCGGGCTTCAGCCCGCGATAAAAATGACTGCGCGCATTATTCAAATCGCATCAAATGCGGCGATACTCTGCGCCGCTGCCGCCTTGCTGGGCGGATGCGCGGCGGCGGTGCCCGCGCTGGGCAGCGCTGCGTCGGCGGCGCTGCAGCTCGCGGGCATCGGCAAGCCCGATGTACCCGACAGCCAGAAGCCCCCGCGCGATCTCGGCATCACGCTTTATGCAGCGCGCAATCTCAATGCGGCGACGGACAACAAGCCGCTCGCATTAGTGGTGCGCCTCTACGCGCTCAAGGATCCGACGTCGTTTCAACAGGCACCGTTCGACACTTTCACCGATCCCGCCAAGGAAAAAAGCACCTTGGGCGCGGACCTGCTGAGCGTGCGCGAAATCACACTGATTCCGGGCCAGCGCTATAACGCGACCGAGAAAGTTTCGCGCGAGGCGCAGGCATTCGGTATCGTCGCGCTGTTCCGCGATCCGGCAATGAAGCGTTGGAAATTCGCTTTCGATCCGGCGAAATCGGAGAAATCCGGCATAATGGTTGGCCTGCACAACTGCGCCATGACAGTCACGAGCGGCACGGTGATCCCGGCAGATGCGGCTCAGCCGGCGCAAGCGCTCAATCTGCTTTCGTCCGTCACCTGCGGTTAAATGAGAATAGGCGACGGCAAATGCGCGGATTTAAAACGGGACGGAAAGCGTGGCAATCGAAGCTGCAATCCAGGCTGCAATCGAGGCTGCAATCGACGTGTCAATGGGGAATGAATGCACCGCCCAGTCGCGCGGTGAATTTCACGGAAACGGACCTCTTTAACCAATTCAGTCCGCCGGCGGCTCGCACGCCAGGCGCGACCCGATCGACGCATAACGCTGAATCAACATGAGCTATTCCTCGAAAGTGCTTTGGGGGGAAGGTCTGTTTCTCAGGCCTCAGCACTTCCAGCGGCAAGACGCCTATCACGAAGCGCGACTCTTCGAGTCGATCCAGGCGATCCAGCCGTATAACTGGGGCGTGCGCTCGATCCGCATCGATCACGACTCGCTCGGCAGCAATATTCTGCGCATCAGCGAGTTGTCGCTCGTGTTTCCCGACGGCACGCTCTACTCCGCGCCGCAGGCCGACGACCTGCCGCCGCCCGTCGCGCTCGACACGCTGCCCGAAGGCATCAACGAATTCACGTTCTATCTGGCGCTGCATCAGGTGCGCGAAAACGGCTCGAATTATTCGCCCGACCGCGACGCCGGTTTTGTCGCGCGTTATGTGAGCGAGCAGTCGAGCGTGGCCGATCATTACACCGACGCTGCGCAGGCCGACATCACGTTCCTCAAGAACAACGTGAAGCTCGTGGCGCATACGGAGCCGCGCGACCAGTTGCTCTCGGTGCCGGTGATGCGCGTGCGGCGCACGGCGTCGTCGGGCTTCGAGGCCGACGAGAGCTTCGTGCCGCCGAGCCTCGCGATCGAGGCTTCGCCGCTGCTGCATCAGCGTCTGCGCCGCCTGATCGACGCGTTGCAGGCGAAGGTCAACGCGCTCTACGGTTTCCATCGCGAGCCGACCAAGAACATCATCGAATTCCGCTCGGGCGATATTGCCTCGTTCTGGCTGCTGCATACGGCGAGCGGCGCGTTCGCGACGCTCGCGCATCTGTACCAGCACGCGGCGCTGCATCCCGAACGGCTCTTTCAGGAAGAACTGCGCCTCGCCGGCCAGTTGCTCACGTTCTCGAAGAATCACACGCTCGCCGACCTGCCCGCCTATCGTCATGACGATCCGGGCCCGGGATTTGCGCGCCTCGACGCGATCCTGCGCGATCTGCTCGAAACGGTGATCTCCACGCAGTACTTCGCGATCGCGCTGGAAGAAGTGCGTGCGTCGTTCCATATCGGCCGCCTCGACTCCGGCAAGATCGACGACAAGACCACGTTCTACCTCGCCGTATCGGCCGACATGCCCGCCGTCGATCTGGTCGATGCCGTGCCCGCGCGCTTCAAGGTGGGCGCGCCCGACGACGTCGACAAGCTCGTGCTCTCGGCCATGCCGGGCGTGCGCCTCGTCTACACGCCGCAAGTGCCGCCCGCCATTCCGGTGCGTCCCGGCGCGTGCTATTTCGCGCTCGAATCGCGCAGCGCGCTTTATGAGCGCATGATTCAGGCGCAGTCGGCGATGGTGTACACGCCCTCGGGCCTCAACGATCTCAAACTCGAACTGATTGCGGTGACGTCATGACCAACGCGCCCTCCCTTTTCGGCGACGTCGCGCCGCCGCCCGTCACGCCGCAAGTGCCGGCCGGCGATCCCGCGTATCAGGTGCGCTCGCTGCTCGATCTGCTCTACGACGGCTTTTTCATGCTGTTCCTGCTGAAGAACGGCCGCGAGCCCGGCGACGCCACCGAGTTCAGCGCACGCGTGCAGCAGTTTCTCGGCGATTTCGAGCGCGGCGCGAAAAAGCTGAACGTCGCCGCCGAAGACGTCTATGCGGCCAAGTTCGCGTTCTGCGCCGCCATCGACGAATCGGTGCTGTCCTCGCCGTTTCGCATCCGCTCCGACTGGGAGCGCCGTCCGCTGCAGCTCACGCTGTTCGGCGAGCAGCTCGCGGGCGAGAAGTTCTTCCAGTATCTCGAACAATGCCGCGCGCAAGGCGCCGCGCGTCTGCAATCGCTCGAGGTCTTTCATATGTGCCTGCTGCTCGGTTTCCAGGGCAAGTACATGCTCGAAGGGCCGGAAAAGCTCGCGTATCTGACTGCGCGTATCGGCGACGAAATCGCCCATATGAAGGGCAAGCGCGCGCCGTTCGCACCGCATTGGCCGCTGCCCGATCAAGTCGTGCACCGCCTCAAGCGCGAAGTGCCGCTGTGGACGATCGGCGCGGTGTTTGCGCTCGTCGGCGTGCTGGGCTGGCTCGGCCTGAGCACGTGGCTGCGCGACAGCACGCTGCGCACGCTCGCGCCCTATACACAGATCGTCAAGCTCGGCCCGCAATCGGCGAATCTCACGATCTCGCTGCCCTGAAGACGTATCGTCGACACATCGAGCGCACGTGACAACACGCGTGCGCTCGATTCAGCCCTGAAAACAAGGGCTGAAATCGCGCTTCACGTCCCATCTCACGCGTGCTCGCCCTGCTCCGCGACCACGCGATCCCGTCCCGTCATCTTCGCGCGATACAGGCTCGAATCGGCACGCTTGAGCCATGCCGCATGATCGTGCATCGCCTCGTCGCATTGCGCCACGCCGATACTCACCGTGCACGGGCAGACGCTGTCCGCGTGCTTTGCTTGCGCCCGCACTGCGCCCGCAAAACGCTCGGCGACTGTGCGCGCCTCAGTGAGCGTCGCGCCCGGCAGAACCACGCCGAATTCCTCGCCGCCATACCGGCCAATGCTGTCGCTCGCGCGAAAATGCTCGCGCAATTGCCGGGCGAACGCGCTCAGCACAGCGTCGCCGGCCTGATGTCCGCGCGTGTCGTTGATGTGCTTGAAATGATCGAGATCGATCAGCAACAGGGACGACGCATAGCGCGTCGCGCGGCAGCGCTCGAATTCGCGCACGAGCAGATTTTCCCAATGGCGGCGATTCAATAAACCGGTGAGGCCGTCGGTGCGGCTCAAGCCTTCGAGAAAGCGCGATTGCTCGGCGAGTTTCTTCGATATGCGATACACGGCGAGACCGAGCGCAAGCGGATAAATCACGAGAAATGGCAGACACGCGAGCAGCGTGGGCATGCGCGTGGCGGGCTCGAACGCCATGCCGACCATCAGCAGTCCGGCCGCCAGCCCCGCGAGATTCGCGGCCACGCCGCGCAGAAACAGCCGCGTGCCGCCCGCGGCCATGTTATTCATGCTCGTCATCACGAGCATGAGCGCGCTCGGCAATAAATCGAATCGCATCGCGGCGACCCATAGGCCGCCCATTGCGGAATCGACCATTAAATTGAGGCGTTCGCCGCGATAGGGCACGGCCCATGCGTGCGCGGCACGGCGTGCGATATGCGGCCAGATCAGGCAGTCGAGCACGAGCAACACCCAGAACGGCACGCCGCGCCCCTGCTGCACGAATACCGACGCCATGCAGAAAAACGCGAGCGCGCGGCCGCCGACGCGCAATCGCCAACTGCGCTCGACGAAGCGCCTCCCCTTGCCCGCCATCGGATTCGTGCTGGGTAACATTCTCGGTCTCTCGAATGTCCTGCTGTCGTGCAGGATCTATGCAGGTATTGTGCCACCGGCGATGGCATTCGCCGTCGCGAATTCGGGTTTTTCCGGGCAAATCAGGGCTCTTTCGAATGCGTGCGATAACCGCACGATCGATGCCTGCGCAACCGCATCACACCACGACCGCTCGCGCGCTTTCGCGCTTCAGATTACATCGCGATGAATTCACACCGCGCATTTCGCGTGCGCGCGTGTTCTTACCAACCGTTACAGAAGCGACGTCATCGTTGCACCTGTACGCGCCATGCCTTTCTAGAATGCTTCAACCGTTGCGCAGTCAGACCGCCAGCGGCCGCCGACGACATTCGATGCGTCGATGCCATGTGCATTCGGCGTAACACGAATCGCGTTGGCGATATCGATACTAATCACGCAGAAAAGGAGTTCGCATGAATCGCCTCTCGCTTGCCTCGCTCGCCAGTGTTTCCGCCACCGCGCTGCTCGCGCTTTCGCTGAATGCGCACGCGCAAACTGCCGCGCCGGCCGCCTCCGCTGCGGGCGCCACGCAGGAACTGCATGCCGCCGACAAGTCGTTCATCGCGGACGGCACGCAAACCGTCGCTACGCAGCGCGACGCGGCGCGTATCGCCGATTCGCGTTCGACCGACCGCGAAGTGAAGGCTTTCGCGGAACAACTGGTCGCCGATTACACGAAGCTCTCGGATTCGATGCGCGCCGCCAGCCCGCGCGGCGTGGACGTGCCGCGCGACGATCCCGACACCGCCGTGCTTTCGAGCATCAAGAATTTGCGTGGCGCCGAATTCGACAAGACGTATATCGAGCAGGTCGCGCTCGCCGGCCAGCAAAAAACGCTGTCGGCATTCCAGGCGGAAATTGCATCGGGCCGCGATGCGGGTCTGAAGAAGGCCGCGACCGAAGGATTGCCCGTGATTCAGGCGGATATCGCCAAGGCAAAGGCGCTGGCCACGCGCAAGCATCTGGCCAGCTGATGAACGCGCGCGTGAGCGCATGACTTGTGAGGCGGCGGCACGGCGACACATCGCGCGCGCCGCCTCGCGAGTTTTTACTCTTCGGTATGTTCGTGCGCGGAGGTCGCGAGACGCTCCATGCGCTGATCGGGCACGAGCCACAGCAGCGCGACCAGCAGGAAAAACAGCGCGCCGAAATGCGCGTAATCGGCGGCGGCGCAACTCATGCCGAGCAGATAACCCACGACCGACACCTTGCCTTTGTAATCGCGTCCGAGCGCCAGCGCCAATGCGCTTTGCGCGCCGTGATAGCGCACGAGGCAGCCTTGCAGCACGACATAGGCAATCGCGCACAGCAGCAGATTCAAGCCATACAGCATGGTCGGCCAGCGTCCAAAATGGTTTTCGCCCATCCAGCCGGTCGTGAACGGCAGCAGCGAAAGCCAGAACAGCAAATGCAGATTCGCCCACAGCACCGTGCCGTTCACGCTGCGCGCCGCGTGCATCATGTGATGATGATTGTTCCAGTAGATGCCCACGTAAATGAAGCTGAGCACATAGCTCAGATACGTCGGCCATAGCGGCGCGAGCGACGCGATGCTGTCGCCGTGCGGCACCTTGAGTTCCAGCACCATGATCGTGATGATGATGGCGAGCACGCCATCGCTGAACGCTTCGAGTCGGTTCTTGTTCATCGGCTAAATGATTCGAGGTGTTGTTTTCGAAGTGTTCGCATGACGGAGAAAGGCACGCGAAAGTAATGGCCGAAAGTATGGCTGAAACCGCCGCGCGAGGCTATGCCGTATCGGCGTCGCGCGATAATCTGGCGATGCCGCCAATCACGGCGTGCTGCATCGTCTGACGAATCGGCCCTCCCCGCCATGGATACCGAACGACGCGCCACCGCCCCGCATTCCGCCCATTCAGGGCCTTCCGCCACGCCGGCCGCCGAACCCGAGCGCAGCGTGCGCGTCTGGGATGTGCCCACGCGGCTCTTTCACTGGCTGGCGGCGCTGCTCGTGGCCGTCGCGTGGGTTTCGCAGCATTTCAACTGGATGGACTTGCACGTGCGCGCGGGCGAGACGCTGCTCGCGCTCGTGCTGTTCCGCTTGATGTGGGGCGCGTGCGGCAGCGAGACCGCGCGTTTCGCGCGCTTCGTGGCCTCGCCCGCCGCCGCGTGGCGGCATTTGCGCCATGTATTGCGCCGCGAGCCCGACGCCCAGGTGGGCCATAACGCGGCGGGCGGCTGGATGGTGTTGCTGCTGCTCGCGCTGCTGGCCGTCGAGACGCTCAGCGGCCTCTACGTCAACAACGACATCGAAAACGAAGGCCCGCTTTCCGAGCACGTGAGCGCCGCGTTCGCCAACGCGATTTCGGCGCTGCACGCTTACGGCTGGGACGTGCTGGCCGCCGCCGTCGCGCTGCATGTGTGCGCGATCGTCGTCTATGCGATCGCCAAGGGCCACAATCTGCTCGGCCCGATGCTCACGGGCCGCAAGCGCCTGCCCGCCAGCGTGCGTGCGCCCGCACGCGCTTCGTTGTGGCTCGCGGTGCTGCTGATGGGCTGCGCCGCGCTCGTGACGGCCTTGCTGGCGATGTATCTCTGAGCCGTCGAGCAAGGCCTCGAACGCATTAGCCCGCCGGCACCGTGAGTATTGGCGCTTTCTGATCCTGATTCGCCTGCGCGAGCGCGATCAGATTTTGCAAGACCGTCAACGCGTATTTCGAATCGAAGTCGTCGTTCTCGATCCAGTAAGTCGCGTCGTGATAACCGATCGTGGCATACGCATCGGGCGGCGCCTTGCTGCCGACGTGCACGATAATCGTGGGCCGCGTTTCGCCGCCGATCAGATGCACGGTGGGTATCGTCGCGCCGCGCTTCACGTCGTCCTCGGGCACGGAAATCTGCGCGCCGAGATTGGTCAGAATGCCCATCACCGAGCGCGTGACCATGTGGATGCTGCGGCCGTCGCCGTTCGCGGGACCGTACACGACCGGATATTCGCGCACCACCGGCGAGAGTTTCAGCAGGCGGCGCACATCGTCGAGATCGGCTCTCGTTTCGGGCGGCGCGCCGTCGCTGCCGAGCGTCATCGTCACGCGGTGCGTGTGATCCTGCGGATCTTCCTTGTAGCTGACGGTGAGCTGCCCCGCGAGCTGCAAGCGCCGCAACGCGCGCAGCAGTTCGAAGAAGCCGGGGCTGCCGTCGCTGGTCGGTCCGCCGAGCGGCGCGGCGTTTTGCAGACCGCCCACCGACTGCACCGAAAGACGCAGCAGCAAATCGATCGGCACGCCGCTGTCCGCGAGCGGCAGCACGAGTTCGGTCGGCAGCGGGCGGATATAGCCGGTGGCGAGCGCCTCGCCCGTGGTCGGCACGAAGGTGAAGGTCGGGTGATTCGAGTACGACGCGCCCACGCTCGCCTGGCCGTAACTCGTGCCCGCCGTGCTCGATCCGCCTTCCGCGATCACGCCCGCGTTCGCCTCGAAGGTATAGGACGCGATGATCTGGCTCACCGCCACGAACGACGGCGAATCGCCGAAACGCAAGCCGACGATGGTCGCGAGCATCTCGCGTTTCTTGGCGTCGCCGAGCGCGCGCTCGTAATCGACCTGATCGGTGCGTAACATGTGCGGGCCGAACCAGGCACAGCCGGACGTCATGAGAAGTGGACACAGCACGGCGATCAGGCGCCGCCTCGGCAGCAGGCGAAATGAAATCATGTCGGCAGTCGGTCGTCGATTGGGCAACAGCCGATGCAGCTAGCAAGTCACATGCCTCGCGCGCGCCGCTTGACGTAAAATCGGGCGATCCCGTTCACTTCATTCGACACGACCGCAGATGGCTACCTACCTCGAATTGCTCGCCGAAAAGCGCGCGCTCGACGCGCGTATCGATGCGTTGCGCGCCGAGGCGGCCGAAGAAGCACTCGCGGCCGCCCGCGCCGCCATCGCCGAATTCGGCTTCACGCCCGACGACCTGTTTGGCAAACCGCGCGCGAAACGCGAGAAAAAAGGCGCGGGCCGCCCGCGCAAAAATGCGTCCGCGCAAGATGCGGACCACGGCAATCTCGATCTGTTCGGCGGCTCCGGCGCGCATTGAGGCGTTGAAACACTGACACATCGACACGCGTGAAATACAACAGGCCCGCGAGCCGCATTGGCTCGCGGGCCTGTTCGTTTCTGCGGCTGCTTCTGCTGCTGTCGCTTACTGTGCGCCGAGCTTCCTGATCAGCGCATCGAGTTGCTCCACTTCTTCGGGCGCGAGGTCGGTAAGCGGCGCGCGCACCGGACCCGCATCGTGGCCGACGAGCTTCGCGCCCGCCTTCACGATACTCACCGCGTAACCGGCGCGGCGATTGCGGATCGCCAGATACGGCAGGAAGAACTCGTCGATCAGCTTGCCGACCGTTGCGTGATCGTCTGCGGCAATCGCGCGATAGAACGCCATCGCGGTCTTCGGAATGAAGTTGAACACGGCCGACGAATACACCGGCACGCCCAGCGCCTTGTACGCGGCCGCGTAGACTTCCGCCGTCGGCAGGCCGCCGAGATACGAAAAGCGGTCGCCCAGACGACGGCGGATCGTCACCATCGCCTCGATTTCGCCCACGCCGTCCTTGAAGCCGATGAGGTTCGGGCAGCGGTCGGCGAGCTGTTCGAGCATGTCGGCGCCGAGCTTCGAATTGGCGCGGTTATAGATGATCACGCCCATCTTCGGCACGGCCTTGCAGACCTGCTCCGCGTGCGCGGCGATGCCTTCCTGCGAGGCTTCCGTGAGGTAATGCGGCATCAGCAGAATGCCTTGCGCGCCGTTGCGCTCCGCTTCCTGCGCATACTCGATGGCGACGCGCGTCGCGCCGCCCGCGCCCGCGAGAATCGGCACCTTGCCCTTGCAGGTTTCGGTGGCGGTCTTGATCACCTGCGAGTATTCGCTTTTCGTGAGCGAGAAGAACTCGCCCGTGCCGCCCGCCGCGAACAGCGCGCTCGCGCCATACGGGGCGAGCCATTCGAGGCGTTCGGCGTAGGTGTCGGCGCGGAAGTTGCCTTGCGCGTCGAAGTCGGTGACGGGGAACGACAGCAGCCCTTCGGAAACGATCTGCTTGAGTTCTTGCGGCGTGGTCATGGTCTTGGATCCTGTGATGATGGCGATGTCGGGCGAGCTTGCGTTCAGCGCACGAGGCACGGACGCTTGTGGTCGAATGTCCAGTTGGGAATCAGGTATTGCATGGCGATCGCGTCGTCGCGCGCGCCGAGTCCGTGCTGCTGATACAGCGCGTGCGCCTTGTCCAGTTCGTCCAGATCGATCTCGATGCCGAGGCCCGGCTTCTGCGGCACCTGCACCTTGCCGCCGACGATCTGCAACGGATCGCGCGTCAGACGCTGGCCGTCCTGCCAGATCCAGTGCGTGTCGATCGCGGTGATCTTGCCGGGCGCGGCGGCGGCCACGTGCGTGAACATCGCGAGCGAAATATCGAAGTGATTGTTCGAGTGCGAGCCCCACGTGAGGCCCCAGTCGTTGCACATCTGCGCGACGCGTACCGAGCCCTGCATGGTCCAGAAGTGCGGATCGGCGAGCGGAATGTCGACCGATTGCAGCTGGATCGCGTGGCCCATCTGACGCCAGTCGGTGGCGATCATGTTGGTGGCTGTGGGCAGGCCGGTCGCGCGGCGGAATTCGGCCATGACCTCGCGGCCCGAATAGCCGTTTTCCGCGCCGCACGGATCTTCCGCGTAGGCGAGCACGTCGTGCTTGTCGCGGCACAGGCGAATCGCTTCGGCCAGCGACCACGCGCCGTTCGGGTCCAGCGTCACGCGCGCCTCGGGAAAGCGCTCGGCCAGCGCCGTGACCGCGTCCATTTCGGCGTCGCCCGCCAGCACGCCGCCCTTGAGCTTGAAGTCGTTGAAGCCGTAACGCGCCTTCGCGGCTTCGGCCAGACGCACGACGGCTTCGGGCGTCATCGCGGCTTCGGTGCGCAGGCGTTCCCAGTCGTCGCGGCCATCGGCGCCGCTTGCGTACGGCAGATCGGTTTGCTTCCGGTCGCCGATAAAGAACAGATAGCCCAGCATCTCCACTGCGCTGCGCTGCTGCCCTTCGCCGAGCAGCGCAGCCACCGGCACGTTCAGATGCTGGCCGAGCAGATCGAGCAGCGCCGCTTCGAGCGCCGTCACCGCGTGGATCGTGGTACGCAGGTCGAAGGTTTGCAGACCGCGCCCGCCCGAGTCGCGATCGGCGAACTGCTTGCGCACCGTATTGAGCACCGCCTGCAGATTGCCGATCGACTGACCGACCACGAACGCGCGCGCATCGTCGAGCGTCTTGCGGATCGCCTCGCCGCCCGGCACTTCGCCGATGCCCGTGTTGCCCGCGCTGTCGCGCAGCAGCACGACGTTGCGCGTGAAGAACGGGCCGTGCGCGCCGGAGAGGTTCATCAGCATGCTGTCGCGGCCCGCGACGGGCACGACGCGCAGTTCGGTCACGACGGGCGTGGCGTTCGGTTGGACGGTCTGTGTGGACATGAAGGCTTACCTGCTTGAAAGCGCGGTTGAAAAGCGGCGCGGGCGAGCGTCCCGCGCCAGTCAGTCGATCAAAACGATGAAAACGATGAAAACGATCAAAACGGTGGGCGGCAAAGTCAGGCCGGCGCGGCGACGATCTCCACCCAGTTCGCGCCGTGTCCGCCCGCGCAGCGCGCGGCGAGCGTGAGCGCCCCGCTCTGCGCATCGACGCGATAGAGCGAGACATGCGGCGACTTCTCTCCGCAGGCCACCGCGAAGCGGCCCGACGGATCGAGGCGGAAACCGCGCGGCTGGGTTTCGGTATCGACGAAACCGGCGTACTCCAGCGCGCCGCCGGGCTGCACGGCGTAGGTCAGCAGGCGGCTGGTCGTGCGCTCGGAGGCGTAGACGAAGCGGCCGTCGGGCGAGACGTGGATATCGGCGGCCCAGACCAGTTTCGCCAGCTCGGCGGGATCGGGCTGCACCGGGTCCGACGAACTCGGGCGCGCGAAACCGTCGTTCAGATGCGTGAGGTCGGCCGCACGCGGCGAGACGTGTCCGGGCGTGAGCGCGCCGGTCTGCGCGTCGCGCGTCAACGCGGCCACGGTCGCGCGGAATTCGCTCAGCACGTAGAGCGTGCTCTCGTCGGGCGACAGGCACAGATGGCGCGGCCCGAAGCCCTGGCCCAGATCGACGGTGCCGATCTCGCGCAAGCGCCCTTCGTTTTCCAGCGCGAAGCAGAACACGCGGTCGCTGCCGAGCGACGAGGCATACGCGAAGCGCCCATCGGCGGAGACGATCACGCAATGCGCGTTCTGGACGCTTTCGACGGTCTGCAACGGCGCGCCGAGGCCGTTGTCGATGTCCTGCGCGCGATACAGACAGACGCGATGCTCGCCATACGAAGCGCCGAGCAAAAAGCGGCCGAGCGGATCGGCGCACAGATAGGCGAAGCTCGAATCGAGCGGCGCGCGGCTGAGCGTCGTGAGCGTGCCGTCGTGCGCGTCGATGGCGTAGCGATACAGATGCAGGTCCGACCCGCGCGTGACGGCGTAGAGATGGCGGCGGTCCGGCGCGAGCGCCATCGGCATGACGGTCGGCGCAATCGTCGTGCGCGCGTGCGGCGTGAGCGTGACGGCGTTGGCGTCCAGATGCAGCACGTCGATTTCGCCGTCGTTGGCGTTCGAGACGTAGACAAAGTAGCGGTCTTGCATGTGCGTGTCCTCAGTGGTCGCGGTCGTGGGCGAAAGCCTTAGTGTGCGCCACGATGGACGGACTCTGCTTCGTCGCCGAACGCGCGGCGCGCCGGTTTGTTGCGTGCGAGGAACGCGGCGGCGGCGGCGATCAGCGAGGTCACGCCGAGTCCGTACAGGCCGCCCGCGATCGAGCCGGTGTGCTGCTGCAGATAACCGAAGGTGGCCGGCGCGAAGAAACCGCCCAGATTGCCGAGCGAATTGATCAGCGCGATCACGGCGGCGGCCACGCGGGCGTCAAGATAGCCTTGCGGCAGCGGCCAGAACAGCGACGAGGCGGCCTTGAAGCCAATCGCCGAGAAGCAGATCGCCACGAACGAAAACACCGGATTCGACGAAGTCGACGCGAACAGCCCGCACGCCGCGATCACCAGCGCCAGCGCGAGCCAGGCCTGCTGGAAGCGCCACCGCGCCGAAAGCAGCGCGAAGCAATACATCGCGACGATGGCGATCATCCACGGAATCGCGTTGTAGAGGCCGACCTGGAAATCCGTGAGGCCGCCCATCTTGCGGATGATCGTCGGCAGCCAGAACGTGGCCGCGTAGATCGTGAGCTGGATTGCGAAGTAGAGGAAGCAGAACAGCACGATCTGCGGGTCTTTCAGCAGGCGCATGACGGGCACGTGCGCGCCGGTCGCGGCTTCGCGCTCGGCCTGCTCGCGCGCCATGTAGGCTTCGAGCGCACCCTGCTCGTCGCGCGTGAGCCAGTGCGCGTCGCGGATGCGCGACTTCAGCAGCAGCCAGCTCGCGGCGCACAGCGCGATGGAGAACGCGCCTTCGATCAGGAACATCCACTGCCAGCCCGCGAGGCCGAAGCCGCGCACCGAAAGCAGCGCGCCCGTGATCGGACCGGACAGCACGGAGGCGAATGCCGAGCCCGCGAGAAACACCGCCACGGCCTTGCCGCGCGCCTGCTGCGGCAGCCATTGCGCGAAGTAGTACACCACGCCCGGAAAGAAACCCGCTTCGGCGATGCCGAGCAGAAAGCGCAGCAGATAGAACGAGGTGTCGTTCTGCACGAACGCCATCGCGCCCGCGACGATGCCCCACGTCCCCATGATGCGCGTGAGCCAGGCGCGCGCGCCGTACTTCTGCATCAGCATGTTCGACGGCACTTCGAACAAGGCGTAACCGATGAAGAACAGCCCGCTGCCGAGCCCGTAGGCCGCCGCGGAGAGACCCAGATCGGCCTCCATATGCGCGTTCGCGAAACCGACGTTCACACGGTCGATGTAATTCGCGATGAACATGATCAGAAAGAGCGGCAGCACGTGCCGCATGACCTTGGCGCTGGCCGAATCCAGCAGGTCGTCGTGACGCTTGGCGGGAATGGACATCTGGGCTTGTCTCCTGAGCGGCGCGGCGCATCGGCATGTCGTGCGCGGCGCTTCATGGTACGTTGTCTGATGACAGTGTATGAGGGAGACGGGTTCGATTCTATTGGGTGTTTACCCTGCTAGATTGGCTGGAGTTTGGGCTATTTCGTTGTCAAATATAGCTTTGCAGTATGCTTGATGGTTGCTTTCTATCGCACTGAATCTGTGTGCGCGCTCAGTTGTACGATGACTTATGTTGTCTGAGTAACCCATTCAGGCGTACCACGCGCCGCTCGCCTCCGAACCGGCATTTCCATCAAATCCCACGCCTGATCTGGCCATTCGGCCGATCCTTTTCGCGTCCTTTCGCTACGTAAGATCAAACTCCATCAGCTTGATATTGCGTACCAATGTTGATACACTCGAATCGCCTCAGCCCTCACGACACGCCGCTCGTCGTGCATTTTTTCCGCACGGAGGCCGGTCACGAACCGGTGCGCCGATGGCTCAAGGAGCTCGAGGTGGCCGAGCGCAAGGCCATCGGCGAGGAAATCAAGGTCGTGCAGATCGGCTGGCCGCTGGGCATGCCGGTCGTGCGCAAGCTGGAACGCGGCTTATGGGAAATCCGGGTGCATTTGCCGCTGCGCATCGCCCGCGTCTTCTTCACGGTCTCGGGCACCACCCTGGTCCTGCTGCACGGCTTCATCAAGCAGTCGCAAGCCACGCCGCAAGACGACCTGGATCTGGCAAGAACGCGGTTACGTCAATTGAAGAACGGCTAGCGCGCCTCGCGCGCAAGGAGCAAAACGTGGCGAACAAGCATATCGGCGAAAACTTCGACGACTTTCTCGCCGGAGAAGGACTGCTCGAAGAATCCACGGCGACGGCCATCAAGCGCGTCATCGCGTGGCAGATCGAGCAGGAAATGAAGGCGCAGAAACTGACCAAGACGCAGATGGCCGCGAAAATGAAAACCAGCCGCGCGGCGCTCAATCGTCTGCTCGACCAGAACGACACCAGCCTCACGCTCACCACGCTCGCCAGCGCCGCCGCCGCGCTCGGGAAGAAGTTCCGGTTCGAGCTGTGTGCGTGATGCGTGGATGAAAACCGCCTGACAGGCGGGTGAGCGCCTAGACCTTGCCGCCCTGCTCCGTCGCCGCGCGGCGCAGTCTTTCGCGGCTGCTCGACAGATGCATGCGCATGGCGGCGCGCGCGCCTTCGGGGTCCTGGCGCGCGATGGCGTCGAAGATGCTCTCGTGCTCGCGATTCACGAGTTCGGCGTAGGCTTTCGGATCGCGATGCGCGATACCGGCCGAATCGATCCGGTGACGTGGAATGAGCGCGGCGCCCATCTGCGTGAGGATGTCCACGAAATAGCGGTTGCCCGTGGCGCGCGCCACGGAGACATGAAACGCCAGGTCCGCTCCCGCGCTGTCGCCGCCCGCCTGGGTGGCAGCCGAGATCGCGTCGAGCGCCGTGCGAATGTTCGCGAGATCGCGTTCGCTCGCGCGCTGCGCGGCGAGCCCCGCGCACTCGGTTTCCAGGCTGATGCGCAACTCCAGCACCGAGAGCAGATCGTTGAGCGTGCTCGCGGGCACGACATCGAGTTCGAGCGGCTCGCGGCGCGGCTCCAGCACGAAGCTGCCAATGCCATGCCGCGTCTCGATCACCGACATGGCCTGCAGGCGCGAAATGGCCTCGCGCACCACGGTGCGGCTCACGCCCAGTTGGGTCATGAGGCTGCTTTCGGTGGGCAGCTTGTCGCCGGGTTTCAACGCGCGCGATCCAATCTGCTCGTTGATGAAGTGGACGACCTGCTCGGCCAGATTGCGGGTGCGCGTGGGCATGGGCGCGGCGAGCGATACGGCCATCGTCCCCTCCTTGTCGTTCGGTTTAGGGTTTTATTATACGTCGTCGGACAACTGGCGGTTTGCGCTGAACCGCACGCCTGATGACTCACGATTTAGCGATCCATCTGTGTGGATCACCGGCTGTGCAGTCATCCGACAACCGTGCTGGCGGTGCATTCGTGCAGCGCGCTTTACGGTTGCCCGTAGAAGCCATTCATGCGTCTGCGAAATTTACTTAGCGATACGAATCAAATACCAGGCAAGAACTCACGAACGAAAACAAACGATAAACAAACAGAAAAGCCAACGCCCCACCGTTGCGTTAGCAAACGTCTGTGCACACGAATCGCGCCAAGAATTTTTTGCACACCTTCGCGCGCATCGAATCCGATTTTTTTGATAATGTTGCGACAGAGGATGCGCACCGGACTGCCGGAACATCGGCTGCCAAAGAGAACGAAAGCTGCCCCACCCGGACGACGCCTCAACTGATATCGAATCGCACCGCGTTTGTGTCGCCACAATCCGCAACGAGGGAATCATTGAGAACCCGCTTCGTCCTCTTCATTGCCGCGCTCGTCCTGCCCTGGGCGCCGCTTTTCGCGGCACCGCCGGCTGAACCCGCGCCCGACACGATGCAGGCGCGCGTGATGGGTTGCGCCGCCTGCCACGGCGCGCATGGCGAAGGCACCGACAACGACTACTTCCCGCGGCTCGCGGGCAAGCCGGCCGGTTATCTGTACAACCAGCTGATCGCGTTTCGTGACGGCGGCCGCAGCTATCCGCCGATGAACTATCTGCTCGCCTATCTCCCCGACGCTTACCTCAAGCAGATCGCGGAGTTCTTCGCGCAGCAGCATCCGCCCTACCCGCCGCCCGCCACGCCGAAGGTCGATGCCGCGATGCTCGCGCTCGGCAAGTCGCTCGTGCTCAACGGCGCGCCGAACCGCAACGTGCCCGCGTGCGCGGCCTGTCACGGCGCGGGCCTGACCGGCATGGAGCCCGCGATTCCGGGCCTCGTCGGCCTGCACGCCGATTACATCAGCGCGCAACTGGGCGCGTTCCGCTATGGCACGCGCCGGGCCGCTGACCCCGACTGCATGCACGACATCGCCTCGCATCTCGCCGAGCGCGACATCACGGCCATCGCCGCGTGGCTCGCCGCGCAGCCGGCCCCCGCCGATCCGAAGCCCGCGCCGCCCGCGCCTCTGCCGCTCGCCTGCGGCAGCGTTCCCCACTAGCCGAGGCCTCGACGTGCGCAAACATCGAATCCTCACTTCGCTGCGCGGTCTTTCGCGCTCGCCTTCGCGCCTGACGGCCCTGCTCGCGCCGCTGGCCTTGTGCTGCGCGTTCGCCCTGAGCGCGAGCGCGCAAACCGGCGCGCCTTCGGTCAATGCCGCCGATGCGGCGAGCGCCGCAGCCGCCGCCGCGGCGGCGAACGCGAAGCCCGTCGCGGCCAACGCCGTGCAGATCGCGCGCGGCGAATATCTCGCGCGCGCCGGCGATTGCATCGCCTGCCACACGGTGCCGTCGCAGAAGATGTTCGGCGGCGGCCGTCCGATGGAAACGCCATTCGGCACGCTCTACACGCCGAATATCTCGTCGGACAAGGAGTTCGGCATCGGCGCCTGGACCGCCGACGAGTTCTACCGCATGCTGCACGACGGCAAGTCGCGCGACGGCACGCTGCTCTATCCGGCGATGCCGTTCGCCTCGTACACGAAGGTCACGCGCGCCGACTCCGACGCGATCTACGCCTACCTGCTCTCCACACAGCCCGTGCATCAGCCCAATCGCGCGCACTCGCTGCGTTTCCCGTATAACCAGCGCTCGCTGCTGCTCGGCTGGCGCGCGCTGTTCTTCCGCGAGGGCGAGTTCAAGCCCGATCCGAAGCAGTCGGCCGAATGGAATCGCGGCGCGTATCTCGTCGAAGGTCTCGGCCACTGCACGATGTGCCACACGGCCATCAACGCGCTCGGCGGCAATTCCGCCTCGAAGGCCTTCGAGGGCGGCCTGATTCCGTTGCAGAACTGGTATGCGCCATCGCTCACCTCGAACAAGGAAGCGGGTCTCGGCGACTGGAGCATCGAGGACATCGTCGACCTGCTGCACGCGGGCGTGTCGAATCGCGGCGCCGTCTACGGGCCGATGGCCGAAGTCGTCTACGACAGCTTCCAGTACCTCACCGAAGACGACGTGCGGGCCGTGGCCGTCTATCTGAAGTCGCTGCCCGGCCACTCGGGCGAAGTCGACAAATCGCCGAAAAGCAATTACGTGACCGAGGAAGCGAACCGGCTCGCGCCGCTCGGCAAGAAGATCTACGAGGCGCAATGCGCCGTGTGTCATGCGACCGAAGGCCAGGGCAAGCTGCCGCATTTCCCGCCGCTCGCGAACAATCAGTCGATCCAGATGAACTCGGCGGTGAACCCGATCCGCATGGTGCTCAACGGCGGCTATGCGCCCGGCACGCGCAAGAATCCGATGCCGTACGGCATGCCGCCCTTCGCGCAGTCGCTCTCCGACGAGGAAGTGGCGGCTGTGGTGACCTATATCCGCACGGCGTGGGGCAATCACGGCACGCCGGTTTCCGAACATGAAGTGAACGCGCTGCGTTCGGCGCCGCTTTTCTGAGGCCGCGATGATCGAAACTTCCGTTCCCGAACAGCCGGGCGAGCGTCCGCAGCACGAACAGGTCGACGAGATCGTGCGGCGCGGTCCGGGCGGCGCGCTCGCGCTCGCGGGCATCGCCACGGCCATCGTGTTCGCGATCTGGTTCGCGTTCTACTTCCTCGTGTTCCTGCCTCGCGGCGTCATTCAATAGGCGGGCCGCTCATCCATGTCCACGAATCCGACCGATTCCCACGCCAGTGCCGACGTCGCCGCGCGCGTGGAGCGCCGCTGGGCCACGCTCATGCTGGCGCTCGTTCTGCTGCTGGTGGCGATGGTGGTGTTCACCGGCCTGCACTGGGCGATGATGCCGCCCTCGCGCGTGGAAACCATCGACCCCGAAACGCTGCACGTCTCCGGCGAGTTCGTCGAAACCAATCTCGGCAGCGCGGTCGAATCGGACGGCTCGGTGACCGTGCGCGTGCTCGCGCAGCAGTATTCGTTCACGCCGCAATGCATCGTCGTGCCCGCGGGCGTGCCGATCACCTTCCGCGCCACCAGCGCCGACGTCGTGCACGGCTTTCTCGTCACCGACACCAATCTGAATTCGATGGTCGAGCCCGGCTACGTCTCCACCTTCCGCACCACCTTCGAGAAGCCCGGCGACCATCTGATGCCGTGCCACGAATACTGCGGCACGGGCCACCAGGGCATGTGGGCGCACGTGAAGGTCATCGATCGCGACGCGTTCATGCAACTGGCCAACCAGGCGGGAAATTCGCGGAGACTCAGCTGTGTTAAATAACAAGCGCCTCGTCCTCGCCCACTTCTGGCTCGCCTTCGTGCTGTTCGGCGTCGCGCTCGTGCTGGGCGCGTGGCAGATGCTCGTGCGCAGCCCGCTGCATCCGTGGCTCAAGGACCCCGAGCTGTATTACCGCTCCGTCACCGAGCACGGCACCGTGATGGGCTACGCGTTCCCCACGCTCATCGCGATGGGCTTCGGCTACGCCGTCACCGAACTCGCCCTGAAAAAACCGCTCGTGGGCGTGCGCTGGGCGTGGCTCGGTTTCATCCTGCTCACGCTCGGCTCGGTCACGGCGAGCGTGCCCGTCGCGCTCGGCCGCGCCTCGGTGCTCTACACCTTCTATCCGCCGATGATCGGCAGCGTGTTCTACTACCTCGGCGTGGTGCTCGTGGTGGTGGGCTCGTGGGTCTGGGTCGCGCTGATGGGCGTGAACCTCGCGGCGTGGAAGCGCGAGAACCGCGGCAAGCCGGTGCCGCTCGCGATGTTCGCGACTGTGGCGGGCGCGTATCTGTGGGGCTGGACCGCCGTGGGCGCGGCCATCGAGGTGCTGTTCCAGATCCTGCCCGTGGCGCTCGGCCTGCGCAGCACGATCGACGCGGGCCTCGCGCGCGTGTTCTTCTCGTGGACGCTGCACGCGATCGTCTACTTCTGGCTGATGCCCGCGTATATCGCCTATTACACGATCATTCCGCGCGCGATCGGCGGACGCCTCTACAGCGACTCGATGGCGCGCATCTCGTTCATCCTGTTCCTCGTGGTGGCGATGCCGATCGGCCTGCACCACCTCTTCACCGACCCGCAGGTGGGCTCGGGCTTCAAGTTCCTGCAGTCGGTGTTCACGGCGCTCGTCGCGGTGCCCACGCTGCTGACCGTGTTCACGATCTGCGCCTCGGTGGAAATCGCGGGGCGGCTGCGCGGCGGCACGGGCGTGTTCGGCTGGATCGCGAAGCTGCCGTGGCATAACCCGCAGATGCTGGCGGTGGCGTTCTCGTTCGTGATGCTCGGCTTCGGCGGCGCAGGCGGCCTCATCAACATGAGCTACCAGCTCGACCAGCCGATCCACAACACGCAATGGGTCACGGGCCACTTTCATCTGATCTACGGCGGCGCGATCGTCATCATGTACTTCGCCATCGCCTACGATCTGTGGCCGCAGCTCACGGGCCGCGCGCTGACCAACTGGCGGCTCATGCGCTGGCAGTTGTGGCTCTGGTTCATCGGCATGATCGTGACGACGTTTCCGTGGCACATGGTCGGCATTCTCGGCATGCCGCGCCGCATGGCCTATTTCGATTACAGCGATCCCGCGCTCGCGGGCCAGGCGCTGCTCGTGGCGATTTCGGCGATCGGCGGTTTCATCCTCGTGCTCTCGGCGGTGCTGTTCTTCATCGTGCTGTGGCAAGGTCATCGCAGCGAAGCGGCCGCGCCCGAGGAATACCGATTCAGCACGCCGGTGCACGACTCGCCGCGCCTGCCGGTCGCGCTCAATAGCTTCGCGCTGTGGATCGTGCTGATGATCGCGCTCACGGTCGCCAACTACGGTTATCCGATCGCGCAGCTGCTCGCCACGCCCGACACCGCCGTGCCCGCGATTCCGATTGGAGCGCCGCGATGAGCGACGAACGCCTGTTCTCGTTACGCAATCCCTGGTTCCGCGTGAGCGTGGGCGCGACGATCGTCGCGTTCTTCGTTTCCGCGCTGATCGGCTTCGTGTGGCTGCCTTCGGCGCAGAGCGATCCGAATTTCCAGGGCCTCTGGAACGCCATCTGCAGCGCGGCGGGCGTGCCGCGCCAGTGGCATCAGGGCGAAACTTCGCTGACGCCCGGCTACAAGGTGAGCACGGTCGAACTCACGCCACACATGCTCGACGACGCGAACAGCCTGTCGATCGGACGCGGCGCGACGCTCTCGTTGCGCTGCACGATGTGCCACGGTCCGCGCGGCATGAGCGAGGCCAATTCGCCGAATCTCGCGGGCCAGTACGCGAGCGTGATCTACAAGGAACTGCTCGATTTCCAGACCGGCGCGCGCCAGAGCGCGGTGATGTCGCCGATGGCGAAAAATCTGTCCGATCAGGATTTGCGCGATCTGGCCGCGTATTACGCGTCGCTGCCGCCATTCGTGCACCTCACGGGCGACCCGCCCGAGATCGTCTCGAAGGGTGCGCCGATGCGCAATATTCCGGCCTGTGCGTCGTGTCACGGCGGCGTCGATCACAAGGTCGGCAGTCCGTGGCTCGACGGTCTGCCCGCCGTCTATACGAAGGCGCAACTCGCGGCCTTCGCGAACGGCACGCGCCACAACGACATTTCCGAGCAGATGCGCAACATCGCGCGCAACATGACGCCCGAGGAAATCGACGCGGCCGCCGCCTGGTACGCGGGCACGACGCAGCATTGAGCGCCGGGTACCGCGTGGTGCCGATCTGTCCCGCACTGCGTGGCGCCCGTCGCCGAACCGAAGCACCGAACTTAAGCACCGAACTGAAACCCCGAACGACCGGCGCGGCACGCGGCTTGCGTGACTCGCCGTCCCACCCTTCACGCGGAGAAGCATCATGCAAAAGACGGCAAGCGCCAGATGGCACGGCGGCATCAAGGACGGCCAGGGCTCGATCTCGACCCAGACGGGCGTGCTGCGCGACGCACCCTACGGATTCGCCTCGCGTTTCGAAGGCGGCCCCGGCACCAATCCCGAGGAACTGATCGGCGCCGCGCACGCGGGCTGCTTCACGATGGCGTTCTCGCTGTTTCTCACCGAGGCCGGTTTCAAGGCCGACAGCATCGAAACGAAATCGACCGTCACGCTCGAAAAAGTCGGCGACGGCTTTTCGATCACGGCCTGCCAGCTCGACATGACCGCGAAGATTCCCGGCATCGATCAGGCGAAGTTCGAGCAGCTCGCGAACGGCGCGAAGGAAAACTGCCCGGTGTCGAAGCTGTTCGCCAACAACGCCAAAATCACGCTGAAGGCGACGCTCGCGGCCTGACGCGCGGGCGCTTTTCGATTGACCGGATCGGTGCCGCGCGCCGGCATCGATCCGCTGACTCCCGTTTCGTAGAGACCTCATCATGGCCATTCCGCATGCCGCGCCCGGCGAGATCTTCGACGCCCGTCCGCTCGGCGGTGCGCTCAAGGGCGCGAAGTCGACCACGCTGATCCGCGCGAAGCAGCTCGAAGTGATCCGCCTCGTGCTGCCCGCGGGCAAGCATGTACCCGAGCATCGCGCGCCCGGCGAAATCACCGTGCAGTGCCTCGAAGGCGTGCTGCGCTTTTTCGTCAATGGCGATCCGCGCACGATGCACGCGGGCGACATGCTGCTGCTCGACGCGGGCGTGCCGCACGCGCTCGAATCGCTCGACGACGCCTCGGTGCTCGTGACGATCCATCTCGCGCACGACGGCCAGTAAGCACGCGCGCCGCGACAGCGTTGCGGTTTTCGAAACGCCCGATTCGTTCGTTGCACTGAACGTTACGATAGACAGCCTCCCGCGCGTCCGCTCCACCTATCGCGCATCATTGCGGGCCGACGGCTTCCCTCGCGCGCCCCGCTGCGGCACCATGCTCTAACGCGGCCCTGAGAGGCGCGCCCCGGAGAGTCTGCATGACAGTCCCGTCGTTGCTTCGACGCGCGTTCGCCGCCGCGCGCGCCGGGTATGTGGCCACGTTTCGCTGGCTCGGTCAGCATCCGTTCGCGATCGGCACGTCCGGCACGCTGGTCGGCATCGCGATCGTCGCGCTGGCCTTCGTCGGTTTTTCGCAGCAGCGCGAGCAGGCCCTGCAAAACTCGCGGCAAACCTCGGCGATGCTCGCCTCGCTGATCACCACGCACCTCGAAACCAATCTCGGCCTGTACGACCTGATGCTCAGCGACGCGATCGATGCGATCCGCGACCCGCGCACCGCGTCGCTGCCCGCCGACCTGCGCCGCAAGGTGCTGTTCGGCCGCCTCGCGGGCGTGCTCTATATCGACGGCGCGCTCTATGTCGATGCACACGGGCATATCGTCGATGCGCAGGACGGCCGCGACTATCCGAACGTCAATCTATCGGACCGCGACTATTTCCGCGTGCAGGAGCGCAGCCGCTCGCTCGGCATGTATCTCTCCGATCCGTTCCGCTCGCGCGTGAACGAAGGCCAGTATTCGATCGGCCTCTCGCGCCGCATCAACGACTACGAGGGCGGTTTCGGCGGCGTGGTGGTGCTCACGCTGCGGCTCGCGTATTTCCAGCATCTGTTCGACCGGCTCGAAGTGGGCAAGCGCGGCAACGTCTTCATCATGCTCGACGACGGCACGCTGCTCGCGCGCAAGCCCTATTCCGATTACGACGTGGGCACCAATCTCGCCTCGCAGCGGCAGATCGCGCCGATGCTCAAGTCGACGTCCGGCTCGTTTATTTCGCGCGACGACGAGGACGGCACCGAGCGCATCTACACGTATCAGCGCGTGCCGCACGCGTCGCTGATCGTGGTGGTCGCGCCCGCGCTCGACGACGCGCTCGAACGCTGGCGCGCGCGCATCGCGATCTACGAGCCAACTTCGATTGCGTTCGGCGTCTTCGTCGCGCTGTCGTCGTGGCTGCTGGCGTTCGGTTTGCGCGCGCGCCTGCGCGCCGAATCCGAGCTTGAACGGCTCTCGGTCACCGACGCGCTCACCGGCCTGTCGAACCGCCGCGCGCTCGATCTGCGGCTCGTGGAAGAGTGGCAGCGCGCGCGCCGCGCGGGCCAGGCGCTCTCGATTCTCTTTATCGACATCGATCGCTTCAAGCTGTTCAACGACTTCTACGGCCACGCGGCCGGTGATGAAGTGCTCGCCGCCGTGGCGCATGCGATCGGCGCCACGGTGCAGCGCGCCACGGACATGGTGGCCCGCTACGGCGGCGAGGAATTCGCTGTGGTGCTGTCCAGCACGTCCGCCGACGGCGCGTGGAAGATCGCTCAGCAGATCCGCGAGAACGTGGCCGCGCTCGGCATCGCGCATGGCCACAGCGAGCACGGCTCTGTCACGGTGAGCGTGGGCTGCGCGACCTGCACGCCACGCGAGGCAACCGGCGCGCACGCGCTGCTGCGCGCCGCCGACGAGGCGCTCTACGCCGCCAAGGAAGCGGGCCGCAATCAGGTCAAGGCGACAGTGTTCGAAGGCGCGCCGCCCGATCCGCGCGACTCGTTGATCGGCAACGGCGCGACCTGATTGCATGCGGCATCGACAAAACGTCGGCGAAAAAAAAGCGCGCCCGAGGGCGCGCCTTGAATACGTTACGCGTTATCGCGCGACGTCGCGTGGATCAGTGCGACGGCGCCGGATCGTCGTTGAGCGTCTTGAGGAACGCGATGATGTCGTGAATATCGTCCGCGGTCATGGCGGGCTTGTCGCCGAACTTGCGGTCGAACGGCGCATCGGCCACGTCGACATTCTTCTGCAGATCCGCCGGCAGATCGTCGTATTTCTCGATCTTGCCGTCGGCGCCGTGCGGATAGAACTTGCCGGGGTCGGTATTGCGCTCGTTGTAGAACGCCATCACGCGGTCGAGGTCGTGATAGATGCCGTTGTGGAAGAACACCGTGCGCGTGGCCGCGTTGCGCAGCGTGGGCGTGAGGAACATGCCGCAATATTGCTGCTGAGCCTTCATGTCGGAACGGAACGGCCCGCACACGCCGAGATCGTAGAACTTCGGGTCCCGATTCTGCGCGAGATTGCGGTTACGCGGCACGCCGAGCGCTTCGTACTGATAGTCGGTGAACATCGGCGGCAGGCCGTCCTTGCCGGGCTTCGAGAGGTGGCAGCCCGCGCAGTTCGCCTTGTCCGGGTCGTTGAACAGACGCAGCCCGTGCAGTTCGGCCTGCGAGAGACGCGCGTGCCCTTCGAGCCAGCGGTCGTACTTGCTGTTATACGGATGGAACGACGGATCTTCCACCTGATAGCGCGAGATCGCGAACATCGCTTCCGAGACCGCCATCTTCGGATTATCGAAGATTCGGGCTCCGAACAATTCGTTGAAGTGCTTCGCGTAAGGCGCTTTCTGCAATTTCTGCGCGACGCTGTCCACGTCCTTGTTCGCCATTTCCACCGGATTGAGCAGCGGACCATAGGCCTGCTGCTGCAGCGTGTCGGCGCGGCCGTCCCAGAACAGGCCGCCCTGCGGCACCATTTCCACCGAGGTCGACGGACCGCCCGCGGTCTTCTGCGACTTCACCACATTCGCCGAGGCGGACGCCTGCTGCTGCACCGTGGGCGCATCGTCGTTTTCACCGGCATCGGGACCGATGCTGAAATTCGGCTGGCGATACAGATACATCAGCGAAGGCGGCGGGCGGTAGCCCTGCTGCGTCATCGCGAGACCGCCCTTTTGCACGTCGAGCGCGTTGGGCGGGCCGTACGCGTGATCGGGGCTATGGCACGAGGCGCAGGACTGCTGACCCGAGCCCGAGAGCGAGGGATCGAAGAACAGTTGCTTGCCGAGTTGCGCCATCGCCGAGAGCGGCGCGACCGGCGGACGCTGCAACACGACAGGATGCGGATTCGCGCCGGTGAGATTCTCGACGACTTCGCCGACCGCCTCGGGCACGTGCGCGGGAAACGCCACCGCATAGGCGCAGAAGCCCAGGCCGGCGACCAGCACGGCGGCGGCGGCGCGCAGCACGAGGCGCGCGGGACGCGCAGGCGCACGGGATTTGGGCGAAGGAGAAGACGGAGTGGGCGATGCGGAAAGCTCGGACATGATGCGTTTTTTCGTGTTGGCGCTGAAAAGCCGAATTGCCGTGAGCGCTACGGGAGCGCATGCACGGCAAGCGGGTCAGCGATAGTCATCTCGTCATCGATCATCGAAAGCCGTCGATGGCGGGCAAACACGGCGCGAGGCCTGTACAACGCCGGCCTCGCGCCGCCGCTCGATTTACATCGCCGGCGCGGCGCTCAGCTGCGTGCCGAGCGTCTCGTCGAGATACAGGGGCGACGTGACAGCCGTGCCGGTCGTGTTGAGCATGCCGCGCAGGTCGCCCGCGGCTGCATCGAACGAACCGCCGCCGAGACGCGCGCCGCCGAGCCAGTTGTCTTCGATGAAACGCACCACCGAAGCCTGGTCGATGAACGTGTGGTCGACGTAGTTCGTCTTCGCCCACGGCGAGATCACGAGGAACGGAATGCGCGTGCCCGGACCGCAGCGGCCGTTGACCGGCGCGCCGTTCACACCCGTCGGCTGCGTGCCCGTGCCGCACACAGCGCTGCCGTTAAGCTGGTCGGCGCTGGCGAGCGACGAATGCACCGGCGCCATGTACTGGTGGTCGTACCAGCCGTCCGAGTCGTCATAGGTCACGACCACGGCGGTGTTCTTCCAGTCCGGCTGCTGCATCAGGAAGTTCACGACCTTCGTGACGAACGCCTGCTCGTCGAGCGGATCCGAGTAGCCCGCGTGCGCGTCTTGCGCGGCCGGCGCCTTCAGGAAGCTCACCGACGGATAGTTGCCCGCCTTCACCGCGGCGAAGAAGTCATCCGTGTCGTACTGGTGGTTCGCCGGATCGGCCGTCTTGCCGTCCGCTTCGAGCGTGCTGCCGATCGCGGCCGTCGAGCTCGGGCGCAGATGCTGCGGGTTCGACGTCGACTTGAAGTACTGGAACCAGTTGTGGTGCGGGATGTAGTCGCTCGTCGCCGCGTTCACCGCCGTCGCGATCGTGCTGCGCTTGCAGCCCGTCGTGCCGTTCGAGTTCACCGTCTGCAGGTTGAAGCCGCCCATGAAGCCGCCCCACGTGATCTTCTGCGCGTTCAGCAGGTCGCCGATGTTCTGCGCGTTGATCATGCCGGAGTCGGTCGTGCTCGAGCAGGTGTCGTAGCCCGGATCGACGTCGTTGATCATCGTGAAGCCGCCCGCGCCGTCCTGAATGTAGTACGACGAGGTCGTGGCCGTGGCCGGCTGCTTCGACGTGTTCACGAGTTCGAGGCCGTTGGTCTGGCCCGACACGACTTCGAGCGCGCCCGGCGTCGACGGACCGTAGGTCGTCGTCCATGCGTTGTCGCTCATCGCGTACTTCTGCGCGTAGTTCCAGAGCGCCGTGACGGTGTTGCCGTCGTAGAAGCCCATCACCTGGCCCTTCGTGCCGAAGGCGCCCGCGCCGCCGCTCGTGCCGTTACCCGTGTACTTCGGGAACAGGTCGAGCGCGCCGTTGTCGCCGGCTTGCTGCTCGGCCGTATAGGCGTGGTTCTGGTCGGCCGTGGCGGCCTGCGTGCGGTCGAGACGGAACGGGTTGGCCGCGTCCGTGCCGTTGGCGGTGTTCGTGAAGTTCGGGTTCGACGTGAGCAGCGTGCCCGACAGGCCGTTGACCGTCGGCGTGCCCGAAGCCGCCGAAAACGCCGGCTCGCCCGACGGGTTCGTCGCGCTCGGATAGGTCGCGAAGTAGTGATCGAACGAGACGTTCTCGCCGTAGATCACCACGAGGTGCTTGATCGGCGTAGCGGTCGTGAGCGCGTCCTGAGCGGACTGCGACGCGGTCGTCGAAGTCGGATTCGAATTGCTGCTGCCGCACGCGAACAGTGCGGCGGCCAGGCCGACGCACGGCACGGCGAGTAATGCTCGGCGGTACATTTTTGTGGGCTCCATCGATTTTTCGAGTTGGTTTTCTGAGTCCTGTTCGACGCGTCGAATACGTGTGGCCATGCTTGCGCGTCAATCAGGTTTCACCGGGTTAATGCGCCAGACATCAGGGCGAGCGAATTACAACACCACAACATGACGTGACAGCGACCATTCAATTTCCTTAAGCTTTCACTACATTTCAATGCCGAAAGAAATGGGAAGGATTAGCGAAATACGGAAAGGGGCCCGGTTTTGCACTCTCGCGTGCGCGCGCTATAACAGAAAGTGCAGCGCGGACGTTCTCTGCGCGCCCGCTTTTTGCCCCGCTTTTGCCTTCTTCTTGCGCCGCGCCGCGCTGCGCCGCCCTCCCGCCTGGCGAGGGCGCGACGGTGTAGGCAGTCAGCTAACACGTTCGGCAGCCCTGGCGTTGTGCCGGCATCCCGACTCCACCTGAATGCGCACGGCGCGGTGGCGCGTGCCGTGCGCGCGCGCCGTCCTGCACCGAGTTGTGCGGCGGCGCATGAAGAAGGAGTGTCGAAATGAAAATCCGATTGGCGATATGCGCCGCATGCGTGTGCGCCGTGGCGGCCGGCATGCCCGGCACGTCACTCGCGAAAGACGAGCCTGTTTCGCAGGACACCGCTCATCGCGCCCTGATCGACGACGCCAACGCGTCGGCCCAGGCCGCCACCGACATGTCGTACGGCGGCACGACCGACACGCGCAGCGCGGCCGGTCAGCGCACCGTCAAGCCGTGCTGGCCTCGTTCGCAGTGCGATATATTTTTTGGTCAGTGAGGCGCGCGCTTTCCGATAGGCAGGCGCCAACCCGATGAACGCTCGCGCACGTCCTTCGCCTCTTATTTCAGGGGCGATGGCGCGCGACGTTCGTCACTGCACGGCGGCCTGGAGCAAGCCCGCCACGCGCTGGATCGGCGCGAGCAGTTCGGGTGAGATGGCGTAGAGCGGACCGAGTGTCTGCGCAACGTCGCGGTAATCGACGATTGCGTGGCCCTCGTCGTCCTGCCAGACCACGAGACGCAGCGGCAATTCGAGCGCCGCGTGCGGATTGGCCGCCATGATCGGCGTGCCCGCCTTCGGGTTGCCGAACAGAATGAGCCGCGTGGGACGCAACTCGAGGCCGGCGAGCGCCGCCGCTTCGCGCTGGTCCACGTCGGCGAACACGGCGGCGCCTACACCGTCGAGCGCCTTTTTCAGTTGCGCGATGGTCGTATCGAAATCGTGGGCACTCTTGAAGGACACCACGGACGAAGGGTGCTGCCTGTGTTCGGTCATGACCTGGCTCCCACGGGGACGAGAACGGACAGTAACGGACGACAACGGGACGACAACGCACGTGCGTGCTCACGCACTCTAGTCCATTAACCTGACACCAGGAATACGGCGGGGAAACAACGGCAATACTGCGTCGAATCGATTCGACATCGACTCGACCACCGCGCGGCGTTCAGAGCAACGGCTCGAACTGCGCGACCTGCTCTGCGAAATGTTCCTTTTCTTCCGCGCTCATGCCCGAGCGTTTCGGCAGCGCGACCGTGAGCGGATTCTTCGGCACGTGATCGACGTGCACCTCGTAATGCAGATGCGGCCCCGTGGCCCAGCCCGTCGAACCGACATAGCCGATCACCTGCCCTTCGCGCACCTGCGCGCCCGCGCGCAGCGATTTCGCGAAACGCGAGAGATGCGCGAAAGTCGTCGAATAGTCGCCGGAGTTCTTGATCTTGATGACGCGACCGTAGCCGGTTTCCCAGCCAGCGAACGTCACGGTGCCGCGCGCGGTCGCGTGCACGGGCGTGCCCGCGGGCGCGGCGAGATCGACGCCGTCGTGCGCCGCCCAGCGATGCGTGACGGGATCGAGCCGATGCGGCGAAAACGACGACGAGACGCGCGTGTAATCGAGCGGATAGCGCGCGAACGACGGCGCGTTCGATTGACCATCGGCGCCGTAATAGAACGCCTTGCCGTCGAGATTGCGATAGAGGAACAGATCGTGCGAGGTCTTGCCGGTGGAGATGCGCACGGCGAGCGGCAGATCTTCGTCTGCGGTCGCGGTTGTGGAAGCGGCGGTTGCGGCGCCGGTTTGCGTATTCAGCTGTGCATTCGTCTGCGCATTGCCTTGCGTGCCCGCCTGCGCGTTCGCGTCGGCTTGCGCGTCGTTGCGGAACACAAAGCGCACTTCGCTGCCCGGATGCAGATCGCGGCGGAAATCGATCCGGCCCGCGAGCGCGCGCGCCAGTTGCGCGGCCGTCGCGGCATCGATGCCCAGCTTGCTCGCCGCTTCGGAAAAGCTGTGCGTGACCTGGGCCGTTTCGACGCGATAAGCCGGCGCGGCGGGCGGGACTGCGGAAGCGGCCTGGGCCGCTTGTGCGGCGGGCGGCGTGGACGCGCGGTCGCGCGTGGCATGAGCCGGGATATCGTCGGATGCGTGCAGCGAAACGTCGGCGCTTTGCGTGGGCGCTTCGTGCATGAGCCACGCGGTGCTGAGCGTGCCAATGGCAGCGACGATGAACGCTTTACCCGCGAATCCCGGAGATGTCGACAAGACGAGTTTGGGCATCTGCTGGATACGGAATGCTGGCGAAAGGCCACGCGCGTGACGCGCGACTTTCGAATTGACATCGGCAACCAAGGCGGCGCCGATGGGCGAAAGGCTCGAGGCTAACGAGGGTTTCTTAAATCAAACTTAAAAATGTTCCAGTTCGTTAATTCCCTCATTTATTCGGTATTTATTTCTGAATTTTTTTTCGGCGCGAGGCCTGAATCCGGAAATTATTTTACGACCCCGCTTTAAGCGGGAACGGCCCTTACGGGCCGCTCGCGCACGGTGTTTCAACGAATGCCCGAATACTTATAGGCCGCTTATTGCCTGCTTATTGGCCCTTCGAATCGCTGCTGGCATCTGCGCCCGGCGTATTCGTGCTGTCGTTCATGGGCTTCTTCGCGTGGTGCTTCTTCGTGCTGTGATGCTTTGTCGTCGCATGAGCCGACGAGGCAGGCTGGCTCTGATCCATATTCATGTTTTGCGTCGAACTGTTGGCGTCGCTGCCGCCCGCACCTTGCGAACCGGTGCCGCTACTGCTGCTGCCGCCGCCGTTGCCTTGCGCGTATGCAGCGCCCGAAACCGCCGTCATGGCTGCCACGATCGCAACCGCGAGTGTCTTCTTCGTCATCGTCATGGATTGGACTCCTGATTAAATGGTGATGGACGATCTACCCAGACAGTAGATCGGCGAAACGTGTCGATCCACGTTCGATCACACGCTCGCGATCGTCACCGCACGAAGCATGCCTCTGCCCGCTCACAGAAACCCCGGGATTCGCGGCGGCACGGCGCTTGCGCTCCAAGCTCGCAACTTCGGCACATTCAAGCAGGAGCGCGCCATGAATGCATGGATCAAGGCAGCGGAACTGGCGGCATTGCCCGCTTCGGGCATGACGCGCGTGCAGGTCGAGAACGAAGCCGTCCTGCTCGTGCGCGACGGCGAATGCCTGCGCGCATTTCAGGCGGATTGCCCGCACGCGGGCGCGCCGCTCGAAGAAGGCGCGCTCTGCAACGGGCGCATCGTCTGCCCGTGGCACAAGGCCGTGTTCGCCGCCGACAGCGGCGCGTGGATCGAACCGCCCGCGCTCGCGAGCCTGAAGACGTGGCCCGTCAAGGTGGAATCGTCGAGTGTGTTCGTCGATCTGCGGCCCGGCGCGCCCGCTGCTGCTGCGGTACGGCGCGGCTCGCCGCAGCGCTTCGCAATCATCGGTGGCGGCGCGGCGGCAGCGTCAGCCGTGGCCACGCTGCTCGACAACGGCTTCGACGGCGAGCTGACCGTGTTCGCCGCCGAACCCGAAGCGCCCTACGATCGCACCTGCCTCAGCAAATACGTGCCCTCGGGCGAGATGAAGCCCGACGAAGTGCCGCCGCTTTTGTCCGAGGAAACGGCCCGCGACGAGCGGCTGCGCATCGAGCACACCGAGGTTCTGCGTTTCGATACGGCGCTCAAGCGCGTCACGCTCGCCGATGGCCGCGAAACCGCATTCGACGCCGCGCTGGTGGCAACCGGCTCGGTCGCGCGGCGGCCCGATATGCCGGGCGCCGAACTGGAGCGCGTGTTCACGCTGCGCACGCTGCTCGACGCGAAAGCGATCTTCGAAGCGACCGCGCCCGGAGAACACGTCGTCATGCTCGGCGACAGCTTTATTTCGCTGGAAACCGCGTCGGCACTGCGCAAGCTCGACGTGCGCGTGACCGTCGTCACACCGAGCGGCGTGCCGCTGCGCCACGCGCTGGGCGCGCGCGTCGGCAGTCTGTTTCGCGAATGGCATGAAGCGCATGGCGTGGTGTTTCATCGCGCGAAGGCGCTGCGTCTGGACGGCCGCGAACGCGTCGAATCGATCCAGCTCGACGACGGCGCGACACTGCCCGTGCACGCGGTCATCGCGGGCGTGGGCGTGCGCCCCGCGACGCAACTGCTGGCCGGACTCAAACTCGATCAGGACGGCGGCGTGAGCGTCGATGCCTCGATGTGCGCCGCGCCGCGCGTCTACGTCGCCGGCGATATCGCGCGTTTTCCACTCGCCGACGGCTCGGGCCTCGCGCGCACCGCGCGCATCGAACACTGGCGCGTGGCGCAGCAACTCGCGCGCGTCGCGGCACTCAACATGCTCGAACGCGAGGTCCGCTACGAAGGCGTGCCTTTCTTCTGGACCGAGCATTTCGGCCAGCGCGTGGACTATCTCGGCCACGCCACGCAGTGGGACGACCTCGACATCACGGGCAGTCTCGCCGAAGGACGCTTTCGCGCGATCTATTCGCGACTCGGGCACGTGCAGGCCGTGCTCGCCTGCGGCTACGAGCACGCCGCCGCGCATCTGATCGAACGCATGCGCGAACCGATTACCGCCGATGTCGCGCGCGCCGTGTTCGGCGCGTGAACGTTCTCTTTCGCGTCGATTGAACTCGCTTCGATACGGCGCGTTGATAACAGCCGCCCCGACTTTTTGCACGGTTTTTACGGCGCGCCCGCTACGATTTCCTCCATGGTTGCAGCGTCTGCAACCTTCGCGCCTCGCGCGCCGATGGAGGATTCATGGCGGTATTCACCCTGGTCAAAGCGTCGTACTCGCGCTCCGCATCGCTGGCTGAAATCGAATGCCGACGCACGCGTCGGCGGCGTCTGGATGCCGTCGCCTTGACAGGCGTGGGCGCAGCCGCGACGTGCATCGCGCTCGGTTCCGCCGTCGCCGGCCTCGCGCTCTGCGTGGCCGCGCTCGCCCCGTTCGTGTTCGTGCGCGACTGAGCGCACCGCCTCGCCTTCCCGCCGCTGCGCGCGTTCCGTTTACCCACGAGGTCTTCGTGCTCAAACTGCTGATTCCCATCTTCGACCGGCACGGCGCCGCCGAAGCCGCGCGCCATAGCGCGTTTCTGTTCGCCGAACGTTGCGTGAGCGAAGTCGAAGTCGTCGAAGTGCTCGGCGATGCCACGACTGACCGCGCCGCCGCATTCTGGTCACCGAACGCTTTGCGCGAACGCTACCGCCGCTCGACGAGCGCCGCGCTCGCGCAGACTTGCGCGATTCTCGACGACGCAGGCGTGCCGTACACGCGCCGCAGCGTGTTCGGGCCGCCCGCGCGCAGCATTGCCGCGTGCGTGGAAACGGCCAGCGCCGATATCGTCGTGGTCGACGCGAGCCGCCTGGGTTTTCTGCGCAAATGGGGCATGCTCGCGCAACTCCGGCGACTGTGCACCGCGCCCGTCACGCTGCTGCAATGATCCCGCTAATACATCGGATACCGAATCTATATCGAATTCGTATCGATCCACCATGCCCGACACCGGCACCCCCCATTTGCTCCGAGTCGGCCCCGCTTTGGCCTCTCGCCGACGCGCGGTCGCGCGCCTCGTCGTCCTGATCCTGCTGATCAATCCGATCCTCACCTGCGCGTTTGCCTTCGTGGCGCGCGGCAGTCATCCCGATCTCGCGCTCGGCCTCACCACGCTGTTCTGTTTCATGACCTGCGCCGCCTTGAGCGCCTGGATCCGCTCCGACGCACGGCACGCCTGGCGCGACGCGCGCGCCAGCGGTTTCGTCGAGCCACGCGCAATCGCGAGCGGCGCGACGGTGCGCGTGCACGGCGACTGTCCGCGCCGCTGGCTTGTGGAACTGCATATTGGATTGCAGGGCGGGATCACGGCGCGCCGCCAGCCGGAGCCTTAACCGTTACGCCGATTGGCATAGTCCCCAGCCGGCCTGGCTCCACGATTTGCCCCTTTTTGGCTTTGAAAACACCCGAGTGTTGCAAATAGACACACAGGAGCCGTTGCATTCTCGGGCGAACGGCGTATGATTAGGGATAACCCTTAGGTACATACCCCCAGCCAAAACGAGGACATCATGGGCGCAGTGATTATTGCAATTTCGTCGAATGTGGCTCGATTTCTTGAAGCAGCACGCCGTCTGAGCACCGTGGCGCTGAATCGCCACCTCGAATACTGCGAACTGCTCGCCGAAGCGCAGCGCCGCAGCTACTAAGCGAAGAAGCCCAGGCTTCGAGGCAGGCCGTCGCCTGCCCGCTGTTCGATCGCGCGGTCAACGTTCGCAACGTGACCGCGCCGGTCGTTGATGATTCGGCGCGCGGCGTCAGTGCGCGCTTTCCGCGCAAGACGCCACGCCTGCGTTAATCCGCGGCCTTCGCTACGCGGCCTTTCCCAACGATCGCCAAAAACCGGCTCAGCGCGGGCGTCTCACGCGCCTCGTGCCAGACGAGCCAGAGTTCGGCGCGCGCCGCGCGTCCCGCAAGCGGACGCGCGACGATGTCGGCACCCGCGAGCCGCGCGATCTCCTGCGGCACGATGCCGAATCCCAGCCCGGCGGCCACGAGGCCGACGATGCTGCCCACGTCCGACACCTTCCACTTCGGTTGCAGCTTCACGCCCGCCTTCGCGGCGAGGTCCGTGACGACGCGCATCGTCCCGACATCATCGGGATCGGGAAAACCCACCATCGGCTCCGTGGCGAGCCGCGCCAGCGGAATCTTCTCCAGCGCCGCGAGCGGATGACGCTTCGGCAAGATCACCACCAGTTCCTGACTCGAATGCACCCGATGGCGCAACGGCGCCTCGGCGGGCACGGGCGCACGCACCAGCGCCACATCGAGTTCGCCCGCCTCCAGCGCCGCGAACAGCGTGCGCAAATTCTCGTCGCGCAACTCCAGTTCCACGTTCGGATGCGACTCGCGCATAGTCCGCAATTGCGCGGGAAAACTGCGCTCGAACATCGCCGACGCAACATAGCCGATGGCCAGCGTGCCCAGTTCGCCGCGCGCCGTGCGCCGCACCGCGTCGATTGCGTGACCGTGCAGCGCGAGCAGCTTCTGCGCCTCGGTGCGGAACGCCTCGCCCGCAGCGGTCAGGTCGATGCCGCGCTTGCGGCGATGGAAGAGTCGCACACCGAGCGCCTCTTCGAGGCCCTTGATCTGCTGGCTGAGCGCGGGCTGGGCCACGCCGAGCTGCTCGGCGGCGCGCGCCATGTGCAGCGTCTCGCACACGGCGAGAAAAACCTGCAGGCGCCGCAGCGATGCGGAAGTGAGTAAAGAATCCATAGGTTCCAGCCTATCAATCCCGCGCGTCGATGTATATCGATCTTTTGGGTAAGACGCGAGTCAGGGCTGGAAGCTGAATCAGACCACGCCGTTGCCGAACGGATGCACCGGTGCGTCGGTGGCCTTCCAGGCGTAGCGCCGCAGCAATTCGCCGTAGCCGCCGCGAATCACGAAATCCGCGCATTTATCCGCGTAATCCGCGCGGCGCAAATGGTAGGCGCGCGGCAGGTTGTACCACGCGAGCGACGGCAGATCGTGATGAACGAGGTGATAGTTGTTGTTCAGAAAGAGCAGCCGCATGGCGGCGCCCGCCTCGTTGATCGCGATGCGCGCCTTCGGGTCCGGCACGGCGCGATGCTCGTACAGCGAGCGGATGGTCGCGAGCGACAGCGCGGGCCACGTCACGGCCAGCAGATAAAACCACCACGGCACGCCCGCCCAGCGCTGCAGCGCGAACAACAGCGCCACGACGCACACGGCATGCACGATCCACATCGGCGCATAACGGCGGTCGCGCGTGCGCAGCGCGTCGAAGGCCGCGACGAGCACGGCGGCGGCGCTCATCGGCGGGCCCACCACCATTCTCCCCACGAAGCGCTTGCGCGCGTGCCACAGCGCGCGCCGCCATGCGGGCCAGCTCTGCCACTGTTCGGCGGGAACGTAATTCGTCTCGGGATCGAGGCCCGGCAACGTCAGCGCTTCGTCGCGATGATGTTCGAGATGCGTGTCGCGATAGAGCGTGTAAGGGAACCAGATCGTCAGCGGCGCGAAGCCCAGCAGTTTATTCAGGAATGCATATCGTGTTGGGTGACCGTGCAGCAATTCGTGCTGCATCGACATATGCCACGCGCACAACACCGCAAGTGAAGGCGCGGCGGCAAGCAGCGAGAGCACGTGATGGCGCACCATCAGCAGCGTGGCGAACCAGCCGCCGTACACGCTCGCGATCAGCAGCCACGTGGGCCATTCGGTGCGCGCCGCGAAGCGCGCTTCGAGCGCGGCCACTGCCTGCGCGTGCTCCGCGTCGAAATATTCCGCCATGTTTGCCGCCTGCCACTTCACCCACGATGAGGCCGCAGTATAAGGACGCGTCGCGCGGCGCTCCAATAACGGATTCGCACATCGTTATGACGAGCGCGCGTGCAATGCGATATGCAAAGCGGCAGATAAGCATCTGACGATATCTTGGTTAGGCCGACGCTAAAACGGATTTAAGGTGACACACCATGCGCGATGAATGGGACGTTCAGGGCGCGCAATCATTTTCGAATAGCGTCATTCAAAGGCAGACCACACGATGTCGAACGATCAACACGACGGCCACCGCGCCAACGGCTCGCGCCGCCAACTCCTGAAAGCCGCTGCGGGGGCGGCCACGCTGGCCACGATCCGCGCCGCCGCGGGCATCGGCGGTGCCGCCGCGCTCGCGCTGCAAAGCGGCGCGGCACGTGCGCAAGGCAACAAGGTGCTGCGCGTCGGCTTTCAGAAGTACGGTAATTTCGTCGTTTTGAAAGCGCGCGGCACGCTCGAAAAGCGCCTCGCGCCGCTCGGTTATTCGGTGCAATGGCTTGAATTTCCCGGCGGTCCGCAATTGCTCGAAGGCCTGAATGCGGGCGCTGTCGATGTGGGCACGGTCGGCGAAACGCCGCCAATCTTCGCGCAGGCAGGTGGCGTGGATTTCGTTTATATCGCGAGCGAACCGCCCGCACCGAAGGGCGAGGCCATCGTGGTCCAGCAGGATTCGCCAATTCGCACGGTCGCCGATCTGCGCGGCAAGCGCGTGGCCTTCAATAAAGGCTCGAACGTGCACTATCTGCTCGTGAAGGCGCTGCAAAAGGCCAATCTCAAGTACGAGGATATTCAGCCCGTTTATCTCGCGCCCGCCGACGCGCGCGCCGCGTTCACGAGCCGCAGCGTCGATGCGTGGGTGATCTGGGACCCGTACCTCGCCGCGATCGAGCGTCAGGCGAACGCCCGCACGATCGCCAACGGCGAGCATCTCGTCGACAACGTGCAGTACTACATCGCGACCCGCAAGTTCGCCGATACGCAGCCGCAGGCCGTGCGCGCGCTGCTCGACGAACTGATCGCCGTGGATAACTTCGCGCGCGACAACATCCCGGCCGTCGCCGCGCAACTGTCGCCGCTGGTCGGGCTCGATACCGCCACGCTCGAAGTGGCCCTCAAGCGCGCCGGTTACGGCGTGCGGCCCATCGATGCGGCCACGCTCGCCTATCAGCAGCAGATCGCGGACACTTTCACCGAACTCAAGCTCATCCCGCGCAAGCTCGTGGTCGCCGACGCGCGCTGGCAGACCACCTGATCGGCAATACACTTGAAGCGCTCGCCGTGCGCACTGTCCGCACGGCGGCGGCTTCCCGCAGACACTTTCAGCGGACAGTTCCGGGGGACACTTTCACCGGACACTTCGGCCGGACACTTCGCGGCCACCCTTCCCCACGCCGTACCGGCAGACACCCTGCAATCTGTACCGGTACTGTACCGACACACGCAGCTAGACTGGCTCCATCCTGATCGATACGATCGCCCTCGTTTCACCGGAGTCACCGCCTCATGCTGCCCGACATGCTCAGCGCCCTACCCGCCGGCATGCTGTTCGTCATCGTCACGACCATCACGCCCGGCCCCAATAACACCATGCTGCTCGCCTCGGGCGTCAATTTCGGCTTCCGGCGCACGGTGCCGCATATTCTCGGCATCAGCGCGGGCGTTGTGGTGTTGATGCTCTCGGTGGGTTTCGGGCTCGGTCAGGCGTTCCGCCACGTCCCCATGCTCTACACCGCGCTCGAAGCCGCGAGCGTGGCGTATCTGCTGTGGCTCGCGTGGAAGATCGGGACCTCGGGCGACCTCAAGATGAAAAGCGGCGAGCGCCGCCCCATGCGTTTTCACGAGGCCATCGCGTTCCAGTGGATCAATCCCAAGGCGTGGATGATGGTGCTCACCGCCGCGACCACGATTCGTCTTTCGGCCGATTTCGGCATGAATACCGTCGTGATGGCCGCGCTGTTCTACGTGATCGGCCTGCCCTGCATCTGCGTATGGGCAGCGTTCGGCACCGGCATGCGCCGCTTTCTCGCCGATCCGCGCCGCTTGCGCGCGTTCAATATCGCCATGGCGCTGTCGCTGGTCGCGTCGATGTATCCGTTGCTCGCGCATCTTGCCCAGCTCGTGCAAGGCTGAGCACTTCGTCAGGATGACTTAGAAGTTTCCGCTGCTCACTCGCTCGATGAAACGCCAGAGTGCGTCGTCGAGCGAGTACGGCGCATTGAAGCGGAACCAGCTGCTGGCCGCATCGTCGGGCCGGAAATACGAGCCCGGCGCGAGCCAGATGCCGTCGCGCAATGCGGCGGTCGCGAGTGCGCCCGCACGCGCGGCTTCCACCGGCAGACGCACCCACACGAACAGCCCCGCGCGCGGCCGGCAGAACGGTTCGAGCCCGAGCGCGTCGATGCGCTCCTCGAACGCCGCGTGCGCGCTTTTCAATTGCTCGTTGACGATTTCGACGTGGCGCGCATAGCGGCCTTCGAGCAGCACCTTGTCGACGATGCGCTCGATTGTTTGCGAGGACGTGAGCCCCACCGCCATCTTCGCGCGCGCCAGTTCGCGCAGCACGTCGCGTTCCGCGACGACATAGCCGCAACGCAGTGACGGCGTGACCGTCTTCGAAAATCCGCCCACGTAGAGCACGCGCTGCAGGCCCTCCATCGCCGCGAGCAGCGGCGCGCCCGGCGGCGCGAGTTCGCGGCTGACGTCGTCTTCGACCACCCACATGCGCTCGCGCTCGGCGATCTGCAGCAGGCGGAACGCGTTCGCCATCGTGAAGGTCGCGCCAGTGGGATTTTGCAGCGTCGTGTTCACGAAGATCGCCTTGGGCCGATGCGCGGCAACCTGCTGTTCGAGCGCGTCGAGATCGAGCCCGGCGGGCGTGCGCGGCACGCCATGCACGGTCAGCCCCGCGAGCTTGAGAATCTGCAGCAGATTGCAGTAGCCGGGATCCTCGACCAGTACAGTGTCGCCGGGCCGCAGCAGCGTGCGCACGATCAGATCGAGCCCCTGCGTCGCGCCCTGCGTGAGCAGCACGTTGCCGACCTCGACCGGCAGTCCCTGGCGATCCAGTTGCGCCGCCACGCGTTCGCGCAGCGGCGCGAAACCGTACGGATGCCCGTAGTCCCCCAGACGCACGGCCGGCACGCGGCTCGTCGCGCGCAGCGCATGGTGCAGCCCCGTTTCGTTGATCCACTCGCCCGGCATCCAGCCGCAGCCGGCCTTGATCGGCACCGAGTGATCGGCAAAAACGTCGGACAGCAGCCAGGTAGCGGCGAGCGTGGGCGGCTGCCAGCCCGCCTCACTGGCCCGCGGCGCCTCGGCGCGCTGCGCCACGCGATAGCCGGAACCGCGCCGGGCCACGACCAGTCCCATCGACACCAGCCGGTTGTACGCTTCCGTCACCGTATAGGTCGAGAGCGCGTGCGACTGCGCGAGCTGACGCACCGAAGGCAGCAGCGCGCCCGTGCGCAAGGTGTGGGCTTCGATCGCGCGTGAAAAGGCACGCACGATCTGTTCGACGAGCGTCGTCGAGGCCTGACGGCCGCGTTCCAGTTCGATTTCGATCATAAGGTGGCGTCGACTGTACCCTGCCGTACCGAGTACAGACCAATACAGTTGAGACAAATTGTCCAGCACAGTTATCAGCGCAGTATAGAGACTGTATCTGCCGCGCTTCAAGCCCCGGCGATAGAGTCTGTCAAACCACCTCAGGAGGAACACCCATGACTTCGCGCCCCGTCATCGACGACCTGTCGTCGTTCTGGATGCCGTTCACGGCCAACCGTCAGTTCAAGGGCGCGCCGCGCCTGCTCGAATCGGCCAAGGGCATGTATTACCGCACGACCGACGGCCGCGAGGTGCTCGACGGCAGCGCGGGTCTGTGGTGCGTGAACGCGGGCCATGCGCGCGAGGAAATCGTCGCGGCGATCGCCCAGCAGGCCGGCACGCTCGATTTCGCGCCGACCTTCCAGATGGGTCATCCGCTCGCCTTCGAAGCGGCCAGCAAGATCGCCGAAATCATGCCGGAAGGGCTCGACCGCATTTTCTTCACGAACTCGGGTTCGGAGTCCGTGGATACGGCGCTCAAGATCGCGCTCGCCTACCATCGTTCGCGCGGCGAAGGCCAGCGCACCAAGCTGATCGGCCGCGAGCGCGGCTATCACGGCGTGGGCTTCGGCGGCATTTCGGTCGGCGGCATCGGGCCGAACCGCAAGGCGTATTCGGGCCAGTTGCTGCCCGCCATCGACCATCTGCCGCACACGCACAATCTGGAGCACAACGCGTTTTCGAAGGGCCAGCCGGCCTGGGGCGCGCATCTCGCCGAGGACCTCGAACGCATCGTCGCGCTGCACGACGCCTCGACCATCGCGGCCGTGATCGTGGAGCCGGTCGCCGGTTCGACGGGCGTGCTGATTCCGCCGCAAGGCTATCTGCAACGTCTGCGCGAGATCTGCACGAAGCATGGCATCGTGCTGATTTTCGACGAAGTGATCACGGGTTTCGGCCGTCTCGGCAAAGCCACGGCGAGCGAGTATTTCGGCGTCACGCCGGACATCATCACGATGGCGAAGGCGATCAACAACGCCGCCGTGCCGATGGGCGGCGTGGCCGTGAGCCGCACGATCCACGACACGGTCGTGAACAGCGGCGCGCCGGGCGCGATCGAACTCTTCCACGGCTACACCTATTCGGCGCACCCGCTCGCGTGTGCAGCCGCGATCGCCACGCAGGATCTGTATCGCCGCGACGGCCTGTTCGAGCGCGCCAACAGCCTCGCGCCGAAGTTCGAAGCCGCGGCGCACGCGCTGCGCGACGCGAAGCACGTGAAGGACGTCCGCAATCTGGGCCTCGTCGCGGGCATCGAACTGGACTCGCGCGACGGCGCACCGGGCGCGCGCGCCTATGAAGTGTTCGTGAAGTGTTTCGAAGCGGGCGTACTGATCCGCTTCACCGGCGACATTCTGGCGTTCTCGCCGCCGCTGATCGTCACGGAAGAAGAGATCGAGCGTCTCTTCGGCACCGTGCGCGACGTGCTCACCAAGGTGCAATAACGCAGCTTCGCCGCCGTGCTTCGGCGCGGCGCGCAAGGCAATCGGGCGGCCCGCTTCGGGCCGCTTTTTTTTCGCCGTCCGCCGGGCGCGCGCACGGTTCGGGCAAGCCGCGCGCCATCGGCGTATCGTGGGGTTATCGACACATCAATGCGCTGCCGGGCCGCACGCGGCAGCGGCCGGAGGGATTGCGATGAAGACACCAATCCGCGTGGGAACGCATATTGAAGGCGTTCACTGGGTGGCCGAATATCTCGCGCCGACACTGCAAATCCGCGTGTTCCGCGAAGGCCGCGAAATCGAAACTATCGCGGCGCCCACCTCGCTGTTCGGCGACGAAGCCGACGCGGGCTCCGCGAGCGACGATGCGAGCCGCGCTGAGGACGCCGCCGTGCTCGCCGTCCTCAAACATTACGTGGCCGAGCGCAATCCCGAGGAGTGACCATGACCGACGGCGCCGAACGCTTGCCCGAGCCCGCCATCTCCGCGCGCTCGCGGCCCGCCGCCGCGCACGCGACGCCCATCGAAACCGATGCGCTGATCGTCGGCGCCGGTCCCGTGGGGCTGTTTCAGGTCTTCGAATTGGGGCTGCTCGAAATCCGCGCGCACGTGGTCGATTCGCTGCCGATGGTTGGCGGTCAATGCGCCGAGCTGTATCCCGACAAACCCATCTACGACATTCCGGCGATTCCCGCCTGCACGGGGCGGCAACTCGTCGATTCGCTGATGAAGCAGATCGAGCCGTTCGGCGCGACGTTTCATCTGGGCGAGGAAGTGCAGATCGTCGAGCGGCGCGGCGACGGACGCTTTTTCGTGCAAACCTCGAAAGGCACGCAGTTCCTCACGAAAACCGTGTTCATCGCGGCAGGCGTAGGATCGTTTCAGCCGCGCACGCTGAAATTGAGCGGCATCGAACGCTATCGCGACACGCAACTGTTCTATCGCGTGCGCGATCCCGAGCAGTTCCGCGACAAGGACATCGTGATTTGCGGCGGCGGCGATTCGGCGCTCGATTGGGCGCTGCGCCTCGTCGACGTCGCGCAGAGCGTGATTCTGCTACACCGGCGCGAGCAGTTTCGCGCGATGCCCGCCTCGGTTGCGCGCATGCGCACGCTCTGCGAGGAATGGCGCATGCAATCGATCGTCGGCCAGATCACGGGTTTCGATGAAGAGGACGGCACGCTCAAGCGCATCAAGGTCACGGGCGGCGACGGCGTTACGCGCTCGCTCGAACTTGAGTATTTGCTCGTGTTTTACGGCCTCTCGCCGCAACTCGGACCGATCGCGCAATGGGGCGTCGAACTGGACCGCAAGCAATTGCCCGTCGATACCGCGCGCTTCGAAACGAGCGTGCCCGGCATCTTCGCCGTGGGCGATATCAATACGTATCCGGGCAAGAAGAAGTTGATACTCTCGGGCTTTCACGAAACCGCGCTCGCGGCTTTCGGCGCGGCGCGCCATGTCTTTCCCGAGAAGAAAATCCATCTGCAATACACGACGACGAGCACACGCCTGCACGAAGTGCTGGGCGTGAGCTCGCCGTCGATGGACTAAAGCGTTTGAAGCGATGAAACCGCTTTACGCGTCGGCTGCCGGTGCAGCGTCTTCCTCACGGAAAATGCGGTCGGCCAGATGGAAGGCCGAATTGGCCGCGGGCACGCCGCAATAGATGGCCGTTTGCAGCAGCACTTCCTTGATTTCGTCGCGCGTCACGCCGTTGTTCTTCGCGGCGCGCAGATGGAGCGCGAGCTCCTCGTTGCGGTTGAGCGCGACCATCATCGAAATCGTGAGCAGGCTGCGCGTGTGACGCGGCAGACCTTCGCGCGTCCAGATCTCGCCCCACGCATAGCGCGAAATGAGTTTCTGGAATTCTTCGGTCAGGTCGGTGCGGTTCGCAATGGAGCGGTCGACGTGCGCGTCGCCCAGCACGGCGCGGCGCACTTTCAGGCCGGCTTCGTAACGATCGTCTTCGTTCATTTCGACTCCTGCAGGAAGGCGAGCACGACCTTGTTCCATTCGTCCGCGAGTTCGACGTTCGAAATGTGCGCGGCGTTCAGCTCGACATAACGCGCACCCGGCACCGACTCCGCCAGTTCGCGGCCTTGTGCGGGCGTCGCGGCCAGATCGTGCGTGCCCGAGATCACGAGCGTCGGCGCCTTGATCGACGAGGCTTCGCCACGCAGGTCGGCGGCGTTGATTGCTTCGCAGTTCGAAGCATAGCCGTCCTTGTCGGTGTGCACGAACACGTCGCGCACCTGAGACATCACCAGCGCGTTGCGCGCGATGAATTCCGGCGTGTACCAGCGCGGCAGCACGGCGTCGGCGAGCGCGAGCATGCCTTCGGCGCGGGCCTTCGCGGCGCGCGGCACCCACACTTCCGGCGTGCCGATCTTCGCGGCGGTGTTGCACAGCACGAGGCGGTCGATGCGGTCCGCGAAGCGTGCACCGAGGCCCACGCCCGTGAGGCCGCCCATCGAAACGCCCGCGAAATGCGCGCGCGCGATGCCGAGATGATCGAGCAGGCCGATCACGTCGCCAGTCAGTTGTTCGATCGTGTACGGACCTTGCGGCGCGGCCGAATGGCCGTGACCGCGCGTGTCGTAACGCAGGACGCGGAAATGCTTCGAGAATTCGACGAGCTGGGGCGTCCACATCGACACGTCGCTACCGAGCGAGTTCGACAGAACCAGCCACGGCGCCGTGCTGTCTTGCGCACCGTCGATGCGGTAGAACAGCTGCGTGTCGTTGACGGCTGCATAAGGCATGCGGTTACTCCTGATGAGTCTGCGATGAAGAATGAGGCGAACGCTTCGCGTACGACGCGAGCACCGCGTCGACAAAGGCGTGCGCTTCGCCCACGTAATGAGCGGGGTCGAGCAGCGCTTTAAGACGATTTTCGTCTAGATGCTGCGTGACGGCGGGATCGGCCGCAAGCACGTCGTAGAGCGTGCGTTGCGATTGCACCGCCTGTTTCGAGGCCTTTTCGACGAGGTGATGCGCATCGAGACGACCAATGCGGTCGCCGAGCGCGAGCATCACGGCCTCGCCGAGAATCAGGCCATGCGTGACGTCGAGATTGGCCGCGAGTCGCTCGGGCCGCACTTCCAGTCCGCCGGTAATCTGTTCGATCTGTGCGAGCGCGCCGCCCGCGAGACGCGCGAGTTCGGGCAGCGCGTCCCATTCGGCTTGCCAGCCGCCGAGCGCGCGTTCGTGCTCCTGCACCATGCCTGCGAACACCGTGGCGACGAGGCCCGGCGCGCGCGTGGCGGCGGTGAGCACCGCTGCACAGCCGACCGGATTGCGCTTGTGCGGCATGGTGGACGAACCGCCCTTGCCTGCCGCCGCCGGCTCGCCAAGTTCGCCGATCTCGGTCTGCATCTGCAGCGAGATATCGCGCGCGATCTTGCCGAGCGTGCCGATCAGCATGCCGAAAAATGCCGCCGCTTCGGCGATGCGGTCGCGTTGCGTATGCCACGGCAGCGTCGGCTGCGCGAGGCCGAGTTCCTTCGCGAGTTCGGTGCTCACGTTCGCGGCCGCGTCGCGCAGGCTCGCGAGCGTGCCCGCCGCGCCGCCGAACTGCAACACGAGCGCACGTTCGCGCAAGGCTGCAAGACGCTCGCGATGACGCAGCAGCGTATCGAGCCACTGCGCGAATTTCAGACCGAGCGTGATCGGCAGCGCCTGCTGCAGCCACGTGCGTCCGACTGCGGGCGTCGCGCGGTGTGCGCGCGCGAGTTCAGCGAGATTGGCGCAGGTGGCGTCGAGACCCGTTTCGATCAGCGCGAGCGCGTCGCGCAGTTGCAGCACGGTCGCCGTGTCGATGATGTCCTGGCTCGTCGCGCCCCAATGCACGTATTTCGCGGCCTCGGGATCGGCCTCTTTCACGCGAGCAGTCAGTTGCTTGACGAGCGGAATCGCCAGATTGCCACCGAGTGCGGCGTCGCGCGCGAGCGCTTCGGCATCGAGCCGATCCGCACGGCAGGTCGCGACGATCGCCGCCACGGCCGTCTGCGGAATCACGCCATGCAGCGCCGACGCGCGGGCAAGCGCCGCTTCCACGTCGAGCATGCGCTGGAGCGTGGCCTCGCTCGACCACGCGGCGTTCATCGGCTCGGTGCCGCAAATGAGGCTCGTCAGGCGTTCAATCATGGATCGATATGAAAAAGATATGGATGCGCGCAAACGCAGATGGCGCGGCGCCCGGCGACTGTTGCCGCCAGACCCGCGCCACGCTGGTGTTCATCTGCGAGAGGAACGCGCGTTGCCGCAGTTTACGCCGCGCGGCGATTCTGCGTCGCGTCGATCAGCGGCACGCCGGCAAGCTTTTGCAGCGCGTCGAAGTCGATGTCCGAATAGATCTCGCGCACGGCGAGGCCGTCCGGCGTCACGTCGAACGCGGCGAGGTCCGTGTAGATGCGGCCCACGCAGTTCACGCCCGTGACCGGGTACGAGCATTCGCTCACGAGCTTGCTTTCGCCCTGCTTCGTCAGCAGTTCCATCATCACGAACACCTGCTTCGCGCCGAGCGCGAGGTCCATCGCGCCGCCCACGGCGGGGATGGCGTCCGGTGCGCCGGTGTGCCAGTTCGCGAGGTCGCCCTTCACCGACACCTGGAACGCGCCGAGCACGCAGTAGTCGAGGTGGCCGCCGCGCATCATCGCGAACGAGTCCGCGTGATGGAAGAAGGCGCCGCCGGTCAGCAGCGTGACGTGTTGCTTGCCTGCGTTGATGAGTTCGTCGTCTTCCAGGCCGGGCGCGGGCGCCGGGCCCATGCCCAGCAGACCGTTCTCGCTGTGCAGGAAGATTTCCTTGCTCGGATCGAGGTGGTTGGCCACCAGCGTCGGCACGCCAATGCCGAGATTCACATAAGCGCCCTCAGGAATGTCCTGAGCCACGCGTTGAGCCATTTCGTCGCGATTCAACCGTTTCATTGCATAACTCCGTAGCGTCAGGCGGCCTGGCCGGCTTGCTGCGCTTGATGCGCGGCCTGCGGCACTTCAACGACGCGCTGCACGAAAATGCCCGGCGTCACGATGTTTTCTGGATCGAGCTGGCCGAGTTCGACCACTTCCGACACCTGCGCGATCGCCACCTTGGCGGCGCTCGCCATGATCGGGCCGAAGTTGCGCGCCGTTTTACGATAGACCAGATTGCCCCAGCGGTCGCCCTTGTACGCCTTGATCAGCGCGAAGTCGGCGTGCAGCGGCGCTTCCAGCACGTATTGGCGGCCGTCGATCAGGCGCGTTTCCTTGCCTTCGGCCAGCTTCGTGCCGTAGCCCGTGGGCGTGAAGAAACCGCCGATACCGGCGCCCGCCGCGCGGATGCGCTCGGCCAGGTTGCCTTGCGGCACGAGTTCAAGCTCGACTTCGCCGGCGCGATAGAGGCCGTCGAACACGTACGAGTCGGTCTGGCGCGGGAACGAGCAGATGATCTTGCGCACCCGCTTGGCCTTGAGCAGCGCGGCCAGGCCCGTGTCGCCGTTGCCGGCGTTGTTGTTCACGATCGTGAGCTCTTTCGAGCCTTGCGCGATCAGCGCGTCGATCAGTTCCGCCGGCATGCCGGCCGTGCCGAAGCCGCCGATCATCACCGTGGCGCCGTCCTGAATGTCGGCGACGGCGGCTTGAAGCGAGTCGAAAATCTTGTTGATCATGCCTGTTCCTGAAAGCGATGCGCATCGCGGAAAGTCCACGCCACTCGATCGCGAAAAAGTTCTATATACGAACACTGATTCGTTTAGCGAACGTCCAACGCATTATCGGAGTGCCCAGGCGCGCTTGTCAAGGCGGGACTTCCTTAGGGCAACCCCGAGCGCGCGCGGATTCTTCAGCGGAAATATCGTGCATTGACCTACAACAATGCACTGAAATGCATGCGCGCGGCGGCACGCCGTCCACCGACGCGCCCCGACCCGGGCACATACCCCAATATCTGGAATCCGCATGTTTGCACTAAGGTCTATCCCGTTTAGACATAGTGCGGCGCTGCCCGCGCGCTCCCGCCCGATGCAAGACCTCGACCTGAATCTGATCCCCTATCTCGTTGCGATGGAGGACACGCGCAACGTCAGCCGCGCCGCCGAACGGCTCGGCGTCAGTCAGCCGCGCGTCAGCACGGCGCTCGGCAAGCTGCGCGAGTATTTCGGCGATCCGCTGTTCGTGCGCACCTCGCGCGGCATGGAGCCCACGCCGCGCGCGCTCGGGCTGATTCCCGCCGCGCGCGACGCGCTGATTCGCATCGAAAAAGGCATGCTCGAAGATCAGGCCTTCGATCCGGCCACCAGCACGCACACGTTTTCGATCGCGCTCTCGGACGTCGGCGAAATCGTGTTTCTGCCGCGGCTGCTGCAAATGCTCGCCGAGCGCGCGCCGCATGCAAATCTGCGCTCGGTGTCGCTGCCGCCCAGTCAGGTCGAACGCGGCCTCGAATCGGGCGACATCGATCTGGCCGTCGGTTACTTTCCCGACCTCGGCGGCAATAACTTTTTCCAGCAGCGGCTTTTCACGCATCGCTTCATCTGCCTGATGCGCAGCAACCACCCGCTCGCGGGCAAGCCGATCACGCTCGAACAATTTCTCGCGCTCGGCCATGCGGTGGTCCGCGCCGAAGGACGCAGCCAGGAAGTGCTCGAACATTTCCTGGAGAAGAAGCGCCTGCGCCGCCGCGCCGTGCTCGAAACGCCCCACTTCATGAGCCTGCCGTTCATCCTCACGCGCACCGACCTGATCGCGACGGTGCCGCACGCGATCGGCTTCGCGTACGTCTCCGAGCACGCGTCGATCACGCTCGTCGAGCCGCCGCTGCCCTTGCCGCACTTCGACCTCAAGCAGTACTGGCATCGCAAGTATCACAACGCGCCGCGCGGCGCGTGGCTGCGCAGCGTGGTCGCCGAACTCTTCAATGACGCGATGGACGAATGGCCGAAGTGAGCGCGGCCTCCGAACATTCGCGCGCTCGCACGGTCATGCAGGATTCATGGAACAATGCGCGTTCGTGGCGCGCCGAGCGGGCGTCGGCCACATGACAGGAGCCGATGCATGAGCGACGCAAAGAACACTGAAAAGAAAGGTAAGAAACGCCCGTCGAAGGACGCCGTGGAGATCGCCGCGCGCCCGTCGCGCACCGAAGCGGAAGACGCCGTGCGCGTGCTGCTGCGCTGGGCCGGCGACGATCCCACCCGCGAAGGTCTGATCGATACGCCCGGGCGCGTGGTGCGCGCCTACGAGGAATTCTTCGCGGGTTATCAGCTCGATCCGCGCGAGATCCTGTCGCGCACGTTCTCGGAAGTCGACGGTTACGACGAGATGATCGTGCTGAAGGACATCCGCTTCGAGAGCTACTGCGAGCACCATATGGTGCCGATCATCGGCCGCGCGCACGTGGCGTATCTGCCCGAGCATCGCGTGGTGGGCATCTCGAAGCTCGCGCGCCTCGTCGACGCTTTCGCGAAGCGCCTGCAGATTCAGGAAAAGATGACTGCGCAGATCGCCGACACGCTCAACGACGTGTTGCAGCCGAAGGGCGTGGGCGTGATTCTCGAAGCCGCGCATCAATGCATGTCGACGCGCGGCGTGCACAAGGCGGGCGTGTCGATGGTCACGTCGCGCATGCTCGGCACGTTCCGCACCGACCCGTCCACGCGCCGCGAGTTTCTCGCCATCGTCGGCAATCCGGGCGCGATGAGCGTGGCGAATACCTGATCCTCGCGATCAGGCGGACGCCGCGCCCGCGGCGTCCTCCCTGTCGAACGAACGCGAACGAACGCCTGATTACTGGCCGTCGTTGCCGCGTTCGATTTCGCGGATCTTGCCCTGACGCACGCTGCTGCCCGGCGGCACGCTATGCGTGAGCCACACGTTGCCGCCAATCACCGAACCCTTGCCGATGGTCACGCGGCCCAGAATCGTCGCGCCCGCGTAGATCACCACGTCGTCCTCGACGATCGGATGGCGCGCGTTGCCCTTCACGAGCGTGCCGTCGAGATCGGCGGCAAAACTCTTCGCGCCCAGCGTCACCGCCTGATAAACGCGCACGCGCTCGCCGATGATCGCCGTTTCGCCGATCACCACGCCCGTGCCGTGATCGATGAAGAAGCTCGGGCCGATCTGCGCGCCCGGGTGAATATCGATGCCGGTGGCCGAATGCGCGATCTCGTTGATGAAGCGCGCGAGCAGCGGCACGCCGAGCCGATGCAGCGCGTGCGCGAGCCGGTGATGCGTCATCGCCCACACGCCCGGATAGCAGAGCAGGATTTCGGTGATGTGCTGCGCGGCGGGGTCGCCCGTGAAGGCGGCCTGAATATCGCTCACGAGCAGCGCGCGAATGCCGGGCAGCTGATGGCCGAACTCGCGCGCGACTTCGAAGGCGCGCGTGCGCAGGATGTCGTCGGCGGCATCGGCGTATTCGGGCAGGAAGCGCAGCGCGCGCCGGATCTGTTCGGCAAGCAGGCGCAGCGTGCTTTCCAGCGTGTGGCCGACGTAGTAATCGACGCTCTCGTCGGTCAGGTCGGGCGCGCCGTAATGCGTCGGGAACAGCGCCGCGCGCAGCCCCTGCACGATATTGATGACGGCGTCGCGCGACGGCAATTCGCGGATGCCGAGCGGATGGCGCGTGCGGTGACGTTCCTCGCGCGACGCGCGCAGATCGGCGACGATCTGTTCGAGGCCCCAGTCGGGGCTGGCAGGTGTGGACATGGTAATGCGGCGGCGGCGGCAGGCGCCGCACAGGAGTGTATCGACCCCAGAGATTACCGCTTTTCTCGATAGTTCGCCGAGGTCCGCCTGGGCGCGGAACGCGTCGATTCAGCATCGGCAAGCGGCAAGGCGTGGGGCGATACGCGGATCAGAGCGTGACGCTGCTGGCGTCGATCCAGCGCACGGCCCAGTCGCGCGCGTGGGCGATGGCAGCGCGTTCGTCGTCGAAACGGAGATCGGAGGGAAAAAAACGATTGGCCACGAGTTCGCCGTCGCTCGAACGCGAGATCACGACATAGGGTTGATACGTGCCGTCGCCGGTGCGCGCCGGTGCACAGTTGAGCAGGTAACCGCGATGCGTGAATGCAGCGTCGAAGTGCATGTGTCTCGTCCGCCCCTGACTGCCTCGTTCGTTTTTTGTCAGGCGCGTGCAGGATCGATGCGGCAAAGCCACAGCCCGGCCATGATTTCAGGCCGTTAATCTAAAGCGCGCCAACTCGTTGAAAGAGGATCATACTCCGAGGAAATACGGCGATCCAACGAAAAAAATGCGAAATCGCTGGAGGCGTTCTCCTGGCGTGCCGGCTTGATTTTCGGTCCGATTCCAGATTTCAGAAACGAGTGGAACGCCAATTGCTGAACCAGGGAGTACCGCTTCTGAGCCAGCCTCTTTGACGGAGGACATCATGAATCGCCCCGACGACACGCACGCCACGCAACCCGGCGCGCCGCGCAGCGCCGAATTGCACAACGACCGCACGCACGACAGCACGGTGGACACCGACGGCAAGAATCGCGAAGCCGCGCGGCTCGCGGGCGCCGGCGACATCGGCCCCGACGAGATCACCACAAGCAACGCCACACTCGACAACAGCATGCCCGAAGCGAACGACGGCTTCGCGGGCTTCGACAGCCGCAGCGGCGCGCATCGTCATCCGTTTGCGACGCAGGCCGATTTCGAAGCCGTCGACAAGGGCATGGCCCCGCCGGAAACGACCCTCGACGCCGAGCGGCAATTCGCCGAGCCGGGCGAGCGCGGCGCACGCCGCAGCCCCGGCCGCATCCACTACGCGATCAACCATCTGCGGCCGACCCGCATCATCGAATTGCAACGCAAACCGTAACGCTCGAATGCCGGAATGCTGGAAAACATGACGCTCGCATGACGCAATCAATCCGTCATGCGCGCGCATACGCCGATTTAAAGACAACGAATGCGCCGATATCGGCGCGCCGCCGTTTTTTCGTAAAGCCGGTCTCAAGCACGGATGACTGTCATTGCAGCCATTCGCATGTCATTGCGCCGACGGTAAAATCCCGCCGCGCTCGTCGCTTTATTACCGAATTTGATTAAGCGAATTACAGAATCGGTAATGAAAGCGGCAATCCAGTTCCGTTTTCCGCGCCCGAACGCGCGCGGCGCTCGCTCCCGATCGGCACTTTTGTTCAGCAGCCGACGAGATACTCGCCAGGGATTTTCCCCAACGGCGGGCAAATCCCTGGATCAAAGCCCACAGCGCTGCGGGATAAAGACGAGCATGACGGAATTTAGTGATAAATTGTTACATCATAAGAAGCCATAAGAAGCGAGGCCAGAGCCCGCCGGGCGCTGGTAGCGGACTGGCCCACCGCCGACGGAGAGTGTTGACGTGCCTCTACATTTCATTGAGCAGATGTCGCCCGTGCTCGACGCGCCCGAAGAGGCCGCGTGGTTCGACGCGGTGTCGCAGCTTGCCGTTTCGTGGGGTTTCGGCCAGGTCATGCTGGCGATCCTGCCGCGTGCCGGCATGCGGCTCGAGGACGCGTTCATCCGAACGAACTATTCGGCTGCCTGGCGGCAGACCTATAACGACAACGGGATGGCGTATTTCGACCCGACGGTGACGCATTGCACGACGCGTTCGTCGCCGCTCATCTGGTCGCCGGAACTGTTTGCCACCGAGCAGCAGCAAACCATGTATGAGGAAGCCCGCTCGCATGGGCTGCGCGCCGGCATTACGCTGCCGATCCATGGCCCGCGCCAGGAAACCGGCATGTTGTGCTTCGTGAACGACGTGAATCCGTCGGACCAGTTCTGGCAGGACGTCAATCGTGCGCTGCCGAACCTGGTCTTGCTGCGGGATCTCGTGCTCGACACGAGCCAGCGCCATCTGAACGATCACGCCCAGTCGCTGGTTCCCAAGCTCACGCCGCGCGAAAAGGAATGCCTCAAGTGGACTGCTCTCGGCAAGTCCACTTGGGAGATTTCGCACATCCTCAATTGCTCCGAGGCCGTCGTGAACTTCCACATGAAAAATATTCGCGGGAAGTTCGGCGTGAACTCACGGCGTGCGGCAGCCGTGATTGCGACGCAGATGGGCCTTATTGACCCGGGCTAAGCATCATCGACGCCTCGGGACGTCGCAGCACGCGCTCCGCACGGCCCAGATCGCCGTCCGAAATCGTTTTGTTGAAGTACAGACCCAGCAGGATCGACACCGGCGGCGGAATCTCCGCGCCCGACTCGAAACGGCTGCCGCGCGACTGCGTCACGCCGAAACGCGCCCAGAAGCGGCGCTGACTTTCCTTCTTCTTTTTCCGATACGCGATGATCAGGACACGGTCGATTACCGACGACAGGTCCCCCGCGTTATGAAGGGAATTCGTGCCTGCCTGCCATTGATGATTGTCCAGAAGTTCCATTTTGACCTCGCTGTCAGATATGCCTGATGAGTGACTGCCGCCCAGCCATTCTCCAGAAGTGACCCTCCCTCCGCACCTACCTATCTGGATAGGTGTTTTTTTATATTCATAACGCATAGCTTTCGATCCATACCGCTGCCCCCTCCACCAGTTCAAGGGAGAGTTGTCATGCAAGCTGCGATCAGGATCGGACTGCGTCAGGAGTTCGACAACGAGGACATCAACGAAATGTACCGGCTACGGGCGCGGGTTTTCCGCGACCGGATGGGCTGGGATATTCCCACCATTGCCGGCATGGAGATCGACGGGTACGACGCGCTCGGACCCCACTACATGCTGATTCAGGACGACGAGCGGCAGGTGCGCGGCTGTTGGCGCCTGATGCCGACGGACGGGCCGAACATGCTGCGCGACACCTTCCCGCAACTGCTGCACGGCGAAACGGCGCCCACGGGCCGCCACATCTGGGAATTGAGCCGTTTTGCGATCGAAACGGGCAACGATCAGGCCTTCGGCTTCGCCGAATTGACCATGCACGCGATCCAGTCGGCGATCCAGTTTGCCGACCGCATGGGCATTTCGCGCTACGTGACGGTGACCACCACGCCGATCGAACGCATGCTTCGCCGCACCGGCATGGAGATCACGCGGCTCGGCGCGCCGATGCGTATCGGCGTGGAAAATGCGGTCGCGCTCGACATCGCCATGAGCGAGCAGACGCATAACGCGATCTTCGGCCCGATGGCTGCGGCCGCCTGAATCGCGCTCAGAACGCGACGAAAAAACCCGGATTTCGCGTCACGGTTCGCGGTGCAGCGTCAGACATCATACGCTTTTGTCTGACGAATCGCGCCGAAGACGGCCGAAAAACGTCGCAGCGGGCGAGCCGCGCACGCGAATCCGGGGATCAGCGCCGCGTTTTTCCCGTCTTTTGCCGGATTTTTGCCGTCATTCCGGCTGAGCCGGCGCCGGTTTCGCGGCGGATTTGCCAAAACGGATATGCGAGATGCGGCGCACGCACAACGCCGCCACCAGCGCCGCGAGGCCGGTCAGGCCGATGCCGAGGTGAATCGCGTCGACCAGCACGTGCCGCACCGCCTCGATGAGCGCCGCGCCGTCGAGGCCCGCGGCTTTCATCTGCGCCGTCAGGCCGTCACGCAGCGCCGGATCGATCAGCACGCGCGGATCGGAAAGCTGCGGCTGCCAGCGCGCTGCGCCGGGCGCGCCGAGCACCGCGAGCGCGTCGCCGATTCCGGCCGCGTAGCGGTGATTCACGATCGTCGCCACGATGCTCGTGCCGAGCATGCCGCCCACCATCCGCGTCGATTGCAGCAGCGCCGTCGTGATGCCGAAACGCTCGCGCCCAGCGATCTCCTGGCCGAACACGTTCAGATTGTTGAGGATGAAGCCGAGACCGATGCCGACCGCGCCCATCGCCAGTTCGAGCCATAGATGCGCCGTCGTGCGTGTCGCGAACGCGAGACCCACGGACGCCGCCACGAGCAGGCCGAAGCCGACCGTCAGGATCGACGTGGGCTTTTTCAGATGGATCACGATGCGCGTGTTCACGAGGCTGCCGAGCGCGATGCAGGCGGCGATCGGCGTCGCGAGCAGACCCGCGACCTGCGGCGACAGGCCGAAGCCGCCTTGCAGCAGCAGCGGCGCGAAGAAGATCAGCGAGAACATCACGAAACCGGAGAGGACCGAGAGCGTGAACAGCGTGACGAGCTGCGGATCGCGGAACAGGTCGAGCGGAATGATCGGATGTGTCGCGCGCCGCTCGCACACCAGCAAGGCCACCGCGCCCACCGCCACCAGCGCGATCAGGACGAGATTGGCGCTCGTGAAGCCGTCCTTCGGCACCGCTTCGATAACGGTCTGGAAACCGCCCAGCACAAGCGCGACCAGCGCGGCGCCGGTCCAGTCGATCTTGACCTCGCCGGTGCGCGCGTGGCGATAGTTCGGCAGATGCGCCCAGATGAAATACAGCGCGAGCACGCCCACCGGCAGATTGACCATGAAGGTCGAGCGCCAGCCGAAGTGCTCGCTGAGCCAGCCGCCCAGCGACGGTCCCGCCGCCGTGCCGATGCCGTAGGCGGCCGCCATCACCACCTGCCAGCGCACACGCGCGCGCGGATCGGGAAAGAGATCGGGAATCGACGCGAATGCGGTCCCCACCATCATGCCGCCGCCCACGCCCTGCAACGCGCGCGCGGCCGCGAGAAACGGCATGTCGGTCGCGAGCCCGCACAGCGCCGAGGCCACGGTGAACACGATCACGGCAGCGAGCACGAAGCGTTTGCGGCCGAAATAATCGCCGAGGCGGCCAAACACCGGCACCGTCACCACCGAAGCCAGCAGATAGGCGCTGGCAATCCACGCGTAATACTCGAAACCGTGCAGTTCGGCGACGATCGACGGCAAAGCGGTGCTGACAACGGTCTGATCGAGGGCAACCAGCATGTTGACGAGGCCGATGCCGAGCATGGCCAGCAACGCGTTGCGAAACGGCAAGGGAGTGTGGGTAGAGGTCACGGCGGGGATTTGCTGCGGCGCGCAAGGACTAAAGAGACGCAACGATAGCGGCCTCACGGTGCGCGCGCAACCAGACCATTAAGAGAAACGGTCGCCATCTGTCAGTTTATCCTGACGGAACTCGCCCGTGGCCGTCTGACGCAGCGCTCTTGATCCGCCTCCCCCCGGCTTCCATCTTTCATACAGCGGCACTGCATCTTTGTCAGTGATCCTTTAAGCTCATCGCAGATCGCGACATGCCGCACCCGGCCGACGATGCCCGGACGCGCGCAGCCGCGCCTGTTTTCGGGCTCATTTACGCGGAGGTTCCATGTACAAACGCATCCTGGTGGCAGTGGACGGCAGCGCAACGTCGCGCCGCGCATTCGAAGCCGCGCTCGAACTCGCCAAGGCGATGGGTTCGACGCTGCAACCGTTCTATGTCGTTGAAAACACGCCGATGTATTTCGACGCGCCCGGCTACGACCCGTCGATCCTGCGCAATCAGATGATCGCCCAGGGCAACGAGCTCGCCGAGGAAATGAACAAGCTGATGCGCGAACGCGGCGTGACCGGCGAAATGCTGACCGGCGAAGCGTCCTCGCTCGACGACGTGCCGACGCTCGTGCTCAACGCCGCGAAGTCCAGCGGCGCCGATCTGATCGTCATGGGCACGCACGGACGCCGCGGTTTTCAGCGTCTGATTCTCGGCAGCGTGGCCGAACGCTGCGTGCGTCAGGCGACCTTGCCGGTTTTGCTTATTCCGAGTGCGGCAGGCACCGCGAATATCTCGGAATAATATCGAGATAATCAAAGAAATAATGCATTTCAAGTGCCGCTTGCGCCTTGTCATTTGCCGCGAAAGCGCCTTCTGACAAGGCGCAAGCGGCTTCATCTCAAAAGCGCGACCTTTTGCCTCCATTTTGAGATTCGACCCTGGTGGGAGAATGCTCCGAAACCGATAACAGGAGCGTGCAAATGCTGACCCCTACCGTCGTTACTCATACCACCACCGTGCGTCGAGGCAGCCGCGCACCTGTGACAAGCCCGCGCTCATCGGCGCGCTGCTCGAGTTGCGCGATGCGGCATCTGTGCATGCCCCAAGGTCTCGCGCTCGACGACCTGCCCAAGCTCGAAGCGCTCATCTGCACCGCGCGCAGCGTGCGCCGCGGCGAATCCCTCTACCGAGCTGGCGACCCGTTCGACAGCCTCTATGCCGTGCGTTCGGGCTCGCTGAAAACCGTCATGGCGCATCGCGACGGGCGCGAGCAGGTCACCGGCCTGCGCCTCGCGGGCGATCCGCTGGGCCTCGACGGCATCAGCACCGACACGCACACGTGCAGCGCCGTGGCGCTCGAAGACAGTTCGGTCTGCATCATCCCCTACCCGGCGCTCAAGCATCTGTGCCGCGAAACCTGCGCGATGCAGGACCGGCTGCACCGGCTCATGAGCGAGCAGCTGATCCGCGAATCGTCGCAGATGATGGTGCTGGGCTCGCTGTCCGCAGACGAACGCGTGGCCGCCTTCCTGCTCGACGTGTCCGAGCGCAACGGCCTGCGCGGCTACTCGCACGCGGAATTCAACCTGCGCATGACGCGCGAGGACATGGGCAGCTATCTCGGCATGACGCTCGAAACCGTCAGCCGCACCCTGTCAAGATTTCAAAAGCGCGGCCTGATCGACGCCCAGGGCAAGCTCATCCGTATTATCGATATCGACGGATTGCGGCACCTGTAAGCCCGCCCGTTCGTCCCATGCGCGCCGCCCCGCAAGGCGGCGCGCAGCCGTTTGCGTCGTCCTGAGCGCGCCCCGCGCGCGCCGCATCGCGATTCGAAGTGCATTGGCACAGCGCGTGCGCAGCGGTAGAGTCTCACTCACCGCCCACGCCAGGAGACTCGCCGCAATGCAGCTCCCGACCACGCCCTCGCTGGCCGCCCGTCTCGCCGACGCCCGCGCGGCCAGCGACGCACTCTTCGCCCTCGTCAAGCCCGAATTTCTCTACGAACGCCCGATTCGCGAGCGCCATCGCATCGTGTTCTATATCGGTCATCTGGAGGCGTTCGACCGTAATCTGTTCGATCAGCGCCTGTTCGACCTGCCGTCCGCCGACGCCCGGCTCGACCAGCTGTTTGCCTTCGGCATCGATCCCGTCGATGGCGCGCTGCCGACCGACATGCCCTCGGACTGGCCGAGCCTCGACGCCGTCCACGAGTACGCGCGCGACGCCCGCACGCGCATCGACGCGCGGCTCGCCGGACTCGATCTGGCGCCCGGCGCGCTTATTCACGACACGCCAGGGCAATTGCTCAACGTCGCAATCGAACATCGGCTGATGCATGTGGAGACACTGTCCTACATGCTGCATCAGCTACCGTTCGAGCAGAAGCAGGCGCCCGCCGCCGCCCGAGCTCGCGCGGACCATCTCTATGCGGTGACGCCCGAAACGGTGAGCGTGCCGGCCGGCCGCACCGAACTCGGCATGACGCTCGAACGCGGCCTGTTCGGCTGGGACAACGAATTCGGCGAGGAGCAGGTGGACGTGCCCGCGTTCGAGATCGACCGCTTTATGGTCACGAACGGCGCGTTTCTCGACTTCGTGGCCGACGGCGGTTATCGCCGCCGCGAACTCTGGACGGATGCCGACTGGGCCTGGCGCAAGGCCGAAGGCATCGAACATCCGGTGTTTTGGGTGCGTGGCGAACAGGGCTGGCGTCTGCGCACGATGTTCGAGGATATTCCGCTGCCGCTCTCCTGGCCCGTCTACGTGAGCCACGCGGAGGCGAGCGCCTTCGCGCGCTGGCGCGGTGCGCGGCTGCCGACCGAAGCCGAATGGCAGCGCGCGGCGCACGGCGCGCTGCCCGCTGAAACCGACAACTTCGACTTCCGCAGCTGGGACCCAGTCGCCGTCGATTCGACGCCGGACAGCGCCAGCACCTGGGGCGTGGAAGGCCTTTACGGCAACGGCTGGGAATGGACCTCGACGGTATTCGCTCCGTTGCGCGGCTTCACGCCGTTTCCGTTCTACGAAGGCTACTCGGCCAACTTCTTCGACGGTCAGCACTACGCGATGAAAGGCGGCTCCGCGCGCACCGCGGGGTGCATGCAGCGGCCGACGTTTCGTAACTGGTTTCAGCCGCGATATCAGTATGTGTACGCGGGGTTTCGCTGCGCGAAGGTTTGAGGAATCAAGCTTTACCGTCCCGTAAAAAATCCGAAGCGCGCCGCACTAGCGAAGCTCAACGAGCGGCAGGCGGCGCGCACTCATCATCGTAATCGCCGCGACGTCGTTTTCCAGATCAGCCCCATTGCAGCGGCCGCACGCCAGTCGGAGGCGATTCCATCGTGGATCAAGTGCTCCCTTCGGGACGATCCAACGGCCGATGACATGCTCTTTCCTCGCTGCTCATCACATGAGGCGTACCCCGCCTGATCACCCTCGATCTCCGCCATCGCATTGCGCCAATGCAATGCACCAAAAGCGTGAACTATCGCGCCATCGACGCGAATTCATCGCCTCTCATTCCCCGTTGACGGCCGGCGCACGCCCGCCCCGCTTCGCTTGGCTCGACCCTTGCTTAGTGCATCGCCTGCTGCGCAACACCCGTCGCGCCAACCACCTTTCCGGGGAACACAGGATGGCTCTCGCCCAAACACTCGCGTCGCGCCGACGCCTGCTCGCCGCGCTGCTGAGCGCGCCCGTACTCGCCGTTTTCGCCGCGCCCAGCGCGCACGCTGACGCGCTCGACGCGATCCAGAAGCGCGGCACGCTGCGCGTGGCGGTGCCGGAGGACTATCCGCCGTTCGGTGCGGTCGGCCCCGACATGCAGCCGCAAGGCTATGACATCGACATGGCCGCGCTGCTCGCGAAGTCCATGAAGGTGAAGCTGCAACTCGTGCCCGTGAACAGCGGCAACCGCATTCCGTATCTCCAGACCGACAAGGTCGATCTCGTGATTTCGTCGCTCGGCAAGACGCCCGACCGCGAGAAGGTTATCGACTTCTCGGCGCCTTACGCGCCGTATTTCCAGGGCGTGTTCGGCCCCGCCGACGTCAAGGTGAGCGGCCCGGCCGACCTCACCGGCAAGACCGTGGGCGCGACGCGCGGCGCGCTGGAAGAAGTGGCGCTCACCAACATGGCGCCCAACGCGACGATCCGCCGTTTCGACGACAACAACGCCACCATCCAGGCGTTTCTCTCCGGTCAGGTTCAGTTGATCGCGGCAGGCAACATCGTCGCGGCGGCGATTCTCGCGAAGCATCCGCCGCGCGAGCCGCAGATGAAGTTCGTCATCAAGGACTCGCCCTGCTTCGTCGGGCTCAACAAGAACGAGCCGCAACTGCTCGCGAAGGTCAACGCCACGATCGACGAAGCGAAAAAGGACGGCGCGCTTCAGTCGATGTCGAAAAAGTGGTTCGGCCAGCCGCTGCCCGCCAATCTCTGACGCCTCTCTCGCGCCGCCGCCGCGCGCGGCGCGCGTCATCACCGCGAGTCTTTTTTCCGTTCATGAGCTATCAGCTTCAGTTCGGCGACCTTGCCGCCTATAGCGGCATGTTCGCGTCCGGCGCGGCCGTCACGCTCGCGCTCACCGCCGCCTCCACGGCGCTCGGCTTGAGTCTCGGCGTGGCGGGCGCTGCCGTGCACCAGAGCCGCCAGACGGCCGCGCGCGCGATCGTTCACGGCTATGTCGAAGCGGTCCGCAACACGCCGTTTCTCGTGCAGCTGTTCTTCGTGTTCTTCGGCTTGCCCGCGCTCGGCGTGCATATCGGCGAATACACGGCGGCCGTGCTCGCGATGACGCTCAATCTTGGTGCGTACTCCGTGGAAATTCTGCGCTCGGGCATCGACGCCGTGCCGCGCGGGCATCGCGAAGCCGCCGCCGCGCTCGCCATGTCGCCGCGCGAGACCTTCGTGCACGTGCTCTTGCCGCAAGCGTTCGCGAAGGTCTTTCCGGCGCTCACGAGCCAGATCGTCATTACCATGCTCGGCTCGGCCGTCGTCTCGCAGATTTCCGTCGCCGACCTCACGTACGCGGCGAGCTACGTGCAGTCACGCAATTTCCGCGCGTTCGAAACGTATTTCCTGATCGCGGGCATCTACCTGGCCATGGCGCTCGTGCTGCGCGCCGCGCTCAACGCGGCCGGCCGCAGGCTGTTCGCACGCAACCCGCGAGGCACGCGATGATCGAATTCACTTTCGCGCAAATCCTTGAAGGGCTGTTGCTGGCCGCGCGCTGGACCGTCCTGCTTTCGCTCGTGTCCTTCGTCGCGGGCGGCGCCGTCGGTCTCGTGCTACTCGTGATGCGCGTGTCCAGTTCGCGTGTGCTGCGCGCGATCGTGCGAATCTATATCGAGGTGTTTCAGGGCACGCCGCTGCTGCTGCAACTCTTTATCGTGTTCTTCGGTTTGCCGCTCGTGGGCGTGGACGTTTCGCCCTGGGTCGCCGCCACGCTCGGCCTCACGTTCTTCACGAGCGCCTATCTCGCCGAAATCTGGCGCGGCTGCGTGGAAGCGGTGCCCAGGGGCCAGTGGGAAGCTTCGTCCAGTCTCGCGATGAATTACTTTGAGCAACTGCGCCACGTGATCCTGCCGCAAGCGGCGCGCATCGCCGTCGGGCCGACCGTCGGCTTCGGCGTGCAGGCGATCAAGGACACGGCGCTCGTCTCGATCATCGGCTTCGCCGAACTCACCAAGGCCGGCACGATTATCTCGAACGCGACGTTCCGGCCGTTTCTCGTTTATGGCCTCGTCGCGCTGATCTACTTCGTCTTGTGCTACCCGCTCACGCGGTATGCGCGCTCGCTGCAAAGGAAATGGCATGCCGCTCGTTAAAACCCAGGGCGTCGAAAAACAATTCGGCGCGAATCACGTGCTCAAGGGCATCGACCTCAGCGTGGAGCGAGGCCAGGTCGTGAGCATCATCGGCCGCAGCGGTTCCGGCAAAAGCACGTTCCTGCGCGCACTCAACGGTCTCGAAAGCATCGACGCAGGTTCGATCGAAATCGACGGCGAACACGTCGATGCACGCCACGCCGACCTGCGCGCACTGCGGCTGAAGGTCGGCATGGTGTTCCAGCAATACAACCTCTTCCCGCATCTCACGGCTGGGCAGAACGTGATGCTCGCACAGACGGTGGTCAAGAAAATGTCACGTGCCCAGGCGCGCGAGACCGCGCAGCAGATGCTGGAACGCGTGGGACTCGGCAATAAGTTCGACGCGCTTCCCGACCAGCTTTCGGGTGGCCAGCAGCAGCGCGTGGCGATCGCCCGCGCGCTGGCGATGAAACCGAGCGTGCTCCTGTGCGATGAAATCACCTCGGCGCTCGACCCCGAACTCGTGGGCGAGGTGCTGAGCGTGGTGGAAAGTCTCGCGCGCGAACACATGACGCTCATTATGGTCACGCACGAAATGCGTTTCGCGCGAGCGGTGAGCGATACCGTCGTCTTCATGCACGAAGGCCGCGTGTGGGAGAGCGGGCCGCCGGAAGCCATTTTCGAGCGGCCGTCGACGGTGGAATTGCAGCGCTTCATTCAATAGCGCGGCGCATCGTCGATACGTGCAATAACCTCATTAAGCGCCGCAGATTTCCGCCTCTCACATTCTCTTCGGCCAATCATGAAATGTCTTTCTACTGCCTGATGCCGCCATTGCGCAGTGACTGACACGATCTACGCACGCGCTCCTCAAATCAAGGACTGAGGAACGCCGTTGCAGCCTAATCTCCGCGCTGCTCCTGATCCCGACACTACGATCAGGATGACTACACGTCTCTTTCCCGCTTCACAGAATATTCGTGAACGTCACCGATTCCGGTGACGTTCACTTCGCCAATCTTGCGAAAATTTCCCGCACGCCGGGAAAGACATCGAAAACCCGAAGCAATGGCCTGGCGCCAAAATCGGATTGAGGCGCAAAGCCCATCGATCTTCGCCGCCGCATAGGGCTGCATTCTTTCGCATCCCTTTCTCCCGCGCCCCCCTGTAGTCCACACCCCGCGATTTCGCGAGCCACGCCTTGAAACAAGGCACATTACGCATCTTGCATGACCTCTCGCCAGCCGGCGGTCCGCTTATGCGCGATGCAATGCGCCCCGCATCGTTCGTTCATTCCTCGCGTACCGCACGCATTCGCTGCGTTTGCAATACTCACTATCAACATTGACAGGGTCAAGGCGCTGACCCTTCACATCCGGCATGACAGGACGTTTCCGCGAGGGGGTCACCAGACAACATTACGACAAGGCAAGGACGTCATGCCAGCCGCCAAAGACCATTACGGGGTTCGCTCATTTGCGCTGCTACAGGGGCTGCCCGAATCACTCATGCAGCATATCGACGAGCACCTCACGCCCTGGCCCGCGCACCGCAGCCGGCTGTTGTTCTTCAAGGGCGACGCAGAAAATTTCGTGGCGCTTGTCCATCGCGGACACATCTATCACACGCTGCACGAACCGGGCGGGCGAGAACTCATCCTCGACTACACGCTCGCGGGCGGGCTCGTCGGCGAGGGTGCGCTGCTGCATCCGCGCCGCCGCAGCTTCAACGCGCAACTGAGCCCCGACTGCGAGATCTCGCTGCTGCACGAAACGCATTTCGCCGCGTTGCAGGCCAATCCACTCTTCATGCTGCGCGTCCAGCAACTGCTCTGCAACCGCCTAGAACAATTGAGCGATTTCGTCGAATCGGCCTGTCTGTACCGACTCGAGGCGCGGCTCGCGCGCCATCTGCTCACGCGCATGGACGACGGCGAGCGTCACGAAGTCCGCCTGCCCGGCAATCAAAGCATCATGGCCGCGATGCTCAACGTAAGCCGCCCGCGCCTCAATACGCTGCTGCAACGCTGGCAACGCGAAGGTCTGATCCGGCCGCAAGCACGCACGTTATGCATCGAAAATCCCGAACGCCTTCGCCACATTGCGGCGGCCCGATGAAGCACATTGCGCGGGCGTCGAGCACGTTGTTACGTACGCAACTGATTTCCTCATACGATTGGCCGGATTCTGCGGATTCCACCCACGGAGGACGCAGAATGAACATCACAACTTATGCCGGCGACGAGACCACGGCCTACCGCGAGCAATTCGATTGCACCTGGCGGGACGTGCAAGGCAAGCTGCGCAGACGCGCGCGTCTGCTATGCAAGGGCGATCCTTCGCGCGCCGACGATCTCCTCTCCGACACCGCGCTGAAAGTGCATCTCTACATGCAGCGCTCCCCGGATCGCGTCAAGAATCTCGCCGGCTTTTTCTTCCTCGCGCTCAACCACGCGTTTCTCGATCATGCACGCCGACGCAGCCGCGAGGATCGCGTGATCGAGCACGGCAGCGAATGGGAAGACGAGCAATGCATTGCCATCGCCGATCGTGCGCCGCCCATCGAACAGCAGCTCGCGCTCAAGCAGCAACTTGCGCGCATGGAAAAAGCCGTCGCTGAACTCGCGCCCGCGCAACGCACGCTGTTCGCCCTGAAATTCGAGGACGAACTGGCGTATCCGCAAATCGCCGATGCGCTTGGCATCAGCGAAGCGCTCGCGCGCAAGCGCGTCGAACTGCTGCGCAAAAAGCTGCGCCAGAAACTCGACTAGGCGCGCCTCGCCGGTCTGCTTCGCAACCGTCACCGACCTTCACAAGCGCGCCGACGACACGTCCGTATTCATGCAAACCACGCAGCGCGGCGCCAGTCGACTCGCGCTTTTTCCACCCCCATGTCGTACCGAAGGAGTCGTCATGGCAGACAACACCGCCGTCAACGGCCAGATCACCGATGCCGTCACGCAAACCAACGTCAAGGTCGTGGCCGAAGCCCCGGCCCAGGCGCTCGCCTCGCTCTATCAGTTCGCCAGCCATTCGGCGGGCTTGTCGTTGCAGAACGCCGTGCACAGCCAGCAGGCGCTGAACCAGATTTCCAGCGCCGTGATTTCGAAGGCCGTGACGATGATTCTCGCCGTCGGCGACAAGAGCTGACGCGCGCCAGGAGACCTGAACCATGAGCCTCAAGGACCTCTTTGGCGGCAAGTCCGGCGCGAGCGCGGTCAGCGCAACGCCGGCCACGGCGCCGCCCGTCGCGCCAGCCGAGCCGCCCTCGCCGCCTTCATCACCCTCATCGTCGCCTGCGGCGAACGCCAGCGCCTCGCCCCCCGCGGACAACGCTGGCGCGAGCGCCGCCAGTCAAAACGGCAGCAGCACGAACAGCGGCGCAGCGACGCCGCCCGCAAGCGCGCCAACCAGCCCGCTTGCAGGTTTCACCGAGCAGATGCAAAGCGCCTCGGCGGCGCCCGCGACCGACGCGCTCAACAGTCAGATCGTGCAGGCGGTCCAGTTGAGCAACGCCGAGACGACCGCCTACGCGAGCAGCCAGATCGCAGCCGGTCCCAACATGATGATCAGCCAGGCGAGCGGACTCGTCGCGCAGTCGGCCGCGAACTACTTCGACGGCGCGAGCAAACTCGCGCTCGCCAGCAAGAGCGTGCTGCTCAAGAACATGACCGAGAAGCTCCTCCAGGAAGACATCAAGGGCGCGGCAGAAGATGCGCTCGGCGTGCTGATCACCGATCTGCTGGTGGGCACGGCGGCGGCCGTCGCGGCGGCCGCGGGCGCCATCGAAGGCGAGTCCGCGCATTTCGCACTCGAAAAGATCGACCAGAGCATCAACAAGTATCAGTCGCTGCTGGACCGCAAAGGCGGCTAGGCGACCCATCTCATCGACAGGAGAACGACATGCTCGACCTACATTCGCTCGTGCTCGGCGGCGGCGGCGCCAAAGGCGTGGTCTACCCCAAGGCACTCCAGAAATTGCATCGCGACCGCCAGATCGACCTGCGCGCCGTGCCCCACGTGGCGGGCGCGAGCGCAGGCGCGCTGACCGGCTTTATCCTCGCGCTCGGCGGCACGCCCGAAGCGATCGCGCGCCTTTCGCCGACCATCACCGAGGCGCTGCCCTTCGCCACCAAATCGTTCGCGAATCGCAGCGAAACGCGCATCGCCCTGAGCCGCGCGTCGACCGTCGTCGACTACGCAGCCGACAAGCTCGACGGCTCGACGATTCCCTCGGTGCTGATGATCTGGGCCGAAACCGCGCTGCTGCAACTGATGCGCCGCATCGTCGAGCAAATCGACCTCGACGATGAAGGCGACAGCTACCTTGCGCTCGACGGCGAGCGCTATTACCTGAATGAGCTGCACGGGCGCGGCATGGGCTTCTTCTGGGACTACGACGTCGACCCGGGCGGCCCGCACATCGGCGCGCTGCGCACCGCGCTGATGACCGGTCTGCGCGATCTGCGGCGCTTCGGCTGCTATCTCGTCAGCACGCATCACCGCATCGTCACACTGCTGCGCGACGCGGGCATCGACGCCGGCTGGAAGCACCTGAGCGTCACGCTCACACGGCTCTATTCGGCCCAAGTCGACAGCGCGGCACTCGCCGAGACCTTCGGTTCGCTTAACTATGTATCGACGCTGTTGCCGCCGGGCGCCGGGACGTCCGAGCGCAATCCCGTCCACAAGGCATTCGTGCGTCACGAGGGCGTTTGCCTGCTCGCGGCCGCGCAGGCGAGCGGCGCCTTTCCGCTGCTGTTCGCCGCGCCGCCGCTCGGGCCGTCACCGTCGCTGCGCGACTTCCTCTACACCGATGGCGGCTGCATGAGCAACATGCCCATCGAAGCGCCGATCTTCGCCGATAGCATCATCGGCAGGCCGACCGCGGAGCGCGACATCCTCGCGCTCGGCCTCAACGACGGCGACGAAGCGAGCAGCCTGCCGTCCGCGTGGCAGATGTGGGCGGTGCAGCGCCTGATGCTGCCGTCGGCGCACAAGACCATCGTCGTGCCCGCCGACGATTCGTTCTACGCGAGCGCGCGGCGCGACATCTGCAGCACGCCACCCGCCGCGAAAACCGAGCACGGTGCGTTGTTTCGCTTCAGCATGAAGCCCGAAGGGGACTACCGCATTTTCTACGCGAGCAAACTGCCGGACGCACCGATTTCGCTGACGGCGGAAATCCCGATGGGCACGCAAAGCCGTGGTGTGCAGAACGCCATCGACGAGTACGCGGACAGCATGGCACGCAATCTCGCGCTGCTCGTGCAGCAAGCCGGACAGCAACGCGGCGGCCTCGTGTGGGGCGGATTGTAAGCGCCCACGGACGGGAGTCCATCGCCCACGGTTGTGCTTGCGCGCACGGCGCGCGAGCACAACGAGCGCTACACCGCTTCATGAAAATACTTCGTTATCCGATTGATCTCGCATCGATACGAAACCGCGCTTCACAGCGACTTCCGGAGCGCGTTCCTTTCAGCAACCGCTTCGCAGTTTTCACGGATCGACCGACATGCCTCCCCCCGCACCGGCATCGCGCCCCGAAGCGCCCCGAACGGGCGGCTTGCCTTCGCTGAGCAGAAGTCCGATTCATCTGCTATCCGCACTCGTCACGGTATCCGTCGACAAGCTCTGGGACAGCATGTTGCTCGACATGGTCAAACCCATGCCGCTCGAACAAAAAACGCATTTCCTGCTGATCGTGGGGCTGTTGCTGTTCGTCGTCACCTCGGTCAGCACCACGCTCACACAGTCGAGGGTCGACACGGACTCGCCCGGTGTCGCGCTCGCCAAGGGACTGGCCATGGGCGTGCTGGCCAGCCTGCCCTACACCTTCAGCGCGACGGAAATGGGAATGCTGTTCATCGGCTGGTCGGGCATCAACGAGTTGCAAAAGCAGAGCCAGAAGCATCGGCGAGAGCCGAACCCGGATCACCCCTCGTCCCTCACCCAACAGGAGAACGTCCCGTGGATTCGCTAATGACCCTGTCACGACGCTTCGCCGTCGCGACCCTCTTCACACTCGGCACACTCGGCACGCTGGCCGCACTCGGCGCGACCTGCGACGACGCGCGGGCCGCGGACGCGCCGCCCTTGCCCGCCCTCGCCGCCGATGCCAACCAGGTGACTGTCTCCGGCTTGTCGTCGGGCGCGTTCATGGCGGCGCAATTCAGCGTCGCGTATTCGCAAAGCGTTGCGGGCGCCGGCATCGTCGCGGGCGGGCCGTTTTACTGCGCAGGGCTCGGACCGCACGGCGGCCTGGACCACTTTCTGATCAACGCGAGCACGCTCTGCATGACGCCACTGGGCGCCGCGCCGTCCGGGGCCGCCGCGTTCAAGGCCGCGCAGCGCTTCGCCGACGACGGCTTGATCGACGACATCGCGAACCTCAAGCGCCAGCGCCTCTACATCTTCACGGGCGCCTCGGACAAGATCGTCCTGCCGAAGGTCGTCGCGCAGACCCGCGCGTTCTACCGTAGCGCGGGCGTCCCGGATGCGCAGATCGCCTATGTCGACAACATCAACGCCGGTCACGCGCTCATCACCGCGAACCGCAACGACCTGCCCTGCCCGGCCAACGCGCCGCCCAACCTCAACAACTGCGGCTTCGTGCAATCGCACGACATCCTGCGCCAGCTTTACGGCGAACTGGAGCGGCCGTCCAGCAAGCTGAGCGGCGAGTTGCTCGACTTCGACCAGACCGAGTTTTTCCAGGGCAGGCGCACCGGACTGTCCGACGTGGGCCACGTCTACATCCCCGCCGACTGCCTCACGCAGACATGCCGCGTGCACGTCGTCTTTCACGGCTGCACGCAGGAAGACAGCCGCCTTGGGGATCGCTACTACACGACGACGGGCTACAACCAGCTCGCGGACAGCAATCGCATAATCGTGCTCTACCCGCAGATCCGCACCGATGCGCGGCGCAATCCCAAGGGCTGCTGGGACTTCTGGGGCTACACCAGCGACGATCCTGCGCATCCCGACTTCTATATCAAATCGGCCCCGCAAATGGCCGCCATCGACGCGATGGTCCAGCGCTTGCTCAGCGCACGCAACGCAAAGGAGGCACGATGAACACGTCGACTTCGCATCACACCACGGCCGCCGCGAATGGCGATCAGGCAGCGAGCGCGACGGTTGCGCCCGCGTGCGGACCGCTTGCGGCCACGATGTTCGGGCCGATCGCGGGCGCACTCATGGAGCCGTTTCTCGAAGCGCTGGTGCGCTACGTGCCCGCGCCGATGCTTGCGGCCCAGCCGCCGTCGGCGGCGCAATGGAAGCCCGCGCTCAAAGCTGCGCTCGACTGGCGCGAGGCCCTCGTCGAGCGCATCGAAGAAAATGCGTGGCAATGGCCGCGCGCCTGGCATCTTCGCAACGACACCGCCGGGCTCGTCGAATTCGGACGGCAGGTCGCGCTGACCACCCATCAACTCAGCAAGCAGTGGCTCGACGCACAACTGCTGGCAGCGGCGCAGTGGCGCGCGCAAGGCTTCGCGCTGCTGCCGCAATGGCTCGATGCACGCGGCCAGGCCGACGCCGCGCTGATCGCCAACGAGGCCCAGCAGGCGGCGCGCAAGACATGGGATGCCCAGAACGAAGCGCTGATGCAATGGTTCGGCGACATTTCCCCTGCGTTTCAGGCGTGCCTTCAGCAATGGCTCGACGACGATCCCGATGATCGCAGCGCTCCCGAAAACACCGACGCCGACCCCGCCTGACCCGGCCCCTACGACAAGATCGCCGAGGAACCATCATGAAAATCAATTCCGCTGGTATCTCACTCATCAAGCAATACGAAGGACTTTTTCTGATCACTTACGCCGATGTGGTGGGCGTACTGACGATCGGATACGGACACACGGGTTCCGACGTGAAGCCGGGCCTGATCATTACGCAGACGCAAGCCGACCAGCTACTCGACGACGACCTCGCTCGCTTCGAAAAGGGCGTTAGCCGTCTCGCACGCGTGCCGCTCAATCCGAATCAGTTTTCGGCGCTCGTGAGTTTCAGCTTCAACCTCGGGCTCGGCAATCTTGGCAATTCGACGCTGCTGCGCGACCTGAACCGGGGCGACTATGTGGCCGCCGCGAACCAGTTTCCACGCTGGGACCGGGCCGGTGGCCGCGAGTTGCCGGGTCTGCTGAAGCGACGTCGAGCCGAACAGGCGCTGTTCCTGACGCCACTCGCAGCCTGAGGGTTCACAACCCGTGCACACGCAGCGTCCTGAGCACGACAGGCGTGCACGCTTTGCGTCTGTCCCGTCACGTTCACTCCCGGAGAAACCACCATGCAAAACGATCTGAACCAGCTCCACGACATCGCCACGAAACTGGTCAGCAGCCATCTGGCCGAATGGGGCGAGTCGCTCCTGAACGCCACCGCCGGTCACGACGACAACAAGTACTTAGGCATCCTGCACGCGTTGCTGTCGGTGCGCAGCGCACTCGCGCCGTTTATCGGCGGCCAGCAACAGGACGCGAGTCATGGCTGACGCCACGCTCAACCCGGCGTTGCGCCAGATCGCCGAGCAGTATCTGAACCGCTCGCTCGAAGCGCAGGAAGAAGCCACTTTGCTGCGGCTGCAGCAAGGCTTCCAGGGCCGGTCAGCGACGACGCCCGCGACGCAATCGCTCGACGCCGTCGAGCAGGCGCGCCGTCAGGTGCAGTCCGCCATCGGTCAGGGGCAGGCGCAGGCGACGTCCGGCATGCGCAACATTCTGGAGACGATCCAGGCAAGCTCCGCTCAGGCGCTCGACGTTCAGGAAAAGGAGGAGCAGGCCATTCTCGCGTTGCTGGAGAGTTGCAAGACGCTCTCCGATCTGCGCCCCGCGACGCTCAATCCAGACCTCGCGCAATTGCAGCCGGGCAACCAGCTCGCACTCACCCAGATCGCCGCGCATCTGGCTGGGCTCGCGAAGCAGGAAGTCGAGAATTGCTTCAACCAGCAATTCGGGCCGCTCGTCACGCAGTTGCAGGACCTGATCCAGCGGATCAATGCGCAGGAAACGGCGAAGGCCGCGCAAGGTAGCAACAGTGGCAACAACGGCAGTGCCGACGCCACGGCGAATAGCGCTGGAAATAGCCCTGCACACAGCGCGAACGACGCATGCGCCGGCGCAGCCACGTCCCCCTCACACACCGAGCAGTCAGGTGGTGTTCACGAGCCGTCCGGCGGCTCGTCCATGCAGTAGCACGGCGCGACACGCAGCGCTACCGCCCGTCAGCGCCGTGCATTCACTCTTCAACCAAAGGAGCAACACCATGTCTTTCCCGACCTCTGTCAACGACCAGATCACGGACGCCGTCACGCAATCGAACGTCAAGGTGCTCGGCGAATCGCCCGCCATGGCCATCGGCTCGCTGTACCAGACGATGGCGCACTCGACGGGCATCCTGTTCGAGAATTCGGTCTCGGCGCAGCAGCAACAGAACACGCTCACGCAAGCCGCTTCGAACATGGGCGTCATGCAGATCTACAGCATGGACACGATGGCCGGCGCAGCGGGCACGGAGAAAGTCGCCCAGGGCGGCGTCGCCGATAACCTGACGAGCCTGCTCACCGTGTTGCAGTCGTTCCGCCGCTGATCGACCGCCTCGACACCGGAGCTGAACCATGGCCTACAACACCTCTGTCAACGCGCAGATCACCGACGCCGTCACCCAGGCGAACGTCAACGTGCTCGCCCAGGCACCCGCGCTCGCGCTCGGCTCGCTGTTCCAGAGCCTCGCGCACTCGACCGGCATTCTGTACGAGAACACGGTCTCGGCGCAGCAGCAGCAAAACACGCTCGCGCAAGCGGGCGCGAACACGGGCGTCATGCAGATCTACAGCGTCGACACGATGGCCGACGCTGCCAGCACCGAAAAGGTGAGTCAGGCCGGCGTTGCCGACAACCTGACCAGCCTGCTCGCCACGATGCAGGCGTTCCAGAACCGCTGAAGCACTGTGCGCGCTGAGCGCGCACTGCCGACGCTCTGACGTTTTGTCAAAGGAGAACCCAGATGAGCTTTCCGACTTCCGTGAATAACCAGATCACCGACGCCGTCACCCAATCGAACGTGAAGGTGCTCGGCGAAGCGCCCGCGATGGCGATGGGCTCGATCTACCAGACCATGGCGCACTCGACCGGCATTCTGTTCGAGAACGCGGTTTCGGCGCAGCAGCAACAGAACACGCTCGCGCAGGCTGCCGCGAATCAGGGCGTGATGCAGATCTACAGCATGAACACGATGGCGGGCGCGGCCGCCACCGAGAAGGTCGCGCAGGGCGGTGTCGCCGACAACCTGACGAGCCTGCTCACCGTGCTGCAAAGCTTCCAGAATCGCTGAGTTTCCCTCGTCCCGCGGTCGGCAACGTATTTGCGCCGACTGCGGAACGTTGATCGCAGCCCTGCGTGCGTCGAGCGCACCAGGGCGCTTCGGCTTATACGTGCAACACGACTTCCCCGTCGCCCGCCGGCAACTGCACGACCACGCCCAGTTCTCCCGTTTGCGTCGCCAGTCCGCCCGCATCGCGCAACTCGGGCCATTGCCGAAGCGTCAACGGCAATGCGCCATCTACGCCATTCGCGCCCTTCACGCCCGCATAGCGCACGCTCAGCGATGAGCCCCGACGCGTCACGCTCACCTGCGTCACACTCGCGCCGCGCTCGTCGCGCAGCGTTGCGGCCGCGCTCGCGCCATCGGCCAGTTCGAACAGATGCAGTTCGCTGCGCGACGCGTAGTCGTAATCCGGGCGCTGGCTTTCCGTCCCGATCGCCAGCAGCGTGTTCGGCCGCACGTATACGGGCAGGCTCGTGAAGCCGTGCCGCTCGCGCAGCCACCTGCCGCCTTCGACGGCCTTGCCCGTGAACAGATGCGTCCAGCGTCCCTCAGGCAGCCAGAAGTCCACGTCGCCGATTGCGTTGAACACCGGCGCGACCAGCAGCGCATCGCCGAGCAGATACTGCCGGTCCAGATGATCGCAGGCCGGATCGTCGGGAAACTCCAGCAGCATCGCGCGCAGCATCGGCGTGCCGTGCTCGACCGCCTGCTGTGCGGCGTCGAACAGATACGGCATCAGACGCGATTTCCATTCGGTGAAATGGCGCACCACGTCGACGGCTTCGTCGTCGAACAGCCATGGAACGCGATACGACTTGCTGCCGTGCAGACGGCTATGGCTCGACAGCAGCCCGAACGCGCACCAGCGTTTATAGACGTCGGCGGGCGCGGTGTGCTCGAAGCCGCCGATATCGTGACTCCAGAAACCGAAGCCGCTCAATCCGAGCGACAGCCCGCCGCGCAGCGTTTCGGCCATCGATTCATAGGTCGCGCTGCAATCGCCGCCCCAATGCACGGGCAATTGCTGACTGCCCACGGTTCCCGAGCGCGCGAACACCACGGCCTCGCCTTCGCCGCGCACTTCGCGCAGCACGTCGAACACCACCTTGTTGTAAAGGTAGCTGTAGTAGTTGTGCATCTTCTGCGGATCGGAGCCGTCGTGATAGGCCACGTCGGTCGGAATGCGCTCGCCGAAATCCGTCTTGAAGCAGTCGACGCCCATGTCCAGCAAGCGCCGCAAATGCCCCGCGTACCACTGCGCCGCCTCAGGATTCGTGAAGTCGACGATGCCCTGACCCGGCTGCCAGCGGTCCCACTGCCAAACGTCACCGTTAGGCTTCCGAAGCAAATATCCTTTCTCCATCCCTTCGGCGAATAGCGGCGACGGCTGTGCGATATACGGATTGATCCACACGCAGATTTTCAGCCCGCGCGCCTTGAGGCGCGCAAGCATGCCCTGCGGGTCCGGGAAGGTTTCGCGGTTCCACTCGAAATCGCACCAGTGGAAAGCCTTCATCCAGAAGCAGTCGAAATGAAACACGTGCAGCGGAATGCCACGCTCGGCCATGCCGTCGATGAAGTGATTGACCGTCGCTTCGTCGTAATTCGTCGTGAACGACGTCGTGAGCCACAGACCGAACGACCAGGCGGGCGGCAACGCGGGACGTCCGGTGAGCCGGGTAAAGCGGTCCAGCACGGCCTTCGGCGTCGGGCCGTCGATCACGTAGTATTCGAGCCGCTCGCCCGCCACGCTGAACTGCACCTTCGCGACCTTCTCGCTGGCGACTTCGAACGACACGTTCTCCGGGTGATTGACCAGCACGCCATAGCCGCGATTGGTCAGATAAAACGGCACGTTCTTGTACGCCTGTTCGGTGCCGGTGCCGCCGTCGCGGTTCCAGCTCTCGACCACCTGCCCGTTCTTCACGAACGCGGTGAAGCGTTCGCCGAGCCCATAAACGTTTTCGCCGACCCCGAGATCGAGCCGCTCGAACATGAATGCCGCGCCCTGCTGACTCGCGTCGTGCACCTGCCCGCTTGCGCGAAAGCCGCTACCCGTGATGCGCTCGCCGTCGCGCAGGAAATCCACCGACCAGTCGCCCGACTTGACGATGCGCACCGTGAGCGAGCCGCTGGTGAGGCTCGCGGCGTCCTCGGTGTTGGTGGTGACGATTTGCGTCGGCGCACGTTCGAGCGTGAAGTGCGGACCGCGATCGCGCACGCCGGAGAAGTGCTCCACGCGCACACCGATCACGCCGCTTTGCGGCGAAAAGAACCGCCACGTGAACAGCCCCGTATCGAGCTGGCGCTCGCGGCTCGATACATCGCGCGGCGCGACGTGCACGAGCAATTCGTCGCCGACGACTTCCACACTGTGCGGCGAGGCTGCGTAGGTCACGCCCAGCCCTTCGCGGATCAACCAGTTTCCGTCGCTGATTTTCATTTAGATATGCTCAATGCTGATTGAACGTGAATGTCCATGCCAACCGGCACGCGCTCACAGCGCGCGCTCGGTCTTCCTGTCGAAAACGTGAATGTGCTCGCTCGCCATGTCGAGCCCGATCGCCTCGCCGCTGCGCAACGTGCACGGGCCGGACTGCGCGATCATCAACGGCGCGTCAACGCCATCGACCTTCACGGCGATGAAGTTCATCGATCCCGTGCTTTCCACGGTGTCGATCACGCCGCGCACGCCGTGCGCCTCGCGATGCAGCTGTAGATGCTCGGGACGCAGGCCGATCCAGACCTCGGTGCCCGCTGGCAGCGCGCGGCCGAGATCGAGACTTTGCGCGCCGCCAAAACGCGCGCTGCGTCCATCCGGGCCAATGACCGCTTCGACGAAATTCATCGAAGGTGAGCCGATAAAACCCGCCACGAAACGATTGGCCGGCTGTCGATACAGCGTGAGCGGCGCGCCCTGCTGCTCGACTTCTCCGGCGCGCAGCACGACGACGTGATCAGCCATCGTCATCGCTTCGATCTGGTCGTGCGTGACATACACCGACGTCGCGCCCAGGCGTTGATGCAGCTTGCGGATCTCCGTGCGCATGTGCACACGCAGCGCCGCATCGAGATTCGACAGCGGTTCGTCGAATAAAAATACCTTCGGATTCCGTACAATGGCGCGCCCCATCGCCACGCGCTGACGCTGGCCGCCGGAAAGCTGGCGCGGCATGCGCGTGAGCAGATGGTCGAGCCCGAGCGTGCGCGCGACGCCGTCGATACTCTCGCGGATGACTTGCGGCGCCGCGCGCCGCAGCCGCATCGAGTACGACATGTTCCGCTCGATATTCATATGCGGATAAAGCGCGTAGCTCTGAAACACCATCGCGACATCGCGCTTGCGCGGCGGCACGTCGTTCACAACCTTGCCGTCGATGCGCAGCGTGCCGCCCGTGATCGGCTCCAGTCCCGCAATGGTGCGCAGCAAGGTGGACTTGCCGCAACCCGACGGTCCGACCAGCGCGACGAAACACCCCTCGGGCACGCTGATATCGATGTCCTTCAAAATCTGCACGGCTCCGTAGCTTTTGCTCAGGCGCTCGATCTGTATGCGATCCACTGCGATTCTCCGTATGCGTTACTTGAGCGCGCCGGCGGTGAGCCCGGCGACGATCCTGCGTTGCAGCAGCATGAAAGCCACGAGGATGGGCGTGACGAAAATGGCCGAGTACGTCATGATGCCGATCCAGTCGACCTTGGTCGCGCCGACGAAGGCCGAGAGACCCACGGTCGCGGTCTGATAGCGGTCGTCGAGGATCAGCGAGCGGGCGTACACGTACTCGCCGAACGACTGCAAAAACACGAGAATCGCCGAGACGAGAATGCCGTTGACCGCGAGCGGCAGGATCACGCCGAAGAACGCGCGCGCGGGCGACGCACCATCGACGAGCGCCGCGTCGCGCAGTTCGCGCGGCACCTGCACGAAGCTCGGGCGGCACAGCACGATATAGAACGGCAGCGTCTTGGTGATCTGCGCGAGCACCACCGCAAGGCGCGGCGTGTCGAGCAGGCCGAGGCTCTTGAACGCCGTGAAGATGGGCGTGACCATCAGGCTCGACGGCAGCGCCTGCAACACGAGCACGGCGAAGATCGCGAAGCTGGTCCAGCGGTTCTGCACGAAGGCGAGCGCGTAGGCCGCGCCGGTTCCGACGAACACCGTGACGGCCACGGTGCCGCACGCGGTCACGAACGAGTTCCAGAGGAAGTTGCCCATGTGGCTCTCGCTGAACACCTGCCACACGTGCGATTGCCAATGCTGCGGCCAGAACGTGGGCGGATACTGGAACATCTCGCTCGCGTTCTTGAACGCCGTGATGTACATCCAGTACAGCGGAAACAAATAGACCACGGTGACAGACAGCGCGATGAAAAACAGCACGTAGCGCTTCATGTCAGACCATCCTTTCGTTGCGCGTCGAGCGCACGTAGATCACCGCGACCACCAGCACGAGCAGCAGCATCACCGTGGCGACCGCCGAACCCGCCGACACCTCGAAGGTCTGCAACGAAAGCTGCCACGACCAGTACTGCGCGACCAGCGACGAATTGGCCGGGCCGCCCTGGGTGAGCGCCGCGATCAGATCGAATTGCTGCATCGTCATGATGGCGCCCAGCGCGATCACGGCGCCGAGCGTCGCCTTCATCATCGGCAAGGTGATACCGGTGAAGCGTTGCAGCGCGTTCGCACCATCGAGTTCGGCGGCTTCGTAAAGGTCCTTCGGAATGGCCGCGAGTCCGACCGACAGCAGCAGCATGTTGAACGGCACGCCGAGCCACACGTTCGCCGCGATCACGGCGTAGAGCGACCAATGCGGATCGGAGAGCCAGAATATTTTCTCGTCCAGCACATGCAGTTGCATCAGCACGTGATTGAGCACGCCGTAATCGCCCGCGAAAATCAGCTTCCAGATCACGCCCACCACGAGGCCCGGCATGATCCAGCCCGCGAGAAACAGGCCGCGCATCAGGCTCGCGAACGGAAAATCCTGCGCGAACAGCAACGCGAGCGCGAAGCCGATCAGCACCTGAAACAAGAGCGAAAGCCCGACGAACAGCACCGTATTCACGATAACCTGATGCATTTCCGGGCGGCTGAACACGTCGCGGTAATTCGCGAGTCCGACGAACGGACGCAGCAGCGTGGCCGGCTCCATCAGATCGACTTGCTGAAACGAGAGCACGATGTTGTAGACGAGCGGCAGCCCGGCAAACACCAGCAGATACAGCAGCGCGAACACGGCCAGCGAAATCTCGAAGGCATGGGCGCGCGGAAAGCGGCGCAGCAGGCCCGAAGCCGGCTCGCGCGGAGCACGGCGCAAGAGTGTGTTCATGGCGTTGATCGCTCAAAGGCGGCGCGTCGGACGAAGGACGATGGGCGTCCTCCGGCCAACGGCTTGCAGACTTTATTTCGGATGACTTACTTAAGCGAGGCTTGAACGGCTTGTGCGTCGGCGTTCATGGCCTGTTGCGGCGTTGCCTGGTGCGTCAGCACGGACTGAACCGCATCGGAAATCGACTTCGAGATTTTCGGCCATTGCGGATTCGGTCCACGCGGGCGCGCGTACTGCATCTGCTCGTTGAAGACCTGATAGGCCTGCGGCCACTTCGGATTCGGCGTGTTGGTGTCGCGCGAAGGCGGCAGCATACCGAAGTCGTTCCAGTTGCGCCCGCGCTGCGCATACATGTATTCGAGGAACTGGAACGCCGTGGCCGGATCCTTCGCGCCGCGCAGGACCGCGTGATTCTGCTCGCCGAGCGCCGACGCGCGCGGACCGCCTGCCTTCTCGGCCGGCAGCAGCGCCACGCCCCACTTGAACTTCGCGCCCTTGTCGACCGCGCCCAGTTCCCACGGGCCGTCGATGTCCATCGCGGCGTTGCCGTTGATGAACGTGGCCGCCGCCTCCGACTGGCTATGCGTGAGCGTATCGGGCGACGCCACCTTGCTGTCCAGCAGCTTCTGCCAGAAGGCGACCGCGCGCACCGCGCCCGGATCGCTCATGCGGTCCCAGTCGGCACCCGCGGCCTGCACGAACGGCAGGAACTGGAACACGCCCTCTTCCGTGTTGATCGCGGAAAACGCGAGACCGTACACGCCTTTTTTCGCGTCGGTCAGCTTCTGCGCATCGGTGTAAAGCTCGTCCCAGGTTTGCGGCGGATGCTCGGGATCGAGCCCGGCGGCCTTGAACATGTCCTTGTTGTAGTAGAGCGCGAGCGTGTTCGTGCCGCGCGGAATCGCATAGATCTTGCCGTTCCAGCTCGCGTTTTTAAGGGGTCCGGGGAAGATCTGCTTCGCGTCGATGACCTTCGACTTCGCGAGGTAAGGACCGAGATCGAGCAGCGCATTCTTCGAAGCGAACATCGCCGTGTTCGGGTTGTCGATCGGCACGACGTCCGGCATGTTGCCCGACATCACGGCGCGCATGGTTTCGTCGTTGAGCGCCGCGAAGCCCACCTTGCGGATCTGCACGTGAACGTCCGGGTGCAGCTTCGCGAACTCCTGCGCCATTTTCGCGGTGTAGTCGTCGGGCTCGTCGACGGCCCAGACCGACAGCGACGCCGCGTGCAGCGGCGCGCAGGAAAGCGACAATGCCAAACCGATCGCCGCCGAGGCGGCCAGTAGCTTCTTCATGCTGTCTCCGTTTTCGCGCGTCTGAATCGCGCTGTGTTCGAGGCTCTTTCCGGTTCTGTGCGGGAGCCGTCTCGTTCGGCCGGCCTGGCCGTGCATGCGTCTTGCTGCGGTAATCGTGCTGCGTTCCCGGAAACGTTTCCGGGAACAGGCAGATAGTTGCGTCTGGGCCCGACGCTGTCAAGCTGGCTGCGAAAATCGCAAAGGCGAATCGCGGAAAAAACAATGTCGATGATGCGCGATGGCTCGGTGCGAAAGCGAGCCGCGCGAAGGTGCGATGAAGCGGCTCAGCGGCCGGAGGACGTCGGCACGGGGGCGTCGTCGTCGCGATCGCGCAGGGTCAGCGGCCACAACTGCGGCTCGCGCGCGGCGGGATACGTGGACGCGAAGTCGGGAAGCTGAGCCAGCAGCGCCTGCGCGAGGCGCTCGCCCAGCGCATAGGCATCGAGCGTGAAGCCGGACAGGCGCGGCGCGAGGTAGTCGGACACCTCGCCGGCCAGCACGCCGCCCGAGATCGCCAGATCGCGGCCCGGCGTCATGCCCGTTTCGTGCAGTTTGCGATAGGCGCCGATCGCCATGCAGTCGCTCTGGAACATCAGCGCGTCGGGCGGGTTTGCCAGCGCCAGCAGCGCGCCGGTCGCGAGATAGCCGCCGCGCTCGGACAGCTCGTTACGCTGCACGAAACCCTCGGGCACCGCGAGTCCGTGCTGCTTCATCGCCTGCTGCCAGGCGCGCAGGTAGATGTGCGCCTGCATCGCATCGCCGCCCGGAATCGCCAGCGCGATACGCCGATGCCCGCGCGCGACGAGTTGCGCGACGCAGGCCGCCACCGCCGTTTCGAAATCGAGGTCGACCCAGGCGTGCTCGCCGCCCGACTCGCTGCGGCCCAGCGCGACGAACGGAAAATGACGGCTCGCGACGTAATCGAGCCGTTCGTCGTGGCGCCGCGTGCCCGCGAGAATCACGCCATCGACATGCCGCCGGTCGACGATGCGCCGCAGCCGCGCGCACTCGTCGTCCCATGAGGCGCTCGAGTACATCACGAGGTCCATCCCATGGCGCGAGAGCACCGACTGGAGACCGTCGGCCAGGCGCATGAAAATGCCGTGCGTATAGGTCTCTTCCTCGCGCCGCACCGGCAGCATCAAGCCGACGATGTCAAGCCGCCCGCGCCGCAAGCTCGCCGCCGACTTGCTCGGCGCATAGCTGTGTTCGAGCGCGGCGGCGCGCACGCGCTCGCGTGTTTCGTCGCTGACCTCGTCGCTGTCGTTCAAGGCGCGCGACACGGTCGAGACGGACAGCTTCAATTCCTTGGCGAGTTCCCGGATACCCATGCGCTGGTCTGGTGATGAAGGGGGTGAGCCGGGACGCGACATGCGCGCCCGACGCCGGACAGCATAACGGCAAGTGGCCGGATCGACCGAATCGCGCCGAATCCTTCTGAATCTGCCTGAATCTGGCTGTGGCGGTTTTAAAGCGGCACGTCTTCGATCAACGCCGCCTTTACCGCGCGAATACGCTGATCGACGAAATAGCCGCCGCCTTCCGTATATCGCAGATAAAGCCGGCCGCACTGCGTGCATTTCCACACACCGCAGCGGTTATACGGAAAGTAGCGCGGTGCAATCGGCGCTTCCTCGGACCAATAGCCGAGATTTCCGGGCAAATGTTCGGCGAATGTGGGTTCGGCCTCATCCTGCAACGCGAGCGTGCCGATCTGTTCGAGTTGGCGCTCGTCGAGCGAAAGCGGCTGCGTTTGCCAGCCATCGAGCGGCGTTTTTGTGCAGACGCACACGGAGGCTTGAGTCTGTTCCGCGCGTTGGGCGAGTTCGATGAATGCGGCAGCGTCGAGATATTGGGGCATGGCGCGAGAATGAGTCTGCGATTGAGCCTGAAAGACTTCGGAGTCGAGCGCGCATCTTAACGCTATTAGCGATTGCGCTCATTTTTCGTTTCTCGCCGTTCCGTTTTCATTCATTTACGGCCTGGAATCCAGGCTTTTCATGCGGCTTCGCACAACGCCTTTCAAGCGTCTTGACCCCATCAAATCCCCGCAATTTCGGCTAATCCACGTCGATTTTCAGTGAAATTACCTCAGGGCTTTCACCAAGTTTTCATTGGATTGCCATCGTGCGACTCTATGTCCCAGTGCCACTTCAAATGGAGACAGGCATGCACGCAGAAACGCTCAAGAACGCAAAGGTCGCCGTTTTCCTCAATCGGTCGGCGCTGTGTATGTTGCTGTTGCCAGCTGCCTGCCTGTCATGGGCACTCCCCGCGTACCCTCCTCAAGACGCTTTCTGGTTCTGCTTCGTGCTGGCGACGTTCTCCTGGCCGTTTGCAGGAGTCCTGTTTATCGTTTCGGCCGGATTCCAGTCCGGTAGACGTGCCGATCGATTCGAGCATGACGCCGGTTTCCGCGAAGCGCACGGACACTGATCCGTTCGTCCGAGCCGGAAATCCGGTAAGCCGTTAAGCAGACACTCTGCTGCTTTCGCCAGTCGAACAAAAGCCTCCTGTTTTCAGGAGGCTTTTGAACAATACCTGGTTATCCGAACGATGTTCGCAAACCAGCCGTTTTAAGCGGCCGGTGCGAATGCGTGCAACCGGGTTTCGACAATAAGATGCACTGCTTCGAGCCTCACACCCTGTTAGCGCTCAGACTGTGCGCCGGGAACCGGCGTATCCAGGTCGCGGAAGGCTCTGGCAGTTAGTTGCATCTCCACTCGCACGCCCTCACTCGGCGCGCTTGTCTGCCGTCTTCACGCCCGCGTTCTGCGAAATAATCCGCGCAATCTCCGCATCGGCTTCGTCGCCGTACTTCTCGAACACGTTCGTTTCGTAGACCGTGTTCTGCGCGTTGCCGAGCTGGCTGCCCGAATCGTTCTTGATA